>DATBFR010000028.1:0-19568 GCA_036558405.1 Nitrososphaeraceae archaeon | reverse complement strand
GAAACTCAGAACCATTCGCACGCTGAGTCCGAAATCTCTCTTGAATCTGCCAGACATCTATTTCTTGCTTCTCAATTATAATAACCATTTTCCTTAAATAAACCAATGTATTACTATGGTATTCTCCAGGTGAAATTCCAGTGCCTATTAACCTATAGATCTAGCAGAATATGGTCCGAAACGTTAGGTTTATTCTGGGTTCTGATATCATTTTCGACTTTGGCAAGCTATGCAACCAATTCGTTTGTGTACGCCCTCGCATGACAAGCAGACTTCCATGTTCAAGCAAAATTGAAACGGTTTCTTTACTTAACTTATGCCTGAATAAGAATTTACGTTCTGCACCAAAGCTCAATGACGCTATGTTGTTGTTCGTACCTAATGATTCTTCATCATCACTATGCCAAGCAATTCCTTCGTCACCATTGTGATATAGATTCAGCAAACAAGAATTGTAGGTCGCACCAGTAAGGTTTTCAGTCATTTGCTTCAGGCTCAAAAGTTCCCTTGTCCAGGCTAATGCTCGCTTTGTAGAATTAGAATAGGTGTATAAATATTCAGAATCACCATACCAGGCAACTTTCCTTTTTGTAACAATATGCTTACCAAATATGATCGCCTTATCATTTTCCCATAAGATTTTGTCAAATAACAATTCAAAATACCTGTTTGCCTCCAAAGGTGCCATTATCCTTCCATAATAATCTACTATGCCATCTTTATCCAAGACATTGATAATCTATTCTCACCAAAAATAGTTACCTTTCTTGTTTTATATTCATTATTCAATGGTCCCTTGAACGCAAATCAGTACTCATTGTTTGTAATTTTTTGTAATGCTGAATCAATTCTGAAGCTAGGCGAAGATATAATTTACTTAAAACATGAAATTTAAAAGGCGAAAGTAAGTAGATTTTAGTATATGACAGTTGCGACAAAGATAATCCAAGTACGATCAAAAGGGGAAACGGATATTATTAACATAACAGAGCAGGTATCGGCGGCTATTGAGGAAAGTAATATAGAAAATGGGATTGTTACCGTTTTTGTTTCGGGATCTACTGCAGCAGTAACAACTATTGAATATGAACCAGGGCTAGTATACGACTTTCCAGAAATGCTGTCAAGAGTAGCGCCAAAAGGTATTCAATATAAACATGATAACACCTGGCATGACGGCAATGGTCATTCTCACGTGCGAGCATCTTTGATTGGGCCCAGTTTAACAGTTCCGGTTGTGGATGGTAAAATGAGTCTTGGGACTTGGCAACAATTGGTATTCTTGGAATTAGACACAAGATCAAGAAATCGCAATATCATACTACAGCTGATCGGTGAATAAATTTTCTTTATACTAGAACGCAGCAACATCATTTAAGGACCACAGTAAAGAATATTATGTATCAGAAATTGGAAGTGGGATCATCATGAAAGTAGGGATTAGATTACCCCAAACAGGAAAGCATGCAACACCAGAGAATGTGAGGTACCTTGCCGAAGCTGCTGATAAGTCTGGCTTTGATTCATTGTGGGTATTGGAGAGACTATTGTGGCCCACTTCCCCTCTGACTCCACATCCTACAACACCAAATGGAAGTTTTCCTGAAGATTGGCAGAACGTTTTGGAACCCTTGGAGCTTCTCACTTTTGTAGCAGCAATTACTAAGAAAATTTTTCTGGGGACTTCGGTGATAGACATGTTCTTTCATAATCCTGTAATATTGGCCCGAAGATTTGCAACCTTAGATGTATTATCGGGCGGAAGGGCATTTGCAGGCCTCGGGATCGGATGGTCTAAGGATGAGTACATAGCTTCGAATATTCCTTTCGAACAAAAGGGGATGAGAGCTGATGAATTTATCCGCTTGCTCAAGCTAATTTGGTCAGAGCCGACTGTCGAGTTTTACGGGCAGTTCTATACTGTCCCACTTTCAAAAATTGGACCTAAACCGATACATAAACCCGAACTTCCATTGTACTTGGGCGGATCAAGTTCAAATACGTTTTCACGGATGGTTAAATACGCGAATGGATGGATAGGAGTAGTACGCAGTAATTTGCGTCAACTCGAAGTAACATTAGACCTCTTAAAACGAGAAGTTGTCAAAGCTCGTAGAAATATAAATGATTTTGAAATTATTGTAATAATATATCCTAACGTCACTGAGTTAAGAAGTGAAGCAGAGAATGTTTCTGATTTTACAGGAACCATTAGCCAAGTAGGAAATAATATTAAAAGACTCGAAAAGTTAGGAGTTGGACATATAATTTTGAATTACAATCGTTCCTCTATAGAGGATGACATTGATGCTATAATTGACATCTCAAAAACTCTAATGACATACGCAAGATAAGAGCATAAATTTTGCCTTGCGACCAGTTTCATAATTATTATCCGGATCATTATGATTTCTATTTTAATATCAATGCATATAGCTAATGAGTATATGATTCGTAGTTACACTTACTGTTTTCATATCAAGATCCCATAACTAGATAAACAAAAGTAACTATATTAATTGGTACTCGTCTATTCAATTATCGGGGTCATCAGAAGATGTTGAGGGAAGAAATTGGTGCATTTATGGAAAAAAATACGATTCGTTGTCCGATTAATAATACGTTCCAAATTATGGGTAAAAAATTTACCGTATTAATTCTACGCAATATGATATACTTGAATCAAACGCGATTTAACAAGTTACTAGAATCAATAGAGAAAATTAATGCAAAGACTCTCTCATTGAGGTTGAAAGAGATGGAAAAGGATGGTTTAATAAAACGAAAGGTTTACGACGAATCCCCCGTTAGAATAGAATATGAAATGACTGAGAAGGGAATGGCATTAGAGCCGATTTTGGAACAGATGTCTGCCTTTTCTATGAAATATTTTCCTAAAGATATTTTCAAAGATGGCAAGCCAAGAACACTTGAAGAAGTGTACGGCTAGGAAGTAAAGAGATGAAGAGAGAAGAGAACGCTATTACGAAAATTTGCAGATAAGACTAATAGATGTGTTGTTCGCAGGCTTATCAAGGGAAAATTCCAAGAAATGTTCTTGCAAATCTTCTCTTAGCGTTCTTCAGAGCTATCTTCCCTCTATCTGTCAAATTATAAACTATTGTTTTTCCTTCTTTTTCTTCAGAAATAAATCCCATCTCGCGAAGACTCTTAAGCGCAGGATAAATTGTTCCTGGACTTGGTTTCTCGCCTTTCCTCTTTGAAATTTCGTCAGCAAGCTTCTGACCATGCATTGATTCTTTAGAGAGCAAAAACAGGATTAGAAATCCCAATAGACCTCTCATATCACAACAATAGTCCGCGCCATTTCTGTCCATAATCGTATTGGACATACGATATATATAAATACATCCGAGTGTCATATATCGGATACACGATATGATAGAAAAAAAGGAGGTGATATGGATAGTTTGGGATATGGATATTGCGGATCTGGAACTTGTGGTACAGATTTTCAGAAGGTAAGAAGTTTCCTTACCAAGGAAGAACGTGTCGCATTGCTAAAAGAATACAAAGATGACTTAGAAAAAGAGACCAAAGGTGTAACAGAAAGGATCAAAGAGCTTGAAGCAAATTAAAATGATCCTACTTTTATTATTTTTCCGAGATCATAATACTATTAAACTAGTAGTTAAGCCCACATGACCCAAACTCATGATATCTTCTACTCGATTTTTGAGTTCTTGTTTGTCCTTTGCATTAATCTTCAAAAGTATGTCGTACGATCCTCCAAATATCCTATGAACGTACTGTACACCTTCCATTTTCCCCAACTTTGAAACCAGAGACTCAACGAATGATTGCTTGCACTCAATCAGTACAAAAGAGGTAGCCAGTCAAACAAGCACCGTATTCTTTACGAATTACACTTTAATAACTATAGATGCTAGATATGATTATCATCTCAATTTTCCTACATTATACGACGAGGCCAAGACATTGTTGAAATCCCACATGGTAGCCTTTGCCTGTCATAATTGGTTCAACGCGTGTATACGACGCATGCAAGAGTTATGATATATAATAAATTATTAATGGGTTACTGACTGGAGAGCGAATTCAGAATACGAATTAATAATATAGTAGTGTATAGCTATATGATAGATTAGTTACTGATAATGGTCAAATAATTTGCATTGAGACTCCGGGCAACCAACTGTTTATCAATTTATTGAGTTCAAATTTAGAAGCAGCGAGAAGGCAATTGGCAGACAAAATATTACCAGCGTTCCATATAAGCAGTTAGAGACAAGATTACTTCTTTCAATATCTAATTGGTTCATAGCTGTGATTGATTTTATAAATAAATCATGGACTACCACATTTTATAACATCCTGTCTCAAGGATGGGATCTATGGTAAAGTAATGCCCATGACGGTCGCGGGTTTAACATTGACTACTACCTTTGTATCTGGATGGAACAAACACATAAATTCATAAGTTCCTTCGACAGGAAATCTTACAGTAAAACTCTTTGGATAGTTTTTGGGAATTTCCTTTACCCAATTCCATAGCAGTCCTGAATTTACATACTTCTCAGTGCCGTTAATTGTGTATTCTGCGCCGTTATGGTCAAAATTAGAAAGTGGGTTAAGGAAAATTGGCTCTCCCGCAGTAGAATTAATTACAGAAGCATTGAGAAACAAATCAGTATCCTTGGATGGGTTCATGCTTTGATTTGAAAGTGCATGTCTGATATTATTGATGATGCCTTGCGGCGTGCTCTTGTTATCGAAAGCTATTGTCATATTGGGAATCGGCATACTGCTATTTTTAGCCACAAGCGTAACTGTATGGGGATAAGGACTGCCTCCCGTTGGATTAATCCACTTCAAAGTTTCATTTCTAGTAATATTGATCACTGGAGGGTTGAACTGATCTTTAGTTTGAGTAGTATTCCCGCCGCCAACTTGAACATTGAGTACTATTCTTAAAATTTCAATGCCGGTTTTCGGCTGCGCAGATACATTAGATTTTGAAACTAAAATTGCAACAATGGTAAATAGTACAAGAAAATACGCCAGTAACCTAAGGGTGTTCAACCAGCATTACAAAGCAAATGATTTACTTATAATTGTATTTAGTTGATATCCAGCATATGCTATCACACTTTAATAATGCCATCTAATCAGAATATGGGTATCTTAAAGATAAATACATTTACTGCACGTTCAATGATGAGTTTAACGAATATTTTGAAAGCAAAGGAGCCTCATGAAGCAACGAGATAGAGTTAATTAATAGGATTAACTATGACTAAAAACCATTTTACTGCAAATCCAGCAAATTAAAACTGTAATATGAGAAATACGTAAATAAAATAAAGACATAGTAGAGTACAATGTGTTTCGAGTTCGAAATACCAAGTAAGATTAGATACAAGAACAAGAACGAAATCAGTGAAGAGCTAGAAGTCGAGCCGGAGCTTGAAAAGTCAGAAGAGTCGGAGCCAATCATAGTATCAGCAGCAAATTAAGCTGTCATAACAATATTTTTTTCTTTTATCACACAAAGTACCTGAATAATCAAGTTCTATTTCTAGAATTATCTAATTTGTCCATTGAGCCAATTCTTATATCCTATGAGGACACACTTACATCATGTCTGAACACAAATGTGGTGCTTGCGGAGTAGTCCTAAATTCTGAGCAAGAGCTGAAGGAGCACATGCTACAGATGCATAGTCAATAATTATCCTCATTTTTTTAAAGCGTGATTCTTGATTTCTAGGATTTGCAATTCATGAAAAAATGATAGCCTTGGAAGCTAGAACTTGCTTAATGTTACTAATGAAGTACAAACTGATTCAAAAAGATTTGTATACTCCATTGTTAACCAGCATTACACTTTCAGGGAAAGAAAAAAGAAAAAAGAATTAATGTTGTAGTCTCTATGATGAAGTTAGTGGTGTTATATGTTGTCTACGGGTGACCAGTTTGAATAATAGTAACGGCAATGGAAACTTGGGGTTCATACATCGATTCGTCCCTGCTGTCCACTCAAGAAAGGATAGACAAGGCAAATCAAAGGTATTGCTGCTTCTACATGGGACGGGAGGTAATGAAGAGGACCTTATTTCAATAGGAAAGATGATTTCTCCTGGTAGTGCAATATTAAGTCCACGCGGAAAAGTGTTAGAAAATGGAATGCCAAGGTTTTTCCGAAGACTCGCAGAGGGTGTTTTTGATTTAGAGGACTTGAATTATAGAACTAACGAATTGGCTGATTTTGTGAATAATGCGTCACGAATCTATGGTTTTGATTTGAGTCAAACAATTGCCATAGGTTTTTCAAATGGAGCAAATATTGGAGCGAGCATGTTTCTGCTGCGACCGGAAGTCCTCTGTGGAGCAATACTTTTTAGAGTAATGGTTCCCCTTGAACCTGAGACCATCCCCGATCTCTCAAGCAAACAGATTATCCTGTGTGAGGGTACGTACGATCCTATAGTAACTCAACAGGAAGCCAAACGATTATTTCTACTCCTTGAAAAATATAGAGCTAAGATATCTCTTAGGTGGATAAAATCCAGTCATAATTTGACTCAAGAGGATATACTGATAGCAAAGGAATGGTTCAATTCAACTTTTTCATCTACCTTTTAAATTATCCAATCCAGGGCCCTTCGAAAATTGCTGCCTTCATTATTTACGAGGTTTTTTTATTTTATTTAACTTTTGTTGATTGGTAGATTTTAAGTGCAGGTTACTCAAGTATTTAGTTAGCAATACACATATTACGATTCATAGGACATAAATACGATTAAAGGTAACTTTAACCGGACATGAAATCTTTTGTTAAACTCTTATCTTCTGGTAATCCATAACAAGAGAGCAAGAGCACATGTTTGAGCCAAGTTGATGAAGAATAGATAAGGAGCCGCCGCATCCACTATGTTCTTAATTGAAGGTCCTGCAAGATACAAATTGAACCAGAAAATAACAATCACAATATTTTGAATAATGAATAATGATGCGACAAGAACTAGACCTATAGTAAAATAGGTCTTCAGTAACCTTAAATTCTGTACATAAGTGAAAATAACGGCTCCTAGCAATCCAATGTTAGTAAGCGCAGCAACAGCAGCAGCAAGCATATAGTCCATTAACGTTCCTCCAAGGTAAATGATATCATTACCGTAAGTAACACAATGAACTCCTTATTGTTTAAAATTTCCAAATTCTCTTCACTTTAGTTGGCTAGTGGCTAACATGGGCAGAAGTGAATAAAACAATCCGGATACTGTTGAATCCTATATGAATAGTGTCAGCCATAAAAGAATGTCTGTCTGCAATAGTAGTTAAGGATTTTCCCATATTTCTCCAAGATCTTAATGTCCCATCTATCCTGATATATGTGGTATGTAACATTGATATTTTAGGCTCTCATTTTTGCTTGCATTTTAGATGAGATATAGATCTACCCCTACCCTCTGATTGCTATGACTACATTACATCTAATCAACATGCGCTGGCAGTCATTGTGTTTTTATTCTGAATAGGAGATTTCTCAGCGAGCTTGAGGTTTTGAGGTTTTGAATAGATCGCAGATATTTCAGAAATAGAATAGGCATATTTCTTAAAATTACTACCAAAACTAAACTGCCTTTCCCTGAGCCTTGGCTTGAGAAGAGTGAGTGAAATATGTATCCTTCATGCGCAAAAACTGCCTTATCCACCGATTTATGCGGCCTGGTTCTACAAAGCATATTAACATGTAAGACATGAAAAGTCCTAATGACAGAAATGGGTAATGCAAAATTACTATCGATTTTGTCACTAATCATTTTTGTATCTGGACTATTATTTCTAGATATTATTGGTAACGCAGCAAGTGGTCAAAATAATGATATGGTTAATGGCACCGCTCTTCCTAGAATAAATCAATCAGGTACTGATTTTAATACCGTCAATATCACTATGTCGAGAGGTCCGTGTCGGGGACTTTGTCCAGTTTATTACATAGAGATTAATGGAAATGGAAATGTACTGTATAGAGGATATGAACATGTGAACATAATTGGGGAACGTAAATCAAGCATTCCGCCAGATAAAGTTAACGAGCTTGTAAAACAAATCTCTAATTCAAGCTACTTTGACCTTGAAGATAGATATGACCAGGTAGAAATTACTGATCAGCCTACAGTTGAAACTACAGTAAGCATTAATGGAACTTTTAAGTCAGTATTTGATTACCTAGGAACTGCCATTGTGCCAGAGCTACAAAAATTAAGACATCTCGAAAACATGATTGATGACGTGACTAATTCTTCACAATGGGTAGGGCCTCCTCAGCCGTCCTAAATCTCAGGGCTTTCTCAAACTTAAAAATGAAGAGATGTGCAATTGTAGCGCGATTAATCAATACTTAGCAAGCCATTATTTTATATCGGGTAGAAGCATATTATAGAAGATTTGAAACTTCGCTGCCGAACTGATATAATCGCAAATATCCTAAGTTCTATTAATTCGAGAGGTTCTGCCGGTGCTTCAAAGTCACACATAGTAGAGATTGCGGATATTTCGTATATGAAACTTAAACACTATGAGCCGCTTCTTACTCGCTGCGGTCTAACTGATCTGGAAGATGACACTAATCTATATTTTGTTACGCCGAAAGGACAGAAATATCTTGAACTTTACCAATCAATATCTGAACTGGAAGAAGTAATCCCACTAAAAGCAATGTTGACGATAAAGTAAGAAATAATGCCTCCTCAGCACCACTAGATTCCTCTCTGGCTTGAAATCATAATTTTCAATCATCTTTTTACACAGCGTTTCAAAAATGCAAAGAAACGCCTCGCGTCATTGACTGCCGCATCTGGTTTTCTTCAGTCATTATTTCTTTAATATCTTCAGCTCGATCGATCAACAGTGAATTCATAGACGTAACAAATTTTCCAGCAATGTCAGTGCATTTGGACGCTCCCTTATCAGCACATGCACTCCAAAGCGTTACCAATTGTTTTGTCATATCTTCGCCCCCATGAATGTTCTTAGATACGTTACCTATCTGTGAATCATTCTTTGTTGCCAAATCCTCAGAGGGGGTATGAAGAGAGAATGGACTGACAATTCGACTTATAGCTGGTTCATTTTTTGTGTAGAAAGATATCACAAGTACTGTATATGATTCAAAAAACCTATCACAAATTGCAAGCATTTCAGGTATGGTTGTTACTCTCACAGCACAAGTTTGAGTGATATCTTCAATCTCCCTAGTCAATTCAGAAGCTACTCTCAAGCTTCTATCTTTGTGGCCATATGGATAATACGTCAATACTTCTGATTCCTGTGTCTTATTACTTTTAAGATCAGAAATTACCGACTCGGCACTGAGCTTTCCCAACCAATTGTCGTTGACTGATACCGTAAATATTAGAAGTATTATTGATAGTGACATTCCTATCTTAGAAGGGATCACTTTTACATAGTATTATTTGCTCCATTTAAGAGATATTAAATATAACCCTAGAAGAAGATTCCGAAAAATTATTAAAAATTTAAAATCCTTTATCATTCACCTTAAGTAAAAAAGGCTTAGTATATGTATTCGTTGAATAGTATGAATTGTGATTTGTATTGTTAGCTATAATCATCAAAATCCTTTGCCAAAATTACCTGCAACTTATTAGTGACTCTGAACATATTGCATCATAGGAACAGTAATGTGCATAAAACATTGTATAAGAATTAGCTAAGATATTCTCTTCTTTGAGAGTTCAGGATGACTTTGAGGATTCATGAATGAAGGCCTTTACCGTTTCTACTTCTAGATCAAGTTGATCAGCGATCATATCCTCGGAAATTCCTGACTCAACCAAATTTTTGAGCATATCTTGTTTTTCCTTACTAATTTGAACGGAAACTTTACGTAATTCCAATTCAGGTTCGACTTCTTTGACTCGTTCCTTTAACTTTGTCAAAAGTTCATCCAGATTTCCATCGTTATCAGCAGATAGTACTAGAATCTGATCCCTTATTGGCATACTTATCATTCTAACCTTATCATATAGGTAAATGATTGAATTCAGAGCTCCGAGTTCTGAAGTAAACATTTTTCGCAGATCGACTATGTATGCGGATTGCGCAAAGCTTATTTCGGGATTTCTTCCCTTCAGGTGCTCTTGTAGACCTTCCCGCATTACGCTTGCGTGAATATGACCTGATTTTTCCACAATGCCTGAAAATCTAATACTTTCATCTAGATTCAGAATCATTCTTGAAAATTCCTCGGCATCCATATCAGAGTAGATCTTATACATGCAAATATAGTTTGGGATTCATTCACAATTAAAAAGGTGGTGGAATGTAATTTAACCGCAAAATTTAGAACGACTAAGAATGGAACTTTTCTTACACTAGATCTCATGCACCGATTAGGGCAAAAAAGAAGTCGAAGAAATAAGATGCCGCCCAGTTCTGAACTTGAAAAATTAAAAAATGTAAATGAAGGAAGGATATGCCTACCTAATTTACCTTAATAATCGTACTTGTCTGGCTCCTTTAGGCATTTGATGACTTCATAGCCTTTCAATCCCTGTAGATCAGCCCTGTGCTCCATACATTCTACACATTCATCTTCATCATCGTTTCCAACGCAGGCCTTTTTTGCTTTATCTTCACTTGCTTTTTTATGATTATATGTGAAACCCTTAAGCTTCATCCCTCTGTCATAATTTACCGCGTTTGCAGATGCGACGCTTACTGAAGCTATCAAAATAGAACCTGCAAATATAAGGAATACCAGTGACAGACTTCTTCTTGATTCTTGTCTCAAAACCATAGATGCAGTTCGAAATTGGCCACTAATAAATGGATTTGACTAAAATAATCAGAGAAAAATCTTAGAGTAATAATGTACTAAGGAAAATACTGATCATTGATAAAAATTTCGGCATCATTTCAATAATATTTCAATTATTTATCATGAGAAATATACTAAAATTATTCGATTTTCCAAATAGTATGCAATGTCTATCAGATACTTCCAGATATGTTGCCAACTTCTTAGTAATTTCAAATGAAATCATAGTTTCTTAGTCCGTAAATCTTAAATTTATTGGTAATTTTAACATCAGTGAAACGTTTACTTCAGATTTTAAGAATGTATTTGATACCTCTGATAGTATCGTATAGTCTTTATGATTCTGGAAATCACCGTTTCCATGTAGGACTAGTACAAGCAAATATCGGTCTTATGACTTTCATTATATGATGCTAAGTTCTCTTAGGGCTGTTAACATTGTTGATTATCTCAATGATATTGCATGATTTGATGCATACACTTGTATGAGAATTTCACAGTAATATTTCAATTCTCTATCGTTTGCATGAATCCTGTCATAGCTTCATATGATGTGCTACGGTTTAATTGCGATGTGTACTCATTCACAAAAGGAGGCAGTAGCATGCTACCATAGCGCAGTAAATGCCAACTGTACAATTCATTACCTATCTAAGATATTATATTTGATTTTTATATTTTTAACATTGAGGTTCATTTATAGGTTGTACAAGACTAGATAAATATTGAGAATGAGTTAAATTACCAACAATTATTGATCTTCCACATGCCATTCAGATTACTCAAAGCAATCAGAAGCACGCACAGAAGTCCTGTCAATTTATTTTTTCATTTCATAGGAATACCACTGTATGTTGCTGGCCTGTTGTTAATCATAGGATTTCTGACAGGTATGGGTACAAGTCCCATTGAAGGTACTATTCTATGGTCTATTGCAGTTGTGTTCTTTATAATTGGTCACAAGATAGAAGGTAACCTTAGGGCAACTACGCCAGTTGTAGTGTTCAAATATCTGATCTCAAAGCTATAAAAAGTCGTGTTGTAAGGTATTCTTAGGTTACTCGTTTTTCTTTAGCTCCGTACTACTTAACCCACATTCTGGACATCTGTAAGATACTAGCTTCTCACCGTCCTTAACTAAGGCCATATCGACACCACAGCATGGGCACTTCATTTTACATTGATGATATTCCGTATTGCAGTATTTAGTTACTTCTGCAGTTTTCATGCAATGAGCAAATGTTCTGGTATCTTTGCGAGCTGTTCCACTTTCCAATGACAGCTCCAGCAAAATCCGCAAATAATACAGGCAAAAGGCGTCCTACCCATACAAGATTTACAGGTCTGATATTTCCAATCTCCAGTATCTCTAAGATATTCGTGTAGTTTAAAAGCAGCATTATTCGTGCTTTTGGCCTTCATCAAGCTTCTATCAGAAGTTGGTCTTCTTACCATTTACAATGTTGCCTATACAATACTATAGGCTCACATTATCTATATGGATTTAATAGACTCTTACTGGAAAAAATGCCATTATAATATTATTGCAGAAATTTCACGAAAACGTAATTATTCTCCACTTGTTGACGTTCAGATTGAAGACACTTCCTTTCTGCCAATCTTATGATGGTCAATCGCAGAAATTAAAAATAATCAGTGATCTTTAAAATTTCACTTTCTTTGATATGTTTTATTACCTGCTTTCTGTAAGACATGCGAGCGTCTATATTGGAAAATTGTCTGAGGAATTCTATTTCCTCCTTAAAGAACCCAGTGTCAGTATCGTATAGTTGATTGAAGACAAATTTTTGGTTTATTCTCTCCAATGTTGAAAGTCTATGATAGATCTTATCTGTATCCTCTTCGATCCCCTTATTTAGAAGTGTTTTTGCAAATTTCCTTTTAGGCATATTGAACATTGCATTATCTATAAATCGGTCAAATACGGAAACTACCTTGAAGTAGTCCTTTCTTCCAGTATAAATTATGATGGTTGCAGGTAGTAGTCGCAGGAATTTAAGCGAAGCTCTCTGAACGTGCTTATTATCAAGTACAACCAAGGATCTTCCAAATGTAAGGATTGCATCCATAATTTGATTGGGCAAGCGGTCATCTAAAGTGTCCTTGCTGGATTTGAGCTCAACTGGGTAGAATGAAATCTCATCAATTGAACATTTCTCAGTTCTCGCAAGCTCTACTAGCTGACCGGTTCTAGCAATAATATTATTGTAAGCTTCCACTTCATCTGACGGTTCAGGTGTCTTTACATTTCTCTGTATTATCGCAATGACTAAATCAAACTTACCAAAATAACCTTCATTTTTAATCCTTATTTCATTTCTACCATTCACAAAGGGCAAATTGTGATCCTTGCTGTCTAAAATGTGGCCTGATTCCAGGGAGCTAACAAATAAGTCTTTTAATTCAAGTTCGTTCATTCCATCTTCTAGCATGCTAGACTTAAATAAGTATGATGATTAGAATCTATCAGTTATTCTGACAATGAGATAAAAACTATTTACAAACTATGACGTGTTGATCATGAAATCAAAGATGCAATTTCGTTTATGTCGCAGAGGATCGATCACACCATAAGTTACCTCCAGTATGAATAATTCTAATCCAATCAACAATGATCTATCTTGTTCTGATGTTTTCAACTATGCCATATATTGGCTGTCCCATAAAGTGACGTTGACTATCTTCGTCGGCAAGGGCAATCCTTATTGTTCTGCCGCTAGAAATCATGATTTCTGTATCTACATCTTTCCATGCGGCCTTACCATTAGTTCCTATGTTTAAAGTGCCTAATATTTTTGTGCTACCTTCAGGAGTGATAACAATTGGTGCTTCTGAGACAACTCTGAGGTCGCGAAGCTGATGCGTATGATTATCCGCCCCATTCACAGGGCCTGTATAAAAATCTGATGAAAAATTTACAAGTTTTCCTTCTTCAGTACTTAAATTCCAACTTCCAGACAGGATAAATTTCTGGACCGTTGTCAAATTTACTTCACTGGCGGATGGGGGCATTCCAAATATTAGAGAACTTATGGTTCCATGAGCATCAAAACTGTCGCTAGCACCAAAGACGACTTGGTTATTGATTAAGTAAACTGAACTTAGAGCAAATGTAAGTGAGAAAAGCCATATGTAATTGCTTGTAAGTCTTTTAGGCCTATACAAAATTTCTCCCCGCGTTTAAGAAGGGGTAATCAATTTTAAGACTTTCTATTCGATGTACTACTTTCTACGATGTTGGTTGGCTATTCATCAGATCGTAAGAGTGAGAAATCATTTTAAAAAGTACCAATACGAAGTTATGTTACTATACACGTTGTACCCCTGCCTATGGGTTGCTCGAACGACCTTCGAACTTCAAAACCAGACCAGTATAGTATGGTATTTTGAACCACTTCATATTTTTAGAATCAATGGAGCCGATACCCGTACATCCTATACTAGCTAACAATACACGTTATCCAAATAAGTTAATGGCACCAAATAGTGAATAAATTCCAATAGGCCTTTTTTGATTATTTCTATTTTATTCGACTTGAAATAAACTAGATTATGAAGGTAATAGCATAATGGTCAAAATCTTACCATGGTCATAATAGGAAGTCTCACTCACTTATAATACGTCAACTAAATAATTTTGTGATGAGTAAAATATCCACTTAATTGACGAGGCGTTAGCCAAGAAACAAAATCACTGATTGGAATTTTAAGACGAACGTTGAGAGTTACTCATAATATAAAACGAATTCAGCATTTGCTCTATCGTTGATAAATACTTTGAGAATGTGTCAACATTTGCCTTATACGTAATTAGATACGCCTTTGTTCCCTCTTTAAACCAAATTTGCATAGCCTTTTTAAAATGCTGGTCCGGATCCGTAGCGGTAAAAATTATTTTATAAACTGGGCGCCCGCCAAAAGTAGTTTCGCCGGATTCCAATAATTTGAAATCTGGATAAAGGCTCTTCAAGGTGCTTAATTGAGTTTGAGTTATAGAGGATAGGGACAAATTTGCGAGAACTTCCTTATAGGTTATCGCTAACCCAGCAGGTGAGCTATCTGACGAAGAGCTATCTCTAGGAGCTTTGAACCTAAGAGCTCTATCTATGCCTTGCTCCAGTTGCCAATCGGAAGGATATTTTATACTAAAGCCTGAAAGGATATCATCATACGTCAGGAAATCAGATATTGAAACCCAGCTGATTACTATGTGATTTCGAAAAGCGGTAAAAGCTGAGCTATCAGAATAATATGCAGGCACAAAAAAAATCAAAAACAAACTAAAGACGGTCAGGACAAATGAAAGTTTGATTTTATTTTTTGTCAAATAGTGACTATCAAATATATTTTATGCATGCTTCTATTTATATGCCCCATTGAATTTGTCATTTTGAAATTAACCGAACATCAAAATGAAGAAATCATTTCATACAATTACATAGCGAATAGGTAGATAGATAATGGATAGATTGACTAATCACTTTTTGACTGGCCGGTATTGCGACAGCTTTTG
Organism: Nitrososphaeraceae archaeon; assembly: GCA_036558405.1. Classification (GTDB taxonomy): domain Archaea; phylum Thermoproteota; class Nitrososphaeria; order Nitrososphaerales; family Nitrososphaeraceae; genus TA-21. Next base: position 4,204 of record DATBFR010000028.1, on the reverse strand, counting down.
GATACTACAAAGTTTATCTGTTCTTAATTGAATTGTTTATTGTTACTACTTCAAAAGCTTAGATAATGTTATAATATTATTGTTGAATAATAGTATTTTAGATACCAATCTGAACGTCTAATTACAATCTAGGTGGACACTATAAGCCCCCATATTAAAAATCACATGGAATTCATACGAAATAACAATCATACTAGATATTGCGTTTAATTAGTACAACACCAATGGAGAATTCATTTAGGCTTTTGTCGAAACGAAACCAACTCTAGTTTATAACTGATGCTTCTTCTCGAATAAAGTGTGCAAGATGATTTATTTCATGATCTCAAATTCTCGTCATGAGAAAAATAAAAATAATAAACGAATTATTCATATTGGCAACACTGGTGATGGGAGTAATAACATTCATGTCCGTTGAACTACCAACGGTTAGTTACAGTATTGCTTCTGACTCCGCTAGTGATACCATAACAGCTAAGTTAACAGATACCCTAAAGTCCATAACAGCCAATGTTTCATCATCAATTGAAGATTCAATAGACGATGTGATCGCAGACACTATGGATATTCTAATTGACAATACGATGGATAAGCTAGCCAACGCTACAATCTATTCTAATACATCAAACGAAGCACAATCAATTGTAGATAATCATGGCATACCTGATGGGTACGTGGGAGCTCTATGGGGGAAGTGATAGTTAGGAAATTAATCCTTTGAAAGATAATTTCACATGTTCTTCATCCCATCAGACATTATAGAAGGGTCATAGATCGAGCTATTTTTATACCCATTTAGCTCGTCTGTAACAATCGTACTAGTATTGTCTTGCAATGATATGCTTGTTTTATTTTGTTCCATCCCCTCCATATCCATATCCATATCCATATTGCTATCGTGAAGCACTACAAGTCCAAAACTACTTGAAAGGCCTAAAATAATTAAGGCAATACCAGTTGCGCGAGCAATCAAAACACCTTTGGACCAAATCTTCTCCCCAAAAATTATCAATGCAAATAACCCCATCCAGCCCAAATTCATCCATCCCAGTGCCACCATAATCAAAAAATAAGGCCAACAACAGCCAAGACAATAGAGCCCATGATAAAGTCCCATTTTCATCGCACCGAATGTGCCCTTATGCCATCTTCTCATAAAGAAGCTCAGTGGAGATTCACAGTAACCTAGACATTTGTTCTTTAATGAGGTAAATTGGTAGACACCAGAAATGATCAGAATACTTCCAAAAATGATTCCAATGTGACTATTCTCCATACCCATAATTAGAATACTCATCGGAAAAGACCAGCCCAAAAGTAAACCAATTCCTGTAATTGCCCAAAGTAAAAGATACATTCCGACAAACAAGACTAGCTTAGAAATATGCATAAATTTTTTCTGCGTGACTACTGCAGAAGATTCTGATTGCTCACTAGTGATAAGTCTATTATAAATAACAACCATTGGTACTATTGCAGGAAACATCATCGCAGCCATCCCAACTGTCCAACTTGCTGTAAATATTAAGATTGGTATTAGACTGTAGCCTGTCATCAAATCCATCATGTCAGGTTGTATTGCAGATAGGTACCAGGAAAATCCTGCAACAGTGACAAGAGCAATAATAATGATTTTTTGCAGTTTTTTCATTTTATATCAGAACGTTCAAAATGAGGATAATTACTCGATCGCAACTTGCAAGATGATATTAAGGAATACAAATTACCGGTTATCATATAATTAACGAGAACCTGCAATATTTAGCATTATACTCGCCTCAATCAGGTCAGGTTTGTCGCAAGTGTGATATTTACTAACTTCGTAAAAACCAAATAACCAACGTGGTAGCATTGGCAAAAAGAAATGTCGAACAATTCTTGATAATTCGTCAAATTCACATCTAATTTATATGAAGTTGAATCGTGCAGCGAGAGTTATCCCTGGATCAGGATGCATAATTTTATCCAATTTTTCTGATAGGACAGAATTTATCTTTTTACTAATTTGCTCCTGCCCAGTAAATGTAATAGCAGTTCTATTTCCGTTAAAATAATTACATTTATTTTCTATTTTTATATAGCCTATCAACAAGTATTCACTGACTTCAAATTCAATTTCCGCTAATTATATAACTAGTATCAAATGCGGCTCAGTATCTTCCATCATTTGTAACAGTGAAATCACTTTTCGAAGTTTTTGATACCGATATAGAATATAATGACTGCGCATTCACTACTAACTTATTGGTATAATATACCTGAATCAAATATGCTGCCTTTTGTTTTTATGATTGCCAAAGATCATAAATGATAGTAAAGGCTAAATCAGAATTATCTTGATTATGTTACACCTTCAGCTTATGCAAAGTAAAGCAAATGGATATGAAGTCTTGTTCTGAAAATATTCACAATTTGCCTTTAGTGATTAGTTGCAAATATTGAAGACAGACAATGATTTGGAACTTGCGAGCTTTTGAATAACGCTGGATTAGAAACTGCTTCTTCAGGGAAAAGACTACTTTAAAGAAACCAGACATAATAATATTTGACAAATTTGACCATTATTCGAGGGCACACTTAATATTAATAGGGTATAGTTAGCATAGGCATATGCATAGGTTTGCCATAAACGAGGGATTGCTTTGCTTAGCTGCGGTCACCTTTGTCTCAGCTATCATACTAATATTAGGCGCAAAAGATACGGATGCACAAGTTTCTGGAAACTTGACCTCACAAGCTGGTATGACAGAATCGGTGAAAATAAATGCTCCCAGTGATGGAAATCAGGTTCCGATAAACGAGGATCTTGTGATTTCGGGAGAATCCTCAGATGATGCGACCAAAGATTGTGGCGTTTCTGTTATAGTTAACAACATAAAGCCTTACCATGATGCGTCTGCCTCAGGGCCAAGTGGAATTGATGATTATTCAGAGTGGAATTTTACTTTAAGCTCAAGTTACACTCAAGTTAAAGAGGGCTCTAATAGAATTACAGCAAAATTATCATGTTCTCCTGAGATTACTAAATGGTATAGCATCAATATCATGGGATACCAAGCCAATCAGCCCTTGGCGAATATTTCCGCTCCGACTTTGTCACCACCGTCTATGATTAATTTAACAAACACTTCGTCATTTAATGCATCATCAGAGGCGCAACCTCAATGAAAGGAAATATTTTATATTAAAATTTCCGCTCCAAATACGAATAATAAATTTTATACTATAAGTAACAATTTTCTTAAATATATATGAAAAATGCCCATTTAAGTGATTAGAATAGCTTTATTGATATTCTTTAGATGATTATTCGTAAAACTTTTATTACTTGGCATATCCGTTGTTGGCATTGGAAGAGCTAACATTTCTGCATCAAATATGCTCGACAGTGCTTTCAACGGCAAAATCAGTAAAGTACGTAGGTATTATGGATAGGTTTGGAAAGTTGATTGCCGGGGACTACAGGAATGAGATGCAAAATTCTTCTGCCTTTCGTACTAACGGTATTCAAAGAAAAGATGGTCTATTTTATTTATCTTATTTTCTTAATGCTATAGAAACTCACGACTTTGATTCAGGTTCATTAGGATCAAAGCTACCACCATTTAAGCTATTACAGTTCGATAACTTTAGTCTGGCCATTAGTCCTCTGACAGAGGGTAATGATAAGTATCTGTGCATGTATCTCGAGTCAGAATTTCAGAATGACGAGATTATCAAAGTTCTGGATGTGATCTAAAACATCATCTTGTCATTAGTCTTAGATTAATGATTGTCCTAGGCTTAGTTATTGTTTAATCAATGTTAGGACATGGAGAATTTTCCTTAACCGCAGAGCCAAACATAGGTTGCAGGTAGGCAGTATTTGGAATTGGCAACCAACGGATATTGTACTTAGAGGTAAGAACAAATTATGAACGAGCGAGGAGCTAAATTATATGAAAATAGACCATGTATGGTTCAAGAATGACTATAATAAAATAAAAAAAGGTTGACCGTTTTCAGGCTCCGTTCAGCTTTGTGACGGTTTCGCTTGTTTGTCGTGATAGTACTTTGTTTTGGTTTATGGTATTGACCTGCTATACAACTTGCCTTCTAGGGCTAACTTGTACATCTCGGCTACGTATGGGTTCTTTGCTGGAGTTTCAGCACCTAATTCTACTAGACGTGCGTACACTCTAACCACGTAGGCTAAAGCGCCCAT
>DATBFR010000027.1:0-9858 GCA_036558405.1 Nitrososphaeraceae archaeon | reverse complement strand
ATGGGCGCTTTAGCCTACGTGGTTAGAGTGTACGCACGTCTAGTAGAATTAGGTGCTGAAACTCCAGCAAAGAACCCATACGTAGCCGAGATGTACAAGTTAGCCCTAGAAGGCAAGTTGTATAGCAGGTCAATACCATAAGCAAACCATTACAAAGAACGGCTAGCCTGAAAGCAGCAAACTTTTTTTTTATTTTTTTGTCAAATGGCTCTGCATTATAGGCGCTGTGACTGAAGTGAGGTGCATCAGTGTTCAGGGTATGTTCAGCACATGATCAGAATGCGTAAAAAAGTAGTTCAGAGTATGTTCATTTCATTTTCAGTATAAGATCAAAATATGTTCAAAAAAGAGTTAACTTCCTAGCTTGAAAAGGGGAGTGGCAAGATTCCAAAATATGAATAAATGACTCGTGTGAGCAAAGAAAATGAAGGCACTAAATTATATTTATTCCGCTAACCAGAAACATAAATTAGAATCAGTTCTTAACTGCATCAGGCGATGGAGTGAGATAATTGCTGCGCTATTTAATTTTGAACTCGCAGTAAACGCGGCGATTGGGACTAAAATGTTTATCATTTTTATGCTCATTTGAACGTGGCATGAGCCATTCAGGGAATATCAAGAGTGGATAAAAGATTGTTTTGATAATCTTCTTATATGTATGACGTTCAATGAATCATAATGAGAAGTGCTGTCTCTATACCTGTGATAGTATTTGAGAGCGAAGCACAAGATGAGAATCGAAATCTTGTAAGGGTTGATCCGCTAGTCATGAATGAACTAGAATTGCACGATGGTGACTTGGTCGAGGTTAAGGGTGAACTTCATACCAAGGAATTCATGTGTTTGGCTCTCTTACCTCATGATACCAAGAAAGGAATAATACGTCTTGATCTTGAATCTAGAAAGATGATAGGAGCAAGAATTGGGGAAAAGGTTACAATATGCTTGGTAAATCCTAATAATTATTCGGAAGCGCAAAGTGCCGGTGCACTTGGTGCAGAGCATTCTGATAATGTGGAATTGATTAATGAACCTAGTTTACTAATTTCAGGGTGCTGTATAGACTTCGATAAAGAGAGAGTTAAGATCATGGATTACTTGGCGAGTTTAGAGATGGAATTGCATGCAACAAATGCATGCAAATGCTACTCTGAAGGAAAGAAGACACTTGGATGGGATTTCTTTATTATTTCAATTCCTTCGCGCATTGTAGATAAACTTGCGGAGATCCATCCCGAAATAAACAATAAAGAGGGTGTAACATTGGAACAAAGGTTTGTACTTTGGCTCTCCGCTCGGATGAAGAGTCGAAAACTCGAGTATCATTTGAAGCTTAGTGAAATTCCATTTGAATCTGTAGGCGGCTTTAGATTGAATCCTAAGAACTATCATGACTCGAACGAAATGAATAATCTAAAATAGTAATTGAAAGAGTTATTAATCAAACCATTCACTAAACTACCAAAATCGCAATCATCGTTATTTGATACATGTAAGTTGAATTACGTTGATTCTTTGAATTACCACAAATAACAAATGGTTGAATTCAAATAGTCTAATTGGTAATGATCCAAATCCTACGTTGAATCTACCCGGCCCAATAATTGACTACCTGAACAGTAAAATTACTGGACGAATTGCACTCATAGGTTGTCGGGCACAAGACCCAGAAAATTCATTTCCCTGTTGTGAATATGACATCGCGTGTTTTGATTCCCGAAATCAATTCGATAGAATAGTTTCGCTTGACAAAAGCATAATTGAACTACACAACTTTTCTTCGCAAAAAAATGCAATTTCCATGCATAACATGATTCCCATTTCATATCAAAATATGCCCCTTTTCACGTCTGGTTCAGCAACCAATGAACTATCTCCTGACAGGTTATTAATCGGGGAAGGAAGGAAAATGATAGTGAACTCTCTTTTTAATATAGAAGCTGTTGATAAATATTTGAATTCAAAAAACGATCTCGCATCAATGCATCTTAAAACAGCTGCCTACAATCTAATCGAAGGCATTTTACTAACACTTGGCGTTAAACCAATGCCTTCGCACGAATTGAATCAAATTAGGACTATCGCTCAGCCAAAAGCTATATTCCAAAACGCTATTGAATTGGCATTCGAATGTATAGGTTTAGAACGAGCGTCAAAGACTACTATAATGAGGTCTTACAAAGCAATAAAGGAACTTTTAAGAGAAAGCGAAAGCCATCCCATAATATTTTCAAAGATTGATTATCTATTAGGAACAGGTCTTTTAGCTGATTGCTACTATTACATTGGGAGGGTGGCCATTTCTCATTTAGAGAACAGGGATATTAGGTCAGCCTATCCAAAACTCTGCAACGTATCTCTTGACATAAACTCCGACGTTGGCCTTACCAGTAAGATGTCTTCTTCCCTGAAGGATGCCTGTAAAAAAGTTCTGAAGGTTAGGATATAGGAACCGTTAAGACAGGTTCTACATCCCTTACTTTTTTAGCTCTCAACTTGGCTTTATACTTCAGGTTTCTAGGTTTTGTTCGAAGCCTATAACCGCAACAAGGGCACCAGAGCCCTTCCCACTTTATAAAGATCTCACAAATCTGGCAACGCTTTTGACCACTGACATATCTTCCCGAACCTACAGGTTTCTGTGCTTTATGACGTATACATATACCCTTACATGTCATGTACTTTACCCAGTTAGGTTTCCATTCCACTTATTTAAATATGAGTAACAATTGTTTATGATTCTAAATAGCTATTTTTCAAGTATTTAAACCAAGAAAAGCAAATAAAATAAAATAAATTAAAAAAAAGCTTATTGGACACTTACTGACTTTGTTTGAAATGCTTCATTCATTGTCAGGTACTCGTCAAGCCTCATTTTGATATCTTCGGGCGCCGTGTCATCCATTCCGGAAAACCCCGCAGAAAACGATATCTTGCTTCCTGACACCTTGATATTGTCTATTTCCATGTCAGCATAAACGTTTGCGAGCTCCTGTGCCCAGGCGGATGCTTCTTCTTGATTGACGCCATTAGTATCTATTGTTACATTCAACATCTTTGTCATTCAAAATCACCTAATGCAGAGTTAATTAGGACATTAATAAAGGTGACGCATAATACGAAAATGACTCCTGCCAGCATTTAAACAAGTATAGATAGCATGACTTGGGAACTATTTTCTTTCTTCGAAACCCCAGTATTTTATCAGTTCTTTCTCGAATTTTGAGAATTGTTCGTCAGATAAAGTGTCACCGCAGTTCTTGTGAGATGGCACCACCTTCATTCCAAAAAGTTTGAATTCGACTTCGTAGAAATGAACGTTGGAACAATTACACATTATCCTGCCTAGTTGTTATATTCCTTATTAGTTTATCTGCAATAGTTTTATCCAAGTTAGCTCAAGACAATGTTCCAAATATTGGTGAAATCATCCCTGACCGATGCACCGTATCCGAAGTGCTGAATCTGGCTAGATGTATTTCAAATTCTAGGATTAGATTTTGGTTTACTCAATAGAACTAGGCATTAGTCCATTTTTTTCATATCATTTCAGACTGAAGCATTTAACTGTATCAATCTTGATTTGTATAGCTCGTTCCTAGGGAAGGAACAAATTCTTAAAGTACAAGTTGGTAATCATCGAATACAATTATGAACCAAAAAACGGTCATCCTAGTATCGTCAGCGATTCTAGGATTCGCAGGCATCATGGTTAGTGTCATCATAATTGCTATTGGAGGAGGCTTCTCTGGCCCAGGCCCCTCACTTTTGAATCCACCTTCAAAATCGGATCTTTGGGCAGTTGGCAATAACCTAACCAACAATACTGAGCTAGATTATCTTTTAACTACAGGTCCTGCCCAATTCCCTCAGACTGTAAACATTAAGTTTGTCGAGTCTAAGGATAATTGGAGAGTAAGTATTTCAATGCAAGATAAAAGAAACACATCAAGCTACAACACTACTCTTTTAAAAAAGTCTTTTACACCCATTGGTATTTTGAACGTGGGGACAGAAAAAGCACTAAAGCCTGTTAGTTCATCAATTTTTTCAATACGTGATATTGCCAGAGAGCCAAAGTATTTGGTAATTGGAGCTGTTTGGGATACGATAAATTTTGGTCCTTCATCTATCCCCATAAGAATTAGTAATTTGGAACGTGTAAGCATAGGAAACAACTCGTACGACTCGTTTATCCTATCTTATGAAATTGCAAATGTTCAGAGTAAAATATACATTTCGAAGGACTTGCCATTTCCTCTGAAGGCAGAAGTTTATAATGAAAATGGAACGTTAGAATATCGGTATGAGCTGAAATCAATAAGAAGAAGCTAGTTAATAATTTTCAAGTTTTCTACCCTACAAAAAAACACGAGCTTTCATTTTCCTAATAGTTATAGTTGCTCTAACCTACTCGAGTTGGAGGCTAGACCTACTACATTACCAATACAGTTTTTCGAAAGAGCACAGAATTTTATAAGCTATTAGTTTGCGGTATGATCAAATGTTAGAGGTTTTGAAGGAAGCATGCAGGCAGGCTTATGTTCAAACGGGAAAATTGCTTGGATCACCCGAAGGATCTGCTAAGTTCTCCATAGGGGCTGGTGGCGATATATCTAGAAAAATAGATCTAGTGGGAGAAAGTGCGGTGATTGAAACTATCAGGAAATATCAAATCAACCCGACAATAGTGGGTGAGGAGTGCGGAATAATCGATGGAACGGATGGTTTTTTGATTATGGATGCAGTTGACGGTACCACAAACGCCTTAAGAGGAATACCTTATTGCTGCTGTTCATTGGCATTCGCATCTAAACCGAAGTTAAATTATGTTTCCGAGGCTGCGGTCATGGATCTTTCTACTGGTGATTTGTATTCTGCTTCAAGTGAGGATGGGTCATTTTTGAATGATCGAAAGATAATAGCGAATGGGAAGAGAAATCTAGATTTAGATGACTTGGTTGGTGGTATCAACATATCCACAATCCCCAACGAAATGATCGCGGCATTAGGTCCCATTATGATGAAAATCAAGCACATAAGACATTTTGGCGCAAACGCTCTTGAATTGTGCCATTTATCGCGAGGTTTGTTAGATTTGTCGTTAGATTTTCGGATGAAAATACGTTCTACAGATGTGGCTGCATCCTTCCTAATAGTAACTGAAGCTGGTGGAAAGATAATAAACCCGACTGGAGGGCCAATAGACTATTCAGTTCTTCCAGGGACAACCTTGTCTTACTTCGGAGTTTCTAATTCTGCAATTTACGAGTACTTTGAAGCTGACATAAAAAACTTTTTCAAAAAAAGGAGCGCCCGGGCCGGGATTCGAACCCGGGTCGGAGGAGTGACAGTCCCCCATACTGGACCGGACTATACAGCAAAGGAACGCTAATCCTACCTTTGCCTCTATACTACCCGGGCGCAAATCGAAATTTTTCTTGACAAGAATTAAAATGTTTCCTCCGCTTCAAACACTGTTTTCTTAATTGATATATTCAAAATCTCATTCCTTGGGCTTTGGATCTAGATAAATGCCCTGGGTTAGTAGCTAATCGCTTCATTACTTACCCCATTTAGAGTCGCTTGGACTGTAAATTACTCATTCATATTGCCATCAATCGAGTCTAATTTCTCAACCTACGATTGCCGATGGATGCCCTTATGAGTACTTCTTATAACCAGGTCCTAACGTATGGTATTATTCAATTGTTGTAATTTACCAGGGATAAAGTTTTCTCACCCGAGTCCCGGATAACATTAAATTATCCGCAAGTTGAGGTTAGGTGAATTCCTGGGCCCGTAGCTCAGCCAGGTAGAGTACCGGACTTTTATCATTGTGGAGATATCCGGCTGTCTCGGGTTCGAATCCCGACGGGCCCGCTATAATATCGATGCAAGAATATTGGCTCTATGTGACTGCGTCGAAAACAATAGATCCTATTAATAAATTCCGTTATGTTTAGCCGGTCAAGGAAGCTGACAGAAAATATTACAGATCATCATGATCAGCATTCTTAAGCTGACATAGTTGGTTTTATTTTCATAGATCTTTTACTTTGTCTATCCCATTATTTTTACTAAGTCCTGAACTAGAAGGCTTGTAATTTGAAAACCTAGTGGACATTTAGTACTGGTAACGTAGTATATAGTAACTCTTATAGTTTAGAACTACCTAATCTATAACAATATGCTCCAAATTAGGAATAAAGCAGTTTTACTTATCATTACAATTCCCAAAAGAGAAATTGGACGTAATCAAATAAAAATCAAATAATAATAAGACAGGATGGTTTAGAACGGTCCTGGGATTTTTGGGGTTGTTTTGGATCAACCAAGAATGTGAAAACTCTAATCGAGATATCAACTCCATTTTCAGTGTAGTTACTTCCTGTAAGGCTAACGCATCTGTTCTAGATGATAGTACGACAATCTGCGATGATGATCTAACATTCGTATTCCCGAATCAGTAACTGAAAATGGTCTTCTTTTCCATCGAATTATAAAACCTTTATTGTAATATTCACTCCGCTTCAACTCTTCAATATCCTTTGAATACAAATCGTTTGTGTCCAACCATAGAAACGACATATAATTTGTCTTGGTGGTCAATAGGCTTGTAGACTGTGCCAAACCGAAAATAGAATAAATATATACTCAACTCCACTAAGAACTATAGTATGTTATCATTATCATGTCTTGACACAGGAGCAAGAGTGATTGAAAGCGATAGTGAATGTAATTATGTTGCTAGAGGAATGACGGAAGAGGAACTTTGGAAAGATGCCACAGAACATATAGTAAAGGAACATGGTATGAAAATTGAGGATATTACTCCGCAGTTCAAAAACTATAATAAACAATTCATCAAACATTCCTAAAATACATAGAAGGCCAAGTCTAAACCTGGAGAAAAGAGCGAATTACATTTCTTGGCTTATACGAGTACTTCAAACATAAGAACCTCGATTATGGAATTTTTCCTGTTTTGCATAATAAAAGTATCTCTTCGTAGCTGAGAGCTAAGAAATTTTAAAATAACTTTCTTTTCCAATTATTATAGGAGTAAGTATTAATTGGGGCTATTTTCCAGAAAATTGGAATATTGTTCTCTTTGTAAGAAACAACTCAAATTCAAATATAAGCCAGAGAAATCGTGGAAAATTGAAGGCAGACTATGTAGTGATTGTCATACCAATAAGATGAAAGAATTCATAGAACTACAAGCGAGGCAAAAGGAAATTGAAAAAATCAAGGACAATACATGCTCTTTATGCAATAAATTTATTGAAACAGATAAGAAACGTCCAAGATGGCAATGGAATATGGACTCTGACGTTGTCCTATGCAACGATTGTTATCTTGTGAAGGAGAAGGAGTACATGAAAAAATTAAATTTTTGTTCAGCTTGCAACAAAAGTCTGGGTTTTGTGAGATACAACCCCAAACCAGCTTGGAAAGTAAACGGTCAGTTGTGTAGGCAATGTTGGGACAGACTTAATGCATCGTAAACGTACGGATAAATGGTTCAGTCACTCACCACATAACGATTTGAACTCTTTCAATAGTCTTACCATATGAACCGTTATAGTGCCTTGCCACCGCCGAACATGTTATATTTCATAGTGACTTTTAAATGGCTCTAAAGAGGATCATCAATATCAGTGAAACATAGATCAAGGCCGGTCAAAACAAACAAAAAATCCCTCACGCTCGTAGTAATAATCGCTGTCGTGATAATCGGAGGGTCAGCAACTGCTTTTATGACAATGGGTCAGAACAATAGCAACCGCCCTCAAAATTCTGAGCAAATTAAGGAATTAATTCAGGGTCTCACAAATCCCGCTGTCCAAAATGCATCTGCTCTTGGCAAGGATACCGCTAAAATTACGCTGATAGAATTTGGAGATTACCAATGCCAGATCTGCGCGCAATTTAATAAGCAAACGCGTAGTGAAATTATTGACAAGTACGTAGATACAGGTCAGGTTAAATTTTTGTTTAAGGACTTTGTTCTGAATGATCAAACCCCTGACAATGCTTCTACTTTGGCCGCTAGAGCATCTTATTGTGCCGCTGATCAAGGCAAGTTTTGGGAGTACCATGACGAAGTATATAATAATTCAAGAGGGGAGAATACTGGGTGGGTTACCAATGCAAATTTGGAATCCTATGCTAGGAATGTGCAAGTACCAGATTTAGTAGAATTTTCAAAATGCCTAGACTCACAAAAACACACTGATACTGTAAAAATTAATGATGAAGTTGCAAGGTCAATCGGACTTCAATCTACTCCAACATTCATACTTGTCGCAGAGGGAAAACAGCCCTTAGGCATAGTAGGAGCTCAGTCTTTTCAAGTTTTTCAACAGGCCATCTCACAGTTAGAAAAGAGCTGATGAGTAGTTTATGTCATTACAATAATGATTTGGACTCTGCTTACCGTACTTACTTTTATCAGGTACACTACTCAATTCAATTTCAATATCAAATTTGTGCAGAATCATGGGCTTGTAAGTTGATACTTAGAAAATAATTTGGAATTTTGGTGGGACCTTTTATTACGCTAATGACAGAGATTAAAGGTGATGTCATTTATGATACCTAATGTTGCTTTTGTTTTTACAACATTTTCATGTCTAATCTTATTAATCTCATTCTCAACAACCTTTCCGTTTATAAACTACCTCATTGCAGATGTAGAAAGTATTTCTGTTGCTTCTGATGAAACAATTGATACGGTAAACCTGACCGGGACATTCAGATCTTTCCAAACTTCCGGGGTTGAAAATAGCTCAGGAATAAAAACTGACTATAAGGATTTATCGAATTTTGGGAATTGGCATCTTGCACTAGAAGATGGAAAATTAGTATCATTTGATGCAATACTTAATAATACTGAAATTACGCCTGGCTGGTCGTACAACATTGACAGTTTCAAGCCTTCCACTGAAAAATACCTGCAGTTGAGTTCACGCGGAACCGATATAATAAGAGGAATTGCTAACATTTCGAGTGGGGCCAGTGTAATAGAACCAAATATCGGCTTGGCGATAATGATAATTGATTTGAACAAGACAAATCTTATCTTTGAAAATGACAAGTTAGAGGTGAAGAGTCCCATAGTGGGATCAATAGATTCGATCGTGAATAGTAGGGGGGAAGTAATAGGTATAGATTCATCTAATGTTACACGGAAGGTGGTAACGGATGGCGATGATGAAATCATGTTAAGTAATCCTCAATTTGCGGGTGATGATGGATCAGGAAGTGTGGGTGATGATGGATCTGATCCTGGATATGAGGAATATTAGAAGCATGGTTAGAGTGACTGCGTCTTATATGCGATGATTTCGGGCTCGGAGGGATTTGAACCCTCGGCCTGACGCTTAGGAGGCGTCCGCGCTGTCCATTTTGCACTCATTTCATTACTTGAAACGATCTGCGCCACGAGCCCTCTACGAAGGATTAATGGTCGGGATTTAAATATTAAACTCACTCAGTTTATGAACGGTCCTGAATTGCTGTTGATCAGACTTAAAATTTGATTGGAATGAACTACGGCTGAATAATTTTCTACTTGTTATTCTTATAATTCTATATATTGCCTCATTGTCTTAATCTGATCCTTGCGTGAGTGAGGCTAAAAGGATTCAGTAAACTTGTTACCGTAAGACGTTCCATTCTTTTAACACGAATGGACCCATCAGAATTTTCTTTACCTTTCTTTCTTGCCATCTATGAATTGCATGAAATTGTTTATTGCGTCGCTGTATGACATTTGTACTGGTGGATGTTTGAAGCAATATGCAGAAATGCTCTCTAGAGGCCCGTTAATGCCGCGGTCAATGGCAA
>DATBFR010000026.1:0-50342 GCA_036558405.1 Nitrososphaeraceae archaeon | reverse complement strand
GGTAGCCTGAGAAAAGAACGCTCCAGTGATGAGGAACGGTACCCCTAGACCTAATGAATAGGCAAGTAAAGCGTTGTAAGCTGCCCCAGGTTGAGTTGCTGCTAGCGTTAATGTGCTACCAAGTATTGGTCCTACACATGGAGTCCATCCCGCTGCAAATGCTGCTCCAAATACAAATGAAGTTATGTAGCTTGTTCTAAATCTTGGAAGAGATGTCATACGCTTCTCAAAGTTAAGTTTTCTTATTCTGGTAGAAAATATCAAGTAGAGACCAAAACTTATTATAATTATCCCACCTGCGCTAGTCAGAAAAGTCTGAAATCCTACCCCTGTATTCACAAGTACACTATTTAAAACAACACCTAGAACAGCAAATACTAGAGAAAAACCAAGTACAAAATAAACGGTATTCAAAAATATGTTTATCCTAGTCTTTGTCTGAACAGCTAGAGGGGGACTGTCAGAAGCTGTTGTGGTAACTGAATTATTATTGTTATTAGTATTGATATTATAGCTATCGATATTGTTGTTGAGACTGTTACCATTTTTGTTTTTAATCTCGTTCAGTGTCGTGCCGGAAAGATATGATATAAATGCAGGGAGAATGGGCAAGATGCAAGGAGAAAAAAATGAGCCAGCGCCTGCAAGTGCCGAAACTAATATACTTATTTCTACCACATAATCTAATGTTGAAAAAATGCATTAATAGTTTTGTCCAAATTGATCCCAGATTCATTCAAGATCTGGGCATAGTTTGATTGTACTACTTCTTGATTTGTTGTTGCTGTAATTGATCTAGATCTTGTTTGACTTGTAGTGGATTCTCCCCGTATACTATCAGTATTCTATCGTCATCATTAAAGACATAGTCTGCTATGGATTTAGTTCTATTACCGTTAACGAAAAACTCTAGGTTTTGATTACCGTTGCTGCAGTACTGTGTTTTGTTGTCTGTAGTGAAGCATGTGTCCGTTGCATTCATTCTGATGCTCTTGAAGAATTCTGCTATTGGAACACCCGTGGCGTGGCGGTGCAAGGTAGTGCCATCCCCGTTTTCTACATGCATGTATCTAGATTTTACTTGATACTTGTCTTTGCTAAAATCAAGTTGTGTACCATTCAGTTTTACAGCGAACGCCGCGTGCACGTGTGCTGAACCTATTGGCCCATAATCTGTAGGAGGTTTGACATTTTGAGAATAAACGGAGATAGAGTATGCGGCTACTGCTATTAAAATTGCTACGGCAGGGATGAGGTACATTAAATTTCTATTTCTGCGCTTTCTGGAAGCAGCAAAGTAACTTTTGTCTTCTTTCTTTTTAGCCGGTGGTCCCCCTTTTGAGCCGCCTTTGTTAACATTAGATTTCTTCTTATCTGCCATGATTAATCAACAGGTATAGTTGGTAAGATGTCAAAATGGCTAATTTAAATAAATCTTTGGATAATCTCAGTTCTTTTCGTTTTTGAATTTTTCAGGAATCTCAGGATTTCCATAATCTTCTGAGTAAGTGCAGAAGACTTTAATCTTCTCGCCGTGTTTTATTTGATATTCTCCCATTTCTCTAATGTTATTCCTGTACTCTTCTGTCAGAGGTTTTAGTTGGTTGGCAAGATTCTCAGCAAGCATTATGTGCCAGCTGTCGCCCAAGTCCATAACCCTTCTAGCTAGAATAATACCCGGACCCCATACGTTTGGATTGTCTGAAATATCACTTACAGTGAAAACTGGTCCCGAACTCAGCCCTATTCGAACGTAGATCATGTCATCAGGGGCTTTTCTCTTGTTGTACTTTTTCAAATGTTTGTGCAATTCAGTGCTCAACCTGTATGGCAGTTCCGGATTTTCCTTGAAACCAATAGCCATACCATCGCCTGTAGGCAGAATAATTTTTGAATCATCTGGTGTTTTTCTGAAAGCATCGCATTCCTTTATGAAATTATTGAGCCTCTCGATTTTTTCTTTCTGCTTTTTGACAACTAAATGTGGGTCAGAAAGACCTACTATATCAATAAAGAAAAAATGATAATCAAGCAATCCGGGTTTTGGACTTATTGTAGGAAAGAAAGGCGAGATTTTCTTGTATGTTTTTATGCAGTCTTCGGAACAAAATGGAGAATCAAGATAGTAAAATGCTACCCCGTGAATTGGTTTAGAATCCATAGCGCAAGTAAGGAATGTATCACCAAAGGTCAGTGATCCCTTGTCATCTATATTAAATGCAGTCCACCTGGGTAATGATACAGCGTGAGAAGAGGATAGTAACCTTATTTTTCTTGTTACTTTTCCATCTGTCGCTTCTTCAAATCTAATTTCTAGCTTGCCCTCACAAAACGAGGTAACAGGTATGTACTTTTCTATTACAGGAGTATCTATGGTAAATATTGCAATCGCTCCAATTTTTTTCAGCAGTAATGTAAGTCTGGCAAGAAATTTTCTTACGACATCTACGTCAAAAATGTCACACAGCTGGTTAAGCGAGTCGACAACCAGATACACCTGCTTTTCAATGTTGGCAGGAACCGCTCCACCCCTTTTCTTTCGAGAATTTGTTTTTTTGGCTTTGTTATCTAGCTTTAAAAATGATAATATTTCATCGTAAACTACATTCAATGATGTCCCGTCATAATCGGCGTTATCTAATAATGGATTAATGAATTTGACCTGACTTTCAAGCACTTTTCCATCTATTTTATAAAATAATTCTTTAAGCTGATTCTCAGTCAGTCTTGCACTAATTAATATGCAAAGGGCATTATCACTTAATCCATATTCTAAAAACTGGGTACAATATTCTCTTTTTCCCGCTCCAAGTGGTCCTTCAAGTAGGAATAGTGTCGGTAATAGGCTCTCGTCGCCATCTGTAAGTTCCGAAATTCCTGGTATGCGCATCAGCAGTGCTTGAATTTATGAAACGAATTCCCTGCTTATTATGTATATTTGTTGTAAGTTACTGTAAACGCGCCTCAAATTAGAAATCAACTGCAGGACCAGAACACATGATTTATTCTGCACATTTACTTAGCGTAGGATTGAATAACTAGCCTTCTTTGTCTATCTTTTCGATCAATCCATTAATCTGTGAAGAAAAAGGATGTTCTGGATATTCTAGCGCTGTAAGAAATTCTCTTTGACTGAATTGTATATCGCAATAACAAGGAATTGCAGTTATGACGCTCAGATTTGTTTCCCTAGTCAGCATATTTATGACGTCGTCAGCCGCTACCTGAGAGGGCCTGCGTTCATGTCCGTTGCCTGCAACAGAGTTTGGTGTAATTAATTCTGAATCTGTCAACTTGCCAACAGGGGCCATACAGTACCCAGAAATCCTGTTTAAGAGCAGATATGGTTTGGTACCGTGCTCTTGAAATGCTTCTAGGATTTCCTTGGCGATCATCTTGGTACCTTGAACGTCTAGGTCACCCATTTTTAGAGTCAGAAGTACATTGTCGGCCACTGCCAGTGCATTAATAGCCCAGAATCGTATGCCTGGACTAGAATCAAGAATGATATAATCTGCATCGTGTTCAGTAAAAAGTTTCTCCTTCATAACAATAAAACGCTTCAACATGTTCAGCTTGTTCTTGTCTTCCCTGACGCCTTCAATCTTTAGAATATCTTCTCTTTTCGGACTCGAAAAGCATGCAAAAAGATTACCAGAGATTGGTGCATCCTTACTGTAACTTTTTATGGTCGGAGTTATGTCCAAAATGAGGTCATCGACCTCACAACCTCCCCCGACATAATCATTAAAGTATTTTCCAATCTGTTTATGAGCTCCCTCGCCAAAGTACGACTGAAGACTAGGAGCATATACATCCAGATCAAGAATGAAAACCCTTGAACCTCTTTTTGCAAGGAGTGCGGCCAAGTTCACTGCAAGGGTTGTTTTACCAGTTCCACCCTTGTAAGAGTGAAAAGCTATGGATTTTGGCAATTCGTTTGTATTTATGACTAGGATTTGTTCTAATAAGTCTTCTCATATTAAATAAATACGCAATTGAATAATGCTCCACGCAGCTCAAATGAGCTTAAAGAGTACCGAAGGAATTATTTTTTGAAGATAGAACCGAAGGTATCTCTTAGCGAGTTGAAAGCCTGATCTATTGTCGTATTTGATACCGTGGCATTGGTTACTGTTGTGTTGTTTGCTGTATTGTTTGTGCCTATACTTTGATTGTCAGATGGAGGAGCCAGCTGTGCTAGTGCTTGGGGTAACTCAAATAATATAGATGCGGCGAGAGCTACAATTATCGTAAAAATTATTGTTTCTTTTCCATTTGACATATTAGTGGGTGTTGTAAAGCAAGTTTTATTCTTTTCTTTAATGATGATGTCCTGATTGCAGATTCATATGAACTATCTAACAGGCCAATGTACTTTCGCTAACACATCTAGGCTTTTGCGACCTTATAATTATAGTTAGAGTTGAGGCTCCTTCATCCTCGGTATGAAAAGACTCGCTCTATAATAGTTAGTACAACTGGGATGATTCCAATTGCGTAAGTGACTTGAGTTTTTATTTTATCAAGTAGTGGTTCTTCTACAAGGAAAACATCAGACTCGGAATCTTTGAATTGTGTTAGATATCTAAGTGGTTCCAAAGTATCGCCTGAATCAAAAGTTTCCATGATTTTTTCAATACTGGCATCCTTATCTTTGTCAGGCAGCGTGGTGAGCTTGGAATAAATTTTCTTAATATCTTTCATTTGTAGGTTCATATATCTACGAAGATAAGAATTATAGGAGTTAAGTCCCATAATTATATAGCCCATTTTTTCTACTTCATCATTACTTTTCTTTACTAATGCCATACACCCCCTGGCGTAGTATAGCCTGAACCTCTTTCGTACCAAGGCAAATACCATTTTTAAGATCCCAGCCAGTACCGTAAGGAACAGAAAACCCCTAGCTGAATAAAACACAATGCTATCCGTAACCGGGGTGATGAATTGTTTGGCAGGGAAAAAGTTTTCCAGGAATGGCTGTATTAGGTTAATTATTGTAAAGAATATCAGCAGTGGAACTGCAACATACAGAATCTTTTTTACAAAGTTGAATTCTGTTACTGCCGCTTGGTATCCCCTTTCCTTAAAATATTTTTCAACCGAGTAAGGTGCAGGATAAGGTGGATAGATTACGATCATGACGATAAATACGATTATTTCAAAAAATGAGAATATGTCAATTGATAATTTTGCATGTTCGAGATTCTGTTGAACTGTTTCAGGAGTAGAAATGCTTCTGAAATAGTCTATTACTACAGCGGTTACGAGAAAATGGGTAACGACTACAATTGAGGGGAGCAGAATCAGTGCTATAAACGAAAATTTTAGACCTGAAAATACTGCCATTTTAATTCATTTCTGCAATCCTAGTCAACTCATTTCCATCGATGAATCTGGTTTTCAAGAATCAATCACTACTGATGATCAAGTGCCGTAACTCTACGTTAATGGTTAAGCGATTCGAACTAGGAAACAAAAATTATTCTCTATTTTTCACCAAACTGGCCCGTGTCAACCCAGCTCTGCTTAATCAGAGTCCACCAATCTTCTGCTAATCCATTTATGACGAACTCGTAAGGCAACCAACCATAGCCTTCTTCTCCCCATTCAACTCCCCAAGAATTTCGAATTAAAAGCGCACCCTTTGTCTCTGTATCGCATGTTTCATTTTTAATCGCCATCTTATCATCATAGCCAACGGCCATAATGGCATGGCCCCCTTCGACTTTCTCACCTTCACAAGGATAGGGAATTTTTCCAGTTTTTCCAGCCTGTTGAATTGAATTGTATACTGTGAACCCGAACATGCACGGGAAGCCTTTAGAAATATTATTCTTTATAGACTTCATTAGAACATCCTTAGAAGTACCTGAGGGATCAAGGCGAACATAATTGATTGCCTGAAAATTCTTCGCGAAAGAATAACAAAAAGCTGGAGGTTCCTTTTCAAACTTTTCTATTTCGTATGGCCAGTACTCTTCAGGCGGTACTCCGAATAAAGTTATGGCCCCCATGGCGCTTCTTAGAAATGCACCGGTATCACCCTTAAAGTTAAGGAGATTTCTAGTTACCTTATACAGAAACAAGCGTGACGCGTCAATATACTTTCCGTCTGCCCGTTTTTCAAAATATTCGATCATCCCTACGCCAGCGTTGGCAGTACATGAACCTAATGATTGTTGGTCCTCTATTGGAGAGCACCATTTTCTTAGATCCTTTTTGGGAGGAAGAGACTCCTTAAGGACAGTATCCTTGAGAGTCTTGTCTAGATCAACTTTCTTGAACATAGGAGCAACACTTCTGGACTGAGGAGTGTAGTCCTTGAAGCTCGGGTAATCAGGTAGCCATCCCAATCCCTTGGATCTGTTATTATGAATTATATTGACCACATTTGGACATAATTTAGCATGACTATTAAGTCTGTCGATGTGCAAAAACTATTCATGTTGGGAAACTTAACAATGTCGCTTCACTAGTATCAGAATTACCATAGTACTTCGTACTATCAATTTAAAATATTTACTATGTAAAATCTCCACATAGTAATCTTGAATTTCATGATCATATCTATTCTTGAATCGACTATGTGTGCAACTCTAAGATCTCTGAGTTTATATCGAAAAACAAGCTAATCAAAACTGTCCTGGTTAGAAGGTAATAACATACAACCTAAGTAAGGACATACAGGTCGAATTACTTCGTCTGCGCCATAAGGAGATTAACGACTTATTTGATATTACAATTTAAGGAGCTCAAGTATACCTCTTAACCTGCAGTGGAACCGAAGACTTTATAATTTCCACCCATATAGTTTCATTGTGAGAAGAAGATTAATGTTGTTTATCGCCCTCTTGCAGGGTAGAGTGACGCTTTGGAATTCGCGGTCATTGAACCTTGGTCATAATTGAATGACATGAAATAGATCACTTTAATTGAAGGTTCCAAATGCCAGATTTTCTCGGCTGTCTAAGTACCAATGGGTTTCGATTTAGAATTGAATTTTACTTTCAATAGCTTCAGATTGCTATTTCCATATGCTCATAACTTAAGTGCAAAACATAATGTTCCTACAGATGAGCGAAAGACACAATAGAACTTCAACTGCTAAGGTAATTCAGATTTTCGCGATACCAACAATTAATACTGTAATTGACAAATTAGGATGCACAATAAACTGTCTCTAACAGTCAGATAGAACATATCAAGGTTGGTCTTGTCGGTAGAATGATTTGGTTTTTTCTAACTGTGGAATTTCATCATTTGATTCAAGGAAAATGCTAGATCCAGGAAATTCTTCACCTTCCTTCCTTGGAGGCACAAAGTAAATTCCTGCGGCTCGCACATATAGATATTCATTCATACTGCGGGGGTGATTTTCTACTCCTTGTGTATACTTGTCTTGCCTCCGCCAGTCCTTTAAGGAGCCAGTAATCCTCTCGGGAGTATTCTGAAAACTAATGAAATTTAATCCGACCCTGAATCCAGGAAAAGTGTCAGCGGGTTCCAAGAATTCATAACCCTGTCGGAATATTCTGAACGATTCCTTTTTCCATGAAGGAATTCCTACAGCCTTCCGAGTCGAGCCAACATGGCTATATAAAAGAATATTATCAGTGACACCTTCCTGAAGATTAGTTGATCCATAGCGTGGATGTTCTCTAAATACTTCGTTACCCTTATCTATAACTTCTACCGTACCAGGAACCGGACATCTTTTATCTTTGACGGGTTTATTGTTTTTATCTAGACCTATTATGGGACATCCACTGAGTTTTTCTCGACCGATCAAAATTTCTTGTTCTTGCACGGTAAGTTTGTTCCATTTTGCAAGGTCAATAGAGATCCGCATGAAGGCTAGATAAGTACCGTTTGTAGTCCATTGTTCAGAGGAGTTTGGTGCAGCGCTCTCTATAGCTATTGCGGATTTGCGCTCGACACTCTTCATGTTTGAAAGTCCATCGTGAAATCCCATCCAATTTCTCTGATCAGGGCGTTGAAAGCCGGTGTAAAATTTTGAAAACTGTACTAGTCTTTCATCCTTATTATCCGCAAGAAATGCCCAGGTATCAACTATTGCTCTATGAGTTGCCAATTGAGTATCGGCAATAAATTGAATTATAATATGTTCTGAAGATACAGGGTTAGCAAAAGCATCGCTAGCATACAGTAAACTTGATCCATCAAAGATAGGACCGCCACCATTCGGCATAGGATCAGCGAACGTCCGTTTTTGTGATAAAGCCATGGGCATTTGTTTTTTGATTCCTTTAAGAGAAAATATTTCTGGTGCTAGACCTATCAGTACTGTCATATTTCCTGAATGAAGGTACTTTGATGAAGGAGGGGCCTCCTTCACGATACCCTTTTTTAAGTCTTTATATAATTTCCAGAGATTTGCCAATGTCTTGCCTACCTGATGAGAATCGGAATTAGAAACGCGTAAAAATACGACTCCTAATGACGCACCTGGCTGATCTTGATCTTGGTAGTAAATGCCTTCCTGAAGCGATCCACTCATTTCTCTCCTCAACAATGTTGATAAACATAACCAAAGTGTTGCCAAATAAATTTTGTTACCAGCTAGCCCTTCTAAAATTCAACCCCAATATGTTGATGAAATTCTTGTTGATCATATCAATAGTATATTCATGATGTCTAACCATCCAAACGTTGTTAGAATCGAACGATCCACTGTTTACGGAAATTGATCCGTTGGTAACATATAAAGTCCTTTTCCAATGGCGGTGCATGAAAATAGACAACGCAGTAAATGTATTTATTAACAAGTGGAAGGCAGTTGTATTATGACTCGTGAGATTGTAGAGACTCAGGTCGACGGATGGAAAATGATTTCGCCTGACCGCAATTACTTAGGACTCTCGTACGGTGAATGGGCCAAAAATTGGATGAATTGGCTCGTTCGAAAAGACCCAGACAATCACAATAAGGGACCTGTGGTATATTTGCGGGGAGTCGACTTTGACCAACACGAAACTTATTCAAATTTTGTAAGAATTCAAGAGAAAAGGATAAGGATCTCACTTGACCAAGCTCTTTTTTGGCCATTAATGGCATGCTTTATTGACGCACGTCATCATCCAAATGCAGGAGACCATGAAACTCGACTGGCACACTCTTACGAGCTTTTGATCCATGGAGATCATCCACCTCAACCGAACCAGCTAACAATTGATGGTAAACCAGTTGTAGGTGATCTTACAAATTTTCTAACTGTCTCACCTGATTTCAAGCTACATGTTCCAGCACCATCTTATGATTCAACATTGGGACAAAATCTAGATGTCCCTCTTGATAACGAGGGTGACTGGGATTGTGTTGTGTCAGGATACTTTGTCCTTTTAAAGCCAATTCGGGTTGGGAACTATACTATTGCATCGAATGCAACTGCCGAGGAGGGGTATCACACTGAAACCCTCGCTGAGATTCAAGTATTTGATGAATCACGCGAGAAGCGAGCCAAGTTCTACTCAGAGGTAATGGAAGAAAATATTGTCGACGCGCTCAAAAAACAGGGGGCTGAAATTAGCAATTTGAATAGAGGACTTGCGGATGATCCCAATCTTGCCAAATATCTAAGCTCTATGAAGAAGATTCTAGATAAAGGACATAGGCAAAGTGAGTAGCCTTTATTGTAAAGACTGGACCTAAAATTTCGTCTAAGAGCAGTAAGGGTAGCCAATTGAAAATATAAGAACTACAAAACTACAACTGATAGGTATAAGATTCCAAAAGATAAGCGGGGAAATGCCATTTCGGTGAAACTAATGGGATGTTTACAAGTATCGAGATAGATATTACCACAATCTTTGATTCCATATTTCACTATTCGATTGTCAAGCTATAACTTGCTCCGGAATAGCGAGTACCAATTCCACACATACCTTCAAATTCAATATCATATTGACCTTCAGGTAATGGTTTGAGGAATATCCAGTAGCCATCAGATGTGGCAATAGTTTTTCCACCTTTCACTCCGAGACCGTTGTCTTCATTAATATTTATTTCAAAAATACGGGGATCCGATTTTTGCCTCTGCGGCGGGAGTGATTTTCCATTAATAAAGCATTCCTTTACCAATATCGAATCGATATCTTTTTCGACATGCGTTATTAAATCATTTTCAGCGTCAAGTTCAGGATATTCTAATCTATTAGCTTCACAATTAATTATTGGGAAAAGAATGCCCTTTTCTACAGGAATTCTACAATGACGTTTTGGAAGATTCCTTGTCCCGTCTACGAATTTTCCAGCCAAGAACCAAACATCTTTGGGTTGATTTATGTCTGCGAATTTTCCAGTTTCATCAGTTACAGGGTTAATTGACTTCGCAGTCTCTAAAGCCCATCTCCACCATTTTACAGTCCACTCTCCAAAAGATTTCCCAAACTGTAGCGAATTACTTTCGAAATAACAAATATCTTTAATCGAAGCGTCCTCGGTCACGATTTTTATTTATTATACTCTGTTTTAAATTGATTGGGCGAATCTGTATTTTCGGAAATTCGTCCTTTTAATTAAACCAATTCGTGTATTGTAGTTCAAATCTCGATTAGAGAATTTGCCATATTTATATCGCTTGGAAAGTCGTGTTATTCAAGCTATACTCAATTACAAAATCAGGTCCAAATATCATTACTATTTACTTTACGGTCAGGTGATATGTAGTATCAATAACAGTTGCAGGGTCAAGTTGTGCAGCATTAAACTTAATCTCATGGGAGCCGGAAGTCAGAGGTTCTAGAAATATGAACCAACCATCGCTAACTGCCTGGGACGTATTGGAATTTGTCGGAAAAATAGAATCATTGGAATATACTACCGGAAAGACGTCTGATGTTATTCGATATTTATCAATATTTTTGATCTCACGTCCATCTACAGAGGCACTAACAATAGCACCTGCGTTTCCACCAACTGCGCACGATCTCAAGTCCTCTTCTGTTTTTAAAGACGCATCCTCAGAGTAGCTACATTCTGTATTTAGTATTGGAAAGAGAATTGCAACATTTGTTGGTACCGTACAATTTCGTTCAACTTTGCCAGCTGATCCTAATAGAAACCAAACCGAACCATTCTGACTAACAGAACATCTTGCACCCGTACTATCTTCAAATGGATGTTGGCTATTCGGTATTTTCATGAACCATTGCCACCACTTGGCTGTCCAATCTTTGTATGACCTATTGAACTGGGAAGAGTCAGGTGAATATAAACCAGGATTCAAGTCATCTGCTAATGCTCGCGATAGAGTTGGCGATAACATGAAGAGGCTTAGAAATATAACCAAGGGCAACTTGCCACTGAATCTGCGCTTTCGATCCATCTGTTAATTTTGATTACTGTATGTTGCTTAAAAATTAATCACTTTGAAATGACATTTCTGAGGTTTGAAAAATATGAGGACTTCTTATCTACCTGTAGATTTCATACTTATGGATAGCAGCTATGCTTAGGAATAGAAGTAATAAACTGGATGTGAAATTTTATGTTCTAATAGTGACTACACTGGTAGTATTAGGCAGTGAAAGCTTGCTTGCTAGAGTCTACTTCTACTTGTTTCCTGGTCGATCAACATTGCAAATAAATATGCTATTTTTCATTGCTGGAGTTATTTTGTATTGTTTGGCAAATATATATATTATATATGAAATCAAGCGGCGCACACGTGTAATTGACAACAAGAAGCAACTTACAAGATGGATATATTCCCTAGTAGTAACAGTCCAGTCAGTAACAATATTTATGTTATTTTTTGTATCTTACCAAGCCATCACATACTTATCCTATAGTACTGTGGTAATTATTTTCATAATTTTGCTTACGTATATCTTGGCTAATTTTAATATGATCATTCTCGCGGAACGATTCCTCAGATGGGTAATTGCTAATCGTGATATTGTAATATTTGTGTTCCTAATTGCCACCATCGCCATTATTTTGAATACTGCTATAACAATGATCTTGGTGTCGACCGTTTTGTCTAGTCAACCACAAGAGATTAGGTGGCATGTGGGAATCTTGGTACCAACGTTGTCCAAGGGCTTTTCATTTCTAGATACGCTATATAATTCGAGCTATTTTATATCATATTTATTCACGTGGATAGCCTCAGTAATTCTCCTCCGTAACTACGCTCAAAAGATAGGGAAGAAAAAATTCTGGTTTCTAGTTACTCTACCACTATTATACTTCTTGGGGTTGTTACAGCCAATAATTCTTGACATCTTCTATCCTCTTATTGCTCATAACCCCGTTCTGTTTACAATAACCTATACTATTTTCTTTGGCGGAATCAAATTGGTTGGCTCAATTTTCTTTGGTATAGGGCTTTGGGCCGTCGCTCGTCGAATAGAACAAGAATCAATACGTAGCTTTATGAATTTATCCGCATTTGGATTGATACTATTATTTATTTCAAACCAGGCCGTATTGTTATTAAATAATCTGTTTCCACCAATTGGATTAACCATGGTATCTTTTGTTGGTATTTCCGCCTTTCTATTGCTTATCGGATTTTATTCTTCTGCCTTGTCGGTTGCAAATGATATTAAAGTGCGAAAGGCAATTCGTAAGTCGGTTGAGAATGAATCCAAACTATTGAGCAATATCGGTGAAGCAGAATTGCAATTTAAGGTAAGAAAGAAAGTAATTACGATGACGCATGCTTTATCAAAAAATCTTGAAGAAGAAACAGGCATTGAATCGTCGCTTACCCCAGAGGATATAAAAAATTATACTAATCTAGCTATAAATGAGGTTAAGAAAAGCAAGGAACCAAACTGAATATCATAAACCTCCTATTAAATAATGGAGAAATGTCTATATGGAATCGAAATGAATAATACGTTTCCCTAATGATTTGTGAATTGCAACGAATGCCCACTGAAGGAAATAGAATTAGGGTAATTCTCTACAATATAGACTACTATAACTACTTGGTTGAATTCCCTAGCTCTGGTTTTTGGGGCTCTAGATTTTGTATTATCGTTAAAGTACGTTTAGGGGCAGGGATTTTGGTAAGGAATTATCATTGCATTAAGTTTATCCTTTAAAATAGTAAAATTTAAACTAGGATTACCGGGAATGCTATAAGGTACTATGGAATATGAAGAGGTCGTTGAGACTAATTAGTTACCAATATGAACATTCTTAAATGATTTCTATTTTTATGTTACGCTGAAAACGTTATTGAATATGGAAAGGACGTTATCATAATTCACGAATACTAGCTTTCCTTTTTTGAATTAGTTTCTATAAACTTAATAAGTGACCTTAGACTTTCGTTCATGTCGAATTGATTGCACTCAATGACACGATTCTTAGTTCCTTCCTCAATAGTAATCTTGTAATTCAAATAATCTGACGCACCCTTAGGTACGGCTTTTTTGAGTATGGGTGACTTCGTGACAACCATCAATCTCTCGGCTGTGTTTCTAAGTGAAGAAGTTAATTTGTCTGCATCCATCTCCCTACGTACCATTATTCCTGTTAGCCCGCCACTTCGTTCAACTCTAATCTTCACGTATCATTGATTGAACTACTCCTTGACTATTATTTCTTATCCTTTACTTTGATACCAACCTTATTCCATGAGTTGGCAACAGCCCTTTGTTCTTTGCTCGCTTTACCGTAAAGACTGGTTGCCACATCTAACGTAAAATTAGCGGCGTCTTGAAAATCCGAATTCTCCCTTAACCTATCCCTCAAAGTAACATACCATATTTTTCCTGCCTTTTCCCATGCATAACCCCCAAGCTCTATCGCCACAAAGTAAAAAGCTCTATTTGGAATTCCTGAATTAATATGTACTCCCCCATTGTCACTGGTTGTCTTGACATAATTTTTCATATGTCCGGGTTGCGGATCCTTTCCAATCGTAGGATCGTTATATGCTGTTCCAGGGTCCTTCATAGACCTTAACGCCACACCTTTCACCTTCTTGGAAAACAAACCAGCACCGATGAGCCAATCAGCCTTGTCCACGGTTTGTTTTAAAAAATACTGTTTAACTAATGAACCGAAAACATCAGAAAAGCTTTCATTCAATGCACCTGCCTGACCTTCATATTCCAAAGCAGCTTCATACTGAGTTACCCCATGTGTTAATTCGTGGCCGATAACATCGATACATTTGGTGAATCTTTGGAAAATTTCTCCGTCTCCATCGCCATAGACCATTTGATCACCATTCCAAAAAGCATTGTTGTAATCTTCTCCATAGTGTACTGTAGAGTCAAGTTTCATGCCTCTTGCATTGATGGAGTTACGCTCATGGACTTCTTTAAAATACTTGTAAGTATCACCTGAGTAATCATAGGCTTCTGTGACTGGCGTACCTCCTTTTACTTTTGCCCCTTCAACCCGCACCATGCTGCCCGGTAGACTTTCTCCATTCTTTGCATCATAAATTGTCCTCTGAAGTTTCTCTGATATCGACAGCATTGAGGTTAACAGACCTGTGACCTGCCTCCTTCCCCTAAGTTGTTCAGTCAAAATTACATTTTTCCAGGCACGCTCCTTTTGTTTCGGGGTACCCTTTTCCACTATTTTCTTGTTCATATATTCTGGAACGATGAAGCAGATAGGCTGATGTCGAATGGTTCTACAAATGGATTTTTTGCTCAATTTAGATACAAAGTTGTGATATCGCATAATTGAGGAAATATAAAATCATCCTTTTAGGTCTTTCTGAGTTCAAAGAATCCCTACGGAACTGTCAGGCGATCTATTTTCGATTCAGTTAAGAGGGATCTCAAGAGAATGTGATCCCTTACTTAAAAAGTTGAATCTGTATTGAAATTTTTGCTCATCATACTTTTTAAGTATTTTATCAGTATTGTCAGTTTTATTGGTTAAGAAAATCTTGATTGTCTTATCTTTTTTTCTCTTGCTTTCAATAATCCATTTTAAGGTCGATAGTGATGGATTGTCGTCTCTACCATTTGCGGATATTACATATGCATCGGCAGTAACAGTATTGAAAAACTCTGGAGAAGCATTTCTTTCGCTACCATGATGTGGAACTTTCAGCACATCTACATGGTAGCCATCTTCTGAATCCAATAATTTCCTTTCCGATAGCACGTCAACTGCATCGTCCCCCAGACCGTCTCCTGTAAATAGTATCTTTTTTCCTTGTGACTCGGCGATAAACATGATACTACTGAGATTAGCAATACTGGCATCCAGAGCCTGCAGACCTCGAAAGTCGCCAGCCGTAACTAAAGGTTTATCGTGTTTCCTTAACCAATCATTCCAGAGTTTTCTTAATTTATCGAGATTTTTTTGAGTTGGGCCTAATATAGAGAATTTGATATTTCCTATCTTGACGCTCTTGTTTGTATCCCTAGCCACAATTAAATCCCCTCCGAATTGTTGATTGATTGGTATGTGCAGAGACTGAGATAATTTTCGAAGATCCCTTCCTTCACCTACTCCTTTTAGTGCGCCAATGACAGGGGCATGTATTTTATCACCATCCAAGTCAACCAAAGAAAATTGCCCTGACAAAAATCGCTCGTTTATCAAGAGGCCATTTTGCCTCTGTTCGCCCACGATATCACTAAATGAATTATGCCACAAACTTTCAATTTTGATAATTTCAGCTTTTTTAGAATCCCTACTTTTCTTAATATCTTTAAAAAGATCCAAAAGTCCTAGGACGTGATCATTATCAATGTGACTTAAAACAACCAAATCCAATTTTCTTTCTTCCTTTGGAAAGGCCTCTAGTGCAGGTTTCAGATCACTTTCATATGTCTGGGATGTCCCTCCGTCTATCAACAGGAGAGTAGTTTTACCCTCGCTAGAAGATTGAAACAACAAACAATCGCCAAATTGGGCCTGGACGACTATTAGCTTTAACAATCATTTTGAATTCAATACTCAATTATTAAAATATGATATTTTGGACCGTCAAATTTGCATTCCCGGAATATTAGAGTGAGCGTTTTGCAACTTGAAAAGAACAAAATTACTTTGACTGTTCGATTGGTAAGTCAAGCTTATTTCCCCATTCTCCCCACGATCCCAAGTACATTCTTACATCTTTGTAACCTAATATCTTCAACGCAAGAAACGTATTAGCTGCTCTGTAACCTCCTTGACAATAAGTTATGATTTTGGAGCTCTTTGGGATATTCGAATAGAGTTTCTGCAATCCTTCCGAACTTTTGAAGCATCCATCATCAATATTTTGTTCCCAATTCATGTTTATTGCAGATGGGATATGACCTGCCCTTGCGGCACGTACATGTAAACCTGTAAATTCTTCATTTGTCCTCGCGTCAATTATAACGGTATTTCTTTTCTCTAGAGAGTTTTTCACGTCCGAAAAACTAGCTATGACTCTAGGATTAGGCCTTCCAGTAAAGTGAGAAGGAACAAAGTGATTAGTTTTGGTTTCTATCGGAAAGCCATGACACTTCCATTGTTCAAATCCACCGTCAAGTAGGTGTACATTTCTGTGAGAGAAATAAAGTAATAGCCAAACTCCACGAGCCGCTGACATTCCAGATAAGTTATCGTAAAATACAACCATTTGATTATTTTTCACACCCATATTAGAATGCAAAATTCTACTTTGCCTTTGAAATTCCTTAATTCCCTGTCTTGAAGTATCAGTCCAATGGAACTGAAATAGATCGATATTGACTGCACCCGGAACGTGTCCAGCCAAATATTCCGCAAATGGTCTTGTATCTACGACAAGTAATTTAGATTCCTTTAACTTAGCAAAGAGGTTTTTTGCGCTAAGGATTAATTGCATCTGTTATAGCAGAATGCTTGCAATTATAAGAATTAGATACCAACGCAAGCAAGATTAGACACCCACCATGACTAATGTTTGTAATCATTGGATGATATACACTTTCATTTACCTTAATTTGACTTAGGACTGACTTTGCTTTAAAAGGATAGCCATAATGACTTTCAACGTGTCGTGTATGCCGTCAAGCTTCCTCGCAACATACGATGTCCACACGTAAGTATCAGACCTTGACAACCCAGAAATAGGGTCATTAGAAAAATCTGAAGTACTATCGTCAGTGTTTTGATTTTCTGGTAGATAATCTTCATGATTCGAAGTGAAAGGATTAGAATTAGATCTTGATTGATTGCGCTCGGCATTGGCTTGAGAATGAATATATTGTACATGCCTATGCAAATTCCAACGTCTTGTGAATTCTTGTGGGCACTGAAAACAATAGTACTTTTTCATTATTCACTCAGAGTGACTCCTAGTCACACTTATAAGTATTTAGAACCCGCATCGGATGATCTATAGATATCCTAAATTTGTTAAGCATTTATTGTGCTTCTTTCCGGTCTAATCTATTTGACTTCCGTTGCTTTCTCCCGATTTCTGTTCAATTATAAAGCAGAACGGTAAGCCTAGGCGGATCCACATTGTATGTACATATTCTAGACTCTAAACTCCGTATGGTCTTTGATTTCCTGAGAAAGGCGTGATAGTACCTCTCAAGTATGTGAGAGAGATTTCACCCCATACGTTGTCAAAATAAGGTCAAAATCGTTGCCAGTGCGAGCAATGCGTAAAAGTAGGAACCTGTTTACCATTCTTAGATGTCCTCCGGCCTATTCTTGGACAAGAATGACAAGAATATGCTAATTGTCATCACGATTCTAATATTTGTTCTAGTTTCTGATACCATGATAAATACAGTTGCCGATTTTCTATCATCTCAACTTATATCGAATTTTGGAATTGTTCTTTTTGTTCTTTTTACTTTGATAACTGGAATTACCCAATATTTTCTCTTAAAGTATGTTAAAGCAAAAATAAATTACATGTATTACAAATCATCCTCTACAAGACTTCTCTATATAGTAGTATCACTAATTCAATATCTGCTTCTAGCCCTTGTTTTTACGGTAATTATTCAGATTCTTATCTCTAGGAGTTATTCTACATACATAATAATTGCTCTCACCGGAGTGAGCTATATTCTAAATATTTCACTTATGTCGTACTTCGCTTACAAGTTCTCTTCGTGGTACTTGTCAAACAAGTATTCCATGATAGTATTGCTTTATTCTATATCGTTCTCAATTATTGCTGTAACTTCATCGGTAGCAGTTACATTAGATCTCTATCATCTTTCCCTAAAACCAACAGTAGTTTACCCCACTACTGAAGTGGTATTTCCATCATACGAAGAAGGTAGCTCGATATCTATTCTTCGCTCGGTGTACGATTACGTCGATTTATTCTCCTTCATACTAGTTTGGGGTGCCTCTGTCCTTCTACTTCGTGAATACATGCACAAATGGCTTCTTAGGCATTGGATACTAGTATGTATACCCTTACTGTATTACATTACCACTTTGATAGATGAGGCTGGATTGTATGTTCCGACTTCTGATTCTGAATGGCTAACGTACTATCTTTATACATCCCTGAATTCGACAGCGGGAGGTTTGTTGTTTGGTTTTGCATTCTTAATTGTTGCACGACATATTCATAATGAGATGTTCAAAGGATATATGATCATTTCCGCATTTGGGTTTATCTTGTTGTTTATATCTAATCAAGTCACACTCGTAGCAACCTCATATCCGCCTTTTGGAGCAGTAACTCTTTCTTTCTTTGGTCTATCCTCTTACCTCATAGTGACAGGACTGTACTCCTCTGCAATTTCAGTTTCGCAAGATGCAGCTATTCGTAGGTCTATAAGAAAATCAGTGATGAATAAGTCGAAATTGCTAGGTAGTATAGGGCAAGCTGAAATGCAAAATGAGGTTCAAAAATGGGTAAAGAACCTAGGAGAAATACATGAAAGAACAAAAACGCCAACCTCTATGAGCTCAGAGGATGTTAGATTATACGTAGAAGAGGTAGTAGATGAAATACGAAAAAAGTCAGCTAAATAGCACTCAATAGTTCCAAATTTTGATAGAAATTTAACTACACCAAAATAACGACAATAACCATTTTCAAAGTACAAACTCAAGTTCCAGGTGCTAACTCCTAAGATTACAAAGATTGAGAATTGATCTATTTTAGATTCAAATCATTTAAGATGGGATAGATAAACAAGTTAGTTTAGTTCTACCTACTTTGTGATAGATTTAACCCTCTGGCATAAATACTAATGAATTCGCCGTACTAGACATCATTTATGTTTACTAAACTAGAATACCAAGGTTGTATATACTACACTTATGAGCATAAGTCCAATACTCTTGAAAAGTGGCCTATGGGGTCTGAAGGAGAAACTGGGATTTGAACTGAACATACACAGACACGAGATTGTGGTTGGCGCCATAATGATAACAATTTCCTTTGCCATAGCACTTGCTTTGACTGGAGATTTTAACGAAGCATATTCAAAAGCGAAAAGAAGATAAACTTATTCAAATCCCCTCTTTTTTTCAGTTGTATGAGTCAAATTATATATGTTCGTTTTTGCGATTTATAAATCTCTACATTATTACTGCTGCGCGATATCATAAAAATCTCGAAAAAAATATGTTGCATATATCGATAATTCTAGGATCTTTCTCACAATTTCATTATCTCAAGCCAGTAGATCTATGAAAACTGAGCGCAAAATTAGTGAGTATACATTTTTAAGAGTTTATGTTTGAAATTGATTTATACCAGTTACTATACCTCTATGAGTTTCCCTTTATTGTAATATTCTGAATTATCCCAGTTGTGCTTAAAGAAGTCTACACACCATTCATGGAACAAGTCGTTATTTGATTTAATTCCTTCACCTATAAACATAGTTCGAAGGTCTGTATCTCCATTATCATGTGCAAACATTACAGCCCCCTGTTTATCAGTAACTACAACTGCGGCACCTATCCTTTTAATCATTCTCCCATTAATAAATCCCTGATGTGACAATTGAATATAATTACTATCTTTCACCAACTCGTGACTCACTTTGGGAACAATGGCTTTTTCAGGTAGAATATAACTAAATCTGATCCGCTTCGCTTTTATTTTATCAACAATTGCTTCTACGAGTTCTAAAGAAACCTCAGGCAACATCCCGTAAATATACTCTTCAGCTTCTCTATACATGTCTTTGATTTTCTCGATTCCGGCGACATATCCTTTAACAAATTTACTTTCGTTTAGCTCACCTATACGATGAATGAATTTGTCTGGAATCTCTCCAAAGTTGTGATCCGAGAAATAGGCTTTGTTTCGTGATAGAAAATCCATCGATGGAATCTGCCTAACTATCATACTTCCAAATGTTGTGAGGGAAAATGAGCCTGTACTGTCCCTTTCAATAAGTTCTTCGTTAAGTAGATTATCTAGATTTCTCTTTGCATCTTGGATGCTAATATTAAGAATTTTTGATAATCCTGACATTTTCTCCTCTTGTTTATGTAAGGAGAACATTATTTGTAGCCTATGAGAATTTGCGAGCTGACGAAAAGTTTCTTCAGCCTCATCAAAGAAGCTCTGTGGGCTACTCACTGTACGTTTCAACGACTCCTAAGTATTATAACATTATCTTATTAGGAATGTTTCGGCAAGAGAGAATAGGACTTGTGAGAAAAAAGTGTCATCAATAATAAGCAGAACGAAATTTGTGCCTGTGTACGGGAGGTTAACGATATCTTTGTTAGTATGAGATAAATAATCTCATTTCACAATTTGGTCGCAACCTTAGATCTAAACAATCTGAGAAATGGCTCATTCAACCCCATAAAGTGAAAAACAAAGTGAGTTACCCCTACTTCGATGTACTTTCGTAACCCTGTCACAACCTCGTCTGGTGTCCCAATTGCATTGCCACCTGCAAGAACCTGCTTAAATTGTTCAACAGTCATACCTTTTTTCTTCCTTTTATCGAGATCCTTTAGAACGGCCTTTTGATCTTCGCGAATTAAACAGGGCAAAACTACTGAATATTCAATTTCACTGGATTTTCTTCCCACAGTGGCACAATGTTCCCTTATTATTTCGATCTTTCTTTTCATTTCTTCAGGGGTCCCAAAATAAAGATTGTAGCGGTCTGCATGCTTTGCGGCAACTTTGAGCAGATACTTCTCTCCAGAGCCTCCCACCATAATCAGAGGATGTGGTTTTTGGATGGGTTTGGGGTTGCAGACTGCCTTTCTTACTTCATAGTGTTTTCCCAAAAAAGTAGCGTATTTCTTTTCCCACATTTGCTTTATTATGGACAATGATTCGTCTAATTGCTCAATTCTTATCTTGTCCGCAGGAAAATCGTAGCCATATGCAACATATTCCTCCTCATACCAGCCAGCACCAATGCCTAATTCTGCTCTACCATTGGTGATGGAATCTAGTGTCGCAACCATTTTTGCAAGTAAACCTGGATTTCGATAAGAATTGCAAGTCACTATTTGACCTATTTTTACATTCTTGGTTACAGAAGCTATTGCAGAAATAAGAGTGAAACACTCGAAAAAGGTCTTGTGCTTCTCATAGTTATAATGAGGAATGAAATGGTCGTATGCGTATACTGAATCAAATCGCAGTTTGTCGGCTGCCAATGCTATTTTTTTAGAGTATTCAAATTGTTGAAACGGGGGCTTATCCACCAGATCATGTCTCCAGCCCTGTGGCAACGTAAGACCAAATTTCAATTCTGACATTTGCGAGCTCACTTAAAGACCTCGGAATTTATTAAAACTTGTGAAATTTGATAAATCTAATTCTTATAGGCGCTAGCTTTCATACCTCTGATTCTAGCCTACTTTGGGTTTGTTCGGATTCAATATAGCATTGTACCAACTATCATCTCTGAGTGGAATAGAAGATCTTAATCTTTTCCAGTCTTGATAGCTTCTGACTTTAGCAGGGGGAGTGAAAAACCTAGCGTGGCTCCCGGACCATCTGAATTATTTTTTGCCCATATTTTTCCATGATGTTCTTCGACTATAGCCTTTGCAATGAATAATCCCAATCCTGTTCCAAGCTCCGACTTTGAAACAAATTTATCAAATAGACGGGGAAGCAATTCTGGATCTATTCCCTGGCCTTCGTCCTTCACATTTATAGTAATGAATTGTTGTTTATCTTCTCCTTGTTCAGTGTCGATTTCTAAAATAACATAGACATTTCCTGTTTTAGTAAACTTCAATGCGTTATCCAGCATGTTAGATATTACCTGCGTGATCCTGCCCTTATCAGCCATAATTTCGATTTTTCCTTCTCCATTTTGCAAATTAGTAATTATCTTTACGTTAGCAAATTTATCAGTCCTACTAACTTTTTGCAATCTGCCTTCCTTTTCACCACCGTAAAACGTGTCTTGTGGCTTTCTTGTGTTATACTGGTCAATTAGATCAATAACTAATTCTCGTAAATCGAAAACTTCCTTTCTTAGTGGGAACACATGTCTCTCTATTCTAGTAACATCAAGCATTGAATCTGCAAGTTTTTGAAGTCTTCGAGCATTTTTAATCACTCCGTCTAGCAGCTGTTTTTCTTGTCTATTGTTTAGTTTGGGAGAGAGTAATTCTGCAAATCCGATAATTGGTTGAATGGGAGTTCGCAACTCATGTGCTGCCAAGTTTATAAAGTCCTTTTCTAATGTCTCCACCTCTTTCATTTTTTCATAAAGCTCAGCTTGTTTCCAGTAACTCTCAAAAACTGATAGATATGACGAAACCAAAGTTGGACTTTTAGAGTAAATTGACAGGCCTACCGCCTCATACGAGGATCTCTGGCTATCATCTTTCAATTCCAGAATAAGGCACTCCTTTCTGTCAACAACTAGAATAGAAATCTTAGTTCCAAGGCTAGTGCTTATTGTTCTCATGTTCACCTTTGGCATGGCAGTTTTAGCGCTCTTAAAGAATTCACCCATACCCTCTGATGAGGGGACCATCAGTCTAACTGCAACCTGGCGGCCTTCGGATGCTTCCTTTATCTCCTTGAAGGCGCCCATCTCGAACTGTCTTTTGAATGCATTTGTAGAAGAAAATAACGTATCAAGTTCTTGGTTAGCTGATTTGACCATATTCCAGCAACGATCTATTGCATCAACTGGATTATGGATTATCTCTATTTCGGCAATGTCCACACCGTCCTCAATGTCTTTTATTTTGTACTCGGCATCTACGCCATCCCTCCAAAGCTCTTCAAACATAGAAGTAAATAACCTGACGTAGATTGGTTCATTACTCGTCAAAATATTTTCTACCATCTTTCCACCCACCATCTCACTTACTGTGGCATTAAGTTCGTTTTCGCCTACTGCAAAACTTATGGGCGTCAAATTTTTTACATGTCTAATTTTTACCCCCAACTCCATAAATTTCCTTACCAAGTTAATGCTTTCTTTACTTATTGTGGTAACCCATTTAATACCTCTTCCCTCTCCCCTGTGATATTTTTCTAAAAATTTCTTGTACAAATCAAGAAAGTTGTTATCAATTAGTTGCATCCCTCCGTAACCTGAAACAATTGATAGTCCTGAAGAGGTTTCGGCCAAATGGTTGATTTGCTTCGTTATTTCCTGATAGTTGCTCAGTATTTTTGTCTCATAGGGGACGACTCCTTCAACTATTTCCTTAATTTTCTTTGCTGCAGGCATTGCATTGTCCCACAAATTTTCAAAAATATAGTTCTGATGTTCTACTATCTCTTTCTTGTTACTGTATATTAGGTGTGAGAAAAATTCCTTACCACTTCCTTCTCCCAAATACTCATTCTCACTTACTACGAAATTACCAACCAGACCTTCGAGATGTCGAAGTTCAGCAAAATTCATAATGTCATTACAATATTCCAAGTTCTCCTTAGTAATTTGGGTAATGTACCGTATTTTCACTCCCCTTTCCCGGGCATCAGGATACCCTGGTCTTATTCGTTCAGACATAGAAAATGAAGGTAGCGTTGAATCCAGACACAAAGACCAGCTTTTCACGCTAGTAGACTGCCAGCGAATAATAGCGCCAACTACTTGCTCTTCTCCATAAAAAACTTCGGTCTTTTCAGCTGGAAGTCCCTCTTCCAGTGCCCTTATCCTCTCAATTGCAGGTATCCCTTTACTCCACAAGGTATCAAAGATATACTGTCCTTGTTCTACAATTTCTTTGACGTTGCTGTATATTACTTCAGGTAGGGGCACTGCTTCCTGCATCACAGTAGTTGCCATGTACTCTTTTTCATTTACCGCCATTCCTCCTTTAATTCCATCTATATGGCGAAGCTCGTCAACAAACTTCATGAGTTCCTTACAATATTGAATGTTATCTTTCGTAATATCAGTGAAAGCTCTTACTTTCCCACCCCTTCTTCTAATATCGGCATAGCCATTCTTGTACTCTTCTATTTCAATCACTATAGATGGAGCTACAGAATCAAAGAAGATATCCATTTTTTGTGCATTTTTCATAAAGCTAACTCCCTTGGCTAGCGTACCTTCCGCTCCGTAAATTACCTCTGTTACTGGTCTGATCTTGCCTTCATCTAGTTCTTTAATTTTTTTTTCAGCGGAACTGGCTTTATCCCAAAGATTTTCAAATATGTATTCTGCTTGTTCTACCACCTGAATAACATTACTGTAAACAAGGTCTGAGGCAATTGCCTTTCCATCACTTAGAACTAAAGGAGCAAGGTATTCACCTTCGCTAACCATAAAATTGTTTCTAATGCCATCAAAGTGACGCAATTCATCAACAAGTCCCATCAGTTCCTTACAGTAGGATAGATTATCCGTTGTTACCTC
Organism: Nitrososphaeraceae archaeon; assembly: GCA_036558405.1. Classification (GTDB taxonomy): domain Archaea; phylum Thermoproteota; class Nitrososphaeria; order Nitrososphaerales; family Nitrososphaeraceae; genus TA-21. Next base: position 25,623 of record DATBFR010000026.1, on the reverse strand, counting down.
TGTTATATACCTGAGCTTGATTCCTCGTTTTTTAGCATTTACGAAGGCAGTTCTAATTTGTGGCAGGGCAATAGCAAGTGATGGTCGTGTATAATTCATACATGAATCAATTGTTTTGGTCGCACTTGAGAAGAGGTCTTCTTCCGCTTTTATAACATCCTGAGCTCCGTGTATAATACGAGTATTCACTTTATTCCCCTCCTTCTCTACCTTCTACTCTGCTGTAGAACACCATGCCCCTTCAAATGCAATCTTGATTCTCTTATTAACTATAAAGGTTCATCCATATGATCTAGTTGAGCATGCAAAAGATCTTGTTATAAAACAAGCTTGTTTCTTAGCATTAAGCTAAGGTTGTTACAAATAATCGCGCAAGTCTACAAGATACTAAATCCCAGACTGCGATTATAATAAACATGATCCAAAGTGGGGACTATGATTATGAAAAAGCCAGAGAGGGGATACCTATTCTCAATGGCATGTCCCCGCTGAGGAGATATGTTGACAAGAGCGAACCAGAGATATACTCGGAACCACCTAATACTCTGAAGAGAGACGAGATTTCATTCTCTGATGAATCTGAAAACTATTGCATTTGCTTTGTTGATATAGTTGGCTCTACCCAGTTAACAGCCAGAATATACAGATCCGACAAGATAGCGAGATTCTACTCTACCTTCATTAACTCGATGGCACGTATCATAGAACAATACGGTGGGAAAGTTATGAAAACGGTTGGGGATGGGGTAATTTCTTATTTTCCTGCAACTTCCAATAGTAGTAGACCAGAACCATTCGCCCAGGTACTTGATTGCTGCATATCCATGATTTCGTCAAGGATCAAAATTAATTTGAAATTAATGGATCAAAAATTGCCTGCAATTTCATATAGAATAAGCGCAGACTACGGTCTGGTGGAATTTGCCAAATCAGAAGGATCGAACTTCTACGATCTCTTCGGACCAACAGTAAATTTCTGTGCAAAAATAAACAAGAGAGCACCTGTAAACGGTATTGTAATTGGCAGCGATTTGCACACGACTATAGATTATCATCCCGAACTGTTACAGAGCTACCGGTTTCAAGAAATGGAGGGGATGCGCATTGGAACTGGAAAGAGATCATATCCACTTTACAGACTTGTGGAAAAAATAGAACTAGATGAAAGGACCAGTCCGGCTAGTTCAGTGTGGAATTTTCTCAAGGACAAGGGTAAATTCAGCTCTCCGTCCAAGCCCCTCAGCATACTAGTGATCGACGACGATCCTTCAATCCTATTTCTATTTAGCGAATATTTGAAATCTGAAGGAATGAAGGTGGAATCATTCACGGATCCTTCTGAAGCGCTAGAACATTTCATGAAGTCGAATCAATCCAAGTATGACCTAGTGATTACGGATATACGTATGAGGAAAATGAATGGATTTGAGCTCTACTACAGGTTTAAGGAAATTGATCCCAAAATAAGAGTTTTATTTGTAACCGCGCTGGATCTTGTCGAGGAAGCCTCAAGTTTGATGCCAGATGTAAGCTCCAGCCAATTCCTTACAAAGCCCATTGACCGCGAAGCACTGATTAATTCAGTTTGGAAACATACGGGCTTGAAGCATAGAATAAGAGAATAAGGATTCATTTTATTTTATTTTATTTCCTTGGCTCAGGAGAACTTTGCGATCATATTCCCCGCAATAAGACTTTTCATCGACTTCATTGAATCCCATCAGACTTGCATAAGAGTTGGGTTGGGGGTTGTGCTCTTATGCGGTCTGAGGAACCGTATGAGTTCTGAGGGGGTCGGTGTATAATCAAAAAGTCAGATCCACCATCTCATTCAAATTCCTTTTCAATACGAACTATAGAGATCTAGAGATCTATTGTATGCACATTCATTACATATGACAATCTTGATACACCAGCTTCACGAAGTAATCATATGAACGTAGTAGGAATGGAAACGCCGCTTATAATTGAGGCCAAGACAACTGGATCTAATTCGAAAAGGAATGTTACTTATTCCCCAATTGACGCTTACCATAATCTCTTTATCGATAAGAGAGACTTGATTCTGGCACAAATTCACGCGTGCGAAAGGCTTTTGAAGTATACGAATGACAGGATTGACCAAATAATTTTAGAAAAGGAGATTGCTGACCTCAAGTTAATGCTAGACTTGATAGAATAGCAAATTAAATAAATTATTCCAATCCCCTGAAATTTTAATTTGCTTTCTTTACCGGGAAGGCAGAAACAGCTCTATAGCACATTTTGATGCAAAGTCGGGTTGAAATTATGAGGGCAGCCTCTGTGTTATTGAATTCGTATGGGCCGGCTGTCCTCTATTATTTGATAGTTTTTATTTATAATGCGATGGATTGCCGATCAGTACTACATTTCCCGCAGAGTTTATGCATGTAGCACCACTAGCACATTGGTTGCTTTGGACAATCTTCTGCTCGGAATTAGCATTACCATCTCCAATAATTTCATTTGATCCCTCATTGATACATTCGGAGTTTTCACATTCATTCTTTTGATCGATTTTTTGATTCAGATTTATTTTGCCAGTATGTTTTCCTTTTATTTTATCAATAGTAAATTGATTGTATCCCTCATTAATGCACTCAGAATCTACACATATATTGTGCTGCCTTAATTCTTGATTCACTTTTGAATATATTTTTTGTTTCAAGCCTTTAATCAGTTCTGCAGTGTTAAAACCTGAATTGATACATTCTGAATCATCTGCGCATGTATTTTTTTGCTTTAGGCTTTGTTTTATTTTAAAGTCTAAATCCATAGATGCACTTGCTGTGTGTGACAGATTACCAAGGAGTAGAACTGACACTGTAAGGCACAGGAGTCCGAATCCAACAATATTTGAATACCTTTTCATTGGGACAACATCTACTCCGAAAATATATGAGCCTTGGGGATGCCCAATCTAGAGATTTAATATGGATTTGTCAAAGCTGAGATTAAGTGATGAACAATAATCTCAAACCCCTAGATCCATTTTATTAAAAATGCCAAGTATTTCCAAAATAGTACTTTGTTTTTTTAGTCCAGTTGATTAACCAATCATCGGGTAATACAGTGAATATGGACATGAATAGATAATAGTGAGACATGATTGCCACTACTTCTTGTTCCGTAGAATAAATGACCGGTACCACATATAGGGACATTCAAGATACGACTGGAATTTTGTCAAAACCTTTAGATTAGCTTTAGATAAAGAACAGAATTCACTCCGAAAAATATCCATGCTGAAGCCAGGAAGTACAGCATCGCATCTTGTTACAGTATTTCCATCTAAATTCTGCCTCTATAATCGCGTACAAGATTAATCTTCAGGGCTTGGGTAACTTCAACGTTCTAACTAAAATGTACTTTATAGTTTGCATAAGAACTAGTTATAAGACATGTCTCATGTCTCCTTGTTGTGATTATTCCAAACTTGCTGATTTCATCAGTACCTCTGCTAGTCCTGGTATTTGCTTTTCTATCCTTTGTTGTCCTATTTTCAGGACCTAATTTGGCCTATCCACAAGTAACTAGTACAAACAATAGCGAATCTTGGCAGAACATGAGTGTAAAGATTACATCTCCTAAAGAAAATCAAACGATACCAATTGGCGAATTAGTTGTTTATGGCACATCTTCAGACAATCTTGAAACCAATTGTAATGTATTTGTAGACTGGAATGACGCAAAACCTATGCAAAATGTTACTGGCTTAGGTTCGGGGGGTAAAGACGACTTTTCAAGATGGATGTTCAAATACGACAATAACTATCACTTGATAACGCGAGGATCAAATGAATTAACTTCAAAGATCTCTTGTCCTGATAAAAGCGGAAATAATACCTTGGCCTCCAAGTATTATACTATCAACGTAACAGGTTCCACAGATGTAGTTGCAACAACTGTGCCCGCTTCTACAGGAGACACGACCATAAATAACTCAAGCAAGGGCATCGATAGAACAAGTTCATTTTCCATTCTGCCACAGTATATTAAAACAAATACCAATAATTCGCTGCAGGACAAAGAGGCCGATCAACCGATTACGAACAATGTGGACGATTCTAGTAAGAAGTTCATTATTAACGTGAAAAATAATAGCAAAAACGAAGACAAATCCCAATCGATCGGTCACCTGCTCAGTATGAAAATTGAGGGTGACTACTCAGATGGAGCTGACAATATTTTGTTAAAGCTGCGAAGCGATAATTCGAATTCTGATGACGATTCCGATTCAGAAGCTACTCTCAAACATAGAGACTTGGGTAAATATATTCATAGATTGATAAGGGAAAAATTAGAACAAGTCTCAGAACGAATACTGGATTAAGCCAAGGATTGTCTTATATTTGTGCGTAAATCGGGACAGTTATGGAGTATAATAATGCTGCCTGCCTGAAGGCAGCAAAATCATTTTTCCAGGAGATCATCAAGACTTTGGGCGGGTGAAGTTTTTTTAAGGGTCTTTGACTGCACCATTCGTTGAGGATAGAATGTGATCCCGTGGTCTATCTTTAAATGGCTTAGGAAGGCCACACCATCGTTAACGATGTCTTTAACTATCAGATTTCTGCCACATTCACTGCATCGGATTATGTGTTCATCTACAGCAGCAGCCATTCTTACTATTATTATATAGATGGTTGCTTACTAATATAGGTAATCAAATAGGGGATTGTGTCTATTAAACAGTTCAAGAAAACTTTTCCATGGACCACTATAAAATGAACCTTAATGCGGACTGATACGGTTCTCTAGAATTATAAACAAGCCTATCTTGGCTCATTTAAGTTAGGAGCTCTTCAGCTACGATAGTCTCAAAAACAAAAAATAAGAGGACTTATCAGACCCCTATTTCCTTAGCGATCATTACTATCTTTTTGCCATCGCCAGTTAAACTGTTGACGACTCTGTTCTTGACATTCTTTCTTTCTACTAGTCCCTTCTTATGAGCTTTGAGAAGTAGTTTGTGCCCGTATCCATATGCACCTAGCTTTGTTAGTAATTCCCTAGTAGGATATCCTCTTCCGGTGCCTATTGTCTTTAGTAACCTTACCAATGCTCTCTCTTCAACCAGTATTTTTACTAATCTTGCATCCTTCATACCCTTCTATAAAATGCCTTATTATATAACCGTTATCATTGCGGGAAACATGAATATTTAAGTTTTAATTCCGTTACTATCCCTTTGGGCGCAAAATACAGTAAAAGGACTATTTTTTGTGTAAATCGCGGCTACTTTTCGTGTAAATTTACCCTCATGCCTAAAAGCATTCAAAACTATATCCTTATTAGATAGCTATTATATTTAGGGAAATGATACGCAGGGGAGGATACGCAGGGGCGGAGACTTTCCCTGTGATTAGCAATATCTGATGGACAGCTTAGGTACGTGTAAGTTTCTATTGCTAACGGAATAACAGATAAATGATACGGCATAGTTCGAGCACATCTGCCAGGACTATAAGAATGGGTCATTGGCTAAAACTAATTCTATAAATGCGGAAGGCATTGCTATGAAGTGTAGCTATCCCATGATCATTATTATTTCAAGATAACTGAATAGGATATACATATAATTTGTAAAGTCTTGACAAAGTATCTAGATTTGTTAAATCAAAGTTAGATCTTGCACACGTATTATATACGTTCAATATTGAAACCTTCAAAGCTTACCTTGTGATTGTTCAGTCAATGTGGCATTTTGTCGTAAAGTAACTGACATTTTGCGGTGAATTCTAAATATCTGTACTTATGGACTGCCTACAAAATCTATCGAATTAAGTGACCCTTCTTGTGTTCTCGTTGGATGTAGTTTTAACATACTATGAGGCACTGAAAAAGTGCGTAGTCGGGATAACTATAGCTAAATATTACTGTTGCCTGGTTACAGTCGTGGTCCACATATTTGCATATGTACCCTGTTCAGATGAATCACTGAAATGTGCTTGAATTTCATCCAGCCTTTCCATAGAGCCATCATGAGTCCTTATATCCGAATACGAAGGATCCGTACGAATCAACTGCAAGAACAAATAAACTTGCTTATTTGTAACGCCATGTTTTATATCGTATTCAATCCGCTTTCGCACTGCACCAATTCTTCCGTATTTCTTGTTTAATCTCCTTTCCCATCGTGTTGCGTTCTCAGATAGACCAGTAACGAATTTAACGAGCGTTTGTTCCATATGTTTAACATGCCACTCCTTCATAGGAAAATTATTTTGCTCCAACAGACATAGTATGATAACCGAGGGTATATAATTCAACGGATCATGGATGCTCAAGCAGTAAGGATTTTGACAATTTTTCTGGCGTACTTGGAATGAAAATTATATCATTATAATCTTCTCCATGCATGTACAACTGATCTTTGACGGATGGGATTGTAGATTTGGAAACCAAAATATAAATAAAATTAGAAAAGGAGATATGCCAGATATGCCAGAATGACGAAATCTTGTTAGAGTGTAATTGCATCGAAATCGAAAGACTTGTTTTTCTACTCCCAAATTGCTAATTTAAGGTTGAATATACACAAAAATGCGTCTGAAGCCATTAGCAAACTAATACACTATTATAGCGTTACAATATTAACTACATATTGTATTAAAATGGGGTCGATTGAATCGATGTATAACAGTGAAGAACTGGAATTTAGGGAGAGATATGCTCAAGTACTGCGGGGTAAAAAGCAGGAGCCTGGATTTAATGAACTAGATGAGGAGAGAAAACAAGTAAATCAGCAGGCAATGAAAACACCAGGACGAAGAGGCGAAATGATAAAAAACGAAGAGATAGATAAAGAATTTTCTAGGCGATACAAGCTCAGCCTAGGATAATTCATTATAGACAGAATAAAAACCACTTTCTTTAACCATTCTGCGCGAAGGCGGTACCATTCTTTTGCTCATGGTGGGACTATTACGAGCGGTCAATATTCCTGTTTTATAGTCCCAATTTTTTATAGAATAAAAAACAAAGTATCCTTTTGTTACATCACCACCATTCCTAATATTGTCGAATAAGTGTATCTGGTTACCAAAAGTCTAAGAAAATTATCTTGTTGTTTATTTTCATATGCAGTAAGTAAAGATTTTTAAAAAATCTAAAAAATTGACTTGATATCCTGACATCTTTTTTAACAAGTTAAGACAATATACAATGCTGTATTTATGGTTGATTTAATTTACGGACGAGGTATAACAGATATTTCCCGCGAGCTTCCTTTTTACTTTAGTTTATTTAAGAAATTTATAGACATCAAATTTTTTCACAAGAAAACTGCATTATACGGCTCAGCTGACATTATCAATGTGTGCAATCTTCACTGTTCACATTGTTACTGGTGGTTAAACAGAAAAGAAGACAATCAAGATCTAAGCGTGGAGGAATGGAGGCAAACGATTAGAAAAACTTTCAAGAAGGAACACCTATTCGTTGTTACCTTAGTTGGAGGTGAACCAACAATGAGACCTGATATAATAGAGGTATTTTGCCAGGAGATGCCTAGAAGAGTTTGCGTAGTTACTAACGGTACCTTTCCATTGAAAAGATATGAGGATCTTTACTTTTACTGGATATCACTGGACGGGACTGAAAAGGCGCATGACAGTATACGCGGAGAAGGCTCATACACTAAAACTAAAAAGAATGTATTGGAGTACGTAAAGGGACCACCTCGTAATGGAAAACCTGCCTGGAAGGATATTTGGATTACGATGACTATCAACTCTCTTAATTACGCTACAGTGAAAGATCTAGCCGAAGAGTGGCATGGAATTGTTAACAAAATAGGTTTTCAATTTCATACACCATTTATGAAAGGTGACCCTTTGTGGCTGAAATTCGGTGAATTACGTAATAGCATAGTGGATGAGCTTATCTTGCTCAGGCGAAAATTTCCGAACTTTGTGATTAACAGCGATAAGCAATTATCATTGATGAAGGGCAATTGGGGAGGAACCGGCACCACTCCGGTACAATGTCCATCATGGGCTATCCTATCATTGGACCATAAGGGAAGACTCAAACAACCTTGTTGCATTGGAAGCGCAGATAGTAAAGCGTTGAAACCAATTTGCGAGGATTGTGGACTTGGATGCTATTCAGTGCTTGTTGCAAATGGTATTACTGTGACATAATATAATCCCATTCAATGGTATGGCATTATAGGTCCAGATTTTTACTATCCTTTTGCAATATATGAAAACTCATTAATGCAATCTTAATTTTCATAGAAATAAACAAGAGATTGTCTACGATGAAGCATTACCGATAATTCTCATAGTACACTCTTTGTTAGCTAATTCCTTACATTTATTACTATGACGCCATTGGCCGTTCATAAAATATTCTAAATGTCTGATTCTATCTCTGTCGGTGGTAATACGTTCATGTCCGTTCTTGGCGGTTGTTGACTTTGCCATTATTTCTACTCTTCGTTTCATTATAAGAAACAGAGACTATGCCACTCCATAAGAACGTTTAATTCCAAATCCTTGTGTGCCTCAATAAGAGTGATGGAAATATAGCAAGTCATCGATATTTTGTTTATGATATTATCCAAATTATGGTATCAATTATGATAATAACATTGTGATAATGAAATAGTAATGATACTTTCAGGATTGATTGTTGCAATTAATTTATCGCTGAGTGCAAAAAAATGCAGAAATAATTCTAGCAATACTAATGGTTTATTTAGACTATATGGATATCGGGAAATATGAATCAAAACTGTCTGCAGGGTCGTGTCGGCCTTATATGATCCCTAATCCGACATGTAATTGCAGTAGAATTAATTTCAAGCCGATTCTACAGTCTAGAACCATATGTATTCTTTCCACGTCACTTCGCGTTCGACATATGAGTCTACTCGAATATTATTATAATTATTATTGCCATTATTCTAAGGAGATCAAGTAATTTTGAGAGTAAAAGAAGCAATACTCGTATCTTATCCTGATGACTTTAGGCAGCAAGAAGCTAAAAGCTTGGTGGAATCTGCTGATTATCGAATAGTAAAGGTATTTTCGCAAAGGTATCTTAATCATTCGACTTATGGTATAGGGCCGGGTAAAGTCCAAGAGATAAAAGAATTTCTCTTACAGAAGACGCCCGACGTAGTAATAGTCGACGAACATATTACAGCAAAGCAGATGTTCAATTTGGAAAAGATTACAGGATTAAAGGTAATAGATAGGGAGAGGCTCATTTTAGACATTTTCTACTCTCGTGCCACTACCTCAGAAGCAAAACTTCAGATTCAACTTGCAGAGGTAAAGTACGAGTTACCACGAGTTAGGGAGGGAGCTAAAGCCGCTCTAGGAAGTGAAAGACCGGGAAAGGGTGGAGGAGGCGAGTACGTAGTAGACATAAGATTTCGGGACCTCAAGAGAAGAATGGGATTTATTTCAGGCAAGTTATCTGAAGCTCGGCGAAAGCGTGAGCTTTACCAGAGTCAGAGAGCACGGAATGATTTATCGGTGATAGCCCTTTTGGGGTATACCAGTTCGGGAAAAACTACTTTATTTAATACTCTCACAAACGAAAATAAACAAACATCTGCTAATTTGTTTACTACTTTATCAACAACCACAAGATCTTTTTTCATAGACAATCAGAAATTACTACTTACAGATACTGTTGGTTTTATTAGCAGGCTGCCAACATACATGATAGAAGCCTTCAAATCTACATTAGAGGAATCCTTGACGGCCAATATTATTCTCTTATTAATCGATGCATCCCAACGAATCGAGGAAATAAGGATCAAGTATTCTAGTTGTCTACAAATTCTAGACGAATTGAATGTGGATCGGGAGAAACTTGTGGTTATTTTTACGAAATGCGACAAATCAGCACCTGCGTTATCGAACGAAATAGTTTCTGACTTGGCTATACCGAATCCAGTTTTTGTATCAGCTAAAACAGGTTATGGAATGCGTAAACTGAAAAGAATGGTGGTCCAGCACGGGGCCTTAACGCCTCTAAACAGTTTAGTAAGGTAGCTCAAGCACATATTTTTTGTCTTCCCAAAGTCTATGGCCGAGCTCTTGAGATACTTATTGAGCAATTTTGTAAAGGCGCAAAAGTAGGTAGAGAACATTATTGACAATTTAGCAAACCCGATGCTTTTTCGAGAACACAGCACTCAGATTCACAGAACTCGCATGGGTGGCCCCCCCACTTTATTCTTATTTCTAATATGTTAGCAGTGGATTCATCAAAATAGAATATCAACGTGTAAATACTCAGATGGTATTTCCTGTCGAGAGTTGATTTTTTTATAAGACTATTTTTCCATTTCTACCGCCAATTTCTGGTTCCTTGGCCCAGAATATTATTGATCATTGGCATTATTCGGCTCGACTAAATCAAGAACATTCAAGAGTAGTTAGCAATATCTTTGATGCTGAATCGAGCTTTTTAATTTAGGAGGAAAGTAAGACTCACTTTTGGGCACGTAATTTCGCATCCCAAAGATAGGTTATAGTGGGGATAAGCCAAAGTTACCACATCCGGTGCTCCTGTGCTTTCAGTAAACCATTGACCATTGTTCCAATCGCTATTGCTGCGATCAGCATGCGAACTAGTTCAAAGTAGAATCTATCTTTTTTTGTTGGATAGGTGCCGCCTACCTGTACTGAACAAGATTAGTGACGGGCTCCCCTGGTTTAGTCTCTCTTTGTTTCTTTATGTTTCTTATTGCTTCTTCAAAATGTCGCTGCGATACCAATGCTTCTGAAGAGTGCTTTGTGGCTTCTTCAGGGCGGGGATATTTTTGAAGGAATTCGTGCAACACCAAAGAAATTGCAGTATTTGTAACAGCCGCTACATCGGCCCCACTAAAACCTTCAGAGCCTTTTGCTATTTTGGTTAGGTCAATATCTCTCCCCACTGGCTTTCCTTTTGTATGAATCTCAAGGATCTTTACTCTGGTAGCTGCGTCTGGATTTGGTACATAGATTATTTTATCAAATCTGCCTGGTCTAAGTAGTGCAGGATCAATCATATCGCCCCGGTTCGTAGCAGCGATTACCACTACTCCTGTCATTTCTCTCACGCCGTCCATTTCCGTTAATAATTGGGAAAGCATTCGGTCGGTACCGCCACTACCGCTACTGCCACCCTCGGCACCGCCCATCCCACCTCTAATGCCAGCAATGGAGTCTATTTCATCAAAGAATACTACACATGGAGAAGCCTGCCTTGCCCTTCGGAAAATTTCTCTTATTCCCCTTTCGGACTCTCCAACCCATTTTGATATCAGTTCAGGCCCCTTCACACTAATGAAATTGGCTTCTGATTCTGTTGCCACTGCTTTCGCCAAGAGCGTCTTACCAGTACCTGAAGGCCCATGTAACAATATTCCCTTTGTAAGCGTGTGACTAAGAGCACCATACAGATCCGGGTACCTTAGTGGCCATTCTACTGCTTCTTGAAGTTCGCGCTTTACGTCTTCCAAGCCGCCAACATCTGTCCATTCAACATCAGGAATCTCCAAGTAAACTTCCCTCATCGCAGAAGGCATAACATCTTTTATTGCATTATCAAAGTCGCCCATAGTAATGATTAATTTATCCAAAGTTTCTGGTGATATTTTTTCGTCTTCCAAATTGAGCTCAGGCAACAGTCTCCTCAAACATCGCATAGCCGCTTCTTTGCATAAGTATTCGAGATCGGCTCCTACAAAACCATGGGTAACTGCCGCGATTTTTTCTTGGTCTACGTCTGATTCCAAAGGCATGTTATGGGCATGTATTTGCAATATTTCCAAACGCCCCCTCTTGTCAGGAACTTTGATTTCAATTTCTCTGTCGAATCTTCCTGGTCTTCTCAATGCAGGATCAATAGCATTCGGCCTATTAGTGGCTGCAATCACTACAACCTTGCCTCTTGATTGTAATCCATCCATCAATGACAGTAACTGAGACACAACTCTTCTTTCGACTTCTCCAGTTACTTCTTCTCTCTTGGGGGCAATGGAATCAATTTCGTCAATAAATATTATTGATGGCGCTTTATCTCGAGATTCCTTAAATATTTCTCTCAACCGTGCCTCCGACTCCCCGTAAAACTTACTCATGATCTCTGGGCCGGAGATAGTAACGAAATGAGCGTTAGTTTCATTAGCAACTGCCTTCGCTAGCAGGGTCTTTCCCGTACCAGGAGGACCGTGTAATAGAATCCCTTTTGGCGCTTCGATTCCGAGTTTTTCAAATATTTCAGGGTGCCTCAAGGGTAGCTCTATCATTTCCCTTACTTTCTGAATTTCTTCTTTCAGTCCACCAATATCTTCATAAACTACACGAGCAACACCTCTTTGCGCTTCGCTTTTTACCGATATCTGGAACACTGTCTTCTGGCTGACCAAGACTGCACTGGCCTGGGAAGGGCTCACATCAATAACTTCAAAGGTTAGTCTTCCACCAAAATATGGAACCATAACATTGTCGCCTTTTACTATAGGTACGCTCTCCAGTGCATCAGCCAAATATCGTTCATCTACCGGGGGTATGGTTTCTAGTGGAGCGACTATTATTTTTTCAGCTGGTACTGCCTTAATTTTTGCTATTTCTACAGTGTCACCTATGGCAACGCCGGCATTATTTCTCAATAGACCGTCGACTCGGATAATTCCCTTACCTTCGTCAGAGGGATAAAGTGGCAAGCATTTGGCAACAGTTCTTCGCTTACCTCCTTTGACCTCTATAACATCCCCAGTAGATACACCTACTGCATCCATTGACTCATAATCAATTCGAGATACTCCACGTCCAACATCTCGTGTATACGCTTCAAGAACTTTCAGGGAGTAGGGGTCCGCCAATACTAATCTATCTTTTCACTAACTCCTTATAGGCTTTTGTATCTCATATGTCTTCTATCTCATTTAATTTTTCATGGACATTCCTAATGAATAAATCGCTCATATCTAATTGGTATGATTTGTACCTAAAACAGTCCCATCTTGAGTTAAGTTATCAAATAGGAAGAAATTTCTCTAATTCTGAGATATATGACTTGTAGGCATCTATAGTTTTGATCATAATTGTCATGTGGTCCCGGAAGTGTTCTATGAGATTCTCAAGATCTGACGGATCCGGCGACTCAAGGGCAGCTAACAACTTTTGATAGCTTAGTTTAGCCTCTCGCTCATAACTTGCCGCTATTTGCTTTAATTCTGTGAGTCTGTCCAGACTTGTTATTACATTCGTGATTTGGTAACATCGGCCGTCAAAGAAGTTTTACCAAATATGTAAACGAATTGGGTTTGAAGAAAATTAAATTGGGGCGATTTAACGCATGATCGCTCGCTCCCCAAAATTCATAATTTGAAGAGAAACTACTTGTTAGTTAATATCCATCTTTGTATCCATCACTAATGATAATGCAATACCGCTCGCGATAGATAAAACTGCGTGGAAATTTTCTTGTCAAAGTATAATGGCGATTTGCTTGAAGGGTTAATGCATGTGACAGTCAATGATGCTGATAATATTATCGGCATGAATTTAGTGAAACATTATAACAAAGGTCATATGTCAGTGTAAGTAAGAATGAGGTACAGTATAGGGGAAACCCGTGATTTTAAGTGTAAAACGTGCGGCAAAAACTGGTTAAGTTACATAGAAAATAATGAGCCATGTGTGAGTCCATCAGTAGATCAAGATGGATGCCACAATTTTGATTTTAGCAAACCTATCAAGCTTGACAGCGCCAACAGTGGTTCCACATCTGGAGATTTCATCTAGACTCCAAGAAAAATATATTGAATGCTCTTTCACTATTCGATCAGCCTCGTTTCATAGAATATCGATCGACGATATCTCAGAAGGAGTTAAAAATATAATGCCATCTCGGCGGCCAAACATATTCCTTCCAATATATCGTTGGTGGAAAAATAAGAGGGAAATGTTGTGTCAAAATCTGGAAGCAAATTTGTGCCAATATTACATACGTAATCCCTTTGCCTTACAAACTGATACAAAGAGTTATCTGCTTGCTGGTGTAGTAATAGTCAAATATGAATTAGTCAAACTGTGTATTCAAAAGGTCATACAGGTTCCTGAATCCTTTTGATACGAATTTTCAATACATTAATAGACAGTCAATTACTTCAATTTAGACAGGAATTGTACTAGCTTATTGAAGAAGTTTAGTCGTTACAATAAGAGCCTAAAAAAAGGCGGTAGCTTTGGGGGATCAAAGGCACTCAAAAAAACTCCAATAAGCGTTGCCGAAGAATATATGGTGAATATAGAAGAAGTAAGTAGAAAGGGAAATGCAGGAATAGCTAAAATTGGGGGGTTCGTAATATTTGTTGACGATACGAAACCTGGTGACAAAGTGACAATAAAGATCACAAAGGTAGCAGAAGGTTACGCAACAGCCAAAGTCATGAATAGGACTACGGGTAATGAAAAAGAGGTGGCTAATGAAGATAAAGTGGAGTCAAATTATTCGATTGCGAACGAGCATGACGGACAAATACAGAATTGACAATGGATAAATTAATCTAATGACTTGCAAAGGGATATGCACTAGACATAAGGCAATAAAACCACCCATAAAGGAGGGGGGACGGTATATCATGGGGCAAAAACGTTGCCAAATTTGTGGGATTTTTATCAGATGGGAAGGATACTTTTGTCCTTGTTGTGGCTATAGATTGAGAACCAGGCCTAGAAATCACAAGTACAAATACAAATTAAAAGAGTCGAAAAAGCAACAAACTTTGCTAACTATCAGAGAGTAACTAAAGTAAATTAGGTCAGTAACATAGTTCCCTCTAAAGTGAACATATTTAATTGAGGTAATAAATCCATCGAAATGGGAATTCAAGATATGAAGTACCTTTAACTTAAGTTCAATCCTATCCAGTCTAGTAAATGCCTATAATAAAAGAAAAAACCTGTTTGACAATGATTCGTCTTTCATAATTGCCTGAGGCGGGATGGACGGAAGGCTGATATAGCCTAAAGTATATCAATTAAATGTGTACTTTAATTGATTTTATTTTATGCTGGCGGAAAAACTTGAAGATATTAATGGTTTCAACGGAGTACCCGCCCATGCAAGGGGGAGTGGGCCGTTATTGTAAGAATCTCGTGGATGCTTTAAGAGAACAAGGCGTAGAGGTTCTCGTGATCTGTAATGAGGAAGGAGCTGGGGATCTAAAAGGCATTTCACCTTCTAACCAGAATAATTCAAAAGTCCTTTTAAGACTTGTGGAGGAGACAAAACCAGATCTTGTCCATGTCCAGTACGAACATGGATTATATGGAATACATCTTGATCCTCTAAATCCTAAAAAAACCAGCACAAACATAGAACAGTTTTACCAGAATTGCAGTACACCTATTGTAACTACTTTTCACTCAGCTTACACGTTTAAACAATGGATGAATTTGGTAGTCCCTTTACGTAGTAAGAAATTTGGGCGATTCGAAACATTTCTTCGGATGCTATACGACTATTGGACTCATCTGCTCAATTACAGATCTTTTGGTTTACTCAACAGAAGTAAGATCGGGCCAAATAGAGCTGGTATCGTCTTTTCCAAGTACTTGGTGAGGCTCATACCTGGCTCTCGTTTGATTTATCATGGAGCAGAACCCGCATTCCTTCCACCTTCGGATAAGAAAGCGGCAAGAAGGATTTTTTCTTTACCAGAATTTGGCAAAATTGCACTTGCAACAGGATTTATGACTGCGACAAAGGGTTGGGACATTATTAATAAGATGAAGCTTCCAGTTGGTTGGAAAATAGTAATCAACACTTCAAGAAACCATTACAATATGGAAACTTCGGCAACAAAACTTGAAAATAACAATATTATCGATCTTAACAGAGGTTATCTTAGTGACAATGAGCTTTCTATGCTCTTTTATTCGGCAGACGCTCTAATATTACCATATAAGGTCAGCTCGGGCTCTGGTGTAATGTACGACGGTTTTGCGCATACGCTCCCTTTTATATCAAGTGATATCGAATTTTTCAAAGAGTTCTCAGGTTTGGGGTTGGGAATATCGGCAAACAGAAATCCAGAAGAATTCTCAAAGGATCTCCTTAGACTGGATATGGATTATCCTAATTATAAAGAGGCAGTATCTAATTTTAGCAAGAACTTGTTATGGAAAGAGGTAGCTTTGGAGCACATCTTAGTTTATAATTCAATCACCGGGACTCGTGACTCGACACTTTTAAAGAAAAATGTCGCTCGTTAGATAATATAGAAGAGTTGTAGCAAAGAATATTTATACCGAACAAAATTTGGGTATGAATGAATAGAGATAATGCTTCAGCTACAAAGAGCAAAGTCTAACCCAATATTACTTCCTAACAAGTTCAATTGGTGGGAATCCAATGCAGTATTCAATTGTTCAGTTCTAAATGATGGTAAATCGATTCATATGCTATATAGGGCAATTGGTGAATATCAAGACTATGTGTCACGAGTAGGTTACGCAGAAAGCACAGATGGATTATCGTTTGCTAGAAGGAATGAGGCTGCGATTTCTCCCGAAGAAGAATATGAGAGATATGGAATAGAAGATCCTCGCTTGACAATCATTGGAGATTTAACTTACGTTACGTACGTAGTACTTTCTAACTTTGTTAAACGTGGACCTTCAGCTTCAACCGCTCTTGCTACGACATCGGACTTTTTTAGTTACAAACGACTGGGCATAATAACAACCCCCGGATCTGATAACAAGGATGCTGTATTGTTCCCAAAGCTAAACGGAGAAAGCAAATCAAAAAAGTACATGATGCTGCACAGACCAAGTAATTGGGTTGGGCCCCAATATGGCACAGACATGCCTAGTATCTGGATAGGGGAAGGTGACTCAGTGACCAATTTCGTAAAACATTCTCTGTTAGCAAAACCCGAACAAAGTTGGGAAGCATTGAAAGTGGGAGTTGGTATGTCACCAATTAAAACTAGTAAAGGTTGGCTTGTAATTTATCACGGCGTGAGCATAGATAAAGTATATAGCGCTGGTGCGCTACTCCTAGATTTGAAAGAACCCTTCAAGATAATAGGTAGAACCAAAGAACCCATATTGAAACCGGAGACTAGTTACGAAAAAATTGGCGACGTACCTAACGTAGTATTTCCGACGGGGGCATGTATTCTAGATGATAATCTTTACGTGTATTATGGTGGTGCGGACAAGGTGTGCTGTGTTGCTACAATTGAATTGGACTTGTTATTGGAGTACTTATTGTCGCCAGCCTGTTTAAACTAGTCCTACTTTTTCTATTTGTCACAATACATTCTGATACGATGAGGGCTTCAGGTGCACTTGGTTCATTATCGAATTATAGAATGCTCATCAACCATGAGATCTAAAAGTAGTTTACTCAGTTGAAGGAAGCTTCTTGGATTCCTCCATCAATTTAATAGCCTCTCTCCCAACAGCTTCTATCACGTATCGACTTCCATCCTTACACGTCACTTCCACATAATAATATGGTTGACCATTAGAAAGTATCGTGATCCGCTCGGGGGACTTGCTTATTGTTCCGCCTTTGTCCCTATGTAAAACAAGTTCTCTCAACGCATCCCTAATACTTTCATAAACCACCTTCAATTACCTCTTTAGAGGCGCTAGACATTTTCCGTTTAGTCATTTTTTCCCAGCTCAGCTCCCTGTCAAGCACATGAAGACAGACAAACATGGGAACAAATCCCAGTACCAACCATCCAATTATTTCGATTATTTCCATAAATTATTATTAATTGAAATAAATTAAAAATCCTAGTCAGCTTAAACTTTAATAAATAAGGGATACCGCTTATTCATCATATTCTACTGATTGACTCTGGAGAATGGAATTTGATCTAACAATACGATCTAAATCAATGATACTAACCAATCCTTCGAAAGTTTCATAGAAAATTACTGTGAGTGGATTCTCTTATTGTTCAATCTTTGTTTCCAAGCTGTTAATTTTTGTGTCTTGGTTAACCTTTTAAGAATCCGAAAGCAAACCCAGCCGCTAGCCCACCGGCGAGAGGGATACCAAGATTACCGGCTATTGTAGAGATTTGGCCTGTATCAGTTAATGCACCCCCAAGGGTAGTAATAGCTGCCCGGCTCATTGCTTCGATTTTGTCCCAATTTACGCTGATTAAATTTTGCGATTGGAAATAAATAAGAGCCGCAAAGAACAAGCCAGCAATGATGGCGATTATTTTAATTATCTTTTTGATGGCAAAACCTGCAAGGAATCCTATTGCGCCGCCGGCTCCAGCTGAAAATAATGCAGGTGAAAGACTCTCAAGCGACATATCCGAATCTTGCTAAAATGAGATATTTATAGCTGTTGAAAATTTTCAAGCCAATAAGAATTAGTATTTTAGATTTTAATTGTGTAAATGGTTCCTGATATAGGAACAGTGATCTATACTATGGCTCTAGAATATGAATTTGATTCCATTGTTTAACCTTCTGTGTCGGATCCCTCTTCTACCTATGGATGGAATATGAAATCTAATTCATACTAAAAAGCCAATGAGATTGATGTCCTTGTCGTGCAGCAGCAATTTTTCTATTAGGCCAATCACTGGAGCGTCCAAGTCGCTAAAAGCGAGGCAATGGAGGCATAATAAGAAATGAGTCCTGTTTATCCATTTATTTGGAAGTGAAAAATCCTTTTATTAGCTCGCCTAGTCCTTTCTTTCGTTTTTCAACCGGATTGTCACTTCTGTGGCGATCTCCGGTTACAGATGCTTTGGTATTTCCAAAAAGTGATTCAATTCCTTCAGGGTTAACGTCAGCCTCCTGAGATATAAAATTCAGTGCGTTTTCAACATAATCAGAGACAAGCTGTTTATCCTTCAAGCCTGTTTTCTCTTGGACCTGGATTATTAACGGATGTTCTGGTGTAAGATTGTCCTGAAGGTTCGAAAGTATAGCGAGGATGTTTTGGATCCCACCCTTTCTTGTGCCATATGAAGCTGCATATTGAATAACATATTGAATCACTTCCGAAATTATTGCTGACGCTGTTGATTGCTCAATTCCGCTTTTTTTAGTAAAAACGTTCGCTAGATTGTCAATTTTCAAGTGATACTTTATAGCAAATATCCTTATTAAAATATTATCGGCTGATTGTTTTGAACGGCGCAAACCGTTTCATAAACTATTGATATACTTCTACCATCAATTGCAAATACTAATTTACCCTACCCATTGCAAGGCAAATGTCATTGCAATAGTTATTTTAATAATCAAATTCGTGGTTCAATTTATATTCCATTGATCTTGACGAAAATTTGCAAACGTAAGGTAATTCTGAGTCGCTTGCAAATTTTCAGCTGGTTCTTAATACGTCCCTTCTAATCTGAAATTTGAGCAGGGCACATACATAGTATTCTAGCTAAGATTAATTAGCCTACGATCGAGATTCGTGTTACAGTAGATGATGTTGAAACCTCATGCTACAATTAATCTTCCACTGCACGGCGGATACGCACCACCTTACTTGATAAAGAGAATGATAAAGCTTTCACATGCAATTTCTAAGGTAATCGTCGATCAATATGGCCAGCATGAATTTCTGAGAAGATTGTCCGATCCCCTATGGTTTCAGGCATTGGGATGTGTTCTGGGTTTTGATTGGCATTCTTCAGGAGTAACTACTGTGGTTACAGGTGTCTTAAAACAGTCTCTTACTCATGATACTCATGCACTATCTATTGCAGGAGGAAAGGGAAAAAGATCTTTTCAAGCAAGAAATGAAATTCAAAGATATGCCGAAAAATACTTTAACCTCTCTACAGCCAAGATTGACCAACTATTGTATGCAAGTAAAATGGCTTCAAAAGTTGATAACGCTGCGGTACAGGATGGTTATTCATTGTACCATCACGTCATACTCTTTGACAAGGATGGAAATTGGACAGTCGTGCAGCAGGGCATGAATCCGCACAACAAGATGGCTAGAAGATACCACTGGCAATCAGATTACCTGAAAAAGTTTGTTTGTGAGCCACACACCGGAATAATAAGTGGCTGCAAAAATCCAAATACACTTGATATGACTTCGATTGATTCTATTGAAAATCAAAACATATCACTTGACCTGGCTAGAGATAGTATCAACCACTTAAAATCGTCAGTATACAAGATTGTAAATTCTCGCCCCAATGTGAAAAGTGGAGGTGGAACATTTACGTTGGATGGATGGATAAATGAAACTAGTCATGAAAATAAACCTACAGCTTTCACGTTATCCCCAACTAATTTTGATAGTACTGAGAGCTTCGAGATGCCCCGCAGGCTCAACTGGAAACTTTTTAAGAAAATCTATGACATCCAGCCGCGCAACTATGAGGAAATGCTCTCAATTCCCGGATTCGGACCAACAGCTGTTAGAGCACTATCTTTAATTGGAGAATTAATTTTCGGGACTAGAGCATCTTGGCAAGATCCAGTGAAGTTTAATTTTGCCCATGGTGGGAAGGATGGCGTACCGTATCCTGTTGCTCGGAATACATACGACAAGTCTATAAGCTATTTACACTCTGCTATTGAAGGTGCAGATATTGAAAGAGAACTCAGGGTGGAAGCTTTAAAGAAGCTGGCAAAATATTCAGCAAAGCTTTTCAGTAATCAAGATAATTGAAATGATTTAAAACAGTCCCATTGTGATCACCTGGATGCTTACTCTATGGGGATAGGGACTCGAAATGACAGAAAGCATATTCATGGGTATCGTTGATTAATGGAGGATACGAATTAACCGAATGGAGGGAGGGATTGGCGGAACTCCTCCACTCGTCTTTTGTCTTACCTACGTGAAAGTACAATCTGTATCAATACAATGGTAATAATGCTTATGTAACTAAGTTACTCTACCCCGTGTTTTTGCTCTATCTACATGATGATGGACTATACATACCAATTGTCGTCACGGATATTCCTATTCATTTTATTTGCTTGTTCCTCAACTTGGTAAGATCAGGTAAAGAATACATCGAACGAATCAGTAACAGTTAAAATCAACAGACAGCGGTAGTATTTCAATTTTGGAGCCTAAAACACCCCAAAGGAGCGATAGCATTTGATTTTTGTTTTTAATATGGCTTATATTGTAAGGTTCATGATGAGATATTCCTGGGACAACAGGATCCTATTAATAAATCCTTGTGTTACAATGTAACCTAATGCAGCTAATAGTACTCATGTCCTTGCATTGTATACGCCCTTGTTAATAGTTAGTTTATGGTTGGTGTTTGATATGAGCAAATTAGTATCTGTGGTCCCTGCGAAGGAACAAATGATTGATCCTGAAAGTATTGTAACGTGTGTTCACTGTAAATGTAATAAGATTGTATTTGACCCTGAAAGTGGTGAAAAAGTATGTATGAAATGTGGTATTGTTTTGGCCGATAGAATTGAATCTGCTGAAGGTGAACTCAATGTAAAAAGCGAAATGGATAAAGCAGGCGTCCACACTGGTTTGCCGTCAAGCCTAACCCTTGCTGACAAGGGATTGTCTACAGTTATACCATATGCAATAACAGATGGAAATGGCGTGGCTCTCAACTCAGAACAACGAACTACAATGCAAAGAATGAGGCGATGGAATAAGATATCCAACAATAATAGGAGCTATCATAGAAATCTCAAGAATGCATTTTCAGTACTCCTTAGAATTAAGGAAAAATTATCTCTGACTGACCCACTGACCGAGAAATCCGCTTATTACTACAGGAAGACGCTAGATCTTAAGATCATAAAGGGTAGATCTATCAAGGGGTTCGTGGTAGCATGTGTTTATATTGCGTGCAGAGAGGCTGGCATTCCCAGAACAATTGAAGAAATATCAAAAGTCGTAGACACGGATAAGGTCTTTGCCGGCAAATGTTACAGACTTCTAATGAGGCGCCTAAGGATAAGGCTCCCTGAAATAGACGCTAGAATTCTTCTATCTCGTATAGCCAACAATGGTGGTGTCAGTGAAAGAACGTTGAGAAGGGCAGCTGAAATGATGCATGTGGTAAAGGAGGATCCGATATCATACGGAAAAGACCCTACTGCATTGGCTGTGGCAGTTCTATATGCTGCGTGTTTGGAACAAGGTGAAAAGGTAAGTCAGATAACTCTATCCACCTCTGCAAAAATGAGTATAGTGACCTTAAGAAAGAGATTCTTGGATATCAAGAAGGTCTTCCCTAACATCCCAAATGGGCCCAATGATGTAGTGGGTCGTTAACCCCACCCCTGACAGAAAAATTACATAAATTTCATAAGTCACAAGCCTCGATAAGCGACAATCATCCGATCGGTTTGTCTATACTGTTACATCTACGTAAATAACTTTGATATTGGTACTGCAATAAAGATCGGACTTGGCAACCGTTTGCACATTTTTACTTGAAGGCATCATGATTTTAGGTAATCAAGCATGTCTAGAACTGGTCTAACCTATTTATGCTATTTTAGTGTATTTTAGTCAAATATGAATTCTGAAGATGCATATTTAGAATCTGTTAGGGAAGATAACGAAGAGGCAGAAAAAGCGGACGCGAAAAAGTCGAAACGGAAAAAAATGAAAAGCTAATTTCAATTTCTCTCGGTATTGCAATTGGGAGAATTTAGACATTCTTCAATAACAACATATCGGTATTGCAGTGCCGAGGTAGTTGATAATATCAATGACTTCGACACTGGAATTCTATATTGTTACTAATCGGGCAAAGTATTCATTAAGTGCCGAATGGTTCAACCCTCAATTTTTTTATATCTTCAAAGATTTTGTGGTCATGGCCAACTAGCAACAAATCAAAAAATCTGATTTATTTTTGGATACGCTTAACTTTCTAAATTAAGTTCATTTGGGATAAGGGTATCGCCGTAAACCCCTTGCAGCTTCTTGAATGCGGCCAAGCAATAGTAATTATCAAATACATTCTGTTTATACTTTAGTGGTGTTAGACCGCGAGGAATTTCTCTGTTGCAAGAAGCACATACCAATTTTGTTCTCATCACTTGATCATCAACAATATCGAATATAACTAGAACGTCTTACAAAGTAGTACTTTGTGTTTCAAGGCCTATATTGATTGCTTCCTGCAGTAAAATCGCAGCGTAAGTCGGATCGGTAGTATATATTAGTAGCACGGTGACAATAATCAGGAAAAATACTATTATGTTAATAACAAAATGCTCGCACGCCCAGCTAGTGGCACTGAAAATTAGCATACAGTACGTGCATTTGGGACCGATATTATCAACTTATTTTGAAGAAGGAATTCTCATAAATTGATCTTCAAGATTTCATCAGGTATTGGCTGTTTAGTATTCTTTGTATTTCTTGTGTCAAGTAACGCCATTGCGCAGGAGAAATCATGGAATGTATATGAGAATGCGACCTTGGGGTTTAAAATTAATTATCCCCCTAATTGGGTGTATGTCGAAACTAATGAGCAGCTTGACACTCTTTCAAGCCTTAAAGGCGTGGTATTTACCCCTGCTGCTGAAATAGGTTTTCATCGAGGTTCTGTTGAACCTGGAGTCATATTTTACGTAGTTGAATTCCGAACGCCGATTAGAAATTTGCCACTATCTTTTTTCACTAACAACTCACAGAATATATTTATGAATATTCCAAACACCACGTTCGTCAGCAATGAAACTTTGATTTTGAAAAACAATATTTCGGCTTTCAGTCTCAATTTAACATCCGATAATGAAGACATTCAGAAAATTGGTGCGGTTATGACAATCAGTAAAAGTCCTTCTGTATTCTTTGCAGGTTACACCATATCCCAGACTAAATGGCCCAATTATCATACAATCATACAGGAAATGATAGATTCGTTAGAGTTTGTACCGTAGGGTTCACTTATTTCATTGCCAATATGAATCTAAGAGTCTATTTAAGTAAAATCCTAAGATGGGAAATGTTCATTCAGCCTACTTGTTTTTCTTCCTTAATTCCGGCTTAACTGATGATTACGTGTTGGATATTGGCCCAAGTTTAGCTAGAGCGAAGCTCAACCTCACGGGAATTCCGTTGGGTCTCTTACTACCACGCTGCCTGTCATTTCAGGGTGGATGGTACAATATATTTTGAAAGTACCTGCCTTGTCTGCGATAAATGTAATAGACTGGGATTCAAAGTATCCCAAATCTCGAGTATGCACATTGAACTCGTCCACGTTTAGATTATGTTTTGAATGAGTCGTGTCTTCGTTGATAAGGTGAATTGTTTCTGCACTTCCTTTATTAACCGTCATTAGGACATTTTGGTCAGTGCTTCTGTTTCCCATACTCAAATTTCTCAAGCCTTTTGAGCTCCCTGAAGACTGATGGACAAAGGCATAGCCCTTTCCTGGGGCATGTACTGCCTTGATGAAACTGTTACCCGGAATTCCAATCACCGGTGAGGTCCCGTTACTTGGTCGAGAAGAATTAATCGCGAAATATGCTCCGAGTGCGATAAGTAATCCAGCAATTACTATAACTGAAATACCCTTAACTGATACTTTCTTGGTAGTGCTAATGTTTTTCTTGCCTTTTGACCTCTTATTCACAAAAATGCTTCATTTGGCCGATATATAACTTAAACTTAACATCGTTAATGTTTGATCCATGAGGATCGAGATTGGTTGCGTTTGCAATTAATTGCGAATGCCTTGCGATCCTGACATTTACAACCCCGGATGACAAATTGAATAACCTAATAATATGCTGTTCCAAGCCAATATCGTCCTGATTCTCATCATGAAGGTCAAATCTGCCATGTTCGAGCAATTTACATCACTCTCCGTTTAGGATCGTCTACTTAGTCCATTTGTGTACGATACTAACAGATGGTCGTCATATTGCGCTAATAATTTCATTTAGATATGCAATATTGTAAGTAACGTTTTATCTCGGGTAGCACTGCGTCCTGTTGCAATGTATCTCTATTGATGGTATTCTTACCATAAATTAGACCTGAGTATTTTTCTGGCTTCGTCATTTGGAACAAAAATGAGTAAGAAAATAAGAGTGCATAATTGCCCAAATTCATTTAGTGCTCAGTAGCAATAAAGTTAAGAAGGGAAAAGTCTCGTTATTATACATGGCCATTACAGTCGATATTTCAAAACTTCCTTCTCACATAAGACACGTTTTGATAGATGAGCTGCGGATTAAGATTAAGGACGGTTTATTAATTGAAGAAAATAATCCTTCAGACACGCATAGTCTTACTATAACTAGTGAAGAAAATGTTAACAATGTGACACGAAACCTCAAAGATATTCTCATTAAAAATAAGATCCGAGATTATGTCACAGTTCTTGATCCTACTGCAAAGTACACTCTAAAAATTTTGGAACGAACTAGTGTTGAAAATTCGGGGTCATACCACTGCATTCATTGTGGGATGGAATTTGAAGATGAAATGGAACTAAGTGTGCATCATAGAATTCATTATGTAATATGAGAATGAAAAACCAAACATTGTTTGAGTTGCCTTCAAGATTCAAACTAGAAAGACCTATATTTGGAAAAGGGGATACATAATGTTGAATCTCTGGATTTCTCATTGATTATGAATAAATCTATTGTGGACGTGTCACCT
>DATBFR010000025.1:0-4612 GCA_036558405.1 Nitrososphaeraceae archaeon | reverse complement strand
AGTTATTGCACTTGCAACTGCATCCCCACCAAATCCAAGTGGATAAGGACTTCTTACTAATATTGGAATGGTCTGATATACTAAAAACATAGTCATTCCAAAAATCAAGATAATGATATTTGCAGGAAGAAGTATTTTATGTGTCATTAAACTCATCTCAATTAATGGTGATGATGCCTTTCTTTCTATAAGAACAAATAATATTAATGATCCTATTGATAGCAAGCCTAATGATAGGACTATAACCTGTGCTGGATATGCACTACTGTTACTATTATTGCTAATGTATGTTAAAGTTAGTAAGAAGGATGTTATAGTAACAGCTAGAGTTATAGCACCTTTTAGATCAAGGCTTGGTTTTCTTCTACCATTACTTCTATTACTAATAACAACTCGATGATCTGGATTAGGAAAATGTATTCTACTAGACTTTGCATGAGCTCCATCTATGTCTAGTGAATCTCCTTTTTCTGCTACTTCAGCGAATTCCTTCTTATTGTTATTATCATCATGAATGATTCTTTTGATCATCGCCAGGAGAATAGTGGAAACGGGAACTATCGAAAGAAACGTAGCATGCCAGCCAAAGCTTTGGATTATAATTCCACCTAAAGCTAACCCTACTACTGAGCCTGCAGCAAACATTGAGCTGAATACTCCTACCCCTATTGCAAGCTTCTCCTTTGGTAACTGATCTCTTATAATTCCAAAAGCTATCGGAAACATGGATATACCTATGCCTTGGATACCTCTTGCAACAAGTAAAACAGAAATGTTTGTCGAGAATCCTCCAGCAGTAATTCCCACGATATAAACTATCAAAATTATCACTATCATTTTCTTTCGTCCATAGATGTCAGATAACTTTCCAGCAATAGGAGTAGCAACAGCGGCTGAGATTAGATTTGCTGTAAGTATCCAAGACGACATACTATATGAGATATTGAAATCCCTAATTATATCACGAATAGCTGGTAGAAGCATCGTCTGACCATACGTTGTAATTAGAATTGTCAACCCTAGAATCGCAAGGGTAATCCATGCATAAGTTCTGATATTTTCAGAAGTGTCTGGTAACTCAGTTCCTTTTGAGTAAGTTGATGATTCTTGGCGTCGGTTATCCTTATGAGATTTGTTATTGTCAGTCAGTTTTTCTTCTTTGTTTGTATAATCATCTGAATCCATTACAATCACCTACTTTGACATCGATATTTGTCAATCTATATTGCCTTCAGTAGCAGTGCGCCTTCCTTTTTTTATAACATTCCACAGCATCAGCTTTTGCTTCCTTTTTGCTGTTTGCTTAGTATCATACATCTCCACAGATCCCAGGAACTGCAACTTTTTTGAACAGATGAGGCGATGCTATGGTCATAGCTGGTAATTTCTTTATGCTGGATTGAAACTCTGAATTAGTAAATGCTTTCTTGAAACGTTCCGTTGACTCCCAGATCGCATAGTTGATAAATACAGAACTATCTCCTATTCCAAGGTGAAGCTGTGCTGAAATCAATCCTGGTTGCTTCTTCATGATCTCTGCACTAGCAGTCCAGGCTCTTATGAATTCGTTGATCTTATCAACTTTCACATTGAATTTATTTATTAAGATCACTGGGCTGACATTTACTTCCATTTGCATTAAGAATTTTATATTTTCATCCATTTCAGCTAGTTTTACCGAGCCATTTGTGATATATGGTGTTGATGATGATACTTGCTGTGGGTTATTATTTTTATTATGGATATCATTTTCCATATGCTACTGTATGAATTTCTGAAATTTATCCCCTGGGGTAGCAGCAGTCCACATTTCAGACATCTATATTAGGATAATAATGTAATAAAGAACAAAGCAAGAAGTGTTACAACCAATGGAGAAAATGATTCTTGATAAAATGGATCTCAATATCCTTGCCACATTGGCTAGAGATTGTAGAACTTCTTATAGAAGTATAGGTCTGCGAAGTGGCTTAACCCCAAAGAGTGTCAAGTCAAGAGTTAAGAATTTGATACGCAGCGGCATCATAGAAAAATTCATAATTAGAGTTAATCCTGCAGGTTTTGGTTATAGAACGGCTCACATACTAGTGATGAGGAACAACAACAACGAAATATTTAAAGAGAAAGTAATTGAGAGTATAAAGCAGTTTGGAGAGCTCGCCTATCATGTACACCACATGGGAAGAACTACAATGGCTGCTCTTGTTATCAAAAAACCGTTGGACCAAAAAATCATTCAATCATTAAATAATTCTCTAAAACCTGCAACTGTTGATAGAACCTCCGTTTCTGAGCAACCTGTATTAAAGAGTCTAAGCGAAACAGATTTGAGAATAATAAAATGTTTGCTATTATCAGGTGCCAGGACTGGTATATCTGAAATTGCTAAAGAACTTGGTATCTCTGAAAAGACTACAACAAGGCGTCTTGACAGCATGAAGGAAGGACATCTAGTAGAGTTTTCGATTCAATGCGATCCCGCTTCTATGATAGGATACATTCAATTTACTATTCTAATACATGTTGAAAAACCCCATTATCGTAGCGTCTATGAGCATATGTATTCTGAATTTCAAGAAAACATTCTATATCATCCTAGTATAATCGACCCTGATGATCGTTTGATATTCATACTCTTTGCCGAAAATGTATTTATGATAGATTTTATTCTAGCTAAGGTTGACTCATATGAAGGCGTGAAGAAAGCAGATACATACATACTTACCAAATTACAATTTTACGATGAATGGTTAATAAGAGAAATTGGTGAAAGATTATTATCATCACACCGACCATTTTCAGATAAATCTATAAAGACGTCATCCCACTTTACGCAGTAAATATACAGCTCACAAGAGTAATTAACTATTGAACAATCGATATCATCTTTCATTTACATTTTTGCTTGTCATTATATTATCGCAGTTTTAGCGTTGAGATATAAAATAATATATCTTCAAACTCATCTTCAACATCGTCTGTTATGACGATACATATAGGCTACTTTAAAATTTATTTATTACAATATAGTGACTTGATAGGTTAACTGCATGCTACGAACAGTCAAATTCGCGTGTCTAAACATTTGTATCAGGTAATAGATAGTCATGCCAAACAACGATACAGAAAAATAAATTTTCTGGAATTCTGTAAATTGAGAACTGTTAAAGAAATGTCAAAATGCTATTTCTATGAGGAAAGACTATTAATTCCTTCCTTACTCATTGCTTTACCACACTATAATTGGTAATAATAAGTATGTCTGATGTTTGGAGTTATACTACCCCTAAGGATAAATCCATCGCTACTGAAAAAATATTGTTATGCAAATAAATGAACCTGAGATAAATCCAAAGGAAATAGTGTTGGAATATTTAGACGCAGCACAACGAAAAGACTTTAAAACTGCTAGAAAGTATGTAAGTGAAAATATATCGTATAAGGCACCTCTTGGATCGTTTAACAGAGCGGAACCATATTTCAAATATCTAGAACACCTGAACCTACCTAAACTAGACATCAAGAAGGTTTTTACTGATGGTAGCCATGATGTGTGCCTTCTCTATGAATTGAATTATGGCACACCACCTACAACAACATTTGTAAGCGCTTGGTTTCAAATCTATGATGGAAAAATAGGTTCTATAAGGCTGATTTTCGATCCACGACCTTTTGTTCAGCAACGAAAATAAGCGCTAGTCTTATCACCTGTTAATCTTGGATAACATGGCCAACAAAAACTTGTAAGAAATATCTTTTGTCCACTGTAAATCGGCAGCAATTATTACCCAACTATTTTTTATATATATTATTTTTTTGCTATATTGTGACATAACCCATCACAAAAATAGATAGACATATTGATTCAGGACATTAGGTATTAAAGATTGTAGCTTTTATTATCAGCGTCACAATCGAAAGTATACTTGGAATTATGACCTTAAGTATGTTCCAATCAAAGGGGTATACACCTAAGCGCTCTATTTCTTCTCGAATATTCTTATAATTTGAAAGTTTTTCTGAATATTGCGCCATTTCCTCTTTATCTTCTGCATCTGTTGCTTTTCGTAGTCTCTCGCTACTAACTTCTATTTTTTCTTGGATTATTTGCATTGAATCTTCTTTCAGTTTTGCTAGTAGTTTATGCAAAATAGACTGTGGATATACAAATAGGAAAAGATCGATTCCTAAAAATGTTAACCCTACATAGGGAAGCCCATTTTGAATAAAATAATATGTTGGATGTAGAATAAAAGTCAGAAATATACCTACAGATAGTAATAGTGTCGACATCAAAATTAAGTTACCAATGGGCTTCAATCCACCCATTTTATCAGGATCAAATATCAAAACACTGATCCATCCCCTACCAGCCAAATATCTGGTTAATAAAACTGGTCCAGCAAAGAACGAAAAAATTAACAATGTTCCAACAGGGATAACTGCAATAGCAATGAATGGTCCAGAAATATCATAATCGATATTCATACAAAGACCGCTAGGGGAACAAGGATTATACCAATTCATAATGAACATCGTTTCAAATATCAACAAAAAAATAAAAAACAATAATTTAAGACGTTTAGAAGAAAGATAGTCCTTAATTGCGACG
>DATBFR010000024.1:0-2805 GCA_036558405.1 Nitrososphaeraceae archaeon | reverse complement strand
CAAGTCGGATTCGATAAATTTTTTGTGTGCTCTATATTTAAATTGCAAATTCTAGATTTATGATTATCGATATCTATATAGACTAAACTAAACTTGACTAGACTATTCTGAAACAGCAACATTGAATGTGGCAATATCTGGGTTTATGGGATTAAACAAAATATCATATATTGTAATTTTTAGAACATATAAGCCAGGTTTTAAAAACTTGTAAGTTGCTTGTTCTACTCCTTCATCGGAATGGTGCGTTTGTTTGTACATTTGATTATATTGACCATCTTTGCTTACTTTATAAATGATAAAATCGTAATCGATATGTTCTTGATCATTTTTCGTTTTACTGTTGATAAAATCAATCAAGAAGTTTGTGCTCTTTTCTGTATTTGGTTTGACTGGTTCCCGAGTTAATTGTATGTCTACATTATTTTTCATATTTTTAGAAGCGATGCTGGTTAAAATATCATTAGTTACCGATACGAATCCACCCATTTCGGAGTTTAGCGGGTCAGAATAGCGATACATTCCTGGTGTGTCAAAAGTATGTGAGAAGTTCGAATAAGGTTTAATAGTTTTTGATTCACTTATCATTTCACCAGTCGTGTTTTTGGTTATTTTTATCTTGTGATCCATGTTGTCATGGTTGGACCAAGTTAGTGTATCGCCTAGCTTGAGAGGATAATAAGTGACATCATAGCGCGAATTAGAGATCATTGCGATGACATTATTGTTCTTACTAATTGCCAAAACAGATACAGATCCAATGCCGTTACCTACTGTCAGAACAGAGAAAAAGAAGGCTAGTGCTACAAGAAAGTTAATAATTTGATAGCTTTTTTTCAATGCAGTTTTCCTCTACATGATATGTTGCTAATTCCAAGTCAGTCACAAGTTTTCCACAGGCGGCACAAAAATGTGAATTACACGTCATACATGACATGAAGTATGATTGATTGCTTAAACTCTCAAGAGTGAAAATAATCAATTCGTGTTCATGTATACTCTCGATATAAGACGGAATAGGGGAGATCTTAACTTGCTTAATAGTATCATCTAAATCCAAGTTATACACTGGTGTTTGAAAGTATATTTATGTCTTGTAGTACATTCGAGGGATGTACTATAAATGCAAAAGACCAGAATAAATGTTGTTGAAATGTCTGTTAAGTATATGAAATATCTGATTTGAATTCATTGCCAAAGGTCTTTCCGCTTTTACTTGAATTCTATTGGCAATAAGTCTTCAGAATCTTAACAATTATCTACTATTCTACGTCAAAACTGCTTTATGGGTCTAACTTTTAGTATCATAGTCCTTTCATTGGAAGATTGATAGTAACATAAATCTCAACTGAAGGGCAGAAATTTGATATCCTATTAATATATGTGATATGCAATATACGTAGTATCTAAATTCTGATTCTATTCATTTCTTCAGGTTTTAACAACCCCTTGATCAAATATACATACTAACAACACAAATCTCACAGACGTTGTTTGGGGAATCGCCGAGTTTAATAAAAATAAAAATAATAACAAAAATAATAATAAAAATAATAATAAAAACAAAATAAAAAAGATTCTGGACCAGCAGTGGTCCAATACTATCTTTCAGTCAGTTACTAAGTAAGTATCTAGCCGCCAGGAACTCCTGGTTGGATTTCGTTGACGCCTACTACAACTGTACTACTTGGTGGGAAAGTAACTGGCTGAGTTGAGTTATTTAGTAGTGCGACATCTGTTTGATACACTTTCTTGCCAGGATCAGAATCAATGTCGGCATGATACAAACACATTTGGCCAGGGTGAGATAATTCCTTTATTATTTCTGGTTCTACAACTTGAAATGCTGGAGCAGGTCCAATGAGCACATCGACGACAG
Source organism: Nitrososphaeraceae archaeon (assembly GCA_036558405.1). Classification (GTDB taxonomy): domain Archaea; phylum Thermoproteota; class Nitrososphaeria; order Nitrososphaerales; family Nitrososphaeraceae; genus TA-21. The sequence continues at coordinate 926 of DATBFR010000024.1, read as the reverse complement.
GCTTAGAATTCGTATCGCATGGGATGTGAAGAGCAACGTGTCCCGCATTTATCATATATGGAGTAGAGTCATAAACATGTAAGAATCCCTTAGCTGGAATCGTTTGACCCTGTAAGAGCAGTGCGATAGAGTCCCTCGATACTGTACTTTGATTACCTGCCACACCGGCAGATGCCATATGCATATGGCCTTCCGATTCACCGCCAGCAGAGGACATATTTGCCATTGAGCCACCACCGCCAGCAGTTCCTTGGCTTAATGAAGGGTTCATTGGATTTGTTTGGGCCAAAACCTTTGTGATCCCGGTTGTCATCATACCAATTGATAATACTGTTGCAATTAGCATTCCTGAAATAATTCTGTAGTTTGCTTTTCCTTTTTGCATTATTCTGGCAGGGAATCGCAGACATAATAACTTTTTAGTATATTCGACGAATGTACCAGAATGCATTCTGGTAGGCATTTTAGAATTGGGAAATAACCACAAAGAATAATTCATTTTGTTTAGGCCAATCCAATAGCATTGGCAGTAGAAGAACTTACTTCAGAATTCTTTTAACAAATCTTTATTCTCGGGTTCTATCAATTCCTTTCACAATGGAAGATGTTAAGCGAGTAATTGGTTGTCAGTAACCCAACAATCAAAGTAACCGACTTATGTTATACTTAACCTGGATTTGCTGCTATTGAGATCTAGGAGACATTTACTGTAGATTTAGTAGTTTGTTAAAGCATAAAGTTAATCATCAATATACAGTAATCATGATATCAGTTATAGCTAGCTAGCGAGTGAGCGGTTCTGAAGTCATTAATTCTTGGTATTCAGTCTAAACACCCCTACTCCGAATAAAGTAAGCATGGCAAATAGTATTACATGTGGTAATTCGATTCTTACAACAGGTATTACTATATCCTCTATATTGGTT
>DATBFR010000023.1:0-17635 GCA_036558405.1 Nitrososphaeraceae archaeon | reverse complement strand
AATCTAAAACAGTTTACTCATAAATGTCTTACAACATGCATTCTTAGATGACTATAAACTGTTGTGAATACTATAACAGGAATTCATAAGTCATCCGCTAGATAATATCTAATATCTAAAGTAAATGTAAAATGTAAGTTTGAGCCAATTTAAATGCTGATAAACTGGTTAAACTAGGAATTTTTATTTCCATTTCATTGACTTGCTGCTGTAGTTGCAACGGCAGCAGCCATACCTTCCTTCATCGCGATATATTCATTCAATGCTGCAGCTAGTAGTTTTATTATGATAAGATTGTGTCTTGGTGATAGTGCTAATGTCAACTAGATATTCTTCAAGGCTTGATAGTATTCTGTATTGTTGGATAAGACTTTGGTTAATTGACATATGGGTTTCTAGCATTTGCTATTATTATATTGCAGATGATAAATTCTAACTGTAGCAATGGCCGAGCTACCGCGTAAACAACGAATCTATGACATTAAGCACCTTAAACAAGAGATTGAGAAGATTGAGGAACAAGATATGACTAAAGCAAGCAAGTCTGCTATGCCTACGAGACATTTTCAGATCCAAATCCATTTCAAGCTGCTTCTAGAAAATACTCGAGAATCAATAAAATTTGGTTGTAATAGAGATCAAAAAATATCTATGATCGCCTCCTACAGTGATTGTGATAAATTTGACTGTGAAGGGAGAGAAATTCATCCCAGTAATGTGAGTAGAATATCTGTATGCTAACTGCTGAATCTGAAACCAAAATAATTAGTGACAAAATTGCACCCAAATCACAGAAATATGATTATTTGCTAGAGAAGGCGCAGATCATCTTTTCATTTGAGAAATTTAGAAAGGAAAAAACATGTATAGGCTTCAGTGAAAAGTTCAAAATCTACAAGAGGGATATCATTTTTTCGATAGTTGCAGCTTCAGCAGCCTTCGTTATAGCAAATGTTAACCTGCACCTAGACCCAAAGACATTGTAGCCTCAGTTGTAGCTGTAGGAGTTGGAACTGAGGCAATACTTAGAGTAATAATAGGAACAGAAAATGGGAATAATATTTTAGAGGTAAAATGGTGTGGGCATCCTGCTCACTTGCCCACGACCACATACAACTAACCTTCGGAGCAATATAATTCCACAACCGCAAGGCTAAAACAGGTCCGTTACAAATGCATAGGAGGACGATCCTGGTAATAAATTGGCTATGACTACTTGCCTACCAGTAAATCTTACTTCTTTTCAGTATTCATAGTGAGTTTCTGTTAGCCCTACGTAGGTATGTAGGAAGAAGTCAAAGTTTAGTTAGTTAGAACAATGCCGGTCTTCTCTCTTTGTCAAACTTCAAGTCTTGGTAGGCTTCTCCGGCAAGCATTCTTGTCCAGGCACGTGCTCGGTTCATATCAGGACCTAGTGTCTCGTTAATAAATAATAATCCGTCATTGAATGTGAATTGTCCTGCTGCAACTAGCCGCCTATTTATTAACTCCTGCATTATGTCGCATAGCACAAGTCTGAAATTACCAATAGGTCTTGTTTTTATATCTTTGATCCCTATTACATGATCGATCTTTTTGATCTTTTTGGGATCTATATATGAAATGTTGGCGTCAAAAAAACAGATCGCATTGATAAGCCTCCAGAATATGGATGCTCCCTTCTTACTTTTATCCACAATAGATTTTGCAAAGAATAGTGCTTCAAGGTCTTCTTCGAATATTTTGTTTATGTATCCGCCGCCACCTTTTCTATAACTTTCAGCGATGTATTCAAGAAATACAGTTAGGTTGGCCATACTAGGGAAGATATATCTGTTAAGAACGTCTACCTTTCTTCTATCTAGCTTTCTCCTTTCAGCCTTTAACTTTTCATACCTTTCAATATCGGTAGCAGGTGCATTGTTTAGCCCTCCCGCCGCACTAATTTCAGTCGTCAGTTTATCCATTTCCTTGCCAAATTGTAACATATCATTCATAAAACTAATTATTGTTCTATTAGTGACGTAACTAGACTTCGATCTTCTTTCAGTTATTGGTTTTTTCAAGTGACTACACTATTCTTATGTTACTTTAGTTTTTATAGCTTACTGAATATAAGGAGAAATATGAAGAAAGGGACGCTAGCATCAAGATTCGAACCTTGTATGGTTCAAAAACGGGGATTTAAGGCAAGATGCCAAAAATGTGAGTATCGGTGGATCTACTGTGGGACTCGAAATTTCGCTTGTTGTCCTTCATGTCACACCTCAGTCGTGATACGCCCAAGACAAAAGTGAAAAACTATGGATAGAAAAGTTAAAAGACTAAATTTGCCTGAAGCACCCCCACTTTCCACACCTGGGCGCCCAGGCTTTGATTTGAACCACACCTACCAAAAAGTAGGAGGAGGTAATGGTCAGTCTTGATCGAATCATCTACTACTACAAAAACGTTCTCATCGAATTGGATCGAAGAATCAATTCACTTAATTGAAACCTTGTCTAAGGTTGTGCAAGAATGCCCGATTTGCCTCAATAAACTCAAGTCACAGTTAGATAAGAATAATGCTGGGGTAACCAGCCCCAGCCAAGACACTGCAACCATAGCAACCAACCAGGCGAATTACTATGATCTCTAATACTAGTTATTCTAGTCCTTCCGATATAGATATCGATTCAGATCATCAGCAAGACAGGGTGTATCTGGCTAAAGCAAAGGTTAACAATATTAGATACTGTTACTGTCCAGGAAGTGAGCCTGGCAAAGTCAAGGCTGATCCTGCGGCACATCTGTCAAATTGCCGATTTCGAAAAAATAAAATAATCAATATTTCAACTCCCTCGAAAATTAGTGATGGATATTCCTTGGGTGTGCCGATTTGACACTCTCAGAAACATATGATGACAATGCCGACAACAATGAGAAATTGGTTGAATACATCGCCAAATTGTCTATCGAGGATAAGAAACTCATAAACGATCAACCGTTAGAAGTTGAGGAATTGCTTCTGCTGGACGGTGACGACTTTGGTCGTCTAACTGACAAACTACTCCCTGATCTTGATGAACAGCAACAGGAAAGACGAGTTGCAATAATTAGGAGGATAAGCGCTCTGCAGTCCTGGGAACGAGTGTATGAGGAAGGTCGTAAACACCCTCACAACTACAAATTCGGTAATGGCAATGGAAATGCTTCAAAGCAAAATGAGAAGACTCAAATTCCTATTTTTAAGTATTCAGCGAGATTTAGAAAGTCATTACATGAAGCAATTCTGCTAAATGATGAACCTGTATTTTTAACCTGGTCTGAGGGGAACCGTCACTTAAATTCTTCTAAACAAATTGAAGAAACTAATAGAGTCCTAAGACCTCCTTCTATTGAAGAGTATCCTTATGAACCTATTGAATTCAGTTCTCTAGAAGAGATTAAAGATTACGAAGGCATAGCACAGAATGAGACTGTCGATAGTCTATATCAGAAGATAAAGGATAAAGTCTCGCTCTACATTGACCAGGATAAAGAAATTATCATATTAATGTCTGGAGATATCCTGTGGACTTATTTTCAGGATTTGTATCCCACTACTCATTATTATGACATCGCAGGTAGGGGAAACGGAATTGGAAAATCTAGTATTGGCTTTGTCTTTGAAGGCATAGCTTATCGTTGCGTTAGAATGACTGATCCAAGTGCTGCGAATCTGTATCGAATCCTGGGCAAGGAAGAACCAGGACAATGTATCCTTGTCGCTGACGAGGCAGACAGAATACACCATGATAGGGATATGCTTGCAATCCAGAAAGAAGGCTATTCTATAAACGGTAAAGTATCAAAAATAAATCCCAATTCTCTAAAGCAGGAATTCTTTTATTGTTACTGCCTTAAGATACGCATAGCTGAAGAATCACTTAGAGATAATATTACTAAAGGTGTTATAGATAGGTCATTCCTGATCAAGGCCACAAAAGGTAGACCCACTTATGATATTAAAGAAGTGCTGCAACCAGCAAACAGAAATCAAAAGTTTGAAAAACTGCACAATGACTTGAGGGCTTTAAGGAAACTATTATTAGTATATAGGCTAATTCACTTCAACGATCCCATACCAGATATAAGCACTGGTTTAGAGGGAAGAGACAAGGAACTTTGTAAACCACTGCTACAACTATTTCACAATGCAGAAGCATACGAAGAAATTCGGTCAACGTCGCAATCATTTCTAGATGAAAAGAATAAGCGTAAAAAGAGCACGTCTATTGAACCTGTAATTTACGGAATAGTCGTAGACCTAGTATCAAAAGAAGGAAACCAACTTTATTTAAATCGAATCTGGCAGGCCATTATGGATGGTATTCCTGGCAAACCAGATGAGAAGAAACCTAATGACTATCACACTCAGGATTACGCCACCATATATAGAAATGCAATAAGCAAGCTTATTTGTGATAATTTTGGAGCGGATCGAGAGCATAGAAAGGATGGAAGTTTCCTCACATTTGATCAAAATAGACTCGTAAAGGCAGGCAGGGTATTTGATATCGAGGTTAATACTCAAATTAAACCACAATATGGCAAAGGTGACGACAGTGATGGCAATGATGGCACTCCAGAGACTCCGAACTCTTCTAAACAAGACGGCAATATAAAAAACACGGAGAAGAGCCCAGAAAACCATGGAATTTCATCAGATAATATACAATATCCACCAGATTTCATAATACAAAATAACAATAAAAGGTCCCAAGTCCCTCAGGAGCCGTCAGAGCCATCATGCCGTCATGAACAGCAGCAACGCTGTCAAATAATATATGACGCTCAACCGTTGAATGCCTCTTCTTTTGTGAAATGGGCAGGAGGAAAGAGACAGTTATTACCAAGAATTGACGAACTGATTCCTGTTTCATTTAGTCGATATTTTGAACCGTTCCTTGGTGGCGGCTCTGTGTTCTTTTCGCTTACCAGAAAAGGCATTAAGTTTGATGTCTATTTGTCAGATATTAATGATGAGTTGATTAATGCATATAAAGTTGTAGAGTCTAGAGTAGAAGAACTAATCAAAGTTTTAAAAGTTTATAAGCTAAAATATCAACAAAATCCCGAATCCTTTTATTATCAGTTGCGAGACAGTCCTGAATATTCCGTTAGCGGCGACTGCATTAAAAAGGCAGCAAGATTCATTACTCTAAATAGAACATGCTTTAATGGACTCTATAGGAAAAATAAACAAGATAAATTTAATGTTCCTTGGGGTAGATACAAAAATCCTACAATTTGCAATAGCGCCAATTTAAGTAAAGCGAGTCTTTCTCTACGTCAATCTGGAGCCAAGATAAGTGCTTGTGATTACAAAGATTCGTTACTTGAGGCAAGAAAAGATGATTTTATTTATCTAGACCCTCCATACAATCCAACTAGCGAAACAGCTAGCTTTACTGGATATACAAGATATGGTTTTACGGCTAAGAATCAAGAAGAACTTGCTAACACATTCAAGAAACTTGACAAAAAAGGGTGTATGGTTCTCTTAAGTAATTCCAATACTCCGTTTATAAGAAAATTATACTCGGACTATGCTAATAATACTATTGAAATAGATGCATTGCGAAGTATAAATTCAAATGCGACAAAACGCTCAGGCCATAAGGAGTTACTAATACGTAACTATTCACTGTGAATTGGATTATGCAAGAATAAATCGAAATACAAAACACAATTTTAACAAGAACTAGTAAGATGGATAATAAGAGTATGGGCATAAATCAGTTAAAATTGGAAATATACAATTATCACATATTTCATGACTCTTGTATGTTGTGCCCTTGTCTTGTTATCCCCCTATAGATCTAAACAGGCAACCATTATCCAATAAATGTGAGGTTTAGACTCTCTAATTACACATCACTATTTATACTAGTCTTTTGCCCATTTTTTCATCCAATTTAATAGATAAATGATAGACTCTACCAATTCCTGTCCCTTCTTGGTTAATCTATATTCAACCTTTGGGGGAATTTCATTATATGCTTGTCTTTCTAGAATTCCGCTTTCATCCAGTTCCTTCAACCTTTTCGCTAATGTTTTGCTACTGAAACCTTTCATCGTATTTCTGAATTTTATATATCTGACAGAAGTGGTAGCGCAACATAATGGAATCAGAATTTCAAGAGTTCCTCTCTTTGTAATTATCTTACGCAGTTTGGCAGTTTCTTTCATAAGCGTGTCTGCATCATACCCATGAAAATCGCAATTTTGACTAGCTTGGACAAGTGGTAGTTCAGTTTTGGTTATTCTTGGTGCTACTATTGATGCTGCTTTCCCACTTTTTCTGTTTCCTTTTGTTTCCATAACTACACTTACTTTACCTAGCTTCTCTTGACAACTTAAATAGTTTCTCTTGTAAACAATGCGTGTGAAAGATGACGTAATTAAACAAAAAGTAAAAGAAGCATATGGCAAGATTGCATTAGTTGGAAGTTCTTCAGAAGGCTGTTGTGCACCTGACGAATGTTGTGGTGGAAGCAGTGGAAGCAGTGATAGTAGTCAGACCATGATGTCACCAATGCAAATTGCAGAAAATATTGGCTATACTACTAACGATTTGAATTCGATTCCAAAATCTTCCATTCTTGGTGTAGGATGTGGTGCACCTGTAAATTTTGCAAATATCCATGAAGGAGAAGTAGTAGTCGATATTGGTTCTGGTGGAGGGATTGATGTATTTTTGTCAGCAAATAAAGTCAAACAGTCTGGCAAAGTAATTGGTATCGATATGACAGATGAGATGTTAGAAAAGGCTGCAAGTCATGCAAAACAGAATGGATATACGAACGTGGAATTCAAAAAAGGAGATATAGAAAAGGGAATCCCAATTAACGATAATGCCGCTGACGTAGTAATCAGCAATTGTGTTATTAATTTAACTATAGACAAGATATCCGCATTCAAGGAAATTTACAGGATCTTAAAACCTAATGGTGGCAGAATGGTAATATCAGATCTTGTAACAAGTAAGGAAGTCGAACCGGAATCTGCAAATTCTGATAAATGGTGTAGTTGCATAGATGGCGCATTAACAAAAGAACATTATGTTGACAGCATTAGAAATGCAGGATTTTCTGACATAGACGTATTGGAAGAGAAATTGTATATAGACGGAGGCAACAATATTGAAGATAGACAAATCACTAGTTTGGTAATAAAGGCAGTAAAGACCTAAATGAGAGAATGATTCAAATTATAAATTTTCATTTGACAGTAATCACTTTTCTTATTATGAAGGTGTTTCCTTTCTCATTTTGGTAGCGACCAAGAAGTAACCTATTGATACAGAGTCCATAGATATCACCTCAAGATTATGTTTATGGGTCAATATCTCTTTCAATTGACATGGTCCATAGAGCTTTGCACCGGTATGGAGTAGGTTTTCGATGAACATCAATATCTTCCCTCTAGTTGTAAGTGGATTACTTTCAAAAATAATTAATTTTCCACTTGGTTTTAAAACCCTTCTCATTTCTTCTAACCCTTTGTCTTAATCTCTGAAATGATGAAATGAAAAATAGCTACTATAATGTCAAAATATTCATCTGGTAGAGATATATTCTCTGCACCACCTTCTTTGAATTTAATAAATGGTCTACATAATCTTCCATATTCTACATATTTATTTTTAGGTTCCAACACAACAACCTCCTTACAACCTTTGCGTGAATATGCGGTTTCTGTTACTCTGCCTGTATTCCCTCCTATATCTAATATAAAATCATTTGGTGTTGAATTCACATACTGTTTCAATAACTCTATTCTTTTCTTGGAACCAATAGAAGAAATGTATTCTTGAGGAGATAGAAGTAAATTCATAGAAATACTAGATTGCCATTAGACCATTAGACCATGTAAATTCATAGAAATACTAGATTGCCATTAGACCATTAGACCATGGGACACATGTATAATCTAAGAACAGAACAATCTGGCATACTTCCTAATCCACCTCAATTTTATTTAATTCAGGCAGATTTTCTTTTGCCTCTGATATTATCTCTTTAACCATTTCTGCTGCACTTTGACCACCTTTAAGTAATCGCAATTCCTGTCCGGCTAAGAGTGGAAAGTAGTTCGCATTATTATGAGTATGTGAATATTGATAGATATCTTCAGCAGCCAAAGCCTGATATGGCCATGCGAGCGGGTCTAGATCTGATTTTAAATATCCTTCCATAAATCTATTGGATATGCCTCGCGCAGGTCGACCAGTGAACACTCTTGTTATAGAAGTATCAGTTTCCTTGGAAGAAAGCAAGCGTTCTTGATATGCTTTAAATGCTCCACTTTCTTGTGCCACCAAGAACCGAGTTCCGATTAAAGCACCTGATGCACCTAGTGCTAAAGCTGCTAATAAGCCCCGACCATCAGCTATTCCTCCAGCAGCTACTACTGGAATCTCATCTTTTCCTTCCTTTTTCAGAGCATCGACAACTTGTGGGACCAGAGCCATGGTTCCGATTAGAGGCAACTCTCCTTTAGGATCTAAATTGAAGGTAGATCTATGTCCCCCTGCTTCTGAACCTTGTGCTACAATAATGTCAGTTCCATTTTTAGCCACCATGAGCGCTTCTTCTACAGTGGTAATCATGGACATAACTTTAGCTCCCGAAGAATGGATTTGCTTGACAAATTTTGCTGGATCACCCATTGCAAAGCTTAGAACAGGCACTTCTTGTTCAAGAATTATCTGAATAGCCTCATATAGGCTTGAAGGAGGTAAAGCGATACTTTGGCCTGACCTTGGTTTAAGTCCAATATTCTGACGGAAATTAGTATCCAAGAACCGTTGAACAGCAGATGTATTTTCATCTGTTACACTCTTCTCTGGCTGAGCTAATTGCAGATTAACACCATACGGATAGGTAGTAAGCTTCTTTATTTTTAGAATCATGTCTAAAAGCTGATCTGGCATCAGTCTAGCAGCTCCAACTATTCCAAGCCCTCCTGCGTTAGATACTGCTGCTACTAGTTCAGGGGTAGTTGATCCTGCCATACCTGCTTGTATAATTGGATAACGAATATTCAACATTTTACAAAGAGAATTCGCTGACATCATGATAATTGATAACCATACTCATATGATCGCAGGATTTAAAGCTCTTGATTGAATATGTTTGTTTGAATTAGTTACTTTCAGATTTCAAAGTTTTATATCTGTATAGTGGTTATGGTCTCTCTTTTTGATTTCTTAAAGGGTGATCATCTCAAAATTTAATACGTGTCGCAGTCTTGAATCGTCACCAGCTACATTTCCTAAGTTATTCAAGTTTAATTACATATCGTCTAGAAGAACATGTGTTTTTGGATAAATGTATTGTGCGTTATGACACATAGAACATATATCATTATAGAAACGTTTTTTGCATTCTTCCTTTTTGCAATCATACAATATTCCACATCTTGTGCATTGATGATAACAATGCTGCTGATGATGCACCCCTGAAACGTAAGCATACGTTGTAGCCAAGATCGACGGTATGGCCAGCGGCATTACATTATAGAAATTTATTTTACAAAGTCAAATAAATTAGTCTAGACTGTTAAATACTCAAGATGACGGCTTTATTGAGAATTTTAATTTATATAAATACCATAACCGTCTACACCCAAGGATACAGTTGATACAGATCTTAAATCCCTTGATGCTATAATATCAATAACAATTCTTGACATATATCCATAATATCAATTGTGGTATCTGCTCAAATCATATTGACGAGCATCTTGTTCTCGAATTATGAATGTGATAGTGTTGTTACGGTCTTGTTTTAGATCTTGTTAGTTCTGATTCATTAATCAGAAATGCAAAGATCTGACCATTACATTCGGTTACAGTTTTTAGAACATATTTACCATTGACTAAAGAGCTTTAATTTCATTTTTATTTAAACTTGCACCATCATCTTTTGCCGGATCAGCATTCTTAACAGTCATAAGTGGACTTTCATGCCAGTTTGTCATTGGTATAATTTACAGTTTGTCTCAATTATTAAATGGTCATGATAAAGACCTTATTTGTCATATTGTAAGTTTATTTAGTTCTTGATATTTAGCAGATATTTAGGTCTAAATTTGGATTAGCTGGATAGCCTATTTTCTACCAGCTGTCGCCTCAAATGGTATTGATGCTACCGCTGACATATCTTATACGGGTTATAGATTCTATTTGATTGTTGTCTAAAAATAACCTGTATGCCTAAGTTATCTTTCTTTCAAAGTAATTATTGCTTAGTTGTTAAGATAAAATTTCACTATAGTCTTAGATTATGCTAATTAGTCATAGCTTAGACTACTCTGCACTGAAATTCCGATTCTATTCTATGGCAAATAAATTTGCAAATAGGGTGGGGCAATGTCTGCCTGCTGAAAAACAGTCTTGGTGATCACTATCTGACACGAATGCAATATGCCTAATAAATTTATCCATATTATGTTAGCTTTTGTAACTATTTTAAGATAGTAAAGATACTTCAAAGGTTATGCTTTATCAAACATTTATTATTCTTAATTCATGTATGAGGACAGGCCAGTTCAAGGTTTTGTGGCTAGGTGTTTTAGATACATCCTTACACTTGCAACGGCCTTGTCCTTTCTTATCGATCTGTTCCAACATACAAGATCCATAGCATTACCTTGGATTTGATAATACTAACACTATTTTCTCTGTAGATAAAGGTGGTATAGTATAGCAATATAGTGACAGACTATCTAGTTCTTACGCACTCCATAGATGGCCCAAGCACGAGAGATGAGATGAATTGACCCATCAGGAGAAATGGGGAGTGTTAGTCTAATATGTTCCCTTAAGGTAACTCTACTTTCTTCAGAAAGCGACCTGGCATAGCTTGGAGCAGGACCTTGGCCACCTAGAAATGGATACCAGTAATCGTCGAAATCGCGGAAGATGGTGGGGACATCGATTGAGCGGACTTCTACCTTTTCCAGTTGTTCAGTATGAAACAGTTGCCTGAGTGATTCAGGGTGACATAGAGGAAAGCGTTGTCCTTCATCTAAGGCCAATGCTGCTGCCCCCTGAAGTGACACGGCGGCATTCCAAAAGTAGCGAATAAGCTGCATCTTATCTGCATAATCCCACACATATGCTGCAACAGTTCCGCCTATACGCACAGCACGGATCATCTCACTTAGCATTTGAATTGGTTTAGGAATAAAATTGAGCACCAATCCAGAAACAACTGCATCATATGAGGCTGACTTAACTGGGAGTGCTTGTGCATCTCCTAGTTTAAATGATACACGTGGATCCTGGACCTCCTTGCGACCAGATTCAATATATCCTTCTGAAGAGTCAATTCCCAACACATCTCGAGGAGACATAGTATCAAGTATAGTTTGAATAAGGGTTCCAGTCCCACACCCAACGTCTAACCATCGAGCACCTGATGTAACGTTAAGCCATGTCACAAACTCTCGAGCCACTAGTATACTCCATCTGCCCATATAGGACTCATAGCTGGGTCCACCAGTCCACATGTCTTTCTTATGAAAAATACTCCAGTTTAAGTAGTTATTATCTCTTCATAATCCCATGTAGAAGGTTAATGCATTCGATAACTCGAGCCAATCCGGATGTTGGATTTACTAAATTATTTAAATACCTACAATTTATAGACAAAATAAAGACCTATAAGTTCGGTTAACGATACATACTTAACGAGTCATATTCGTGTTGTCGCTGGCGATGCTGTATAAATGGATTCAGTCCCAACAATCCACCAACTTTATGGGATTGAGTTCTAACCAGCGGCTGATGAATCCTGCTCGCTCTTTAGCTCCTGTGCTTGTTTTTGGATTCTCGAACAATTTATGGCTCTATTGGTCGGCTACATTCATAGGGCCATACATGGTTGCTTTGATGTTTGGCCACCATCAATGGGTATAGTTGAGGGTATGAACGGTTTGAGAGACATAATACCTGAATTAGATAAGAGATTCAGATATGCTGTAGAAGTTAGAGATAGTTCATGGTTTCAGGATTTGGCATATAGTTTTTTTGCAAATAACAATATGTGCATGGTATGGAGTCAACTAGCAGATATAAGAACGCCTCCAATAGTTACAACAGACTTTCTCTACATCAGATTCATTGGAGATAGGACCATACAAGAAAAGGATTTTGGTAAGATACAAAAAGACAGGGTTCTAGAAATGAAAAAATGGGCTAGATGTCTGAAGAGAGCAAGGGATGAGGAACAAAGAGATAAACTGAACCTCGCAATTGTAGCAGCAAACAATCATTATGCTGGATTCGGTCCAGGAACTGCCAATACCTTCAGAAAAATGCTGGATTTATCAGAAGTGACATGGAATAATGTCGTAATTCCTAATACCGGAGAAAATGTATCTCGTAACACTAAACAAACTAGTCTGTCCGATTTTTTGAAATGAGGCAGAACCGCATATTAGATTGCAAAGCATCTGATTATAAAAGGAGAGATTATAATCCAACTATTGGAGCCTAACATGTCTTCTAGAAATAAATATCTTGTAATTAACGTTCCTAATACATCAGTTGGAAAGAATGGTTATGTTAGAAAATGAATGAGGAAAATGAGGTCGTCAAACCAGGAATTATTGAGAAATTTGGTAATATAAGAAGGAATCACATTAAAGATGCGATCAAAAAAGGTGGATTTGAGCATCGTAAGCCCGAATACCGTGTTTGTGATAAGTGGGATTCTAAGAAGAGACTTTATCCTGCAGTAGAAGTGATCAAATCGGCATATAGAGCGGCAAATAATATGGCAAATGATGAAAAGGCACCTTTTAGGACATTGAGTCCAAAAATGATCGAAACGTTTCAATCCTTAGAATATGAAGTTGTAGACTATAGAGGAAAACCTGTCAGCCCAGCAGATTTGGACCGAAAGGAAAGACTTAGGGAATATTTGGAAAAAAAATTCAAAGTAAAAAAAATTGAATATGATAAAGATGATAGAGACATTCTGAAGTTCCCATCGGGTTCAAGCGTTTATGTTAAACAACGCACACCTACGGCAGGTAATCCTCCAATCGCTAAATATGATCTATATGGAATATTCGATAAAATCAAACGTAAACATGATCGTTATTTCGCCGTGATATTCAATAGACCAGAAGTTACTTTTTTGTTCTCAAGAGATGATTTAAAATTTTTTGAATATAAGCTGAACCCTAAAATAGGTCCTAAGAAGAGATTTTTCTACATTGAGGAACGTGATCCAGATTCACATTTCTTGAAATTATCAGAAGATGCGAACACAACAAGTGGCAAAGAAATATCTAATTACCGCTACAATTGGCATCTGATTAAGGATATAGAATTTGCAATCAAAGAACTTAGAGAGAATTTCGGAAATGTTATACACGTGAATGAAAAAACAATATCTAATTGGGAAACTATCTTAACCACAAATAAACAGTTGGTATTTTATGGCCCACCGGGTAGTGGCAAAACTTACGTAGCGGAAGAGTTTGCAAAATACATCACAGAAAGATATGACGGTAGATACGAGATTATTCAATTTCATCCATCTTATGGCTATGAGGATTTTGTAGAGGGAATAAAACCTAACCTTAAGGATGGGCAAATCTTTTATGAACCGAAGAATTCTATATTCAAGGTTCTATGTAAGGAAGCGAGTGAAAACCAGGCTAAGAAATTTGTTCTAATAATCGATGAAATCAACCGGGGGAATCTGGCAAAGATTTTTGGAGAATTGCTATATGGTTTGGAATATCGAGGATCAACACACATAATAAAACTTCCCTATTCCCAAGAACCTCTTATAATTCCGGAAAATTTATGGATTATTGGCACAATGAACAGTGCAGATCGATCGCTAGCATTGGTGGATTTTGCGCTAAGGAGAAGGTTTTACTTCATAGAATTGATGCCAGACGAGAACATTCTACGATCATTTCTGGAGAGAAATCAATGCAATATAGTGGAAGGCACAGTTAAGTTCTTTAAGGAAATAAATGATGCAATAAAAAAAGAAGGGAAATTGGGAAAACATTATCAATTGGGATATAGTTACTTTATGAAAGAGAACTTGATTATCCAAAGTTAACCCTTATTTGGACATATTCTATAAAACCCCTTCTTGAGGAATACTACTTTGAAGATCTATCTATAATAAATAAGTTTGAGGAAAAATTGTTGCAACTGTAATGATACAGATAGCGGTTCAAGTATAGGAATTGACGCAAAACGTAACACTCACTGAGTTTGATTCTAAAGACGTAGAATTAGATACGGAAGAATACGATATTTTATCTGGTAAATTATGTAATTATATTGGAGTTACCTCGATAGGAGGAAGGAAATTCAGAATTAAGGCTAAGCAATATGTTGGCCGAATAGTAACTCCTAACCACATTATTGATATAATCCCGAAAATAGAAAAAATAAATCTTTTCTGGATGCTTTCCAAGGCTTACGATTTAGAACCTTTCTATTCTGAGGATTCTGAATATTTGCATCAAAAAGAAATACCATCTTTGACTTACTAGTTATTTATTTCCTAGTTAT
The DNA here is from genome assembly GCA_036558405.1 of Nitrososphaeraceae archaeon. GTDB lineage: Archaea > Thermoproteota > Nitrososphaeria > Nitrososphaerales > Nitrososphaeraceae > TA-21. Next base: position 3,075 of record DATBFR010000023.1, on the reverse strand, counting down.
AACAGAACACCTTTGCCGAAAAGGTATTTACAAGAATTATTATGAAGTTGATGAGAATATTCCATATGTAAAGGGCAAAATTCTATTCAAAGAAAATTTGGCGCGAAATCCGATCCTCAAACATAAAGTCTATTGCAACTACTCAGAGTTTGACCCGGATAATTTAGAGAATAGGATAATCAAATATACGATATATTATCTGCTTGCAACCCACCTAATAAGACCCGAACTATATAGGAAGACCAAGTTACTAATGCATTATTTTGATACAGTATCTTTCTATCCAGTTGATGCAAATTCCTTTCCAAAGTTAATATATAATAGACTTACGATACATTATGAACCAATAATCAATATTTGCAGACTAATACTTACAGGATGTTCTATTAACCTTGGGGCTTCTGGCGAGATAAAGTTCTCGTCCTTTCTCATCGATATGAATGCGTTATTTGAAAACTTTGTAGTGGGAATATTGGCAAGAGGTCTTAGGAAAGGCTTTGTGAAAGGAGGTAAGGGAAAAGAGCACGGCTTTTCGGATATTGAACTGCTCACAGAGATGAAACCTGATATTGTCGTCTATAACGATTTTTCGAAGCGATTATTGGTCATGGACACTAAGTATAAGCGTGATATTGATAGTGCTGATCTGAACCAGATCTGGATCTATTCATCGGTGTTAGAACTGCCTTTGGGCATTCTTGTATATCCGAAAAATGAGTCACTTTCAAACCACTACAGAACCCATGCAAGAAGTCGGACTCGCGCATTAATAAAATTAATAGATTTGAGTAAGCAGGGATATATTGCGTTTCAGACTGAATGCAGTAAATTTGTCTATGATATCGAAAAGTTACTTAATGAGTTATAACATGATTCGTTTAATGCTTGCACATATTTAGACTAGTAATTTATTGTATAAAATTTTTTGATTTGATATCATCCCAACACAACTTCTCTAGATCGTGGACAGAATCTTATTTACAAACAAGATGTTCTCAGGTTCAAACAATGCTTTCCAAAATTACTTATTTTTTGATCTCTCAGATAGCAAATTCTGATGTGTAGTTTTCAGGCTATTTCGTTCCACTAGATCTTTGAAAGTCACTTACTATTAGTTATTGATATTACGGATTAATGACTTATCGCAAATCTAAACTACTATGCAGAAGACAGATCCATTCGAAATTGCACGATATAAATGGCTGCATACTTAATCTAGTTGAGAACATGAGAGAATTAGACGAATATGATATGAAACGTCTAAGGAAAGGATTCTTGAAATCGCTCAATGAAATTGTTAATGGTAATGAATCCATGTGTATTGGAAGCACTGAAATATTTAGTGCAATAGGTTCTACCGCTTACGGCTCAGAAGTAATTCCTACCATAGTCCAAGATCTTGGTCACGCTGGATTGATAAGGGAATGCGAAACAAAAGGCCAGTTTAGAATCACTAGAAAAGGAAAGAACAGACTCGAAAGGACGATTGATAGCAATGTCGAACTAATCCTACAAACTCTTGTGAATCTAACCAAGTTTGGCATAGAGTCTGTATCAGTTGATGGGCGCAAATTACAAGAACTAACTGATCTAACCCCTGCCGAAATTAATGATGCTATCGAAGTTTTAGAGGAAGCAGGTTTTGTTTTAACTAAAAATGGGGTTCCAGTTCATCCGTTCAATTTTTACCAAGTTAAACTGACTCCTAGAGGAAAGATTGAATATTTAAGACAGTTTAGGGAGCAATCACTAGCAGTAAGTGAAGATAGGGAGGTATCTGAAAGAAAGAGGATATCACTTCCTGTTACTCCTGCAGGATCACCCTTTGGATTTACAGATGAAGATTGGGAAGTAGTCCTAGAGCGAAAAGAGAATCGAAAAAAATTATTTGTGGTTTTTGGGTATAAATTTGAATCAGAATACTATAATACTTCAGAATTAGTGAATAATATACATAAAATGTTTGAAGATACCATAGGAGAATATAATGAAAATACGGATTCTCCCCAGATAGATTTAGTTTTTAAGCCATTATCAGCAGGCTATGGACAACACCTTTTCAATGAAATTGCTCGAGATATTATTTCTACGGACATAGCAGTGTTCGATGCGTCCGATTTAAACCCTAACGTCATGATCGAAATTGGTGTGGCTCTGACATGGGGCGTGAGAATGCTACTAATTAGAGAGAGTGGCTCACCGACACCACCATCAGATATCTCTGGTCAGACGTGGGCTAAATATAGTAAGAACGGATCGGAGTTTTTGCCGGAACATGCAGATAGACTTCTTTCAATGATTGAGTTTGCAATAAGGAAGAAACGACGTGGGTAATAATTACACTTTATTAGAAACGAAGAAATTCACTTGAAAGATATACTACAACTAAATTAATGCATTCCGTTTTCTATAAAGTCCTTCAATCTCTTTATGCCTTTGGATAACCTCCTCATCTTCTATTCTTCCAACTTCAGGATAATATCTGCATTCTGGAATACACTTACCGTTATTGCAGCCTTGTCCATCATAGCCATTATCATGCCGCATACACCAACTTGATTTATGGAAATACCATGCTTTTTTCTTGTCTTGATACCTATCTTCTGGATTAACCCTTAAGTTCATTTTCAAATAATAGTCTGATTCGTCTTGAGTAATACTGTCCCAAACGTCTTCATATGTTTTGTTTCCAAACGCATCAGTAATCTTGGCTCGTGCTGCTCTATAATCTGCAAATCTTGGAGGCTCTGATCCTATCTCAATATAGTAATCATCGTCGTATTCGCTATCGTTAGAAAAATTATAGTCTTCCAGTTTCTTGGACAGCTCTTTAGCGTATTTGTCTGCTTTCAATTTGAATTAACTTCTCCTGTAACTGCTTTAGATACATTATTGAAGGCCCTTCATCGACCAGGTTGAATATTGCCTCATTGCATTCCTTGGCCAGTTTCAGAGCAGCTATCTTTTGATACATATTTATTCTTGGGTCCTGACTTTGATATATGGTCCAGCACTCTTTAAGTATAGATCTGATACCCTCAATCGAGGTTTGATACATAAAAGGTAGGGTTTCTT
>DATBFR010000022.1:0-16598 GCA_036558405.1 Nitrososphaeraceae archaeon | reverse complement strand
TGCACCATATTCGATTAAGGTAATGGTCATATTATATATCAGGGTATCATTTTCTAGACAGATTGAAGGGCTGGTAGTTCAGGGGTAGTAATGTTCGGTTCGCAACCGAAAGGTCGCGGGTTCAAATCCCGCCCAGTCCATCGTTCTTAATTCGGAAGGCTTCAGAAATTTTGCACTATAACAGAGTACGAAGGCATGTAAGATCCGAATGAAATTTCCAATATTTCTGAGAAATTAATTACCCAATCTTATGTACTTTTATTAGTTACAAAACCCTGTGTTCCCATTGTATTGAGGGATAACCTTCATGGATTTGGGATTCGGCGTGGAATTTATATTTGATTGAATGAATATGACTGCGGACTACAGGATAGAATTGGAAAATTCTGCCCAGCAATTAGGATGAATTATTACTAACAGTATCCGTAGTCCTCAACGGGATTTGAATGATGTATGGGGCTATCTAGCCTACCAGAATGTCTTTTGTGTCGGAAATTAACGGATGCCATGTCTCCGTATATTTCGATCTCTTGAATGAGCTTCGTTAAGGAGAGTGTAGGATAATGCTTTGCGATGATAATATGAGATCCGAACAATGGCTAACGGCGCTAGGCCCATTCTTAATAATTTGTCAAATTCCAATTTTCCTTGGTAAAAATATCCCCACTGTTCTTTAGCTTCACTTTCCCTCAATTTGTACATCTCTAGATTTTTTTCAGTGGCGTCACATTGAGATTCCAAGTTTATTTTTTTCTTTTTAAGTGAATCAATATCCTTGCATTCCCTGATCATTAATTCTGCATCTCCATTGAAATCCTTTACATCGTCCATGAACATGACCAGGTTAGTCAAATCACCCATTTCAAAGCCATATGCTTCGAGCTGTGCCTTAACGTCAATGAAGAATTCTAATTGAGAATCGACGATGTTCGCAGTAGCCAATTGCTTCTTAAGATTTGCTTCAGATTCCGAACGTAAAACATTATAATGATCAATCTGCGCCTTTATGCTGTCTAATTCTTTGTATTTGGATTCAATTTCTTGTGAAAGAGATGTCAGTGGAACTTGATTTCTTAGAATATGATAACAACATTCGAAAATCAATTCTGCGGATTGGTCGGGTAAGATGCTGGCATCCTCAGAGAATTTCGAATCCAATGCGTTCAAGATAAGATCTAGTTTTGTCCCGCTAAGGCCCATTTTTGTGATGACATTCTTGTAACGGAGGTTTGATGCAAATTCCGTAATTGTAACTCCTGTCCTTTTCGATTCTACAGCTATCTCATGCTGAAGAGTTAGAAGCTTGTTAGTCTGTGTAGCCTGCTTTAGGATTGCGTTGACTGTTCCTTCCGAAATATTCAAGTGTGTAGATATGGCTTCCTGGGAAAAACCTTGAAGAGAAAGTCTTATCGTCTGTCTTTCTAGCCATATTTTTATCTAGTGTCATACGAAATAATTTACATAAGAAAGTTACATAAGAATGTATCGCAACACAAATAAGCTTAGAGTGAAAGGCGGGCTGACCTTATTCTAACTGCGTGATTTTGATCAAAAGGAATTCTAACATCATGAATGCAATACACCTAATGGGTCTAGATAGGGATTGTATGGGAGATGAATCTCTGAGCTAATATTGAATAAAGTTTGAGGAAACGTCGAGTCTAAATTGAATGACTTTCTACCCAGAATTGAATGCATTTTGAACAAAGCTGAGGATGATTAATTTTAATCGATTTCATATGCAAGCCTTGATGGATCACGTTGGCTTCGGCATAAACTAGAAGGCGATAATTACAAATTTCGTCATATTTTTATACTTATTACAAATAACTAGTGAAATGGTAAGTCAAAGTTCTACTCTGCCGTTTGAAGTATCATACGGCGAAAAACCTACAAAGACATCTAGAACACTAAAGAGACTAGCAGTGCTTGTCAAACCTGAAAGTGTTAGCGATATTATTTCATCCCTCAAGGAATTGAGCTTAGAAGCTACAATCTATGATGTGAAGGGCGTATCGAAAGAAAAGGAAAGAGTTGCCTCTGGTAGAGGAAGCGGCACCGTTGAGCTTGCTTATAATAACAGAAAGATTGTGGCTACCGTAGTAAATTCCAGTGATGTAGAAGAGGTGGTAAGCAGGATGAAAAAGGCGCTTGCAGGTACAAAAGCAGTTGTTATGGTTTCAGCTGTGGACGATCTTATACTGATCTAAAAATCTGCGCAACAACCATTATTCCTAGGATTCATTAAATCACTAACGATAAATAAATTACACTTACCGTAGGGAATAGTGCCCAACGGTCAGGAGAGAACAGAATGGCTAATTAGATTGGGTGTGTTGGTCTGTAATGGTTTTATATTTTACAGTCCGTACCACTATGATGTTTAGCAACTTGCACAAAATTAACGTAGTGTCCCTGTTAGTTCTAGCAGCTCTGACTTTGAGTGTTAACTACTCGATTTATGGACAGCCTATGGGTAATCCAAACCAATCTTTAGGTGGGAATGCGTCCCAGGATTTGGGGAACTCACAGCAACTTACTCAAACATTGGGAAACAATTCTGAGATTCTGGCAAATAACACGTCGATAGGAAATCTGAACGCGTCTATGGCTGAAAAGGCAGCGATGGAATCCAATGCAACTAGTAACCAAATTATGCAATCGAATCAAACTGGAAACGAAACTGGTAATCAGTCTGGGAATCAGTCTAATCCCATAAGTGGACTGTTAGAAGGTATCGGAAAACTCTTGGGTAACGCAACCGGGAAGTAGCTTTTCCTTATCTATTCTATCTACTTACGAGAAAGTAGTTCTAGATTCTGCCACTTGTTCAACCTCGCGTAACAATCTTAATCCATTAGGTCAGGTACAAGATATTCTTTTGCTAGCGTTGTCATGTCCTTTTCTAAGTACGATCTTAACTTTCGATTGTAGATGGTTGCTGCAGGATGAATTGTCAGAAAATATGGAATATTATTTCTATAAACGGTTTTGCCCCTATTAACTAAAATGGATTTCATTCCCAGTAGGGACCCTAATGCCGAGCTACCCATGATACAGATAACTCGAGGGCGAATAATATGTATTTGTCTTTGCAAATAATTAGTTATACATGCGGTAGTTTCATCTAACTCGGGAACCCGATTATCTGGAGGCCGACATTTTACAATATTCGTAATAAAAATTTTTGATCTGTCAATACCTGCCTTGACCAGTACTTCATCCAAAATTTTGCCCGCACTACCTACAAAAGGCTTGCCTAGTTCGTCCTCCTTCCTTCCAGGAGCCTCACCCACCAACATTATCGTTGCAGCAGAATCACCTTCACCCGGCACAGGGTTTGTGCGAGCTTTGTGGAGTTTGCATAGCCTGCAATCAGTTATTAGTGACCTAACTTCATCTAGTTCTGAAATCAATGAATTACTATGAATAAGTACAGCCCATGACCTTAAAATACATCGCCTTGCAAGTAAAACACGGACCAACAAAAGAATGGGCTAAAAATCAATAAAGGACATTTGGAGAGCGTTTTACTTAAAATCTTCAATCACCGGTACAATATTTATATACATAAATGACGTATATTATAATAATTATTCCGTTATAATGTACAACTTAATAACATGTTCAACATGCAATCTTGGTCAGACTAAGATGGTTACCGATCTCGAATCCGGCGAGATCATCTGTAGTAACTGTGGAACAGTGGCGGCCGACTGTGTAGAAGACCTTCGAAAGGATTCTAATGCATTTTCGGATGGGAAAAATAATGAGAGAACGGGTCCCCCAATTTCGCTTACCATGCACGACATGGGACTTGCCACTCAGGTGGGGAAAGCAAATCGAGATTCAAGCGGCCAACTGATCGACGTTGATATGCGAACAAGGATGAACAGATTGCGCACGTGGGATGCGAGGATTCAGGTAAAGGATGGTTCAGTCCGAAACTATAGGACTGCCTTTACTCTCTTAAATAGACTCAAAGACAAGTTGGGCCTGCCTTATGCAGTAATAGAGAAGGCCGCATACACGTATAGGAAAATTCAACAAGATGGATTCATTAAGGGCAGAATGATCGGGTCAACTTTAGCTGCGTCAGTTTATTTAGCATGTAGAGAGACTGGTGTATCTAGAACAATCGAAGAAATTGCTGAAGCTGCAGATGTGAGAAAGAAAACTATTGCAAGAGCGTACAGGGATATAGTTCTAACTATGGGTCGTGAAGTACCACAGATAGATTCCTTTCAATGCATTGAAAAAATCGGGAGCAGAGTAGGATTACCTGAAAAAGTTATTCGCCATGCGACACAACTCATGGAGAAAATCATGAAACATGAATTTAATGCAGGCAAGGATCCTATGGGAATGGCTGGAGCTGTCCTGTACATATCTATGCAACTCAGCGGGCTGCAAATAAAGCAGTCAGAAATGGCCGCAGCTGCCTCAGTTACAGAGGTAACGCTTAGAACGCGAGCAAAGGATCTAAAGAAAAAACTTAACCTAAACTAAATCCTTTATTTTTTTGATACAATACAATAACTCACTTTAGTGTACCAATTAAATGGTCCTTAAGCTTGTTACCTAAACCAGTCCAGCTACTCTAAGATAGTAAATTGAGTAGTAGATCACAGTAGCGAATCATGGATATTAATTGCTGCCATATCTGCTGAACCATTACGTGAAGAACTCGTAGGAAAGGCAATTGTGCTTCTAGTCCTCAAAAAGGAAATGGCTGCGTTGTTTGAAGGAGATTGAAGCTTTTTGGCCAATGGCTACTCATTTTTGCTTACAATTTTTGGAATAGAGTTGAATTTCTTTGGTGCCAGCACCCAATGCAGTTTTATACTGATTCATCTGGGGATTTAACTGAGATTAGCCACGAACCGGTACTTTGTTCCTTAAGTTCCTAGATTCAACTCGAATAGTCATGAAAATAAGGTCAAGAAATAATTTTCCAAAAATTAGTTGTTAATTTTGGTAGGCATACTAGTACACAGAATTTATACTTGCGATAAAACCCATTGCTTCATGATTATGAATCTATGACATGCTTTAATTCTTTACGCAGGCTAAGTTGTAAACAAACAACCAATAAATAGGCTTCGAATGAGGGCAGCCCATGAAGGGAATCATTTTCGACTTTGACGGAGTACTAGTCAATTCAATGCCCAGTCACTATCTGGCTTGGAAAAAAGCACTTATGGAAATTTGCAGATTGCATGTCGATGAACGAACCGTTTATCTTCTTGAAGGGATGAGAGGGACTGAGCTAGTGCAGGAAATATTCAATATATCCAACTACAAGGATTTCTCGAAAATAGGGCCTGTAACTAAACGAAAAGACCAGATTTTTAGATCAATGATTGATGGCATTGATAGCTATACTGGTACACAAGAATTAGTAAAGGGACTTCGATGTCTCAAAGGAATTGCTAGCGGATCAGCTAGATACGATATAGAATCGATCCTACAGCGATCTTTCCGCGCAGACCTTTTCCAAATAGTTCTTACTGCAGATAACATAGAGAAAGGAAAACCTGATCCACAAGCATTCCAGCTATTCCTTCAGAAATCAAGGATCCATCGCCAAGATGTCATAGTAGTTGAAAATTCCCCCCTTGGCGTTAAGGCAGCTCTGAATGCCGGACTAACAGTCATAGTGGTCTTGAATAATTCTCCGTTGACCAGAAATGACTTTACTGAACTAATACCTACAGACAGTATATTTGTGGAAACGAAAAATATAATGCCACTTTTGTGCGATTGGTGTAAGAGTTAATTTCTCTAGGATTAGAAACTATTTCCAGTAAAGTGATACGTAGTAGGCGATACTTATGGACAAACATTGCTATATTTACTAAGTTCCATATTCAAATTATACTAGCGTACGTCCGGTTCCTTCATTCATCACTGGGGTTAAAGGTACAAACCTAAAGCACTGTAATTTCATTGAGTGGATAAGCATAGACATTCGCTTTTTCTCTCCCGATTGTTATAGAATGAACCAATATTGATTGCTCAAGCTCTTTACCATCCAGCCCTAACCCATCCATTGCCATAATTGAACTTGGGTCAATTTCATCAGGTTCGGGAATGATTCTTTTTCCAGGAAACGGTTCCAAAGTCACTCTCTCCTCTGCAAGCAAACCTAGATCTCTCATGCCATTCGACATTTGACGCCCTCCATCATTCAACATCATTTCTACTGAATACTTATGTCTCAGAATTTTCAATCCCTCAATAACATTAAATTTATCACCGGTTACGACATAATTGATTAAATCTGAGTGAGGAATTGATTTGGAGGCATAGTCATAGCCACTCTGATCGGTGACGAAGATAGCCTTTTCTTTATTCGCTGGGTTCAATACTGCAATCCGATTCTTACGGTAATTTTCTACGATTCGCAATTTTTTAAATGTATTTTCAGATCTCGCTATTATTACTTGGGACCTATTATGTCCATTCCTCTCCCTAACACCATTGTGTAATCGGATTAGATCGAGATAGACATTCGGCATGGTTTTTTTGACATGACGTCCGAAGAATTCCCAATTCCATATCCCGCCCTTATTAACCATTAGATTCGTGGCGCTCACTACGATTGCTTTGCTTCCTAGTAAAATTCTATGTACGGCAGCAAATACACTATCTCCTACCCTCCTTTTGCCACCCGTAAGAAGTGTCACTCCTCCTCCAGGCTTCCCAGCCAATTTGTAAATGTAAGGTACAGATGAGTTGTTCGAAAGTGTATATTCGTTCCCATTTCTAATCTTCGCAGCCAAAAAACTCGTTGCTTGAAATGGCACCTTCATTTTTTTTATGTACTCCGGGGATGCAGAGATAACTATTTCAGGTAATATTTTAGCCAAGGCATGAAGACCGAGATCTACACTAGGCGAAATTAGTTGAATACCTCTTCTTGAAAAGTGGTCAAACTGCGTTAAGGAAATTAGCCTGCGTTCAACTAGAGAGTTTAAGTAATTTTGATAATTCGTCTTAACCTCGTTAGTCTTCATTTGTGATGCATTTTTTCATCCCAATAAATTAATTCTTACCTATATTAATTTAATTCAGCATTGCGTTCTGGAGTATCATCGCAGCAAGGAAAATTATAGGTTTTTAGATTTTCTGTAATTCCTTCTACTTCTTTACTTCGTTGTGTTGAGTTGGCGAGTTGGTCTTATCGACCACGAATAAGGTCCTCGCTCAATTTCTCAAGTTAAATGTTGCGATACGGATTATGGATTTTAAATTTCACGTGATTTGTTTTTTTGTCTTCGCAGCACAAATAGCAGTATTGACATTGGTATCCACTCCTTACTTTTTGTGGACAAACCTAGAAAATTCAAGAGCCAGTCAGTTCTTGAACTGTGCTTTGACCGAAGAATCAGTCAACTCGAAAATAGGATCTACATTCAGAGTACTTTTAAAAGCTGATTTCAAATATCCGTGGAAAAACATTGAACCTTTCTTACTTAGTCTATGTCTAATGACGATTATTCTATTATCATTCTGCACAACTTCGTCATAAGTACCCAGGTACCCATACCTACAAATTATTTTTTCAATATATTCCATTACAGTTTCAAGAGAAAGAGTTTTCTTCCAGAAGAGTATAGTATCGCGAGGTATAATTTGTCCCAAGGATATTCCTAATTGGTAAACTTCCTCTTCACCATAACAATCGAAAAGTGACGTCAATAATTCGCGATTTATAACCACCAAGTCTATCTTCGATAAAAATCTGGTAAACTCAGTATAGCGTTTTAGAATAATGTTCACCAAACCGTTAACAGAAATGCCCATCCTTTCCGCTTCTTCATCAAGAGTTTTGGAAATCTCGATGTCTACCCTAAACGAGCGCGTGGTCGAGCTAGGCATGGGTTATCTAACTGGCATCGCCATAAATGTGTTGTTTTGTAACCAAATGTGTTTTTCATATGAATTACTGTGATGTTTTGCCTAAGTTGTTTGCCCGTCTTAATCTAGTACAAAGTAATGAGTTAATATAATATTGATTCTATAATCAATAGGCATTGGCTGCGAAGCATAACAGACGACCTTTAAAGATAATGATCATTGAAGATGAACAGGATATCTTACTTCTGTATAAAGATTATTTAATAGATAGAGGACATCAGGTTTTGGTAACAAGTACTTCGGCCTCGGAAATAATGGGTGATTTTGACAAGGTGAGACCGGACATTACAATAATAGATTACAAGTTACCTGGTAAAAATGACGGAATACAAGCAGCGGCTGAAATCTACTCTATGCATCCAAATGCTGCGATTCTTATAGTTACTGCTTATGATACTGTTATTGAACAGGTATCTAAAAATTCAATTTTCGAAAATAAGAATTTTAACATACTTATTAAACCGGTGAAGCTTTTTATTCTCGAAAGTGAGATGTTCAAGCTATTGAAATCGAATTAGTTGTCCGTAAGCCACCAAGGAGGATAGCTGAACAAGTTTTCAAATTTATCTTTTTTTTAGTTCGAGATTGACTTCGAACATTGTTAATATATCTTTAAGTTCTTCTTCAGCTACGAACCTACATACCGGTACCCACTTGTTTCTTATCTTAGCAGAGATTTCACAGTGTCTATGATTTTCAATTAATACTCGAGTTACATCAAACCTATGTCTCAGCTTTTCCTCTAGCTGTTTCCCGGGATTATCAGGTGCACTAATCATGATTTTCTGCATATTATGTTATGTTAAATCAATAATTTAAATCGAATCCATGAGAGTAGTATTCTAAAGTGGTCTCGTCATAAGGAGAGTTAGAAATGTGTTTTATCTACTAGATCATACTAAGATCATAGTCCTGGTGGTCGGTCCTATAATTCAAAATTGGATTTGACATGGAAGTAGAAAGAATTAGGATAATATCGCATTATCAAACAAGCTGCCAAAAGGTTAAATCTATTGGACTCGACGTAAATTAATTGGCAAATCTCGACGAGAGCAAGATACTTCTCAAGCTTTATGAAATCTATGACTCTCACAGGGAGTCTCTTATCTGGTTTCTGGAGGAATTTAGTGCTACGAGTTATGAAGATTATGAACAAAGATACCATGGCGCAAGCAGGGAGCGCTTTCACTTCGTAAGTGTATGTGGTTTCTTTGAACTGTCTGGCGTTTTGGTCAGCAGGAAAATAGTAAATGCTAGTTTGTATTTTGATCTCTTCAACCCTTCACCGTTCTGGAACAAAGCCAAGCCTATCATTGAAGGGATGCGAAAAAAACGGCCTCATATATATGAAAGGTTTGAATCTTTAAATCAAAAAAGGACAATGTGGGCTAAGAATAGGAAAAATAGCAAATAAGAAACTCTGTACTAAAGTATTATAAAGTAGTAACATCCTATTGACTGAATCGAATTAGAATTGGAATATTTTCAGAGTAATTGTATGGATGTGCCAGATATAATTAAAACTAATTCTGAACGCAAGATTCTGAACGTCAGGAAATTTGAATATCCAACGTTAAAAACTTCATATTCATTCTTATAAGGGGTCATGGATAAGCACTAATTAATGAGTTACGGTAGAGGTGGCGCAGGTTCTGGGGGAGGTTATAGAAGAGGTTATAATTCGGGGCCCAAACCTGTAGAAGTAGGCAAGGAATACGAGGTGCAAGTTTCGGAAATTAGTAATAGAGGAGACGGTATTGCAAGGATCCAGGGATTTATTATCTTTGTTAAAGACGGCAAGGTTGCAGACAAAGTAAAAATAAGAGTAGTAAGTGTGGGGGACAGGTTCGCAAAGGCAGAATTAGCAGAATAGAAGGGTAACAAGATTTCTGTTGGCGAGGCCCTAAAAAATTACCTTAGTGAAGATAATTATTTTTTTGAACCAAATGGATATTGATGTTAGTGCTGTACTTAAGTTTCTATTGAGGCAGATAACGCTAAATTAAGAATGGAGTTGTCAAATAATCATCCTCTGTGTCCTTGCTTAGTCCCCGATGTACTTGAACGGGCAGGGAGGGGTGCGTCATTCTCATGTCCCGGATGAGATCTAATATGTACCCAATATTGGGAACTAGTTACCGGAGTTTTACAGACAGGACAGTTAGAGTGGCCACACTTGTGATGTCCTACGAAGTTTGGATGTATGGTCACATTACAAGACGGACATTTAGTTGCCTCCAAAATGTTATCAAATTATTTATTATTAGGTATTATTAGGGTGTATCGGTATATGCTACTTGAATAAGATTTGAGACGTGTATTATTGGGCGTATGTAAGGTTAAGTCAAAAATTGAAAATTCGAGCTATTTAGACAATCTAACTTGCGGTATGGGACAGTCAAAAGCCCCGATTAGTTTAACTAACTCATTTTAACACTGAGCAATAATTTCGTTTTCATGATCCGGACAAACTCGTTCAAGCAATGTGTAATGATTAAATGAATATCTACAACCACAGGCGTATTCAATTGTTTTCTTGTTACTACTATAATACGAGGCTTTTTTGTGGTTTCTTGGCAATAATTCCGACATAGAGCAATAATACATTCTTAAATATATTAAGATTTATCGCCGGTTTTAGTTGAAACGAAGAAAATGCGATTAGTAACTATGAGCATTCATGTATTCAGCATTTATTCTTCAAACAATTATTTCTCAATTTTTTTTCCTTTCTTTAATCCTATCAATTGCGGATCGAGCTGCCCTTATTACTTCTGAGTCAGTGGATGAAGTTAGTATTTCTGTCAAAGTTGGAAGTGCCTTTTCACCATATTTTGCAATGTCATTGACGGCCAAGACGCAATTTTCTATCTCTATTGAAAAAAGAGCTTTATCGCGAAGGGATTCTAATTTTTCAGGGTAAGCCATTAACAAGTATAAATCACCAACTCACTATAAAGAGTTTAATGCCATACGCAGATATCCTCCATGAAATCGTGAAATCTAATAAAAATACTAACTGAACAATCTTACAAAATTCAAGTGTCATGTGAAAGCTCGAATAATGGATGTAGTACTTGATCTAGAAACTATCACCAAAGTTCTCTGCGTTTTCATTAACCTGATCTTGTAGAGACCCAAGTTTATTCGGATTGTAAGAGTCCTTGTGTGTCCTGTGATCCAACTTATGTTTATGGTTCTGGTTCTGTCTAACGTGATGTAATCTGTCTTTTTCATGTATGAATTCTTTACCATATTCATGACTCTTGACCACTAGGTGATGATCATGCTTTGTATGCACAATCAGGTCAACATAACTTGAAGACTTTTTGTCATATTCACTTATCTACTTTTGGTAGTTAAATTAGTCCAGATAATGACAGTTAGAGTCTAAGACTATTTTCATCGTTCATGATATAGTCCCTTATTCATTAGTTCAGCCCACAAAATGTAAGCTGGCCCGCGAATAATTTACCTTGCAAATAGGATTTGTTAGGTAAATTCTAGCACACTAGTAACGTCTAAGTCACGGTAAAAGCTCGTCTAACTTTCGAATTGTGAATGAGTCTTGGGGCAGATGGCTTATATCCGGATTTCAGACGTGATTGAATGAATTCCAGTTTAGTCAATTGGCGCGAATGTTAGCCAAAACCAATGTAAAAGTGACTACGCAAGAAACTTTTCGTGGCATTTTGAAATTTTCAGGATCGCATGAGAAATGTATTAATCTTCAAAGTGGGCGGGGTGACAGAGACAAATGAACAGAACGGATCTAACTCCTAATTTTAGGAGTTTGATAAGTCAAGTCAATATTAAATTCATCTAAAGTCATAACCAATCCATAGTACTCTCGAATGTTCTCAATAGTAGAGAGATAGTTCTTGTTCATTGAAGCTGTTGCATTTGAGATTAGTATAACGTCGTATCCGTGATTAAAGGCATCTCGAAGAGAACTTTCGACACATATGCACGTGTCGATCCCAGAAAATATCAAAGTGTCTACCCCGAAACTTCTTAACCAGACTTCCATTTCAGTGTCTTGAAAAGCTGAATCACGTCTTTTTATTACTACATGGTCTTGTTTATTTGGGGTAATTTCCTCAACTATGTCGGCATCCCACGTACCTCGTACACATATTGGTCTAGTTCGGATTCGCTCCTCCCTCGCCTTTGGAAGAATCTTATGAGTCTTGGTCAGGAGATCTATGCCCGTACCCTCACGCACAGCTTGAGTAAAGAAGATGGGTATCTTTGCACTCCTGCAAGCTTGGATAAGCTTTCTAACATTAGGAATTATACTTTGATACTTCGAAACGTCAATCCCCATGAGATCGTAAGAACCCCCCCTGCTTACGAACCCATTTTGCATATCAATTATTAAAAGAGCTGGATTGACTGTGTGCCCGCCTATTCTCACAAACTATCAAAGTTTATTGAGTTTATAATATCTTTTGACAAATTTATGATATTATGGTATAAATAATTTCACCACTGATATTTTGACCATTAATTTGGTTTTAGAAATAATTTAACGATTTTGCTTTTAATTGTTTTAGAATATTTAGTCATCTTCGCTCTATAGTATGATATTTACAACGGTTAGAATCAAAAACTCAAAATTATTTTGAAAATACCGCTTAAAGTTTTACGATAAATGGTGGAAAGTAACTTTCATAAGGGATGACTCCTGTACTAGATCAGAACTACATTAACTTCTCATTAGTTTGAAGGGTTTGAGGAGGGTAATGAGTTCGATTTAGTAAAATAAAATAGTGGTAATAGAAAAATGTGTAGTATAGCAGGAATTTTAAGCAAGAACGGAAGTGATATAGCGGACGGTATAACCGAGATGTTGACTAGAATGCCCAATCGGGGACCAGATGGATCTGGATTGCTATTAGGAGACAAGCTCTTGTATTTTAAGAGTCTCAGCGAGCTTTCCAAGAATCATTTCTCTGGTAACTTTGCTCTCGGGCACAGCAGGCTTGCAATAGTGGGTGGTACGTCTGGTAGGCAGCCACTCGAGAGTTGCGATGGAAGACTTATTCTAACACATAACGGAGAAATTTACAACCACAAAGAGATTCGAGAGCAGCTATCGGGTTCTCATAAATTTGTTACAAAAAGCGATAGTGAAGTAATTATTCACTTAGTTGAGCAGTATCTAGGTGATGGTAACGACCTAATTAAGGCAATAAAGAAAACTACAGATATTCTTGACGGCATATACGCTTTCGTAATTAGAGACTGTAAAACTGGTTTGATCGCACTAGCTCGCGATCAGCTTGGTGTAAGACAACTATATTACACCGATCATCATGATGTCTTGGCATTCGCATCTGAAAAAAAATCTTTACTGGGTATAGCTCCCAGGGGAGATATTAGGAGAATTATGCCTGGTACCGTAGTACTTATAGACTCAAATTTTGAAATGAAAGAATTTGAATTGGGCAAGCGTTTCATTACTGATTCGGAAAGAAAGAAGGTAACCTATAGCAATCATACCGAGGCTGTTGCTGCATACCAGAGAGCATTATTAACTTCCATGAAAAAACGTACCAGGGATCTCGAAAAGGTTGGTATAATATTTTCTGGGGGTATTGACAGTGTGCTTATAGCTTACCTTGCAAAAAAAATGGTACCAGAAGTTGTATGCTATTGTGGTGGATTGAAGAATTCACCTGATGTTTTGTTTGCGGAGGAAGTTGCTAAAAAGTTGGATCTCACTTTGCATATAAATGCTCTTGAATTGCAAGAGGTAGAAGGGATGTTACCAAGAATAGTAGAGGTAATTGAAGATAATAATTTCGGTCAGGTCGAGGTTGCAATACCGGTATTTGCTGCGGTAGATCTTGCCCACAGAGATGGAATAAGAGTAATGTATACAGGTCAAGGAGCAGATGAATTGTTTGGTGGTTATTCCTGGTATCCCAGGATTGTTGAGCAGGAAGGATACTCATCACTAAGCAAGCATATGGCAAATGACCTTAGCTTATTATATAAAGAGACATTGGAGCGGGAGGATAAAATTGCGATGTTCCATAGCGTAGAAATAAGAGAGCCATATCTGGACACGGAGGTAATCCGTGTTGCATTAAGGACAAAGCTCGAACTCAACGTGTCTGACAAACAAGATATATACGGCAAACGCATACATCGAGACTTGGCTGTTAAACTGGGAATACCTTATGATATAGCATATCGCAAAAAGGAGGCGGCACAACATGGCTCTGGAATACACGAGGCCTTGAACCTTATTGCAAAGAATAATGGATATGATACATCAAAAGTTCCAGAAGCTTATTTAAGTGAACTCAAAGGACGAGAAAAAATTGGCAGTTCTCAGAGATATGGTTATAATTATTGTGAGCAATCATTGTGGGGAGCACTGCCTCATATCCAGCTCTTCTTGGACGAAATGGTAAGGTCTTACCGACGAGCTATTGAAGTTCGCCACGTTAGCTCATAATTGTAAACTTATTGTAAGTAGTGTAGACTCGTACTCCACTTTTGAAAGGAACCTATTATTATTCGGCATTTTATTTAATTAGGTTGCGACAAAATGTGATCTAATAACGTTCCTAAATCAGCGGTCGCTACGCAGCAAACCTTGTCCGCACCTCCATAATAAACATATAATTTTCCATCCAGAATACAAGCTCCGGTTGGGAAGACAACGTTACCGACATCTCCTATTTTCTCATAGGTTTCTTCCGGGCGCAATATAGGTTCTTTAGTTCTACCGAGGATTCTGGTTGGCTCGTCTTTATCTAATAGGAATGCACCTGCGCTGTAGACTCTATCCATGCTGACTCCATGGTAAATTACAAGCCAGCCCTCTCTTGTCTTTATGGGTGGAATGCCGACTCCAATTTTAAGAGACTCCCAGGGCTGTTCTGGTTTAATTAGTAGGTAATGTTTGTTGTAATTAGTTATTGAATGGCCCTCGCTCATCCAAATGCTTGGCTTGGCGGTACTATATTTAGGACCTACCCATTTGCTTGGTCTGTGAAGGATTCTGAATTTTGAATTTCCTTCGTCCCCGTTTTCTATTGGGAATAAAACAGTATCCTTGTCATCAGAATCTGGAATAGTAATGATCCCAGCGCGTTTGTAATAAATAAAATCATCAGTTTTAGCTAGTGCGGTTGAAGCTGAGGGTTTCTCTTTGACATAATTTGAAAGAACAACGTATGTTACATACACATCACTACCAATTCTCATTATTCGGGGATCTTCGAGACCATATTTTTCGTACTTTTCTTGAGGGTAAATGGCTACGGATTTCCGTTTTTCAAATGATATTCCATCGCTACTAAAAGCGTATCCAATCCTAGAGACATAATATTCATATTCCCCGACGGCCCTGTATAGCATGTGAATCATATTTTTATCACATATTACTCCGCAATTAAATACTGCTTTTGATTCCCACCAATTAGAAACATCAGGCATCAAGATCGGATTGTGTTTGGCCCTTTGTAATATAGCCATTAATTTAGGGATCAAAATAACGCGACTTAATATGACGTATAAGGGTTATTCATGAAGGTATCTGAACATTTCTCGGAATAATTTTTTCCAAACAAAGTATAGAAATTCAATTGGTCGTTTGATCTCTTGCTCAATATTGTTCATCTAACCAACATACTCCAGAAATTGAGAAGTGGACCGTTAATGAACCTTGTTTTAATCCCTATTATTTCGGAACAGTAAGATTTTACTAATACCGTTAATGAATCCTGATCTAATGTTTGGAAAGACTACCTGTAAGGTCTGCGGAGACAAAGTCAGATTAGTTCTAAAGCATTTGAGACAAAAACATCCAGAAATCTTGGCGGATCCAGACGTAATCAAGTTAAGAATGGATTCAATAATTAAGAAGTACTTTACAGAAGAGTAAGGTTGGACTCTATGTATCAGGCCTAAGGATTACATGGATTCTAAGAAATTATGGGTCTATTCTTTGACCAAAAAAACGAGGTGAAGATGTAATCAATACGAAACCATTCAATGAGACATTAGTCGTTATTGGATAGAGAGACCCGATTGCACCAATTATTTCCCTTCAGTCTTGGAGATTTTCCTCGCATGAGGCTCAGTGCAATCCATAATCTAATTTTCATAATGCACACCTATGGCTGCAACTATTTTTTTTATTTTAAATCGGCATAACTGAAGTCTATTGCATCCCATAATTCCAATCTCGATGGTTCAACACAAGATATTGGCTGCTAATTGTCCCAGGATATTGATATATGGCTATTTAGGGTGCGTCAGTAAGTCAACTGCAATATCATGAGTGTAATACAAATCTCTGCGGTAACACTTAAAGTATCTGACATGGACAGATCATGTCTTTTTTATTCGAGGATACCTGGTCTGACCCTTTGTTACGGTGGACCAAATGATAAGTTTGGATCGTTTGAAATTTTTAATCATAGCTATAAGTCATACATTAATCTTGAGTTATCGGCAAATGTTTACAAATATAGCTCGAAAAAACTTGTTCGCATTATATTTCACACAACTGATGTAGATAGACTTTATACAGAGCTAAGAAATGATAGCGAGCTGTCTCATCTCGTTGTCTTTGAAAACGAACCCTCTAACGCGATATGGGGGGAAAGGTACTTCCACATAAGAGATCCTGATGGATATCAAATATCATTTGC
>DATBFR010000021.1:0-95638 GCA_036558405.1 Nitrososphaeraceae archaeon | reverse complement strand
TATCAATTGATTTTAAGCAACGTTTATGTATAATTAACAAAAAAACTGTGCACGAGGGAGACTATATTACTGTAGATGGTAACTCAGGGTCGGTTTTCGAAGGAAAAGCTGATGTAGTCGTAGAGGCACCAACTGAAATGATCGATGAAATTCAACGGTGGAAGACAATATTGAAAAATTAATCTAACCACTTCCTTTTTCTCCTGCTATGAATAGTTTTCTTATGACGGAGAAGTATTCAATTCATTTCTAATGCAATAGTTCTAACAATATATGATTGGGAGATTTAGAGTCATCTCTTTTATCGTCTGTCCCAGTAACCTCAAATTCATTCTTCTCGAAAATGAAACAGTAGGTCTACATGGCCCACTTTATGCCGAAGTTCAAGCCGCTTATCCATACAATTTCCCTTTTTCTTCCAATTTTGACAGCCTGTCGTCGAATTCTACTATCCATTCAATGAGTTTTGGGTCCAAACTATGCTCTGTATCAAGGTGCGCCTTCCTTTGGCGCAGAGATATAGATTTCTCGCATATTGCGCATTTGATCATGTTGAAGCGGTAGTTTTTTCAATACTAATATTTTTCTCACATTGTTCATCCGTGATTTGCGGGCTTCCCTCAGCACGTAAACAAAAAATGAATATGCTATTTCTCCGGCAAATAGTTGATATCAAGCAATATGGGCAGCATCGCAAGACAAGTTTCGGAACTGGCAAGCTGCCGTGTCATGATAATAAAGTGAAGTCAAAAATTTTTCCCCTTTCCTGTCGTAGAAATCTTGGAATAGTGACCCTTTGAGAAATTCAAGGACTAAACTGGAATTTTGGCCTTTACCACGTCCGTTTTGGTAATTATACCTACTAGATTGCCGTGTCCGTCTACAACTGGCAAACCACTTATTCTATTCCTAATCATCATTTTAGCAGCGTCCGAGAGCCCTACATTCATGTTGATCCATAGAGGCGAACGAGTCATGATATCTTCGGCCAGCGTCATAGCTAAGACCCCAGACGGGATAAACATTTGCCGGTTTTTTTCACCAATCAATTGGCTGGTTTTTGTCCAGTATCTCCCGAAAGTACCTATGCCATACACTAAACTGATGGGCAAAAAATCTCTACTTGTTATTATTCCTATTGGTTTTTTCTTACTTACAACAATGACTCTCGATATGTTGTGTGCAGTCATCAACATAGCTACGGTGTACAACATTTCATCAGGGGCTACTGTATAAACCTTCTTAGACATATGTTCACGTACTCGAATCCTACTGAGCATATGATAGGCATATACTTCAGTGATATCTGTTTTAGTAATAATGCCTATCGTTTTCCTATCGCTATTTGTTACCAATACAGAGCTTATCTGGTTTTTTAACATGATCTGGGCACAATCAGCTATAGTAGAATCTCCTCCAACTGTAATTGGTTTTCTGTCTCCGAGTTCCTTGAGAGCTATTTCGTTTAAACCTCTAGAAGGTGGATTTTTATAAAGAAATCTGGCAATATCCTTTTCAGTAACAATGCTTAAAGGTTTACTATTATCTGAGACCACAATTCTACTAATATTATATCTTATCATTTCGTTTCTTGCATCCCACAGAGTCTTGGAAGAATTTAACATTATAATCTCTCTACAGATATCTCGTGCCTTTAACCGAGTTGCAGATGGCTTTGATTTTGACTCCCTCTTGAGATATGAGTGTCCTCTTGCTGTTGTCATGAATGAATTTAGGGTAGCATGATACCTCAATAAATCTTTATTTACCAACTCCGCTGTTAACCTCCTAACCCTTGGTCTGGAAAGACTTAACTTGAGCATAATGTCTTTCTTGGTCACTCCTTCTTTTGCCAATTCTAGAATCTGTTCGGTTTGGCTACCTTCTTCATTAAGAATTGAAATTAGTCTAATCAATTTAATGATATCAGAGCTCTTATCAGGACGTGTATATTTTTTCTTATCTATTTTATCAGATTGGGAATCAAAGAAATGTTATTTTACGTGCAATCTGAATGATCAAGGAGTAGAACCAGAAAGAGATATTTCATAGCAATTCTTGTGATTGATACTTGTAAGGATAGGTTAGATTCGGTATCTTTTGATTGTCATCACGATTTCGAATGCGGCTATTATTCCCTCAAGTTTATCATTAAAGGTTAAAATTTCCTTCTGGATACTTTGAAGTCATGCTAGTTACCACCTTGAATTTTTGAAGGCCAACTGCTGAGACCCGTATGCGCGATCTAGTTTAGGAATATACTATTTAAGAATAATTTAGTCTCATAGAATGATAACGGCAGAAAATTCTACTCTTAGTCCAGTGTAAGATACTAGCTTAGTTATTTACGACCAAAAGTAGAGAATATTACATGTGTGCTAACATTTGCTAATTCTTTCGGACCAAGAAAATTAAAATTAAATATTTGTTAATTTTGTCGTCTATTCGATCTTTACTTCTTTTCCTTTCGACTTGGGTACTTTCTTTTTGAATGTTATTTCAAGAATTCCATTATTGTATGTAGACTTGACTGATTCGATATCTGCTTCTGAAGGCAATTGAACGACTTCATGATATTTTCGTTTGGGATCGTCTGAAGTTACTTCAACTTTATCCTCATATGCACTTATTTTGATTTTTTCTTTGGCAACACCAGGCATTTCTATCGTAATCCTTACTTCTTTGTCTGTTGTAGTTATATCTGACAAGGGTTCTCTTTCAGATGATATCATGGGCCTACCTTTGAAGCCTCTTCGCATAGAGGACTTGACATTTCCAAACTCTCTGATCCGCGGAATGCCATCAGGCCCTATAGTCATTGAATAACCATATACGATGGGTCCGACTTCCCTCACCTTGCCTCCTTCTGCCGTTTCATATTCTCTTATCAGATCCTTAGGTGTAGTCCGCTCAATATCCTTAAATGCTTCTTCAAATTCACTTTGCATCTCACGTCTCATGTCGTCAAATCCTTTCATCATGTCGTCAAAATAACCAGTCGTATTACCCCTTCGCATAAATGGCCAAAATCTGCTAAACCAGTCATCGGGTGTAATGCTCACTTAATTCACCGAGTGCAGATAATCTTCGAGAATATTTAAGGATTAGGCGTGCACTATCTTGCACTGTGTCCATCAGGGTTTAATATCTTGACGGACGGCAATTGTACGCTGCCAGTTGGTCCATATCACCCATTCATACATGTGTGACAGGAGACCACACGGATGGGAAAATTATCAACTTCAATTGGCAGCAAGTTACTTGCAAGGTTATAATTTTGATTTTGTTTTGCCCACAACCAGACTGTCTCGAATCTCATCTGAATCAGAATGCATAGAAGGGCCCTACCTGGAATTCTTGGAAGGATCGGAATGCAAAATTGGTAATAAAAATCAGCAGTGTATGATTATAAGAATTGAGAAATTGGACTCCGAATTTATTCCGGACTCGATTCGCTCCGATCTGGTCTCGATAACAAGTTTGAACGGAGATGCGACTTCAGCGTGATAATTGAATCTGAAAACAAATTTCTGTGCTATTGGTGTGGCTGTAGTATTCATTTCGAACCAGAAAGAACAGGCTGGAACGGGCATTCCATACCATTTAATGAAGATGGCTCAATTCACCATTATGCATACAGACGAGGACCAAAATACTATCACCGTGTAGTCCCATAGGGTATTGCTGGTGAATTCTTTTCTGCTTTATTTAACCACCAGTACAGGACAGTGTGCATAGGTTACGACCCCAGATGCAACGCTCCCGAGTAAGAGTTTCTTAAGACCGGAATTGCCTCTAGTTCCAACCACAATTAAATCGACGTTTTCATCTTCGGCATAGTTGACTATAGAACTTGTGGTCTGAGCTGGACCCCCAATGACTTCAAGCTTTGCGGGTATGCGTTCGCCCTCACATCTGCTCTTAAACCCATCCAACGTCTCCAAAACAGCTTTCTTATGTTCCTCATATTCCTTCAAGCCATAAGTTGGTGCGACAATGAAAGAAGATGCCATTTTTTTCACTGCCTCAATTTCAAGAATATTCAAAAGAATCAAATGAGGATTATCCTGTTTCTTAGCTAGCTCTATTGCATAGTCTAGTGCTTTTATAGAAGAATCTGAGCCGTCTACAGCAACAAGGATTGAAAACTTTTTGTTCGACATATCTTTTTGTTGTGTTAACCCGCTATTAAATTGGTTATTAGTCAATTAAGCTGTCTTAACAACAGAACTCGGTCTTATTAGGAAAATTAATATCTCAAATCTTACCTTCAACCATGGATTTAGTATATCAGTTATTTTCTTAAAAGAAGGCTCACCGAAACTAAAGGAAAAGATCACAGCCGCCAAGCTAATTTCTCAAAGTAGCTTGTCCGAAAGGCATAGACAAGATGCTTGTTGGTTCTATAGAGGTGTATCTATCACCAAGGACGGAACCACTATCTTGAAGTCGATAGATCCAAAGTGTGTTCGTACATGTTAAATAATCTAAAAGTTAGAGTTAATCCATTTCCACTGAGATTTGGAACATAGGTATTATCTTTCGTCTCATGATCATGTTTTATGTTTCATAAGATAGCGATTAAGGAATTATAACAGCACGACCAGCTATGTTCCCACTGCGCAGTAACTCAATAGCATCATTTACTTCGTGTAATGTAAATTTTTCTATTTTATGTTTAATGGCTCGTTTTTTAGCCAGCTCGATAACTTCTCGAAGCTCATTATAATTTCCCCATAATGAACCGTAGAGCTGATATTCTTTGATAACTGCTTCGAATAATGGTATCCTAATTTCTTGACCAAATAAACCTATTACCACCATAGCTCCGCCTCTGTTCAAACTCCTGACTGCTAGATTAAGCGTGCTTTCCAAACTTACCGTGTCAAGTACTACATCAAAGCCGCCACCGCCAGTTATTCTATTTATCTGATCAATAGATTCATTTCTTTCTATATTCACTACAAAATCTGCACCCAAGTCAGAAGCTAACTGCAGCTTATCTTGCTTATGGTCCAAGGCTACAATATTTGCCCCCGAACCCAAAAGTCGTGCATATTGAACAGCATATGACCCGAGGCCTCCAATTCCAATCACACCAATGTATTTACCTGGTACAAGTAGATGGCGCACTTTTTTGACCGCTCGATAAGGGGTAAGACCAGCGTCTGTCAGCGGGGCGATTTCCTCTGGTTTCAGTCCGCTTGCACTGTCGACTTTAACTAGAAGTTTATAAGATGGAACGAAAAGGTATTCTGAAAATCCACCATCGTATTGCGACAGACCTGGCCATTTGGGCATGACACACATCTCCTCGTCCCCTTTTTTGCAATACACGCACAAGCCGCAGCCCCAGCCTCCAAATACTGCCGCCAAGTCTCCTTTCTTTAAAATATTTTCAGGAACCGAAGAACCAGTTTCTTCAACCCAACCAGAAATTTCATGGCCGGGGGTCTTAGGCAAGCTAAGTGGGAGATTTTTCTCCCAATCCCCATTAATTAGATGCAAATCAGAGTGACACAAACCCGCCGCGCCAATTCTTAACAAAACGCTTTCAGGTGACGAAATAGCCGGCCTATTAATGTCCTCAACTACAAGAGCAGAACGGTATTTATGAATTCTCGCTGCTATTACGCTCTTGCCACTACTGTCCAAATCATTCCACCGTTACTGTATATCAGGATAAACAACTAAGTATGTATACGTTACGGTATACGTTACGATCATGTTTTTTGAAATTAGGATATGAACCATCAAACGACCATTTTAGAGCTTTCAGCAGTTCCTGCTTCACGTCATCAAGACTACCAACTCCAGCCCAATCGGTAATAGGGATCTCAACAAACACTTTTCATTGCTGAGGGTTCATCCTCGCTTACTACTTCGTTTGACCCCTACTAAAATGAGAACAAAGAACAAAGAACAAGGTGAGAACACAGATTCAATGCCTAAAAGTCCTAGAATCACTAGTTCCCTGCTATTAGATGGATGTGCTGATACTCTTATTTCAGATACTAATCTGAAATAATTATAATTTGTTGAAGTCTTATTAATGCGTTTATTGTGGAGAGGGGGGAATAATTCTTATACCTTGAAATTATATGACCCTACCGACACACTCATTCAGGTTGGTGTCGGACGATAGCAAAGATGGCAATATAGGATTTTATGATAGTATATGCAAATGCAAAAAATGTCAACATGAATGGGCAAGGGATTGTTTCAAGCTTAGTTGCAGTTGTTGTAAAACGCAGGATCATTCAATGGTAATGAATGGAATTGAAGGGTTTGAAAGTGTCAATAAAAGATAGCATCTTTTTTGGCAGCCAGTTCATACTTTCTCAGAGTACACCTAATTTCTACACTGGCTCGTGGGCATGACTTAAGGAATCCAAAGACTATGTCATGAGGATTTGAAAAAAATTAAGGAGTTTGTACTAGGAATTTAGCTCTTGCAATTGCATACAAACACAGATTCGAATACTTGGTTATAAGTAACGCCGCATCATAATTTATGCATCATCCGCAGGAGAAATTAAAGGAGAAGTCATTATCTCCGAAGCCTGTATAATTTTTGGGTCTTTTGATGGAAATAATACTCTATGATATCTCTGAGTCATGATTCCCACAATATGTTTAAGATCGTCCAAGTCAACTACGCAGCTCTTGTTTTTGTTTGTCGTGGTGCCTATAATGCTATCAACTCTGTCAGGCGACTAGCGGTCTGATGTAGAGGTGGCGCCATTGCTGCAGGCTACGGTCGCCATCTTGTCATGGACATAAGTCAAACTTCTTTTCTCTACTATTATTTGCTTTTGTTTTGAAAAAATAAACATATAACACTTCCTTATTCTATGTGCGCGACTCCAGATTGTTGATTCTAATAATTACTAATTACCATAACGCAGAACGATAGATAAATATATGCAGAATGAAAGGAATTCACTAATGACCCTTTTTCTGATGTCTGATGGCAGATACTATACTAAGTAACCATATTAACCTGGCGCACTCTTCGTTATTTCTTTGTAGGTTTTAGACTCTCCTGTAGATTCTTATATTATTTTCAGGTATATTTGAATTGGATGATAGAAAATATTTAGTCAATCTCAAGCCAGCAGATATCTTGGGTGGTGCCTTTAATTTACGACCTAGTTCAGGATGTCTATAGTTGGACTAATCGGGATTGGTATGGAAAACTTCATTGATTTTTTATTTTTCGTCCATTCTCCTTTACTATATTGACCAAGCTAACAATATTTTTGGGATCGGTATCAATAGAATACACCTGCTCTGACCATGATACATTTTTTACTTCATGCAATAGTTTGAGATTTGAAATTGTGTCTATAAGCTGTTCATTATTAGTGTAAATGAAATCGCAGACGATATCAGAATTTCCCACATGAATTGATGAGCTCAAAATGCCAGGCATCTCTGAAAATTTCAATGCAGCCTGTCTTATGTGCCCATTATTTAGATATATGTGCAATAATCCCTTCTTGAAGCCCATTTGTTTATAGTCGGGCAGAATTTTCACCGTCACAATCCCACTTTGGAGAATATTTCTAGTCCTGCGTTGTACGGTACTTAATGGAATGTCCAAACCTCGTGAAATTTCTTTGTTGGTTTTCTTAAGAATAAGCAATTTTATTATCTTTGAGTCGGTTTCGTCCAATGACCTCTTGTCTGATTTCTCTATTTCTGATATCCCCTTTCTATTGATAAGATAGAGATGACGCCTAAAATTAAGGAGGTGCATGATAAATTGAAATATGTGATTTAATTCTCCATATGTCGACATGTACATAAGTTATTGCATCACCCATTTTCATACTTGGTAAAAACGCGCTTCGTTGATTATATCAGCTGCAGGTTCCATACTCCCCTAGCATAGGTGTCATTAAACCTCATGGCATCTAGCAAGACTAACCATATTAGTGCACAATTAGTACGGGACATTTGGCTCTCTCACTGACCCTTCTTGAAACACTCCCTAAAGCCTTGAGTTTTGACATGCCTCCAAGTCCGGCACTCCCTAGGACCACTAAATCCACATTCTCTCTGGCCGCAATATCAAGTATCTGCTTAACAATATTACCGGTAGTCACTTGGGTTATTACTTGCTTCTTTTCGGTGAGTCAAATTCATTCTTCTTTCTGTTTAGCATTTCCAGAGCCGCCATTCTTAGTTGTTGATATATCTCTTTTCGATACTCGTATGCAGACTTGACATAGGATATGCGCATACCATAGTCGTAGCTTGCTGGAAGATGTATTTCTGAAATGACATGCAAAAGAATTACTGTTGGTTGCTTTGACAGCAATTTTGTGAACTCAATTACCTGCTTGATTGCCCTATCTGAAGGCACGGAACCATCATATGGAAGGAGAATCTTGTCGACCAATTACATTAATTTTTGTAAGCGTTGTATATTTAGTATCGCAAGCTCTTATTACAAAGCTGTCTACAACAGGAAATTATTTTGAAGCTGACAAATTATTAGGCACTTTCGAATAACTACTGGGGGTTAGGAATGGGGATAGTAATGATGTTGCGTTGGGAGCAATATCTATTTCTGTTCCATTAAAAGGGACCAACTTGCCTATAAGGGTGGTGTTATCCAAGATGACAAGGGAGTGGTTAAGAAACTGTTTTAATTTCTCTTCTTCGTCACTAAGAGTTTCATTTGATATGAAATTTGTGAAATTAGCTGTTTGGGAACAACATAGTATATTGCAAGCTATCAATTCACTAGTCTGATTGCCGTAACGACAGAGTAGTGTAAATGGATTCAAATAGAAGGATCTCTCAGAGTATGACTGGAATCTTGACTCATTATTTTCAGATAATGTCCGTTCACCATTCTCCCTTCTATCTGATGCACTGTCTTCTTTTGATTTAGAAGACTCAGCAGAAACGCGGATAATAACCGTATCCAAACCAATACCACCATCATTATCTTCAACTGTCAAGTCGATTCCATATATCCCAGGGGGGTCCTTCAACTTTGGTGCTACAAAATTTGTTTTAGCGGAGTTTAAGTTGGTTATTTTGCCCGGTGGATCCTCATCATCCCATTCTTCTATATTCCATCTATAAGAAACTATGTCACCATCTTCATCAGTACTACTAGTCCCATCCAACCGAACAGATTCACCTTCATGTATTTGTCTATCTTTTCCTGCATGTGCTACTGGGGGTTTGTTCACAATATCTGTATTTGCGCTCTTGACCCTGACAATAACATCATCACTGTCGACAAGGCCATTGTTATCTTTAACTTCTAATTGATAATAGTAGGTACATTGCTCCTGAGGTATTTCCCTCGGAGCCACGAATTTAGTCTTGGCTTTATTGGGATCTATAAGATTGCCTACGGCTGGATCGCAATTATCATCGGTATCTTCCAATATCCAAGAATAATGTTCTACTGTCCCGTCTTCATCCATACTGGCTGAACCGTCTAGTATAGTCTCTTCACCTTCACCGACTATCCTATCCTCTCCCGCGTTAGCTTTTGGTGGCACGTCATCTGTCTGTGGTGCGGTGCTGCCCATCTCTGTTCCTTGACTTGCTAGTGATAATTGCGGATCTAATACAGTAATAGCTTCGATGAGATCACCTGAGTTCTTGAGAATAGTACCCCTCAAGGACTCATTTGCCATCGACCCAACATATAACAATGACATTGCAAATAATCCTACCAACATAAGGTACAAGACATTAGACATTAGTTAGCCTATATGAATTGGACCTGCTAGATAAGACTTCAAAAACATTTTTCATAAATGATCTCCTTTTCGCATACGATTTTTGTTCTAACTTTCTAACTGGAAGTGTACACTGCCGTGCGTTTCTCTGTTATTGACACTTACCATGATACTAAATTGCAAATTAAAGGCAAGAAATTGCTAAAAGTATTCAATTATTTTAAAGCAGAATTATGATGGGGCTGGAATGAAATTGACTAAATTCTAAATACTAATATGTTACCAACGGAAAAATTAAGAATCGAAAGCTAGCCAATTTGAAACATTTGTATGCAGGGCTTTAGATGTTTCTTATTCTCTATAATATTCTAAAATCTTATCAATAGCAGCTTCCTCCGTGCTTTTATTTTCTTGTGATTTCATCTTTGTATATCCTCTGTATCTAGTAAAGTCCATTGGTGTAATCATACCTACGGCTTTTTTAGTCTCCTTGTCAATCACCAGCATATGCCTTATCTTATTTTTCAAAAACAGATTAGCAGCCTCTTCTGATGTAGCACTAGAATCAATTGTAATTAGGGAAGAAGACATTATTTCAGAGACTTTCAATGAATTGGAATTGAAACGCTCTTTCGCACAGGCTTTTCTTACTATATCTCTTTCTGTAACGAGACCGATTGGTACGTTGTTCATATCCACGATTACGATTGAACTAACATCTTTTTCAGCCATGTTCCTGGCTACCTGGTGAATTGTATCAGTCATTGCAGCATACTCAAGTTTTTGAGTCATGAAATCTTTAACTATCATGCTCGGTAATAGCAAAACACATTCATAAATTTTATTGATAAAGAATTATAACACTTAGCAAATTCTACTGATTGAATTTCTTCTATCAATATAATTATTTTCGCACTAAATAGATTGTTATAGACGGTGTCGCAATTAATTAGTTAACTATATAACGAAATAATTCAAACTAACTCTGATCTAGAATTGACTTCATCAGATGCTGCTTCGACAATAGAGAACTATATGAGCAAAAATATCGTAACTATGCCCGATGAGAGCGCTGCATTAGACGTAGCCAAACTTATGGTAGAACGTAAGATTAGCTCAATACTGCTTACTGATGAAAGTAATAAAATTGTAGGAATCATTACTGAAAGAGATCTTCTCAGAGAAATATGCCGTAACAACCTTTCGGCAAAACAAGTTTCTGCCAAGTCTATGATGTCTGCACCATTGCTTAAGATAGACAAGGATCTGTCCATCGATGATGCAGCCAGATTGATGGTCGAGTTCAGAGTCAGACATGTTGCAGTAGAAAATAAGAAGGATAATGAATTGATAGGTGTAATTACAACCAGTGATTTGACATCGTATATCAAGAGGCATGTAGAAAGGAATTACAATGTGCCTACTAGTTTGTTTGAAGCATTGTATTGTGAATAAGTATTTTCGATTCTCTAGAGATGCGAAAATCTCCCGGGACATGGCTGTCCACTTACTACTTAATTTCAGATCATATTTTACCTCACTTAATTGCCTCTATAAACTAAGGTTGTTGAATGCAGGCCGTCTTAAAGGGTGGTCCTGCATTTAAAAAAGTATATTATAAAGCGGCCTTAAAGTTTGCAGTATGGAAAGCTACCCATTACCAGTTTCAAGGTACATGGTTAAGGAAGTGATTACAGCTACAGTAAGTGCCACTATATCTAATGTATGTAAGAAGATGTACGAAAATAACATCGGTTGTCTAGTAATTGTAAAAAGAATTATGGGAGGACTTGCTCCGATAGGTATCATTACCGAGAGAGATATTGTTAAATTGATTGGTTCTACTGACCTATTTATTGGCAATATGGCGATAAGGCGATTTATGTCATCCCCATTAATTACAACAAATACGAATACGACCTTATCATCGGCTATAGACATAATGAATGCAAGAAAGATTCGAAGACTTCCAGTAATTACCAAGAGCAAAGACTCTGAAAAGATAGTTGGCATTATTTCAAGCAGAGATATTTTGAAAGCGATCGTAGAGATTAACCATATACCTGATTTTCTTGAAATGTGCAGCTAGATAGTCCCAGGCCGAGCGCAAAATAAACAATATTAGGGATAATCCAATGCCAACTAAGTCATACTATTATAATTAAGTTGATGAGGAGATACTCCTCATCGTCCGAGTCTAGGTAAATTCAAATTATTAAGATCCTGTTTTCGTTTAAGAATAATCCCAATTAATTCAAATATTCTCTAATCGATGGAGCGAAAGGAGATGTATAACAAACAACTGAGAAAATAAGAATAAATTAGTTATCGTTGACTACGTTTTAGGTGTTTTTTTGCGGGCAATTCTGAAAATACTCGTTGCGATAGATGGTTCAATACCATCTTTTAACGCAGCTGACTACGGTCTTTCGATTGCACATCAGTTCAAGTCTGAGCTTATCGTGCTTCACATCATCCCCACATTGACCAAAGTGGGACATTCGTCTGGTGTATTTGGTCTCGTGCCAAAAAATTTATCTCAAAAATCAAAAGACGAAGTAGAAAAGTGGTTCGTACAAATACACGATAGAGCCAAAAAGTTAGGAGTACCTATAGAAAGTAACGTAATCTCAACCCCTACGTCACCGGCTCGGGAGATCGTCAAGTTTGCTGATCAAACAAAAGTGGATCTCATTATAGTGGCTACCAAAGGATTATCTGGTATCAAGAGAATGCTGCTTGGAAGTACCGCAGCAGATGTTGTAAAGTATGCTTCCACTTCGGTGCTGGTTGCAAGATAATGAAGTCTTCACGGCTCAGAAGGCCACTATAAATTATCCAAAAATAGCTATGAATGGATATCCTTCCAGTCCATGGTCAAACTAATATCATTGTCGTGGGTTGGTATTGGCATCAATAGTCTGGACATGTATCTTCCATTATCGCTCTGTAACGACTGTCTAACGCATCGGCAAATTTACATACTTGTTCAAGAGGGTAATTTTTCTTGGGGAAATACCACCTTATCGGTACTACATGACCTCTGCCATTGCCATCATAAAACCGTCCCTTATCGGCTACAATATCGCCATCAAGACTATTTTCTAACACGGCAAGTCCTCTCTTGGTCTTATCCTCAACTACAAAGTCGCGAGTTATCCCATCATAAATAAAATAAAATTGCCCCTGTTTTAGCAAAACTCTCTCAAGTGACATACTTATTCTTTTGATTTACTTATAGGAATTGAGGGTTGTGTATTGTTTAATATTAACGTTTCCTACAGTAGAAACTTGAATTAGAATTAGAGCAGATTACGCTGTTATAACTATAAATAGTCGAGTTCTAGAAGGGTGGAAAAGGTATTATTTTGTATTAACTAAGTATTAACGAGGTGCATTCCGAACTAGATTTTTCCCAAATATTTTTAGCAGTTGCGTTTTGAGTGAGCTAAGTATTACGTATGGCTCTTTGACAATTGGAATGCGCCTGTTAACAACATCTATTAGTATATTGCCTAAGAAAAAACTTAGATGCGATTACCAACTGTCTGATTTCTAAATACATGATTGCACTGCATTGCAGTAAATCGTTAAGATACGGGGGCGTTAAGCTTTTCTTGAATTTCTCACTTGATAACATCTGAAAAGAAAAGCGGATAGAAAAATATAAGGAACAAACTTCGCACATCAATAAATAATATTAGTTTTGACTACGTACAGAACAGTATGGGACAAGTACTAGACTTGGATGCCAAAATATACAAAATCATTTCCCATGTATTCCGACGCCCCTATCTGTCTGTCTTACCAGATACACCATTTCCCCAGCTGGCCACCTATCTTGCAACAGGGCATCAAGTGTTAGTTGATGGATTGATAGTTGCTGAAGATAGGAAACTTATTGGAATGATTGGCGGGAAAGAAATCTTGGAGTTCTTAGTAAGCTCTGCGAATAGTAATAATAATGATTTCATGAGAATTACGGCTTCGGACATAATGATTAGTGATGCTTCGGCGGTAAATATTGATTCATCATTAGATGACTTGCTTAGTTTGTTTGAGAAAACAAAGTTTGGTTTCGCACCTATTACGATTAAGGATAGCTTGATCGGATCTATTGGGATTCGGGACCTGTTGCCATTGATCTTGGAAGCAAATTTATCCACACCGATAAAAGAAATTGAATCTCCTGTTTGCAGACTTGGCGGGGATGAGACACTCAAGAATTCGATAGAGTCAATGCTGAAAAATAGGATTAGAAATTTGGTTTTTCCCGGAAGCGATTATCCCCACAACAGAAATGCGGATTTTATCATAAATGATCGAAAAGTTTTGGAATTCATTTTCAGCTACGAGGGTAAGAAAATCATTAGCGGAGAGGATTGGCCTACACCTCTTGATCGCATAAAAGTCAATTCTCTTGATATGATTCCGGCCTCGTACGTATCTCAATCAGAAACCGTAAGCAAAGCTGCCAAGTTGTTGAGCAGTATCTATACTCCAGCATTATTGTCTGAAAATAATATCATTACCCCGTGGGATATAGTTATGAAGACAATCCGTAGGGATTTCTCAAGTAGAAGTTAGACGGACCATGTCTAATCGAGGCTATAATATTTATTATTCAGACACAAGCCTGTGACTTTATTTCTACAAACTACTACTAGAATAGACTGAAACCAAAGAGTAAGGTTTTTGCGATTTCAATTCACTCCTATTTTCCGTCTGATAGTTAAACGTGAGCGGACGACGGAGTATCAGCTTCCTTCAGAAAGTGGCAATCCTTCCATTTCTGCCCTATTCCTAGTCAGACCCATAAAATAATCATTGAGTGCCTCCACTCCTTTGGTAAAAAGCGTGATATTTGTTGTCGCAAAATCATAATAATGGGAGACGTAATTCATATACAAATTTATGACTGAAGTATAGCCTTTAAGAAACCCATCTATTGGCAAGCGACTATCTTTATTCTGTTTTGTGTAGTTTTCAATCCATTTCAGTTGATTTGAGACAATACCATCACAAGAAGTAAGTAAAGTCTGCTGCAACTCTATCGATGCGTTAAGATATTTAAGTTGGGAATGGGTGGCATTGCCAAATATCATTGAACATGTTTTCCTATAATGGTCAAAGCCACTAAGTTCTGCACTCGTAGACATACTATGGGCAATTTCAAATCGACCTAAATAAATTTTCTATGTTAGTTCTTTGAGAATATTAAAGTGATGCCATTTAATTTAAAAGAATAGCTTATGAAATGTCAATTACTAAGCTGATTCTACGCATGCAGGTTTGCAATTGGTTCTGCTAATCAGGCAGTGGAAAATAATATCTAGAGATAAATTCTGAATTGCGCGGTATGCGAGAAAATAGGACTAAACCTATTTTAATTATCGTATCATTACCTAATAAAAGATGTTACTGTAAATCAATAATGCCATGACACACAAACACATTTGCTGCCGTCACGAGTGCAGTCGAAGTGTATGAATCATCCAAATGCTGTAGTGGATGCTGCAGCTATAGAAATTGAAAGCAAACCACTGCTATTTCTTACTGGGAACCATAATCGATGTTGATATGACAGGCAATACGCAACAAAGGAACTAGCACATGAACATTATGGAGCAAATATAACTCTCAACTAGATATGGTTGATCAAAATGATCCACCCGATAATCAAATTTATGTATTTCTACTTCTCAATGTCTCGGACATCATGTTCACATAGGACTAGGGTACAATGCGAAAGGTGAATAAATGTAGGACAAGCCGAGTCAAATGTCCGTTTTGTTATGGTTCGACTG
This sequence comes from Nitrososphaeraceae archaeon, assembly GCA_036558405.1. Taxonomy (GTDB): domain Archaea; phylum Thermoproteota; class Nitrososphaeria; order Nitrososphaerales; family Nitrososphaeraceae; genus TA-21. The sequence continues at coordinate 80,118 of DATBFR010000021.1, read as the reverse complement.
AAAAATGCATGAGGTGTAGGTTAAAGGATAGTCTCAAGAAGATCAGAGCTGATAATCCAGGCCTCTATCGCAGATTAGTTGACTTACAAACAGGTAAAATAATAAAAATTAGAAGCTGACGAATTCCAAAAATATGACATCGGTGACATCTTACAACTTTTATTGTTCCAAAAATCTTAGTGCCTACATTCCCGATATGATTTTTTTAAAATAGATTAAACTATTCTAAGAAGTTTTATTAGTTCAGATTTAGAGTCGAAGTGACCAGCTATCTACTAACATGCGATTCTTTCAAGATTTTGCCTATTCTCTTAGTATGGCAATAGCTTCCTTAATCCCAGTTCAACGCTATTGTGCAGAGTTAGATGCACTATCATGCATAGTACCCGTAGACCGTAAATACTCAATTAATTTTAGAATTATCGTGGATGAGATTTCTAAATATCGTTACTAATATGCCATATTCTAGATCGAATTATGAAATTCTGTATTTTACTGATGTAATCGGAATGTTTGGTAGCACTCTGGGTAATCTTTCTCTTTGTAACAGGAAACGATTGGTCGCTACTCTTAATTAGTTAAGAAAACATTGAGCGAAATAACTTCGTTCTTTATCTCGTTCTTAATTTTAAGTATTCTTGCTATCGTAGTTGGATGCATAATTCTGGTAAAAATTTTGCCTAATGATCCTTAAACCAGCGTCAATGGAACTTGGAACTTAGGTAAAAACGGAAAATTAGGCTGCCTTAGTAACTTAACCAGTCTGAAAATTAATTTAATTGGTATGACCAAGATTTTCTTTGGACATTTTCATATACTTTCGTGCTAAGGCAAAATGCATGAGAGCTTCCTTCTTACAATCATGATAGAGTTTCTTGCTCTGACCTCTTTTCTCCGTAATAGATTGAGTAGCACGAAACATAGCGACCTTGGCCCTTATACATGATTTGTAACACATTAAAAAATATATAATATTCATTAGCCCTGTGTCGCCAGATTCGTTCACATATTTTGAAATAAGAAGTTGACTTAGGTCACCTCTTCGGTGGAGATCCAGATCCATGCTAAGATGCGCTATGTCTTCGGCAACATCTGCATATCTCAGAGGCATATTGAATTCAATTCTGTCATATAAATAGAATTTATTTTTAAATAAGAATATATTTTTCAGATATAGATCCCCATGTATTTCTTTTATTTTCCCTGCCTTCATACGTGTACGAAATAATCCTTTGTTATTTTTCAGAAAATGCATAAGATAGTGAGCGTAAACCTCACCCGAATTCGTCAGTTTGGAGAGAGTTTCAAAATTTTCAGTAATCTTCCATTCTATAGAAGTTGGGCTCCCGTACCTTGCAATTCTTTTATCAGTTTTTGCATCACCATGAAATTTGACGAGTTTCTTTATCAACAAGAGAATTGAACCAGAGCTTATCTTACCTCTACGCAATAGATTATCCATACGGTACTCTTGTGGTATCTCTATCATCTTAACAGCATATTCTATCGCCTTAGCTGGATTTGATAAATTCACAATTTTTGATCGATTGCCTGAATATACGACTTTTACTACCCCTTGGTACATCTTTCCGCAGAGTGGACGATTTAGTTGTACTTCCACTTGGCAAAATTTTTTCCTTAAATAGAGTCTTGAAAAATCAAGAACGCCTCCAAATTTTACAGGTTTTTTTATCTTATACGCGTAGTGCCCTGTAAGCAAAACCCATGATATGTGAGTTTCTATTACACTAATGCGAGACACAGGATGAGGGTATGAACTTGGATTCTTCAGTTCTGCAATTATTTGTACCTGGTTTAAATTTATCATCTGTCCATATGCTCAATCAACTTTAGATGATGGTGGATTATGATTTATGAATATGCTCCTTGCAAGTAAGTTAATAAGCACCCCATGATGGTATGCTCCCCTCCTACGAAAAATCTTGATTAGATGTAATATTCTAGTATCTTTTCAATGCTGTCTTTGTGTCCATCATCGCCTGAATATTCTTCTATTTTCGTAAAGTCGAGTGGCGTAATCATACCAAGAGGTTTGCTCGCATCCTCCGATTTCTCATCTATTACAAGAAGATGCCTCACATTATTCTTTAACATTAAATCGGTTGCTACTGACACGCGCGACCTAGAGTCAATCGTTATAAGAGGGGATGACATTATTTCTTTCAAAGTAACTTCACTGGTATGCAAGTCACCAACACAGTGCTTTCTAACTATATCGCGCTCAGTAACTATTCCAGTAGGTTTTCCACTTCCATCAAGGACCATTAAGGAACTTACATTCTTGTCCTTCATTTTCTTTGCAGCTTCTTGAATAGATGCTGTTTCTTGAATAGTTTCTATTCTCTTTCTCATAAAGTCACTAACGGTAAGTGTCATCACAGAAAATATGCGTACTCTTGCCTTTAAGTGTAGCCTCTTATATCAGACCAAAACTCAATTATTCATTCTTTTACATCTCCAGTTTTCTGTCTTAATTAGTATCATAGGGCAGGACTCTAGAAACTACAATAGCTCATCTACAAGCATATTAGGAAGTGAAAAGAAGCTCCTAGACCAGATAAGCTAGCCGTGGGTTAAAGTAAATTACTGATATACGTTGAGAGTTCTTATAAAGAGAAATGGTATTAATTGGGGGCAGGTATTGACTGTTGTCAGGTTAATAAAAATGAAATCCCCTAATAGCTATTCTTCAGCAGGCGTAGACACTTATACGGAAGACAAAGCAATGCCTTTTTTATGGAAACTATTTCGGAGCACGCTGGGCTATAACAAGGATTTAGTTGAAAACATTCCTCTAGAAGATCATTATGCAGCAGTAATTAAGCTTGACGATAATAAATGTGTGGCAATCAAGACTGACGGTGTAGGAACAAAAACTTTCATTGCACAACTTATGGACAAGTATGATACTGTCGGAATTGACTGCATAGCGATGAATGTAAATGACGTAATTTGTATTGGTGCAAAACCAACTACATTTGTCGATTATTTGGCCCTACACAAGGCAGACCAGAGTAGGATTGAGGAAATCATGAAAGGACTCGCAAGGGGTGCAGATATTGCGAAGGTGAGTATAGTGGGAGGAGAAACCGCAATTATGCCAGAGATGGTAAATAGTGCAGTATATGATAGAGGATTTGACTTGGCCGGTTGTTGCATTGGAATAGTCGACCCTTCGAGTATCGTAGTGGGCGACAAAATAAAGGATGGAGACGTACTGATAGGTATTGCAAGTTCGGGCATACATAGCAATGGCCTTACTTTGGCCAGAAAAGCACTTGACGCGGGCAAAAATGTCCACCGGTATTACGACGAACTAGGGAGAACTCTGGGTGAAGAACTTTTGGAGCCATCCTTAATTTATGTTCAAGAGATAATGCAATTGATAACCGAGAACATTGATATAAAACTCGTATCTCATGTCACAAGTCACGGATTGAGCAATCTTCGTAGGACCAGCAAGAATTATGGATATATTATTGACTACTTACCTGAGCCGCCCCCTATTTTCGGGATGGTTCAGAGAGAAGGAGGAATAAGCATTTCTGAAATGTATAGGGTTTTCAATATGGGAATAGGCATGTGCGTATGTGTACCAAAGGAAGAAGCAGAGCTAACATTGGGAATTATAGAGAAAAGGGGAAAGAAGGCTTTTATGTTAGGAAAGGCCGTGAGGGACGCGCAAAGGAAGGTAGTTCTCAATCCAAAAAAGATATACATATGAACTTACAGAACATAGTACTGGGTTACTTCATAGAGTAACATTATATACGTCTAAATGCGGAAATGCAAATATCGCTAATGTCAGTTAGAACAAACAAAAAATTAAACTAGGGGCTAATTCTAGGTTGGGCGAGGTAAAGATAAATAATGAGATATACCAATGTATTTTTGTTGTGAGCCTGGAATCAATACCGGTTTCATGTATTATGAACACTGCAGTGAAAACTGAGACAGAAGATCAAAATATTATGGCTGCCTGTAAGGTTATGAATGATAATAAGATAGGTTGTGTTGTTATAGTAAAAATCCAGAATAATGAACAACAGCCAGTTGGAATACTCACTGAAAGAGACATTTTACGAATCATGGGTAGGCTGACAGTAGATCTACGAAAACCCCTGACTGGCTACATGAGTAGCCCAGTAATTTCTATTCGTCCCAATGCTTCCATAAAAGAGGCAATGCAAATTATGAACAGCCGTGATATCAGAAGGTTAGTTGTGACAGATAATAACAATAAGCTACAAGGGATTGTGACAGAGAAGGATATCTTTAAGGAATTAAGCAAGAGTCAAGAACTGTTAAACAGATTCGTTGACGAAAATGCTACTGCGGAGTTTAAAGAATATTTTGGGAGATTCAGTGATTATATGTTTGGATTACTTCCAAAAGTGTAGCATGTCACAATTTTATTCTGGGAAGGAGAAACCGAAAAGATATGCTGATATTAATTAACTTATAACCGATAACATAGTCAATTTGAACCTACTTACACTCTCACTTTATGCATCAAAAACACTTTGGGATTCGTGTTTAAGCCTAGCAGATTTTTATGCCAGACTTGCAAATATATTTGCAGGCGTTTATCTAACTAATGCAAATTTTATTTCCAAATATAAAAATTTCAGTAGCCTGAAGGAGGCAGAAAGAATCTGGCTCTCAACTTGTCGGGACACATTTGAGGAGAGTTTTAGAGAAGGACCCTTTATACAATCGCTTTCCAAATCCATAGATTGCTATTCTAAATTAGCACAAACAAATGGAATAGGTCAATGGTATCAAAGTTTGTCAAATATCACATCCATTTGGAATAATTTGTTTATCGAGCCTATAAGAGACGCTTTGTGGAGAACGCCCTCTCATGAGATTTACTCTGAAGGAAAATTTTCATTATATCATTATAAATCTGAGCCTGAAAGAATGAATTCCAAAGCTCCTATTCTAATTATATACGCATTCATTAACAGACACTACATACTCGACTTACTGCCTGAAGTCAGTCTCGTTAACTCTTTACTTGGCAAAGGACTGGATGTGTTCGCTACAGATTGGGGAACTCCTAGTGCCTATGATCAAGATTTAACATTAGAGTACTATCTAAATAATTATCTAGACAAGTCTATGGATAAGATAAGAGAACATACAGGCACTGATAAGGTGTCGCTATTTGGCTATTGCTGGGGAGGTAATCTTGCACTTATGTATGCGGCATTGTATCCTGAAAAAGTCAAGAACCTTATCACCCTATCAACTCCGGTCGACTTCAGTCTTGACGATGGTTTGCTCAGCCTCTGGACTAAGAAATTGAAAGTACACTCTCTAATAGATACGTTCGGTAATGTACCTAGTATAATGCTAAATGCTGCTTTTGCACTAAGGAGTCCTATTGACTATGTTCACAAGTATCCACATTTTTTTGAAGAACCAAGAGATATTCAATCTATAGTTGAGTTCATTGCGACCGAAATGTGGCTGTATGATAGTCCACCAGTTATAGGAGAAATATACAGGCAATTTGTAAATGATTGTTACCAAAATAACCTACTTGTCAAAAATATGATGAAAATAGGAAACAAACATACAATAAATTTAAAAAATATTATTGTGCCCTCCCTCAATATTCTAGCAAAAAGAGATGATCTCGTAGCTCCTGATTCCAGTAGAGCAATCGGTCATGCAATAGGCAGCAAGGATAAGACTACTCTAGAATTCGATTCCGGCCACGTAGGTACAATTACCAGTCTACGGGCACATAAAGAACTCTGGCCTAAAGTTGGAGATTGGATAGCAGATCATTCTTAGGCAAATGCTGGTTGAAGGTAGAATATTTTAAATTAAGTTTATTTATAGCTAACCTAAAATTTCTGCCGAACTAATCTACAAGAGTAATATCAATACTTTGGATCATTCCTAATGTTAAATCTTGAGATCTATTTATTTCAAATACGAATCTGCACTTAATTGAGCTACCCTTGCGAAAAGTAACGATTGCTGTTATCTGATTTTCAGATGCCTCTCGGTCCCTTTTTGCAATTACTAGTTCTTGATGCATGCCCTCGTTAGCCATAATAACAACCTTAAGAAACGATTCAATCTCGGTCTTACCGTTAAGAGTTTTCAATTTACTGAAAGGTTCGCGTACAATGGCGTCTCCTGAGAACATTCTTATTAGACCATCTACATCGCCACGCCGCAGCCTGGTGAAGTAATCGCGCACAACAGTTTCCTTCAATTTAACTACACTTTTGCAACCATCATAGGACAATTTTTAATCACCTTCGGCAATTTCTTATTCTCCTGAAGTGATATATATCGATTAAGGCTGCAGTGCATTCCAAAGCAGTGCAGAGATACGATCGAGCTGGACGTTGATTAGAGCAAAACTTCGGCCTTGACTATGTTTGGAGTAGTGCTTATATTGGCCTTAGTCTCTGCCAAATTGGTAAATATCAAGGTCAAGAGTTCCTTTGCAAAGAACGACCAATTTTCACCCAGTTCGTGTTGTATAATAAATACGTGACTTCTGTTATCCTCTATAGTATGATCGGAGGTTATTCCAGATATTTTCATATAGTCTTGCAGGACACCAAGAACAGTCCATAAGTTGTATTTTTTCTTCATAAACAGTACAGAATCCTTCATTAGCTTGAATGCTGCTTCTGCACTCTGTCGCGCTATACGGTCTCTGTAGGAATCGATTTCTTTAATACCTGCCTCTCTCGCGAGTTCCATTGTCTTATCAAGACAAGTAGTCAACATGGCTTTTGGAACAGGCATCATTCCAAGCTTGCCCTCGTATCTATCCCATTCAACATACCTTCGAAGTACCTGATTAACTAGCACATTCAGAGAAATCTCTTTCAAATCAGCCTCCCTTTGCAGCTCTTCAATTGTTACAGTGTCAACCCTAAAAGTTATGCTTCTAGACTTTTTGGGAGTCGAACTAGTCAAACCCTGATCGGCATCCTGAGAACCCAATTATTATCAATCGAAGGAAGATAGACTAACATATATCCTTTGTATGGTTAATCTTGAAGTCAGCTTCACAAAAAAGCACATAGAAGCCTCGCCAGTGCTATGCATTGCATTGCAGTGTGCTCATACAAGCAATATAATAGTTCAAGTAAGTTATCCCATGGGCCGACTCTGTGTTAGAGACAAGAAAATTCTAATATGGAATTTTATGGAAGAGCTTGTTGATAGGCATCAGCAAGCTTTGACAACTAGACAGGTTTTTGACGTACAAAGTTTTAAAGCAACAAGATTACCGATACTAAAACAAACTGATCAATTTTTGCTAAGAGTGCTAGGCGAATATGGGGAGACGAAGGGGTATTTCTCTATTCAAGGTAATACTGTATCGTTGACTGACAAAGGCATAGCTTGTACGGAAAGACTTAGACACGACTGGGATTAGCGAGTGGGGTTAACTGCATACTCCACACATCACACACCAATAATACTACTCGAAAAAATCCAGACAGTAGCTAGGATCTCCTACTACAGTCGTTGTCTATCATAGCGTTATTCCAATAAAAATGGGATAATTTATTAATTTCAGAAAGCACGGTACCAAAAAGCAGAAATAGGTGTAAAGAATGTTTTTTTCACATGGAGAGTCATTGCTTCAGATGCGGTATGCCCTTTGAGAAGACTCAGTCAACGGTCACTGTGGGCGGTGATCTTTATCATAAAGGTTGTACGTCAGAGTTAATTTGCTCTTCTTGCAATAGGACTATAGGCTTCTTGGCGGGATCGCTTGAGAGCAGTAATTATAGAATTAGCTGTAACGATTGCTCTAAGGACAGTACGAGCACGTGAGAATCGTAAAGAATAAATAAAAATATAAGTTCTCACACATGACAATTTGGAATTACTAATACGAAGTTCGGGGGAAATTTCAGACTACAGTATATTCTAATCTCTTAGTTTATTCTAATCTCTTACAAACATATCATCACATTCTTCTAAAATTTTTGTATTTTCTGTTTCGTGATCTTGTTCTTAGCTGGCTATGACAACACGGACATCTGGAACCATTCCAGTTGATGTAGAGATAGCATTCAGAACACCTCTTTCTGTTTTCGCCATAATGTTCTTTATTGGGACCGAGAATATGTGTTTCAAAGCTAACGCAAATATTTTTGCAGCCCATTTCTAATATCGCTTGCCTCGCTATTTCCTTTCCTTTTAACTATATCCACCACTTAGTAAACTTTAAGGTCCAGATATGACACTGCAATACACTGCAATCATAGTCTTTATATTGACTAGCAGATTTGGAATGGGTAATGAAAATTTATTTACTTCTAGGTCTACTTGTGGCATCCCTAATTTACTCTATGTCTCACCAAGTCTTTGCACAACTTTCCTTACTCCCTTCGCAAAAGGAGACATTACCAACATATCTGATTAGGATTGTTCCTGGAGCCGCAGATAAAAATAACACGCTGCATTATTACCCGCAGAATATTGCTATTCCTACTGGTACGACAGTCGCTTGGTTCAATGATGACCCAAGTCAACCGCATACTGTTACCAGTGGACCCCCTGGTTCACCTGATTCTGGTAAACAATTCAATTCAGGTTTAATACCTTACACGTCCTTTACGCAATATACGTTTGACGGATCTGGTAACTTTTTGTATCATTGTTTGATTCACCCGTGGAGGACCGGATCAGTTTACGTAAGCTCTGCTTACGAGCAAGGGCATAACTTCAAGTTTAGCACTGGTTCCGACATTGTCTCGAACGGCACGCATTCCTTATGGACTTTTAATACTACACAAAATGATAGGACACTCATGAAGATTGAACCCACTACAGTGACTGTTGAAGAAACAACTCCTCTTACCTATAACCTTACGATTCTAAATAGCGACATGGAAAACGTTTTTTCTAAGAATTTCTTTTCGCTTGGCCCCAATTTGCAAATCGAATTAATTAAAAGCAATACGAATAAAACAACTGTTTATGGGCCCGACTTTTCAGATCCAATTACTGGAGCTTACCACATTCAGGGTAACTTTCCCAACGGAGATTATTCATTAGTCGTTCAATTAGTCGCAGTAGGATCCGAAATGCCCAAGGTAGATGCAATTGATGAATTTCGTGGAAGGATCATTTCCTGATAGGTATTTTCCTGGTAGAAATCGAAAAATATATTGAGCTTTGACAATTTAAAGAGCTGTGACAGAGTAGTGACAAAGTACGTAAGTGACATAATGTCAACTAAATTAGAGACTATTAGAACTTCTGAAAGTGCTAAAGAGGCTGCCAAGAAGATGGTAGATAAAAATGTAAGTTCACTAGTGGTCGTAGACAAGGACGGAGTAGCTATAGGAATCCTTACTGAGCGGGACATAGCAAGGGGCGTTTGCATTCATGATGTTCTCAGCAAGGAGTTTAAAGTACAACATCTTATGACTTGTCCTTTGTCTACAATTGACCTGAATTCGTCTATGGAAACGGCGGCGAATCTAATGTTACAGAGGAAAATACGACATATCCTAGTTAAGGATGGAGACAAACCTGTAGGCATAATAACTGCAACTAACTTTATCGATTACTCAACGGAGCAAGCAGATGCACTTAGTCCCAATAATAGAGTGCTCAAGACATTGAAGGATGAAATCTGATTTGATATTCATTTTAGTACAGAGAAGCGCTCCACATGAATCTGAATCCAGTACACAAATTCAAAAGGCCCTCTTCTTAGTAATCAGATTATTGATCACAAAGCTGTCCTAAGAAATTATACGTGTGACAATGCCATTTACTGTTTGATCACCAAAGTGTCCGTCGGTATCAGCATCATCAGGATCAATAGTAATAGTACTACCATTCAAAATTTGTATTTCTATGTCTGCACCTTCCCATACATTAACACCATTTATTTTTATGTCAACTTTCCCATTGATTGATGCATTATTACCTTGCAGCAAGACTATTGCATCATCATTATTTGATCTAAAATTCATAATCTGATGAGTATGTGGCCTAGAGCCGTCTATAGGAGATGCAATGAAGTTGGCGGCAAAATTTGCTACGTTCCCGTCTTTCACATTGAGATTCCACTCCCCAGTAAGAATTACTTTAAACGCAGTACTAATATCGAACCCTTCTTCGGGAACAGTAATGATTAGGGAGCTTATTTCACCGGTAGCAGTGAATGAATCTCGAGGATAATCAGAGTCAGTGTCAGTATTATCGCTTGATGACATCTGCATGCCAGAAGTATCGCTTGATGACATCTGCATGCCACCCCCTTGTGCATACGTCATCTGAGGTAGGACTGTACTTGTTAATGTAAATGTGCTTATCAATGTAATAGTGGTCACTAGTAAAATAGCTTTTACAAAAAAATCTGAATATTTAGACACGGCTGTCAGATTGATAATTTAAGAGATCTTATTATCCATTTCTGTTAAAATTATTGCACGTATTATTGCACGTATACGCAACAAAAGAGAGCCTAAATTGAACTGAACAGAATGCCATTCAACAGACTTTGAGAACTAGGACAAAATTAACCATTCAAGTTGCATCATGGTCTTGCCAATAAGTCTTTAGCACCTTCAATGTTGCTAGGGATACGCCTGTCACTTGTAAATGAATAAAGAATGCTGAAGGCTATACATAGGTACCCCGTGTTGTAAAAGATAGCCCAGATCCACTCAGATTCTTCAGCCAAGACAGGGGCAAGAGCAAAATTATATCCAAATCCTATGTCACCTATGGCTAGCAGCGCGAAAGCCATGGACATAAGCACCCAATTAAAAGTAGAAGGATCACCTTTACGTAGGCTCCAAAGTATGACCAAAGATGGGACCAATAATATGCCGTCTAGAATTGGATAACTTAGACTTACAATTGGGCCTAATACATCCTCCTGGAAACCTAGAATTTCAGCGACTCCAAAAGTTAAATTCAATATGTATCCTAGTAATAATGATACTGCTACAGATACCAAAAGTACTAGACTTTTATCAATTGGGTTTGCTACTGTTATCCTCCTCATGATTTTATATAGATAAAAGGCAAGGAAGCCATATCCGGAGATCCAAGAGGCATCTGCAATGGAAGGATAGGGAAGGTCTATCCCAAGCATCTGTCTGGTATAGGCCCATGTTACCTCCGCAGCAAACCAGAAGACCAATCCGACAAGAAGCCAAATATGTACGTTTTCCACACTTTTCCTAACGTATCTTATCAATATTCCGCTTACAGAAGCAATTAACGCGGCGCCTGAAGTTATTACAGCAGTGATGTCGATCATAACTGCACGTAAATCATTTGAACTTAAAATTAACATAGTATTAATAACAACTATGCAAATCACTGTCAAGATCACCACTCTAGTCCTGTGAGTTTCATTAGGTCGCCTAACTAGATGGTTGGATGGATTGGTTGTACTTTTTCCTATTTCATTTGCACCTGTCAAAGTAGCATTTCACTTTTATTGTTTCCTTAATCGTATTGAATTCTAGATTTTGATACGATCTGGGAGTATTTAACAATTTTACTTATTGCCCCACCCCGACACCACAGCACGTAAGTACCGAATTTCAATTCAACCCGTCTAAGCCGGTAAGGCAATCAGTTGCAAGCAAAAAGATGGTTTATTTTAGTTACCTGTTCGGGAAATCTTCGCCACAAAGTCCACCGCTACATGGTGAATGACCCGTAATCTTTATTTTTGCATTTCCGTTACTATCGCGAACGAGATCAAAAGAGACCCATGCCTTATTATTGCTATAATCTTCTTCAATAAAGAACCTAGTTGGATTCTCTTTACTCCCAGTATTCGCTTCACTTACAAGATAGTAAGTCCCTGGAGGAGATCCTGTAATATCTATGGACTGACCTTCTAAAGCCATATGGTACTGGTCGACCCAGCCAGGAGTGATCCCTTGAACTCCTGAATCGCATGAGGAATAACCCCTTTCGCTATCTGGTGAATTTCCTTCAAGTCTAACCCAATCTATAAGACACGATGTAACCTTCAATGAATCACCTACCAAAGGACCACCAACTGATCCTGAGCGAACTGCAAAACTTGCAACACCACTTATGTGGAAATGCTTGTGTGCTGGGTGATAGACAGATTCACTATCCGTCGGACATGTAGCCACAATGTTTCCACTCGAGTCTAGAAATTGCTGGTTTGCCTTTTGAGGAGAGTTTTTATCTGCCGGAATAACAGGCACCATTTGCCATGCTCCCTCACCAGTATTTGCGATACCATTTGTAAGTCTCAGTATTTCTCGTTGTTGTTGGTTGACTATCTGTAAGTGTTGAGGGACTACAGTTCGGAGATCCGGTATCAGCCCACCATTGGTATCGCAGCTACTCCCATAAACTACCTTATTTGACCAGTTTGTTGAACCTAGGAATGCAAAAACCAAACAAAGGCCAGTTAACAGAGATAGAATGCACGTTAAAGTATTTCTTACTCGAGTCATGTCATTACGTGGTTATATACCACTAGTCTATAAGCATTTTTTATGCTTTATTATAGCAGGGAAGAAGAGTAGTTTCAGAAAGTTCGGAGAGGGGACACTTGAATAGGTATGCTGCCCGAAAGGCGGACTAGCGAAAAAAGCCAGGATTCATATGATCATTTCGTGCATAGAGAATAGGAGATATATCAATATCCATCTGCGAATCAAATATTTCTCAGCATGCAACTTCGACGAAGAATGACCATCTTTAAGAGAATGATAGTGTCTATGATTTACGATGAATTGTGTACTAGGAGATTTCGGAATTCTTATCGCCGTTATACTATACCTCTTATTTCTAGGTGTTCAGGGTTCTTATTCGTTAATGCTACCAGCAGCAGAATCAGCAGAATCAACAGGACTACAAAGTCAAGTTGATAGATTTCCAATGGCTACCACAAAACGAGTCTTATTGTTTGCTCATGACGCAATAGTCCAAGTAGCTCCCGACAGTCAGCTCAAACCAGGAGGTGTCTTGTATCATGCAATGACTTTTAATGGCACGATACCTGGGCCGTTAATTTCTATCAATCAAGGAGACATCTTAGAGATTACACTTGTAAATCAGGCAGATGGTGTTCATAGTCTTGATTTCCATGCCGGATACGGCCCGAGTCAAGCCTTATCTGGAAGTGTGGAACCAGGCGCCAATAAAACTTGGACAATGAGGGTGGATTATCCTGGCGTATTCATGTACCATTGTGACGGGGACAATCTTAACGGAATATGGGAACATATGGCCAGCGGGATGTATGGAGAAATAGTAGTGCATTCTCTTAACGAAAGTCATGCAAGAGACTTTTATATGGTATTTAGTGAGCTGTACAATTCAGCCGATACTGGTTTATTTAAAGGTACTAATGGAAAAATAGGTTCATTTAGTATTGACAAATTTATTGCAGACAGACCGGATCTGATACTAACAAATGGTATGGCGTACAAGTATATTCCTTTTTTTGGTGGTCAGACGAAACTTCCAGTGAATGAGAATTCTGAAGTATTCAAAGTAAAGACTGGAGAATTGACTCGTTGGTACGTCGTCAATGCGGGACCAAGAGATTATTTGGCTTTCAATTTTGCTGGCGGCCTTATTAATAACAATTTGGCTACAGGTAAAAATCTAACGGGTAGCTCCGCATCAAAAATTTACGAAACTATAATAGCACCAGGTGCAGGAGCAGGCCTTGACGTAATATTCCCAGAAGAAGGAACATATTTTGGCAATGACCACGATATGGGCCATCTATTAATGGGAGGAGGATTCGTAGTGGTTGCCTCTAGCAATTCAATTAATGAAGGTTAAAAAGCTCTTATGCATCTGGAGGTCGTCGTAAGTATGGCTAGATTTGGCAAGTGGGGCGAAGTTCTTCAGGTTGAAACTGACGGAGATGAGAATGATCTCTCTCTTATCTGCCCATCGTTATTTTTAGTCTAACTGCAAGATTGAGAACCCTTAAATTTATTCAATGTCATTTCAGCCATAAGAAGCAAGTGTTTAACAACTTGTCTTTTCTCTAAAATGTACATTTCCACTATCTGTGACATAAATATAACCTTCCGAGTCCATTGCAATATCATGCGGGATCAAGAACTGGTTATCCTCACAACCAAGAAATCCCCATTTTGTCAAGAACTGGCCATCAGGACTGAATTTCTGAATTCTCACATTTCTAGTATCGACAACATAGGCATATCCTTTAGAATCAACTACTATGCCATGATCTTCGATGAACTGTCCATCTGCAGATCCTTTTGATCCCCACTTTGTAATGAACGTACCATTGCACAAATTATGCAGATAAAAGAATTTCTATATGTCACAGCTGATCAATTAATCGATAATAATTAAACTTTGGGTCTGTTTCTTATCTAAGAAGCCGTTACTATGTATAGGAAATACACTGCATTGCAGTGCATACAAAGGGGGAAGTAAAGTAAGTAAAATGACCAAATATGGCCATGTATATTACGGACTACAAAGGATGTGGCTGTATAATGGCATTAACAAATATTACCACTTCATCTTGGCAGTATCAGTCAACAAAGAAATAAAATGCTCATATTTTGAATTCATAGGTCTAGAAGAAATGGCATTATGGAGAGATCCTTTACCAGTATATCGAATACACGCGTAAAAACTAACGTTACCATACTCTAGGCAAATGAATTCGAAATTTCTAAACAGAGGATAGACAAAAATAGAGACAAATAAATGAAATGGCAAATAGAAAAGAGGTTAACAAGGTTTAGACATACCAGGAATCTGTCATACATATTAATGCAGTGTACTCTCACTGCCTTAATAGCTCAAATAGACGAACCAGTGTGATGCTAGTTTGATCCTCTTTTTATTCAAATTCCAGTTTGACCATAATTCCATAATAACTGGTTTCGGCCCAAGAAACGCAGGATTTGACTGGCAACATGACTCATTATTGAAGTCAGTACTTGATGAAACTTGAGATTCCATTTTGATCTGTATTTGCATTAATAATGTTAAAAGTAATGAAAAATGAAATGGTGGGTAAATGAATTAAGGTGTACCTCGTTCTTTGATTGCATTATTGACCTGACATTATCCTAATAGTATATTCACCTTGCATCGACCTTTCCAGCGGCTTATTTTCCATTGGTGCAATTTGTATTTTTATCAAGTAATTTCCACTTTGTGTAAGAAACCGTCCTTCTACGTGATATGCACCCGTCGTCGGTTTTATAAAATCTGGCCCAACTACTCTTGCTGGTATATTAGATGGCACTAAATCTAATTGCAGTCCGTTACCGGTTACATTAAACAGATCAGAGAATACTACTTCAGCGGCATCTCTGAATATAGTAACATTATATCGAGTTGATTTAGTTGGTTCTTCTATTAGTGAAACTGGTCTAAATTTCAATAGCACTCTGTCTTGAGCTGCAAGATCTAGAGTGTTACCAGTGCCGGATGAGATTTCAAAATCGCCATTTCTCACGACTTTATCATTTACAGTTATATAGCCAACCTTCCATGGATGAAGCTCACAGTGATATGAATAATTTCCCGCCTTGGTAAAAGTGTACTTGAAGTAGGAATCATAGGGTATCACGTCCGAGGAAAAGAGCTGTCCGGAATCTGGATCTCCCGGCAATCCACTTACGACTGTATGAACTTGGTTGGTATTATTATTATACCACAAAACAGTAGTATTAGCTGGAATCGCAGAGAATTCAGGATAATAATGATAAGGGTTATTTTGTGATGCTGATCCAGGCGTCATTATTATTGCGTAGGTTGCAACCGTTTGATCTATCCTCTGTAACTGTGAGAAGTTAGCATAAGTTCTTGGGATATCGATCTGCGCATATGAATTCAGAAGGAAAAGAGAGAATGAATAAATTACTATAATGACTAGGAATATTGCTACAAGCATACTTAACATGGTTCTCTGAGCCTCCCTAGAGCTTGATAACAATTTGGGAGTTGAATTTGTAATTCCTCAGTCTCCCTTCCAAATATCTCTCTCATTTTCAATAATTCATCATAACCTATTTGAGTATATATAGAATTATTCTCTCACCCTCGCCACCTGCGACCCATGGAATAGAATACTGCCAGATAGCTGCGGATTTCTTGGGGTGTTATAAAAAGGTGGCAGCTACTTTAAGCCCAATTAACGAAAAACTAGCATGCGACATTCATAAGCTTCCAATGGCGTAACTGTTCCTGCAACCTAGAAGAGCGACCAGTATTAAATTATCTTCCCTAATAGCATCTCAAGGATTAATGTTCTCTTGTGAGTTACTTACTCAATGCCCTTACCAGTTGGGCTTTCTGAATGTACTTCAAACTTGGCAACGCCGTTGACGTGAAAATGTATGTGTATGGGATGATATGCAAAACTGCTACCCCCATCGTACTCCCTTACTACATTTCCATATGCGTCAGTATTTGCTGTATTGCTATTTGGAATGAATTATAATCAGTGGCGATTATAGGATGCATTTGCTACAGTTCAAGTTCAGATCGCAATTTTTATGATAAAAGGCATGGGCACAAAACAGCTATCTTAAAGATCCTGATTACAAAAGTATTTCATGAACAAGGTCTATAATAGCTTGTTGATTACAGCCCGGTTTAGTTATTATTGCCGGAACAGTCATCATGTAAGAAATTGAAGACTTGTAAATGAGTGGAAAGAAAGAATTCGAAATCACACTAACGATGTACGCAAAAAACAAAAAATTATTATATAAAATTTGATTCTTACTTGTATTTTCAGACTAATTCAATAATCTTGCGTCCATTACCCCCAGATGATAAGTTAGTCATAACGCTATCTCCAGGAATGAGATATCCTTAAAAGTCTGAGAGCCCAAGTTCCTACGATGACAATAACTGTCAGTGACGTAATGAGAAAAGGAGTAGACACTATCGAGGAAGCAGCTTCTATTCAAGAAACTGCAATGAAAATGCGAGACAAGAATGTGAGTTCATTACTTGTTGTTGATAAAGATGGTAAGCCAATAGGTTTAGTTACAGAACGTGACTTGGTTAGAAAGGTCTGTGTTAATGATATTCATATTCGTGAGGTTACAAACAAAGAAATAATGTCTTTTCCGCTTGTAACAATTGATTCTACTTCTTCTCCCTCAGAAGCGGCCAATACAATGTTAAGCCGCAATGTCAGGCACTTAATTGTTGTCAATGGAAAGTCCACTGATATTAGCAAACCAGTTGGTATGATGACTCCCCGTGATTTTACAAAGTTTCAGGAATACACACGAGAAGAGATTAGATCTATTGAAAAGATATTAGATTATTATTTATGACTATCTAATTTTATTCCCATAGGGAGAATAGAAATATCCTACAGGTAATATGCGGGCCCATTAATTATATGTTGAAAATTTATGTCGGAGAGGGGCGCTAAAGACTGAAGAGCCAATATTAATACTTTCTTCTCTAGAAATTTTTTGTCTCCTTAATCTGTCCCAAAGCCCGACCCCTCAGACCTTACTTCTATAATAAGGGAATTTGCTTGGTTGCTTGCACTGTACTGCAGAATATTCTTAGGTGTTAAATATACTGTTGATGCTCATACAGGTAATGATTTCCAGGTTAGAGCCAGGACTAAGACTCTTGAATTCGGAGACAAGAGGTGGAGGCTTAGGTTGAATAAAGCTAATGACGAAGGCCACGATTTAATGCAAACAAATCAAATAGCTTGGCTGATTATCTATCTGTCAATAGGAGTAGCAATCTCCTTGGTTTTACCTTTTCCAGTATCGTTTCTTGTCTTCATGGTGGTCATCATCTTACTTAATATTGTTAGGACAGAAATCGGATTAAGAAAGGCAGGTATAGGCGGAATAATGGGATGGTACAAGTCATCCTCCTCTTATCGAAGCTGGAAAGATGGTAGTTACAAAACCCGAGACAATACTCTAAAATTCTACTGTATGAACTGCGGTAACGAGCATAGAAAGATTGCATGTCCTAAATGTGGTTCAAGGGCCGTGAGAGCTAGCTGATTGACTATTTTGGCTAATTTTTGAAAATGTCGAATTAACCAACCATTTGTCGTATTTATCCCCCGCCTATAGTAACGGGGAGACTAAGAAATAATAGTGATATAGGTTATTGCCAGTGGTCAAGAGTCCTATATTCCATAAGATTCTGATCTGTTAACTTTTAAAATAGGAGGTAAAGTTTTTCTCAAGTAAAGTACGATGGCGGGGAATTAAACTCGGCAAAATAAAATAAAGTATCAACCAAGAGCAGAGTTGAGGTAAACTCTGAACCGCTACTGACAGAGGATCCTTTGCAAGTCAGTTGAACCATATATCTTGGTTTTTCAGTACAGGTCTGCCACTTTTTGCACAGCGGTTCTCATCATGAAGGATAACTCTCAATAGGCCTTTTTGACCATTAAATTTAGATTTTTCGAATTTGTTAATTTACTTTACTTACACAGGTAAGGATACTCTTGTGCTTGCAACTCTGAAGAGGAATGGAACGTAAGAAGCAAATAATAAATGGTCAAGCATACGGGTAATGCAAAATTAGATCTAGTCAAAAGATCATTTAAAAGTTTCTAATTTGGAAATTAAGAAATAGTTTTACATACATGTCCAGCATTTTAATTTCTGATGAGTTATAAACTTGTCGTAACTATTTAATGGAGATGAATGAAAAGGTACCGATTGATTCGAGCAACGTGACCGAGCTTATGAGGACTCCAATCATAGTGCGAATCGTAACTATTCTAAGCATAACGAGTCTATCCATTTTAGAGCTTTTCGAATATGGCCTTACTCTCGGGGATATCAATTATGCAATGGCAAATGGGGTTATTCAGTATGACAAACCGACAAAGTCCTTGGGTGGTGCAGAAATATCTGCACTAGGGATTCCTTTAACTGGGGATTATTATTATAACTTTCTAAATAGTAAAGTAAAGCTTACAAAGGCTGGTCTACATGTCCTCGATTCTCTAAAAGGCCATCGGTTGAAAAAGAGATCGTCATAAATTCCAGCGTGATGCTGCAGTGCTGACACCTGAAAAATTCGAATATAATAGGACGTATTATCTGTGACTGCATGTCAGGATTGCACTTAAGAGAGAGATAGATGTTATTTTTGTCATTAATTATTTAATAAGCAGAATTGGTAGCAACGCATGATGAACTATCTTATTAGACACACTACCCAACATATGCTCCTTGAAACCGCTTATTCCGTGACTACCGATAACAATTAAGTCAAACTTGTCTTTAAGAGCAAAATCTAAAATTGTCGCGAAAGCCGGTTTGCCTTCAACAAGAGCAGTGCTTATCGATACACCTTTTTCATCTGCAAAAATGCGACATCTATCAAGTATGCTTTGACCCTCTCCTGTATTCATTTGCAAAGTATTCTCATCCTCCAAGTATGATGTAGAAACTTTTTCAAGAGCATGAATAACTGTAACTTTTGAGCTATTTTGTTTTGCAACGTCAAGTGCTGTTTCTAGTGCCTTATAAGAGATCTCTGAACCGTCTACTGGCACCAAAATATTTGAAAACATACCTTTAGTTACAGTGTTGCGATTAGGCATATGTCAAGTTTTCGATCCTTGAATATTTGATTAATCTATGGCATTGCAAAATAGCCTAGGAAATTGCCAGCTGTGAGCTTTAGGTATACACTCAGTTGTAGTATGAGCTAGAATAACGATAACCCAGATAGCTTACTTTGAACCTCATCCTCCGCTTAAATGTACAGTGAAATCAGCACAATAATCTGATATACACATTTGTCAAAAGGACTGTAAGATCTTCGCTATGGCTGACATCAGGAAAGCCAATTAAGAAAAAGCTAGTTGTGATGGCATCCATACCTAGTAACCTAACCTTTTTTCTAGTTTTCTCTAGCTACTGCTATTCGTAACTGATTGACCATTCGTCGACTGATTATCTGCTGCCGATCTGAAAGAGTTACAAATATCTGTGGCAATATCATCTGATGTGCTGGAAGTCATACCTGGACATAGATGAGCCATATTTTCATTTGATTTCAATTGAATTTCTGTACTGTTATTCATTGTAGGTAGAAAGGTGGCATTTTCATTCAGTGCAAGTTTTATCTTTTGACAAAGATCCAGGTTAAGAACCCCGTTGCTCTGACTTACTGCGAGCTCACAATTTTGATCAATGTCGACTCTATTTGATTGACTATTTTCAGTGGCGTTACCTAGAATTGTCATTGCAGCACTTTGTATATCAAATGAAGAAGGATTTACATTCTCACAGTCATTTTCAAAGGTATCCCCTTCACTTGTACTAAGAAATACTGTATCGTTACCCTCACCGCATTCTAGTGTATCGACAGCCCCATCAGGCACGTCCTGTGTTCCGTTAGTTGTGGACGCAATGTAATCTGCGACAAGGATGTCATCTCCCAATCCTCCTAGGATATTGTCTGCCCCACCATTACCTGCTAGTGCGTCATTTCCAGCTCCTCCAGACATAGAATCACTTCCAGCTCCTCCAGACATAGAATCATTTCCTGCTCCTGCACTTAATCTATCATTACCAGTGTTACCGAATACAGTATCATTACCTAATCCGGCATTAATTTGGTCCTGATCTCCTAGTCCAAATAGTATATCATTTCCATTGAATCCAAAAATTCTATCCCTGGATGGTCCACCGCCTACTCGATCGTCTCCTGCACCACCACTGAGGGTATTGTTGCCATTACTTCCGTACAGAATATCATTTCCTTGCCCACCTCCAATAAGATCATTGCCTGGTCCTCCAGATGCAATATCATTGCCTGGCCCTCCTGCGACCAAATCGTTACCTTCTCTTCCAAATACATAATCATTGTCCTCATTACCTGCCATTAGATCAGTACCATTTCCTCCATTCAATATGTCACTGCCATTTCCTCCTGATATCTTATCGTTTCCAATGGAACCGTATATCATATCATCTCCAAAGCTACCTTGAATTGAATCATTTCCTTCCATTCCATATATGCTATCATTGCCTTCACCACCTCCTATAGCATCATCGGCTTCCCCACCTGCAATTTGGTCATTGCCAGCGAGTCCGGCCATTCTATCAATTTCTGGTGTTCCAACCAAAATGTCATTTCTAAGTGTACCCATAATATCTGCAGCTTGAACTTGTGCAATACCTGTGCTTAAACTGAGAAGAAATGATATTCCAATAGCGTAGGTGATAGTTGCATATCTTGATTTGTACAAATTACTTATTTGACTATAAAATAGCAACTTATAAAGAAATATCTTCGTGCTTGTGGTTCAATTTGAGTAAACATACTAAAATGCACTATGCGATGTCTTACAACACGGTACAAAAATTAAATGCATTTATCTTCGTAAGTTCACGCCGCCTCCACCGCCTGAACTCCCACCACCCTGACTTCCTGATGACTTGAATTTTTGTTGAGGAGGTTTAGGAGGTTTTGAATCGGGTTTTGAAACTTTGTGTTCACTAGTTGTTATCTTTTTAGGCGGCTTTTGTGTCTGCTTTGTTTCCATTTTCTCGGGTTTTGGAGCTATTTTTTTTGGCTGCGTGTCTTGATTAGTAGGTTTTGGGGATATTTTTTCTGGTAATGTAGTAGGCGTACAATTGGGGCCTGTTTGGCCTGGTTTACAAACTGGAGGCTTTGGAGCTGGAGGACAGTTGGGGCCTGTTTGGCCTTGCTTGCATGTAGGAGGTACTGGAGGACAGTTGGGGCCTGTTTGGCCTGGTTTACAAACTGGCGGTACTGGTGTACAATCAGGACCCGTTTCACCTGGTTTACAAACTGGCGGTACTTGTGTGCAATTAGGACCAGCTTCACCTGGTTTGCATATAGGTGGAACAATAGGGATATTGTTGTCGTCATTATCTTCACAGTCTGTTACGTAGGTACCATGAGCAGTATCATAAGTTTGAATACAAGGAAGATCATCATCATAGTCATCGAATTCATTCACGTTTACAGTAACCGAATCTTCATCTGATCTTCCACTCTCGTCTTCTACTCGCAATTCAAACCTCAAAGATGTATCATCATTTACACCGGGTGCTCGAAATTGAGCTTCCTCTTCATCGTCATTTTCAAGATCTACACCTGGACCGCTTGTCTGAGTCCAAGAGTAGTCAAGTTCCTCTCCATCTGGATCGTAGCTGCCATCTCCGTCCAAAGTCACCCAGTCTCCTTCATTTACCGTTTGATCTCCCCCGGCATCAGCGTGCGGCTCATCGTTTGAATCAACATCAGTATTTACTCGTATCGAAACAGAGTCCTCATCTGAATTCCCTTGTGTGTCTCTTACTGTCAATGTAAACTGTAATGTTTCGTCATCATACACATAAGGACTCCAAAAATGTGCTTGGGCCTCGCTAGTATCCTCTAGCTCCACATCTGGACCACTTGTCTGAGTCCATGAATATTCTAAGCTACCTCCATTAGGATCATAACTGTCTTCACCATCCAAAGTCACCCACTCTCCTTCATCTACCGTTTGATCACTTCCGGCATTAGCATGGGGTTTAGGAGTTGCTTGAACAGTCACATAAGTTGTATTCTTACCAATCCCTCCATTTTCATCTTCGACTAACAAACTGAAACTCAATACTGAATTCTCAGATACTTTGGGAGCAGTAAAATTTGCTATTGGTTGATTGTCATCATTTATGATTACAGGCGTGCCACTATCTTGACTCCAAGCATAATACAATTGACTGCCTTCTGGATCAAAGGTATTTGATCCATTCAAAGTTACCAATTGTCCTTGATTCGCCGTAGTTGGTGCACTTACGTCAACCTGAGGAAAATAGTTTGAACCAGCAGCCTCATTCTTTGGTGCAGAAATCTGTGCAACTGATTGAGTTTCATTAGCTGTCTCATTAGCTGTCTCATTAGCTGTCTCATTAGCTGCACTATTTTCAAATACTTCATTAAGTTGACGAGCAAGTGTCTCTTGCAAGCTTGAAGCTGACTCTTGTCCTCCTCCTGTTCCAGATGTATTTTGCTGGGCGAAACTATTTTGTCCATTGATTAGAAAGGCGACGGCAAAAGAAGATAGGAGTAACAAAGCTAGAATTACTACTTTAAACCGACAAAAAGAAACTTGTTTGTGATTCATGGTTTGTATTTACTTCCATTATTCTTTCGGCTTGTATAAAACGATTAACTGACAGCGTGTTTTAATTTACAGATTCACCCTAATTGACGTATGCAGAGGAAGTAATGTAGTCAAGCTCAAATTACAATACGTAATCAAACATCTGAAAAAGATCTTGAATATTACTAAATTGATTAAGTTGGACCAGGCTGAACTTTCTTATCTCTGCCTACATCCAAGCAAAAAGTTTATGATTCTGAATCAAGTAAGATTGAATACCGGTATGATACAGTAATTAATAATTTGCGTTATCAAGGGAAAGAATAAGTGCTACAGCTGCTATTGCAATATAATATGACGGCAGGGAAATATTTCAACAGGGCGGTGATTGCTCTTGATGCACCGCATATAGGCTTTGTGGCAAGAGAGACTCCTGACAAGATTGTGGTATTTGGTGAGCGAAATTCAAGATATGATATCCCAATATCAGAGATTCAGACTGTTAGCAAGAACGTATTGATTGGCTTAAATTTTAATGAAATCGTAAAAAAATACTCTGTAAGCAGAGATGCACCTCTTCCTACTGGCAGATACGTGGATCCCTGGGGTAAGCGAGAGGATGTTGACTTGGCATCTTATGAAAGTAAATTTCCAAAAGCACTATTCAACAAAGGAGTCCGGTTGGAAAACGAGGATCATGTAGGACACATTATGAAGGAAACTGATGACAAAATTGTAGTTTTCGGTGAGCATGATAATAGATTTGATGTTCCTAAATCGTATATTACGTTTGTAGGCAGGAATGTAATATTGGGAATGGATTGGAAGGAGTTGTTCAAGTATAAAGTAGATAAGGACGAGCCGTTACCAACAGGCGAATCGATCGATAAATTAGCCGAAGAAGAAGATGAAATTTTACACAGAATGTACCCTAAAGATTAGAAAAGATATAGCCCTAATTCAAATCAGATGTTGTGAGGCTGTCTCAAATATATCTCACGTACCTTGCTCAAATTATCAATATCCCTTAAGCTCTTGTCTCGGCGAATAGCCTTTATCCTCGGAAATCTAAGCGCATATCCACTTTCGTGCCTGTCACTCCTTTGTATACTGTCAAAAGAAACCTCCAAGACAATTTTTGGCTCTACCCATATCCTGTATCCGTTAGATCTTATAGCCATAGATTTAAGCTCGGAGGTCAACTCGGTAATTTCCTTATCAGTAAGTCCTGAATATGCTTTACCCATTGTAAGTAGCTGATCTTCATGTTCTGACTTTTTTACTGCGAAGGTATAATCAGATAGCATTCCAGCTCTCTTGCCATGGCCATATTCTGAAATTACAATGATTACATCCAGCGTGTCTAGCTCTTTTTTGAATTTAATCCACTTTCTTCCCCTTTTGCCAATTTGATATTCTGATTGAGGATCTTTAAGTACAAGACCTTCGTACCCCATGTTCCTACTCTTATTAAACATGTCAGAAATCATTTCTTTGGAATTAACCAATTTCCATTTTGCTAGTGTGAATGGGCTAGCTACTTTCAAATTATTTAAAATCGTTTTCCTTCGAAATAAGGGTAAATTTATTATTTCTTTATCTACGAAAAGGGCATCAAAAATTGTATAAAGTACGCCAACCATTCCGTTACCGTCTCGTCTCAAGTTCTTTGCGTGAAGCCTTCTTTGCAGGTGTTGAAATGACATAACCTTTCCGTTTGCAAAAGCTAGTATTTCGCCATCTAAAATCAACTTCTTCTTACTTCCTTCAATGGATTCCAGTGCACCTTGGGTTAATTCAGGAAAAAATGAAGTTACATCGTTCAAATTTCTTGAAAATATCTTTACTTTGTTTCCATGAATATGTACTTGGGCCCTTACTCCATCATACTTGTATTCCGCAATAAGATCCTTTTGAAAATAATCTACAATTTCGCTAGGACTGTACATAACATCTGCCAACATGAAACTAATAGGAGACAGTGGTCGCATCTTTGCAGTCTCTAACAGATTTTTCTTGGCCAAGAGTGAAACCTGTGCGATGTTACCAGTTACAAGCATTGCATTTCGCACACTATTCAAACTTACTTCAAATGCTTTAGATATTGCCGCTATCAAGAGTCCCTCAGACAGCCCTATACGAAGTTCATTTGTCAGAACTTTAGTCAGGTATTTGCCCTCCAACGGAGTACAATTCAATAAGAGACCGGCCAAAATTTTCTTTCTCATATACTGCGAACGGTCTCCACTGATTTCGGCCATTTTAGTCAGAGTATGATATACGGCCGCCAGAGTTAGGGGCAGATATTCTACCAACGGACTAGTAAGCTTTGCAGCCAAAGAATATTCTACCAAGGATCCCAAGTCGCCATGCTTCAAGTAAATACGATTTACTTCCTTAGCTCTTAGGTCAGAAATTTCAGATAGCACATTCATAATTGTACTGTAGGCAACTTTAAGTAACAGTCCTGATTGAGGAGCAAAAATCCTTCCAGAGAATAATAATACTACAATGGGCAAAGAAGTTGGAGTTAACATTGACAAATATTTTGAAAGAATTTTTACTTTTTCGTTAGTACTTCTCGTAAGTGATATTTCTTCGCAATTTTGTGCAAAGGTCATAAATTTATCTGTCATTATTCATATCCTATTTGGAAAGTAAATAAACATCATCTTGATGATATACTCGTTAGTAAATGCCATTTTTATTCGCATTTCTCATATTAACTCATGATGGGACAGATAACAGGTATTTTCTGGATGCTTCCCGCGTACGACGATTACTGGATTGTTCCTTTCAATGAGTATTAATATATTAATAATCAGATAAAATAAAGAATAATAATTAGAGAAAGATAGTTAAATATTCTATTGCGCCGAGGATTTATTGATAATTTTTCTACTCAATCAAAGGAATATTCTTTCTCAAGACCAACATATCCTGATTCGCTTTTTAAATTTTTATCTGCAATAACGCCTCGAAAACTTCTCGCCTGGGACTGTGGAACAGGAAATGGACAAGCTGCTATAGGATTGAGCAAATATTTCAAGAGTGTAATCGCCAGTGACGCAAGCAAAAATCAGATCCTACATGCTTTTCAAAGAAAAAACATAGACTATAAGATATTTCCAGCTGAAGATCCAAAATTGCAGAACGATTCTGCCGACATTGTAACTGTGGCTCAAGCCTTACATTGGTTTCAATTTGAGATGTTTTATACTGGTGTAAAGAAAGTTGGTAAAAAAGATGGGATAATAGCAGTATGGAGCTATGATATGCACAAAATAAATCCTCAAATCGACAAGGTTAGCAGTAAGCTTGATGTAGGCGGTGAAATTCTTGGTAACTACTGGGCGCAAGAAGCAAAATATGTCAAGGAAAAGTATAGTACAATTCCTTTTCCATTTAAGGAAATTTCTGTTCCTATCTTTAAGACAACATTATACTGGAATTTGCATCAACTGTGGAATTATATGCAAACGTGGTCTTCAGTAAAAAAGTATTATTCAGAAAATAGACGTGATCCTTTAGATTTGGTAAAGTCGGAGCTAAAAAGCTTATGGGGTGCAAGTGAGCTTGGCAAGAAAAGAATTACTTGGAATATAAATATTCGCGTAGGAATCATCAAATAACATTAAAACTATGCTATTAATCCCAATGCCTAGTGCCGAATGTTGTAAGTCTATTAATTAATCCTCTTTAGAGTAGATCAAATTTCCATATTTCTCAACTGTGCGTGCTTCTGTGTTGATATTTTTAAGATTGGAGAACTTAGATATTTAATCAATTACAGGCCAATAATTTCTCGTTATGAATTCGACAAGATTACCAGCAGGATCTCGAAAATAAATAGATCTAGACTTGAGATCATTTTCCCAGGCTATTTCCTTTTCAATTTGGATATTATTACTCGCTAGCAATCCCATTGCGTCTTCATATTCCTCTGCTTCGATTTCAAAAGCGATATGAACCTTTGATGGTGGGGTTGGTGCGCCATGATTTGTTTCATTTTCAATTGTTGTGGCTCTATAATTAAAAATTAGAAGCATATTTTTGTCTGTCTTTACAAATACATGTCTGCCTTTTTGTTCAGAGACGAACTCTAGTCCCAATTTGTCTACATAGAATTCCTTCATTTTTTCTAAATTCGATGTGTATATTGACGTCTCAACAATCTTCCTAATTTTCATACTACGTCAACACGCTAGCGCAGCGCAAAATAATATGTTTAGATCAACTAAACGCCTTATCAATAGATTTCTCATTATGTATTGCCTTGTTACCCAATCGTTCGAATTCTTTCAAGTACATCTTGTTCCTTTTACGCCACTTCTTGGTAACTAGCTCTTTGGTAAGCATCCAAATATCTGCAATGACATAACTTTGCCATTGTAGGAATTCATCTTCCAGTTCTTTATCATGTTTCAATATAAAGCCCAATCTGTCATAGGTTGTTGCCACATTTCTAGCCGCTTCCTCTGTCTCCAAATCAATTTCGCGAATCAGATTTGTGTTTCCGTCGCTCTCCCTTAATTGAATCAATAGTTTATCTTTTCTAAGGGTCCTCCTGGATTGAATAAACTTCTCATCGTCCAGGATGTTAGTAATATTCGTAACATTTGAAAAAAGATTTGCCTCCCTCTTACGTTTACCATCGCTATGAGATCTCAAAACTCTAGCTAATGACAATCCCCTCGCGATCAAAGAAAATATTAATGAAGATATTGCAATCTGTTCCAACTAATCCTGGTCCTTATCTTATATATTACATATCTAGTAATAAAATCTAATCTAATTTCAAAAAGAGAATCAGGATCTCAGAGCAATGGATAGTTTCAGTAGTTTTGATTGATTATTAATAAGATTGAAATAGTTGGTTTGGCCTATGAAATAATTATCAAATATCCATAGAAGAAAATCTCGAAATTTCCGTCGGGTGACGCATAGAATATTCGCAGTGTCCTACCGACTAAATAATAACTTATTCAGGAATAATAAGCGTGGGTACCTTTACTACGTCTATAACTTTTCTTGCGGTGCTTCCCAGAATTCGTGAAGTTATTCTTTTACTAGCCATTACGATCAGATCAAAATCAATTTCCTGAGATAGCTTGATAATCTCATCACTTGGATTTCCTACCTGCACCTTGTAGGAAACATGCCTTATTCCATTTTCCTTACAGATACGAATTCTATCCTCTATGATTTTCATACCTTGTCCTTCGAGTGTAACCTCCAAATCTTTGTTATATATTTGAGATCCGTTTCCCTTGTCAGAACTATCTTTTGTACTTACATCTAGCGAAGTGACCTTAGCATCTCCTACGTTCTCCAGAACGTGTATTATAACAAGCTCTGCATTAGATGTTTTTGACAGGTAAATACCATGAGCAAGCGCTTTGTCAGACATATCTGATCCATCATGGGGTACCATTATTCTAGCGTAACCAGGAAAGATAAGCGAATTGGTTTTACCACTTTCGGTGACTGCCACTTCATTAGTAGAGGTCTTCTTTGAACTACTATCTATATTACCTGCTAACTCTTGTTCATTTACTGTCTTTTCGGTGCCACTGGTACCCAATATAGGTATTATTTACTGATGCATTATATTTGAAAGTTACGCAAGCCATCAATCTAGAATTGAAGGTTGATCTCTTATCTTGCAGTGTAAATAATACGGAATAAAATCATGAAACGATCAATAAACTACGGCAGCAGCAAGTCCATAAGCATTGCCCAGATGACATCTCCAGTATATTGGGAAATACAAAGTTAGATTTGGATTTAGAATATGTCGCGAATATTTTGAAATAAAAAAAGGGAAAAAAGTCTCTATTCTGGGAAATTGCATTGGAGCATTTGATTATTGTTGAGTATACAGTTCTTGGGCAGATCTATTGACTGCAACTGCATTACAGCGGCATGAGTCAAGTCCAAAGCGCCAGTTGTATTGCCAGCGTCATATGCTTGTTTGGCCTTCTGTAGAGTCTCTAAAGCTTTGGCCAAGACTTGTGCTTTAATATCTTGGGCTGTCTGCCCTGTTTGGTTTGTCTGATTCATTTGTTGGGCATACACAGAGCCAACAGAAAGAATGTACGTTACTCCTATTGCTATTGCGACATATTTCATCAAATAAGATGTTATACGAACCATCGATAATAGATATACGCGGAAATATTAAACACTGTCGTCTATTCTACGGTCTGTAATGCTTACAAAATGCTTCTATCTATGAAGATGTTGTTCAACTAATATGAATTACAAGTAATGACAATAAAAGCAAATACTTTATCCTAAATCGAGATTGACAATTCTTCTACTTCAAAAAATAAATGCCGTTTGCTAGAAAACTATCTAGCAACAAAGTTGACCATCTACATGGATTACGAACTAAGTAAATGATCCAATTTAGTAGTGCATACTACAAGCGAGGCCTAGCGACCAATATCACTGATTGGGCTTCGGAATCTTTCTCCTGTAGCGCCCGCTGCGATCATCTGGAAGCCTGTGATCATAAGGGCTATAGCTATAAGTATACCTGCGAATGCTGCTCCAAAGGCTGGAGATACCATTACAGCTATTGATATAACTATCAGAAGTGCGCCAACACCAATAAGGGCCGCTCTTTGCCAACCTGAACGATGACCGGAGAATCCTTCCACAAGTCGTGCAATTCCACCGAAGAGGAGGGCAACACCTATGAATATGATTACGACAAACGCTGTAGCTCCAGGATAAGCGATCGCCAGACCTGCGAAAATGAGCACAAGCACACCAAGACCTATAGTGGCCCACTTTGATCTTTGAGGCAGGAATATTCCAGTTATTATTTTCTCTATACCGACGAAGAACAGTACAATAGCAAGTATCCAAATGATACCTACAAATGCCGCAACTGGAAACACTAACGCGTAGATTGATAGAATTACAACTAAAACTCCAAGGCCTATCTGCACTCCCCTTAGCCATCCGGGAGACTTACTATATGACAATAGATATACTCCATAGAAGGGGATTATAAATATTTTAGTATATTATTTGGAAAAGTTGTACCTCACAATAAACCGAATCTCGCAAAAACCGTTTTTTCCCTTATGAGATAACCTTATTTCAGAGAATATCAAGCATGAACTTACACGTGGCTCTTGAAATTAGAGATTAAACTTGATTTTCACACCTCATTGGTATTCTTAGAACCAACCTCATCTCACTAAGGAAAAATATTATCCCTATCGGAATTCCATGCATGAAAAATTAGGGCATTCATTTTCAAATGTTACTATAAATCTATTGAGTTAGTATAAGGGTTACAATCTTTCGAAACCTTCCTAATCGATCAATATTACTATTCTCTCGACAATTACATTTTGCATTAATGCATATAAAAATGCGATTGCTTTTCATTTGGTTGAGTAGTAGTAGATCTTCTATTTTAGTAATCTCGATAGTGTTATCCTTTATCTTTTCAATTGGAAGTCAGATCATATCTCCACAGCCTTCAGCAGCAGCTGAATTAACTATATCAGCTGCTGGCGACTTCGGATGTAGTTCAAACGTGGGCAAATCCATCAGTAATATTAAGAATAAAGGTGCAGATCTATTTCTTGCTCTTGGTGACCTCTCATACGAAAGTACTGCAAAGTGCTGGTTTGACAAGATAAAACCAATTGACAGTAAGACTAGAATAAACATTGGAAATCATGATGACGACAGCAAAAAATTGCTTGACTCTTATCTGAAACATTTTGGACTCTCAAAGCAGTATTATTCATTTGACTTCAAAAGTGTTCACGTGCTAACCATGGCAACCGAATTAAACTACAAGAAGGATTCCAAACAATTTAATTTTGTAAAGGGTGATCTTGAAAAGGCATCACAAGACCCTAAAATAAAATGGATCATAGTGAATCTGCACAAACCTGTTTATGCTTCCCCTAATGGTTGTTCAGCTTCTTCCTGTGAAGGCAGCAAGACATTGAGAGATGTATATCATCCACTCTTTGATAAGAATGGGGTGGACTTGGTGTTGTCAGGACATGTTCATAATTATCAGAGATCTTTTCCTATCAAGCATAACGATGATAAGCCATCAAAGCCTACGATAACAAGTACTAACAAGCATAATTACAACAACCCTGGTGGTGAAATTTATGCTATTGTCGGCACTGGCGGTGCAAGCTTCAATAGCTTGGATGGTAAATCATCATTCATTGCAAGTCAACAGGCAAGTAGATTTGGTGTACTTCATCTAGATATAACTGATAATAAACTTGAAGGAACATTTCTTGGAAATGATGGGTCAGTACGAGACGAATTTAGCATTACCAAATCGGGAGCTAATAGTAATGCATTCAGCAGTAACAGCATTAGTAGTAGTAGCATGAGTGGCAGTAGTAACAGCCCAGCTCTTCGCACAAGTTCTAATTCAATGTCTTCCTCGGCTTCATCGTCTTCGTCGTCGTCCGTGAATCCATTTTAATTTCTTGAATCCTTCAAGTGCATTGGAATTGGAATTATTGAGGTGCATAATTAAGTCATATTTAGTATAAGAGTGTAGTTACTTTTGCACTTTTAATACTATCATAAATTATATTCTGCACTCTTTAATATGCCAAAGTTAGACCTTTTATGTGATTCATGCTAGACTGTCAGTGGGAATTACAACAGCCATTGTAATCTCTTTCATACTGATGGTTCAAATTGCTTCAAATTCGGTGGGTAAAGCATACAGCATGATGAATATTTTTGAATTGAAAGATACAATTGCCTTGTCAGTTGAGGATCAGGTTATAGTTTGTGTAATTGCGATTTGTAATGGAACTGATCATGACGATATAATTATTGGTTCCCCTTTAAGTGAAACAATATATGGCTTTAATGGAAATGATAATATTCAGGGTAACGGCGGGGAGGATGTTATTAACGGTGGTTTCGGTGATGATACAATTCAAGGTGGTTCAGCATTAGACAAGTTGTTCGGACAGAATGGCAATGACCACCTATATGCAGATTCAAGTACTAGCTCAATAAATTCCCTAGCTGAAAACAACAATTCTCTAGCTACCAATGAAATGTCAATTGATTTAAATCCAAGCTCAAAAGTTAGACCTAGTGAAATATTGAATAACAATAGTCTTATTGATGGTTACATAGGAGGGGCGGATATATTTTCTTCATTACTGCCTAACATTCTTGACTTACAACAAAGTTTCTTGGACGGGGGAACAGGGGATGATCACCTTTATGGAGGCAGTGGGGATGACATATTATTAGGTGGTCCGGGTCATGACTTTTTTGACTGCGGTGAAGGAATGGATCAGATTTTAGATTTTGATTTGAAGGAAGATACAATGAATACTAATTGCGAAATTATTTAGTAATATCTGACGTTCAATCTCATTCTACAGCATGCTTTTACAATCTGCTTTGCAAAAACGTCTACTTTGTAAGAGATTATGCAGCCAACTCTCGACTAAAATAGCTATGATTATATTTGACTTAGTTAACAGACAGAAAGAAAGTTAATGAATAAGGATTTTGATATGACTTCACATTCAAGATCCGTTTTTTCTATTTTTGTGATGCTTTCTCTACTCCTTTTATTATCAGTCTCAAGTTTCACCCCTTGCAAATATTTGCAAAGGGCTGATGCAGCATATGTCAAATCTAAACCTGAGGCTGGAGGACCAGTTCTCACAGATCCAAATTTGAAGGTTGAAGTTGTGTTTGAGAATTCAGGTGAACTTGATGCCCCTACTACCAGCATGGCATTTCTCGGTCCTGACGACATCTTGGTATTGGAGAAGAATCAAGGGACTGTCCAAAGAATTGTTAACGGCCATCTTCAAAATGAGCCGCTTCTTCAAGTGCGAGTTGGTAATGAGGTTGAATGGGGAATGCTAGGAGTTGCTACTACGGGATCTGCGACTACAGGAAAAACTTACGTATTTCTTTACTACACTGAGGCTGACAACGCCGGAGGAGTTCTTGGAAACCGCCTCTACAGATATGAACTGGTGAACGACAAGTTGGTAAATCCTCTCCTCCTATTAGATTTGCCAGCAATCGCACCCCCTGGTGGTGAGGAGAACAATCATGATGGCGGCAAAGTTGAGATTGGACCTGATGGCAACGTCTATGTCGTTATTGGTGACGTAGGAGGAAGAAATGGTCAGGCTCAAAATAACAATGAGGGAGATGCCTTAGATGGCACTAGCGGTATTTTGAGAGTAACTCAGGACGGACAGCCAGTCGGTGAGGGTATTATTGGCAAGTCTATTCCGCAAATTCTATACTATGCCTACGGGATTCGCAATAGTTTTGGGTTTGATTTTGACCCTGTAACGGGCAATGTCTGGGATACAGAAAACGGTGCTAATGATAAAGACGAAATAAATTTAGTGAAACCTGGATTCAATAGTGGTTGGAGCGAGGTGATGGGATTTCCGCCGAAGCGATTCAACGCAGAAAGTGATTTGGTTAATTTTAATGGAAATGGACAATACAGCGATCCCCAATTTGTTTGGAGACAAACGACTGGTCCTACTGCGTTGCAATTCCTAAGGTCGACAAATTTGGGTGCACAATATGAAAATACAATCTTTGTCGGAGATGTAAATACTGGGAACCTCTATAATTTCAAATTAAATCCAGACAGGACTAGTTTACTTTTACAAGGACCACTTTCAGACCGTACAGCAGACACACCAGAAGAAGAACAAAGCTTAGTCTTTGGAACGGGATTTGGAGTTATAACTGACATAAAGACTGGACCTGATGGTAATCTCTATGTTTTGGGATTCGATGGAACAATTTACAGAATAAGCTAATCCTTACTTAGGTAACTGCACAAAATGACTAGTTATGGAAGATAAAGCTATTATTTATCATGTCGTATTCTGACTGTCAATTAATACATTGCGATCTTAATCCTCAATGCGACCAAAGATCTTCACTACCAATAAAGACATGATTTAGTTCTGGAAATAGTGAAAGACTTCATTTTAATCGAATCTATTGAAATATACTTTTTTTATTTTAGATTTAATTAAATAAGGGAGTATCCACACGTAACCAGTTGTGAAAATTCGCCGATATAATTCTCAGTAAATAATCAAAAAAACAAGGGAAAGTAATACATATTCAGTCAGAATCATGCTATTCTGATATAAATTCGCCGGTTTATAGTCTAACTTCAAAGGATCTTAGGGCTTATCCACAGTTCCTTCCACCTGTGATTACATTCAATGCAGGTAAGTAACTGCAATACGTTACCATCGCTTCTCCGAATTGACTCTATAGCTGCCAGAGAAGACTCGCAATTAGGACAACCGCATATCGAATTTCTGTCAAAGCTTTCGAGTAATTGCGTTGTTTTTTCTAATTTAGTCACGAGCTGTGAACCTGTTTTATCTAAATACCTCTAAGCATATATATCAAACTAGGAACTAAGCTTTAAAATAAATATGTATTAATATTTTCATATTCATTCTCTCAGCGATATCGTACACTACAAGGTTTGTAATGAGCGATTGTGACCTTGTGGCAGTTCTAATTCTGAGCTGATACCTTTACGGGGGATCTGCAGACTCAAAACACAACTGAGGCGTGATCTACCCTAATTGCGTCTTGTAAATTTACTAAGAAGTTCATTGACAGTTTCACTATTTTAGAATTACTATAAAACAAACTAACGATAGCAAATGCCAACTACAACAGCAATTGGAAGTATGAATTATTTAACACTGATACTGCAAAATTAAACCTTCAACTAGCAAATACATGGTTTGATCCGCTCTTTACATAGAGATGTGCGTCCATAGAAGATTTACTCAAGTTCTTAGAGTATTTTGCTTACTAATACTCCTTTGGAGATTGCGAAGTAGCCTGAATCATTGTAAAAAACTAACATCCTAACTGCGGACTATTCTATAGATCCTTCCATCATCTTTGTCATAAACAAGGACATAGAGATTCCCGTCCTTACCAATCTGTAAATCTGTAATTACGCCAAAACCCTTGCCAAAAATAATGTTCTGCGTCTCGTCTGGGTTGTCAGCGACCTTGTCACTAAGACTACCATTGAGAAATAGTGCAGTTCTATTTTTGTCAAGGTGAAATTGATATAAATTTCCATCTTTTGCATCACCTACGAACATCGCATTCTGAAAATTTGGTCCAAGATTAGGCGAATCGAAAAATCTGAGAGCAGTTGGGGCTACAGAATGATCCCATGAGAATTCAGGTGGACTATATTCTCCTTTGCCTTCAAAATCTGAGAGACCTGAAGGATTATCGGGTGCTATTTCGCCCTTTCCGGGCTCCTTATCTTGTCCTACCTGTGTTTTAACATACCATATGCCCTGCACCTTGGCCCAACCACTGTTGAATCCAGGTGCTACCAAGTTTATCTCATCACCAAAAGTAGGACCATTTTCAGTATCCCACAAATTTTTGGTAATAGGATCAAAGTCCAATCCGAAAATATTTTTTATTCCATACGCGTAGTATAAACTCGTGGGAAGAGAGCTTCCAATTATTCCATTACCCACAGGTCGCCCTTCTTGTGTAATTCTTAGAATACCAGCCCTCCCGTCAGGTTCTGACCCGTTCACGTAGTTTTGAGACTTTGTTTCAGTATCAGTTTCAAAAAACGAACCTCCCACATCACCTATTGTTATGTAAAGATAGTTATCGGGACCGAGTGCTAATTTACCGCCATTATGTTCAGGTCCCGGTAAGGCGGGCAGTTCAAGTAGGATTTTGGAATTTGTTAGGTTCTTGTTTATTAGTTGATATCTAGCCACTGTGTTTTTTTCTGCTATTCCTTGCGAAGCCGGTTTTGTATAATATAGGAAGATGTAGACAGGATCAAAGGGGTTTGTTACCTTCCCTTGGGAAGATAAAGCTATACCTAATAGTCCCCTTTCGTCTGCTTTTGAGACATTTAATTGGAGTAATACAGTTTTTTCACTTTTGTTGTCGATTCTCTCAACGACTCCTGTATTCTTTTCAGTTATCAAAATATCATTTGAATCTAAGAAAACCATTGACGTTGGGGCCTTTAATCCCTGAGTTACTAGTTCAGCTTTCAGATTCGCATCACTTAGGCTTGGCCCTTCAGGGGATACCTTTGCCCTCCCTAGTACAAATCCCCGATTAAATGGATAGCTTAACGACAGATAAAGTAACATTACGATACAAATTGAGGCCAAAAACATTTTTACAGCCATAAAATCATCAGTATTTCTATATATCTAATTTCTTATTAGTATTATACTAAGTCTAACTATATCCTACTTGACGCATCTACCATCGCATCTAGTCGGTGCAATAAAGAAGGTTGAAGATAACGACGACGATAATAAGGATGCGAAACTCGGAATTGGTTAGATTAAGCAATTATAACTCGATTGAGTATTATCGGTGATACTATTTCCACCTTTAAATTACATCATAGTTGTATGTACCCCCCCATAGAGCGAATTTCAATTTAATCAAATGTTCAGTTGGAGCGTAGATTGAGAGAATGAGTGTTACCAAATCAAGATGGTATGTTTTATTGTGGGGTAATTTTTGGAATAGCCCTATTATGAGATACGAATAGCTAACAAAATTTAACATGCGCTTAGACGTAAGTAAAGTTTATCTACGTGATCACAAATGCAAGTACTAATGCGCTGGCTATGTCTACTTGCAATTAGCTTAGCAATAATTCTGTTAGTTGTCTCGCCTTCAATGGATGGCCTCAACGTATTTGGACAAACGGAAAAATTCAGAGCAAAGCTTTCTGCAAAAAATGAAATTCCAAAAGTTAACTCAACAGCCAGTGGGTCTGCTAATTTCAAATCGAAAAAAGATGATTTGACATGGAAATTAAATATTACTGGAATGGGTAATGCTATAGGAGCTAAGATATATTTAGGTAACAAATCTCAAAAGGGAGAACCTATATCCGACTTGATGAAATCTAACAATTGGTCACGAACGCCTTTGGGTATACGCATGAATGGGACCATTTCAGCTTCCGACCTTCAAGGCCCACTTCAAGGAAATACTATAGAGACTCTCAAATCAGCTATGACCAATGGTAGCGTTTATGTAAATATACTTACAGAAAGTCATCCTGATGGCGAACTTAGAGGACAGATAAAGATGCTGGCTTCAACGACAAACCAGACTAACCTCTCTAATATTACTAGCATGAATATTACTACTAGTAATATAACATTGACTAAATAATTTACAATCTAAATACTAATAACGCATGGTGACTACAGTTTCCACAGATAATTAGAATAGTAACATCGATGACAATGATGGAGACGTTCAACCCTTTGCTTCAACACGAACTCACGAGCACTATATTTGCCTTTTCAGTCGAAATCGACTAATCTTTCAATTTTGGTGGAATTCGAATGATTATCATTGTGTGTTTCCATGCCTAGGAAGCACGGCATTCTTATAATATTCGATTTTCGATTTGCCCCTCGCTGGATTTTCATGACGTATAGTTATATCTCTTTACTACACAACTAGAAATAATAAATGACACAAGGAACTTAGTTGCAGAATAAATAAATAAGATGATTAATTTGAACCTAGCAGCTTTCCATGATGATAGTCAATAAAGGATAATGAATTGAATACTCGTTTACTACTCGTATACTTAATCCTTGTACTAATGTCTCTGACTATCGTTATTGTTACTTATGAAGCAGATGTGACGACGGAGGCGGGCAAGAAACCCAAATCTTACGAAGATATAAGTATTGTTGATAAAAATCTAACCTTTCAGCCTATCGCTTCAGGATTTGAATTTCCGACGGGAATGGCGTTTTTGGGTATAGATGACATATTGGTTATCGAGAAAAATACAGGGAATGTAATTAGAATTCAAAATGGAACTGAGCTGGATAAACCCGTACTTCATGTCAATGTCGCAAATGTAAGTGAGAGAGGATTATTGGGTATAGCCGTTCCTCCAAATAATTACGGTAATGCTTCAAATCCGCGTTATGTTTTCTTATTTTACACAGAAACAGACAAGGAAGATAGAGAAAAAATATTAGGTAATCGTTTGTACCGATACGATCTTATGGACGATAAATTAGTAAATCCAAAACTATTATTAGATCTTCCATATTTACCTGGTCCCTCACATGACGGAGGCGTACTTCGTGTGGATCCAGATAATAAGAGTATATATCTGATAATTGGTAACCTGAATTTTGCTCAGAACCGTTCGTATATGACCAAAGCTCAAAATGTTAAAGATGGCCCCCCACCCGACGGAAGAGGAGGCATACTTAGAATTACGTTTGACGGAGATATTGTGGGAGGTAAGGGAATACTTGGTGATCAGCATCCTTTAGATAAGTACTTCGCCTATGGATTAAGAAATAGTTTTGGGATTGGTTTCGATGCGTCTACCGGTAACTTGTGGGACACTGAAAACGGGCAGAGCAAGCACGATGAAATCAATTTGGTAAAGCCAGGATTTAACAGTGGTTGGGAAGTCATACAAGGCCTGTCATCACTTGACAAATATTTCAAAACGGACGATTTGGAGGATTTTAACGGCAGGGGGGAGTACAGGGACCCCGAATTTGACTGGCTTGACACAATAGCGCCAACTTCAGTCTTGTTTTTTAACTCGAGTAAATTGGGCAATGAATACGAAAATGACCTGTTTATAGGAAGCGTGAAAAATGGTACTATATATCACTTTGATCTTAGTGCTGACAGGACTAGCTTGGATTTACATGGCCCCCTTACTGATAAAATAGCTAACGATTCATCCGAATTGCAGGAAATAATATTTGCAAACAAATTAGGAATAATAACTGACTTGCAAATTGGCCCCGATGGAAATATGTATGTACTGGCAGATTACAAAAGAGATGGCACAATATTTCGGATTATTCCTAAGGCTAATGATGTTGTTGAAGGTTGACAATCCTTATACTACATTATTTGCGTAGATGAAGCTATACTTTTACAACTGTAGCCATAACTCTTTCCATTTTTGGTTACACTCGTTACAAGTATGCAATTGTAATACATTTCCGTCACTTCTACGAATAGATTCTATAGTTGCCAAATAAGACCTACACACAGAGCAACCATACAACAATCTTGTATCAATTTTTCCTATTAATAGCTCCATATTTTGTAATTTAGACACGATAATCTACCTTAGCCATGGTATGTCTGAGTTGGTATAAATTCTATTAGGAACTAACATGCGTAATAATCTTATACAGGTTTTTTGGGAGCATTAATGACTTCATGACGAACCTAGGACTTCTATTATAGAAACTTTGGCATAGTGGTTAATCCGTCAAAAGATAGCGGGATGCTACCTTCATAAATTATAACTAATATTTAATGAGTCGAAGCGTTCGCCTGTTCAGCTAACTGTCTCACAGCTTACTACAATGTCTCCTTCGAGGGGCATAAAGTCGGTCACTGTGTCAAGCTCTGTACCGCAGTCAAAATAGTCAGCACCACGTCCTCCTGTTAAAGTATCATTTCCCGGGC
Source organism: Nitrososphaeraceae archaeon (assembly GCA_036558405.1). GTDB lineage: Archaea > Thermoproteota > Nitrososphaeria > Nitrososphaerales > Nitrososphaeraceae > TA-21. Next base: position 40,442 of record DATBFR010000021.1, on the reverse strand, counting down.
CGCCGAACAACCGATCATTTCCGTCGTCACCATTTAGAATGTCATTAGATAGACCTCCGTACAATACATCATCATCAGGGCCCCCAAACAATTGATCTCTTCCCTCGCCACCATTCAATTCGTCATTACCAATCTGTCCGTACAATAAATCAGGGTCCTGTCCCCCATTAATGTAATCGTTCCCTTCAGAACCATTGATTTTGTCATTTCCCTGAGCGCCCTCTATTACGTCATTTCCTTCAAGCCCTACAATAATATCATTTCCTCTATTACCTTGGATATTATCATCAGATGGTGTTCCCGACAAATTGTCATTGCCAGTCGTTCCTTTTATGGGAACCCCATAAGCGACACCGCTGTGCGTCACATCCAGAAATAGCAATAGTATAGTTAAAAGGAGACCATAAAACAGAAAATTATTATGCAACAGCTACTCCCTCCTGTGTTCCGTTCCGTTCATATTAGTAAATAATACCTATTTTAATAAGGATATAAATTAACTGTTTATTACTTTGTTAATTATTTGAGTTAATACAATTAAGCACAAAAAAAGTCTATGAGGTAAGCAAAGACATTAATGGTCTTTGTAACTAAAAAAATAACAAACCTTAACTATTTGATGAGATTATACACTTCTATGCAGATATGTAAGAATGGATTACACTGCATTATTTTTCTTATATTTGTATCATTGGCAACTCAGGCACTCATTTCTATAGAAGGCGCCTCAGCTCAAAGAGTTGAAGAACCAATGGCAGAATCAGAGAAAGTTACTACCCCAACTTTTGAAGAAGGCCGTAAGATTTTCAACATGTTTACTACAGAGCTGCCTGAAGTTAGAGAAGGAACATTAGGCATAACAGGAGATGTCTATTCTTTTCCGACGCTGGTAGTAAATTCTGGTGATAACGTTACAATTCATTTCTTTAACGATGATGTTGATACTGTTGATAAACACACCTTTACTATTGATTCACCTTACAATGTTAATGAGGAGGTTACTAATGGAAACCAAGCAACAATTAGCTTCATAGCCAATCAGACAGGAATATTCAAGTACTATTGTACTAATTTTCCAAATACTATGAACGGTGAGTTGGTCGTTCTCCGCTGATCTACTAGTATTGTTAATAACTATGATCTAGTCTCACAAATGTGTTGTGTTCATTTTTCAGAACTCGTAAGATATAAACGCCTCTTCTAACTGTTGTCCACTTCGAGTAATGTGGATCTGATCCAGATCTTATATGCGCAGATGATATGCTTGTTTCTTTATATCTTTATATCAAACACATACTATTAACAAATATCCTTGAATTCTACATTGACGTTATTAACAACAACTATGTTATTTTCGATTCTGTCAACATTAGCTATGACTGCCATTTTTAATCTCGGCCATATCGCAATCAACGATCAACTTGCATTCGCTCAAGAAGGTAAAATAAGGTGTACCAGTGGGAATTTGGTCAGCTCGCCTTCTGGATGTCCTGCCACTGATGAGTGTCCTTCTGCGCCAAGTGGAACCGGAGTAGCTCAGTGTACCAAGCGTGAGTCATCGAATACTCAAAATGAAGAGGAAGCTGAAGATGAAGCTGAAACCGATTCCACAAATACAGAAACTTTAATGTCTGTAAAGACTGATAAGGAAAATTATGAACCGGGAGATACGGTCAAAATAATTCTTAGCAATAATGGAGATCAGCCAATACGTGTTTCAGGCTTAAATTTCAGTCTTTCCATTCTTAATCCGGCAACTAATGAAACCCATACTTTAGCTGAGAGAACAGCCTCGATACTTGCAGTTGATGTCGGCGCATCAAGAACCTATGAATGGGACCAGAAAGATGACAGTGGAGATCAGGTAGAACCGGGAAACTATACAGCTTTGGCTGTACTTGGAACTTTTCGTGGTAACAGTACATTTTCAATCTCTAAGTAAATATTTTTGATATAATTCGTATAGTTAGTAGGTGGGGAGCCTAGCCTAAACTGAGCGGCATCCTACTTGACCATCTCTTCAATTTCGTTACAAATATTCAAAAGTTTTAGGCCTTTTTCCGTTATCTTGTAGGTTTTGGTTGAAATATCATGTTCTATCAGTGAGTGGCCAGTTAGATATTCCAAATATTCAATGAGCTGTGGATAAGATAGAAACGAGCTATACATGATCCTTGTCTTTGTACAGCCATCTCCGGTAGTAGAATCAAGTATGGATCGGATTATTTCGTCCCTTCTGCGATATTTAATAGAATTATTTTTAAGTGGCAAAAACCAATTTTTACTACTTATATGAGTAGCTTATTACCATTTCTACAAATCCCAACTTTGGAATTCTAAAATGGAAGACAGGATATTTTGAAGCAACTTTTTTCCAGTTAGGATCATTTCTATTTTCTAAATAGGTTTTTTCGACTATTTCTCTTCAACAGATCTGAAATTAAATAAATGCTATTATGTATTATTCCTTCCTGATTGCCATTTACAAATCTAATCATAATTCCTTTACATGCAAAGATCCATGTCGATACTAAATATCTAAAAAACAATTCTTTACTACCTGTCTTTTAGTTGCGAATCTTTTACTTCTTGTTGCCAAGTATGAACAAGAGTCACTTCCACCTTTTTAGAATTTGAAATTTCTGTAGGGAGAGACCTATTATTCAGAATAAAAGCATATGCATCACTTATTGTTGGCTTGAAGACGTCATTGATTCTTGTCGCGGAGTTATTATAGTAATATTTCACATTGTCGATATCCTTTGCAGATTTCCAAGAAGGAATGTCCTTCCTACTAAGTATCATAACTTGGATTTTGTCATTAGAATTCTTTACCTCTACATCAAATGACAATCTATAATCAAACATAAGAATTAGGTTGACCCCAAAATACAATATGTCATAACCGGAATCATCACTGGGTATATTGAACTCATTTATGTTTCTCATCACATGAGGAAGAACTTTCATGGTGTGACGAGGTACATCGGGCAAGCAAGTTATAGAATGTTTTTGTAGAGAATTTTGGAAAATGAAACCTGCCAATTCATACACATTTTTTTTAAGTTCATTTGATTGATATTAGATGGGATTGTCAGGCAATTGAAGTATTAAGTAAGGTTCTTAAGGAGCTTTTGCCTTGCGGAACTTTTTAATAAAAGTAATTTTGTTAATTCGTAGATGTTCGTAAGAGAATCGTTGGTACTTCTATATATGGTGGTGACAGTGATCACACTATTTACATTAGGCGGGACGATATATCCTAATATTGTTTATTCTCAGCCTTCTACAAAATTAGTACACGCTGGAATTGGAAATGCTAGTCTGGTATTAACAGAATTTGTACCCAAAGATATTGAAATCAAATCCGGCGACAGCGTCATGTGGGATAGTCCAACCACTGTGCCAGAACCACATTCTGTTACTTTTCTAGAATCCAACGAGTCCTACCCAGCATTTGCCGCACCATTTCTGGTTCCCAATTCAACGGAGTTTATGTTACCAGATCCAGGAGCCAATGCAGAACCACTCTTTGCGCCTTCACAACCAGGTGAGGCAATGAAAACTGTCATCACCGTGAACTCAAGAGCGTACTTGCCAGTGGTCATAGACTCTACTGGAAAGAACGTTACCTATCTGACTCCAAACTCAAATTATAGTATGGACGGAACAGAAAGTTATATTAACTCTGGATGGCTCTGGCCTCCAGGACAGGCCCCACCAGGTCCACCACTAACTAATTTTACTGTGACATTTGATAAACCTGGGTCATATGCTTACATATCCAATGTACATCCATGGATGACCGGTACTGTCACTGTAAAGCAGTAATGTCGGTTTTATTATTAAGTAAGGCAGCGGGTGCAAATTGCATAGATTGGTAATGAACTGACGATAGTCAGGTCGCCTTTGATTTGATCGCTTCAATTACACTTATCAATCCAAAACTGGGATGCAATGTCTGAACATACTTCCATCCTGCCTGTTCTAATAATGAGGAATACTCCTCAACTGTCCTCTCTCGCCCAGATGCAACACACATCATATGGATATCAAAAAGTTTGGAAAAATGCGGTGTTTCTGGTTCTGTAATTAGATGTTCTGCAATAAACACCTTTCCTTCTTTAGGAGAAGACTTGCGAATATTTGAGAGTATCTTAATACATTCATCATCACTCCAGTCATGGAGGATCATTTTCATTATATACGCATCTGCGGAAGGAACTTCTCTAAACATATCTCCCTCACAATAGAGACAACGATCATCCACACTCAACTTCACAGTCTGTAACAAATCCCTGTTCTTACTTACAGATTCTAGTTCAAGCACAGTGCCCCTCATATGAGGATATTTTACAAGTAAATTGCTAATCAAATGCCCGTGACCTCCTCCAATATCACACAAGCGGGAAATCTTCGAAAAATCATATCCTCTTAGCGCATCGAGTACCGAAGCAGTTTGACTTGCAGAATAATTACTCATAGCCTGGTTAAACACCTCAGCGTACTCAGAGTTGCTACGAGCATGATCGAATATCTTATTACCATATTCACGGACGAACGCGTCCTGTTGACCCTCCTTAATCATTGCAGGCAAGTGCTTCCATATTGCATAATGCTCTGGTCCTTCCTCTAATAGGACTACATCTCTTAACGTTTGGGGATGATCTTTCCGCAATAGCTGACCCTGAGGAGTAATCGAAAATCTACCTTTTTGTTCTTCCTTTAGAAGACCGATAGAGCCTAGGGCTCTCATTAACCTATAAGTCATAGCATGATCGAGACCGAGTTCTTTTGCTATATCAGATGCCAATTTGGGATTTGATGTGAGGGTGTCAAAGATTCCTAACTTAACACCAGCATAGAGTATTTGACTTCGCCACCTACCAAATATTATATCTATAATTTTTTCAAAATCTGACATGGCTAATCCTTGAAATCATTATATCTAATTAACTTTTTTGTTACTTTATTGGCAATTATCAGTCTTCAAATACTTAGTCAAAATCACACGACTATGCATATGTTGAAGAAACGTGCAATCAAAAATCAAAACCATAATTGAAACGGGTTTTGTCAAGAACACAAATTCAGGTTAATTAGATCTGGTCTGTCTTGGCTCAGTCTAGTTTGAATTTGGATATAATTTGGAAAAAACCAGATATAGTCAAGTCTCGATAGATATTCATTCTATGAATATAAAACAGGTAGGACTTGCATTGTGTACTTGCACTTGGATTGAAATAATGACAGGTATTGGTATTACATTATATTTGCTGTATTTGTCGCAAATTAATTTAGCGATAATTACTATTGCGGTATTTTCGCCTCTCATAGGATTTCATTTTGCTGTAACAAAATTAGCAAAACTTGACGAGAAATGTGTTAATTGTCAAGGATCCGACCCCGTATGTGTCCACAAATGACAACAAGGAAAACAGATCGGGTTGAAATCAAAAACAAAAATCACTGTAGGCGTCATAGCTGCGGCAGTTGTAATACCTATAATGATTTATACACTTTCACCTCTTTTCATAAATACTTCTGTTAATGAGCCACCGCCTGAATCGGCCTTAGCATTTCAGAAGTTTATGAATATGACTGAAGAAGCTAGAATTCAGGCGGCAAGCAATATGACTCAAAATGAAAAGGAGGCTATAATGAAAATGGCTGCCCAGGAAAATAATGCTGCCAACGAAAATACGCCAAGCGAAATTCAATCACAAGAACCTCCTGCTTCCCAGACAGTACTGTCTGGGAAATTCATAGGAGTGAATGATGGCATACATAACGCAGAAGGATTAGCTAGTGTCATACCACTGGGCAATGATACATCTGTGCTAAGATTGGAGAATTTCAAAGCTACTAACGGCCCAGACCTCTATGTTTATTTGGCCACCGACAATAGTGCTTCAGACATAGTTAATTTGGGTCGACTTAAAGGTAACATTGGCAATCAAAATTATATTATACCGGCTGGGACTGACCTTTCAAAGTACGATAGAGTTCTAGTTTGGTGTCGGGCCTTTTCAGTATTATTTGGTAGTGCTCAGCTTGTTCCATTAATTGAACACTAGAGATGAGATAGTAGGCACCACCGAGCGGCGTAGTCTATTGGTTTTAAGATCAAGAGAAGAGTTAATAGCATGTTTATCTTCCTTAATCCATGGAATTTGTTGAAGCCACACAACTAAAGAATTTGCCTTCAAATTCTCATATGGTAGTATCTGTAAATGGTAAGGACATACTTCTTTTCAACGTGAATAATGAAATAAGTGCGATTGGTAACGTATGCCTACATAAGGGAGGACCATTGGGTGAAGGCAAGGTGGAAAACAAATATGACGGATGCTATGTGACATGTCCGTGGCATGGTTGGGAATATAACGTAAAGACAGGATCCGCTCCCCCAGGATTCGCAGACCAGCAAGCCGTATACGACGTATTGGTCAAACAAGGAAGAATATTAATCTCTGTAAAGCCCAAAGTATTACCCAAAAAGGCAAAGCACAAAGATAATCCTCTAAATGATTTGGAAGAACTTCAGTATCAAACTACTTCTGAATCGTTAAATATTCTTGGGATCTCTTGCACAAACACTAATCAAAATTTACCTAGAAAATCTACTTCCGAAAAAGCATTGCAAGCTGCATTAGATTATGCCAAGGAAAAATACAATGCAAGTATTGTCTTAATGAAATTGAGTGATCTAGAGTTTAGACATTGTGAGGGATATTACAGCCGGAATGAACAGGCTTGTACTTGGCCATGTTCAATTTCAGAAATGGACGCCAGTGATGGAATGAATGAAGTATACAGGAAAATGATCCTTTGGGCGGATGTTCTTGTTCTTGCAACACCAATAAGATGGGGAAACGCCTCTTCCCTGTATTACAAGATGGCCGAACGTCTAAATTGTGTTCAAAATCAGATTACTTTGCAAGATAGGATTCTGATCAAGAATAAGATAGCAAGTTTTATCATCACTGGAGGGCAAGATAATATTCAGCAAGTTGCAGGTCAATTAATGGTATTCTTCACTGAACTTGGTTTTTCATTGCCGCCATTCGCATTTGTTGGATGGAGTCGGGGGTGGACTGCAGAAGATATGGAAGAAAATGTAAAATTATTTACAAGATCGAGGTACATTAAGAGATCAGTTGCAGATTTGATAGATAATGATGTCAAACTTTTGCACCAGCTCAAAGGTGATCCCTGCTTGTCTATGGCTTCCCCACAACCCAAAATTTCTGAGGCTCCTTCAAAAGTTGCGTCAAAAATGAAGGAAGAGTCTGGTGCCGCGGCCTGGACCGTAGGGTAGATCATATCGCATTTAACTCCCCATGAACAAAATAAATCCAGAGAAGGCAAAGATTTGCGGCTGATAAATATGCTAAATAGAATTAAAGACCTTCATGATGCCTGTAAAGTTGCTTCTGCACTAAAGGCACAATTAATTGAAGAGCTGCCACACTATGGACATGATGCGCTCTATCTGAATAATGATGAGATAACAACAGGTCTGTTAAACAATAAAACAGAAATTAAAATCCACTTACTTACTGGTCAGCTGCTGTACTTTCATAACGAGCAAGGATACTCTGTAGACTTGACTCATGAAGGTGACATATTTGATAAATTGCACTATATTGTTACCAAATTTGGTCTCAAATTACCCGAGTCAGCGGCATCTTTGGCCCATTTGAATATTGATGATTTATCCTATTACCTTGAATTTGCTACAAAGGCCAGGAGCTGTCTTGAGCTATTCAGAATGAAATTAAGAGGAAATTTCACTCAACTACATCTTTGGCCACACGGGTTTGATTTTTCAGTTGAATGGTTTCCAAAGAAAAATGGCGAGCAAATTGGTGTAGGTATATCTCCGGGGGATGATCAGTATGAATCACCATATCTGTATGTGAATCCTTATCCATTTAAGGAAAAGATGATAGAACACTCACTTGGCATTGGAGTTTGGCATACAAAGAAGTGGAATGGAATCAAAGTAGAATGGAAGGATCTTGAGAATAAATCAGCGCAAAAAATATCAAGAGATATTTATGACCTATTTCTAGTTGCAGAACGCAATTTTAAAAGCTAATCGTGTCCCATGCTTTTGCTTGACGGAAATTAGGCGATAGATTAGATTTGGAAAAAAACTTAAATCGTTTATCCCTTAGAAATGGTTGTGACTGCTGCCAGTACAGGTTTAGGGGCAAAAAGATCTTTTGCTGCTGGTGTAGTCGCTGGTGCCTTGGCCATTGGAATTTCACTGTTAATCAGATCATTAGCTGGAGGTCCATTTCTTCCTGAACTTGCATCTCAAACATTATTCGCACTGACTCCAGGAGAATTTGAGTCACAAGCGGTAGAGAACTTTGGTCCTCTCGCCAAATATTCTGCTTTTATTGCGGCTATTGTAATTAATTTTATTTTATACGGTCTCTTTGGAATTATTGCAGAAAGGATTTACACCAACTCAAAATGGAAGGGCTATATCGGGAAGGCTCTCCAAACTTCATTGGTAGCTTATGTCATTTTACTCATCATATCTGTTGCTCTCATAATGACAATCCAACTCCGAACCAGTTCAACGGGGGTTTCAATTCCTTCTCTGGCATTATTCCTCATACTGCCTCAATTAGTTTTTGGATTTGTTTATGCTTCATTTTTTAGGACAAGGAAGGCTTTGGAAAAGGATCAGGCTGAAACGCCGTATCCCCAACCAAGGACCACTAGCAGGAAGGATTTCCTCCACTTGATTATCGTTTCCGCAGTAGCGCTTCCAATTATATATTTTGGATTGAATCGGATATTTTCAGGGCAAGGGCAAGAACAGAAAGAAGAAGAAACTTCAGAATTACTGCCGCTACCAAAATCAAGACCAATTGGCTTTGAAGATCCTATGTTGGAGCCACTGCTCACATCTGAGGTAACCCCCACATACCTCTTTTATCGTATTGACATAAATCCAATAGTCCCCGAGGTTGACGCGAAAAGCTGGAACCTTACAGTAAAGGGTTTAGTTGATAATCCCCTGACAATTAATTATGACGAAATTAGGGCTATGCCATCAGTTGAGCAGTACGCCACATTAGAATGTGTAAGTAACAAGATAGGTGGGGACTTGATAAGTACGGCAATGTGGAAGGGCGTAAAACTTAAAGATATTCTTGATAGAGCCAAGGTCAAAACAGGTGCAAAATACATAGCTTTCCGGTGCTCTGATGGTTACGACGTTGGAATTCCCTTAGAAGCGGGTCTCATGGATGGTACCATATTGGCTTATGACATGAATTTGGCTCCTTTGAATGCTAAACATGGCTTTCCTGTAAGAGCGATTGTACCAGGATTGTACGGAATGATGAATCCTAAGTGGATAACAGAGATAGAGCTTGTAGATGGCGTTTATGAAGGCTATTGGCAAAGAAATGGTTGGACAAATGTTGCTGACGTACATACTGGTTCTACTATACTTATTCCAGGTCAGGCAGAGCTCAGGCATAGATTCAGGAAGCTAGATGAAATGCCGAAAATAGTACCTGGTCAGAAGGCTCCGATAGCTGGTATGGCGTTCGGTGGCGACCGTGGAATTTCAAAGGTTGAGGTTAGTGTCGATAATGGTGCAACCTGGAAATCTGCCGTTATCAAGAATCCTCTCTCTAAATATACATGGGTCCTATGGACTGCTGGATTTACCCCGTCAGGTAACTCGAATTATAAAGTAATCGTCAGGGCAACTGACAAAGCAGGTCAAATCCAGACTGCAGAGTTCAACGAGCCATTTCCTGATGGAGCAACCGGTTACCATACAGTCGATGTATAGCTATAGAAATCAAGTTGAATGTTGAATGGGGTAAATCTTTATTCCTTTTCAATTGTGGAAAAGGTTAATTATGACCAAAAATTAGATTATCACTAATGTTAAATCAAAGCATTATGATTATGATAGCCAGTTTGGTCTTGGCAATTTTGAACTCCTCCTCAGTTATGCCAAATTTATGGGCACAAACTAACTTGCAGGAAGAAGCAATGCTTGCATTCCAGAACTTTACCTCTATGAGTGAAGGTGAGAGAATGAATGCGGCGAGCCAAATGAATTCAGATGAAAAAGCAATGATAATGATGGGAGCTGCCCAATCAAATAATGAAGTTAATGAAACGATAGCTGGGATGTCTCCTAGTGAATTAGAAAGAGCAACAATCATATTATTAAGGTTTGGAAATTTTACTAGTCAACAAAATGGAACAGAGGCACAGGGACTTGCAAAGATACTCACTGTAAATGATAATCCGTTTCTGAGATTTGAAAACTTTAATGTTACGAATGGTCCAGATCTTCATGTATACTTTACTAATGGACAGGATATAAACTCAGGTATGGATCTAGGGATGCTCAAGGGTAACATGGGTGCTCAAAACTATTTCTTGGGAGGCATTGCAAATCAGTATGATACTGTAGTAATCGCTTCCAAACCTTTTGGCACGATATATGCTACCTCGAATCTCATGTCATAAATTAATGGATTGCAGAGACTAGAGGTTCAATAGCTTCACGGTCAAAATATCTGGACTTTATTAGTCACCTGTAAGTGTAAACGTAATAAGGAATAATTGTCATGTAACGTCCACTTAATAAATAAACTTGTGAAAGTGACTTCTGGAAAGTATTATTATTATTATTTGTCACATCAATCCCATTAATATAAACTGAGCAAAGCCTAAAATCATAAGTTAACCTGTACTCAATATGTCACATACTCAAACATTAAGAAAAACAGACAGACGTACCCAATACGACATTAATCCTTTAATGCTGCATAGATGGTCCCCACGGGCTATGTCAGGTGAGGAACTTTCAGATACGGAATTAATGCAGCTATTTGAGGCGGCTAGATGGGCACCATCATCGTACAACGGTCAGCCTTGGAGATTTATCTATGCTAAAAGAAACACCCAACACTGGGAGAAACTATTCAATCTGATGGTTGATTTCAATAAATCTTGGGCAAAAAATGCTGCAGTTCTAATAGTTATATTATCGAGGAAAAATTTTGAACACGATGAAAAACCATCTGTGACCCATCAGTTCGATGCCGGTGCTGCATGGGAGAATCTAGCACTGCAAGGCGAAACGCAAGGATTGGTAACACATGGTATGCAAGGATTTGATTACCATAAAGCTAGGACCGACCTTTCAATTCCAGATGTGTTTGATGTTATGGCGATGGTAGCGATAGGAAAACCGGCACCTAAGGAAATCCTACCTCCTGAGCTTCAACAAAAGGAACAGCCCTCTAATAGAAAAAAATTGTCAGAAATCATCATGGAAGGACAGTTTAAAGGGTAGCGTCGTGGCTATCTTACGGTCTAGCCTGCCCCTGAGACTAGGAAGACATCCTGTTCTAGTTTGGGAAGTCTGCTGAACAAGCTAGGTTCCGAATTATAGACAGCAGCAAGTACTTCATTTGAAAAGGAGCTAAGTGCACCAGAGATACCAGTATCCTCTGGTCTTTCGCTATTGAAAAAAACCGCAAAATGGGTGGTGTTACTAGGATCTGCGTTTTCTATGTAATGAAAATACGCAGGCGGAATGAATACAATTTGGCCGGGTCCAACTTCAAACGTATTTCCTATATCATCAGGACTGAAAATTGTCATTCGCGCTTTGCCACTGATAACATAATCAAATTCTGCAGCATTAGGATGCCAATGTGGTTCCCGTATGCCGCCTGGTTTAAGTTTCAATGAGTACAATGCTAGCCCGCGTAGTATGGGAAAGCTATTTGCGTCTCCTAAAGCCACGCTACCGCCGGCAGTTTGAATTTGAGGCGGTATTGTTTCGAGGTTAAACTTGTGGGCATTAGGTACGTTTACCGCATAATCAGTTGTTGATGCTATTACAGGCTTGGGTGCTATTACTACGTCCTGCTTGTTCATGTAATTAAGCTGATCAAAAAATCCAGGAGATTTGATTCCAAATGTAGCATCCATAACTCGATTTGTCATCCATCCGACTGAGCCGGATATCCCCAAATCTTGTGGGCGTTCATTGTCGAATGCAAGAACAAATCTTGCCTCTTCATCTCCTACATTTTGGATATTGTGAATATAGCCTTTGGGAACGTAGGTCATTTCTCCGGGCCTAATCGTAAAAGTATCATGGTTGTTTCCAGGACTGAATATTGTCATAGCTGCTTGTCCCCTAATACAGTAACTCAGTTCAGAAGCATTAGGATGCCAATGAGGCTCACGCACTCCACCTTTCCCCAGACGGAGTAAAAGCATCCCCATCCCCATTCCAGAAAGAATAGGGAAGTTATCTACATCTGCAGTGGTCCTACTTCCATTTGGGTTCGATATCTGTGGAATTGTCTCATCCAAATTAAATGTGTATACTGGATTCGCATTGGGATCGGAGAGAGAACTTGATATGCTTGCATTACTATTCCCATTATTGCCTTTATTATCGTTACCACCAGAACCAGTTGCGTTAGTGTTATCCAAAAGCATTTCCCAATAGTACGCTAAATGGTAAAGTATGTGCATTACAAGTGGCGGCCACAAATAATATGAAATAACACCAGTTTATTTTAGCCCTTACTTCTGAGCCGCTGTTGAACTGACTCTTTGACACACGATGTAGTCCTTTGAGAGATTAATAAAGTTTTAAATTTTGCTTGGTTAGATAGACAAGAGATCGATTCAAAAAAACACATACTTCTTAATTGTTAGGCTTTCATAGACTTCCGATAATATGCACTCAGATCATCACATTGATACGAGGATTCAAAAAGCTTTTAAGTATCCGACTGTAGGTATCCTCAGAAATTTGAAATATTTAAAAGCTGTATCATACACGACAGTTGCAATCCTGGTTTTTGTACTATTCATAACTTTTCAAGCTAATCAGTATTCGCATGGTCAGACTACCAGTGGAAACATGTCTACATTGGCAGAAACTATTGAGGATGCAAATTCGAATGAAAGTGCAGATAAGATTCTTCATCGAGGAATCGCTGTATCAGAAGAATTTAAGCATCCTTATCTGAATGATACGCATAGAGTAATTATCCTACCGTTCCGAGAAGATCAGCGCAGCTATACCGGTATCTTGAATTTCAGAGCCTCTACACCTGTAGACGTCATCTTGGGCCAAAGAGTACCAATTGATAGCAAAAATCTATCCATAGTAGAGAAAGAATTTGGCGACCTTGAGGCTGGTAACATCACTCATGGAACCGTAAAAGCATTAGCTGCGGGTGTAGTTTTGAAACCACAATACGGTGGTTCGCCACAATATTACTCGGCATCCATACCTTTTATAGCTGACTCGATAGTACTTCGTGCAGAACGACCATTTGTTACAGTTTATCTAGTGTCTGCTCAGCTTGAGTCGCCAGAGCCGGTTATTAAACTAAAGTAATGAGCATTGTCCTCTTAATAGAATCTGCGTCGCCACGGTTTGGAGCTATTTACTCTAGGTCGAAATCAACTTTCCGTTAGTTATCTGTTACTATTGGAAGTATCACTTAAGGGATATTAAGCTTCATTGATCGAGCATTTGTAATTATCTTTTCAGTTATATGCAGCGTTCATAAGGATGTTGCAAAAATGGTCAGAAATTACTTGTTTTATTTGGTAGTGGAATTTTCCACGTTTGTAGAATTTCCTAATAATCCTATTGCTGCGTCAATATGATTTTTGGCTCCTTCTAGGTCACCTGAATCAATAGACTTTTTGGCTTCATCTAAATGGAATTTTGCCCCAGGACAATCAAAACATATAGTCGCAGCTGCTTTATTTTCAGATACCAATGATCCAAAGAAAAAGTAATACGCCAATAATATTCCAGAAAATATCGTAATTGTTGTTGTTGTCGGTAATCTTGACTTGTACATTAAGTTTGTGTTGGTAATAGTCATATTTATGTATGTTCGAAACCATCAATCTAAATTAGTTATTTTTGTCAGTCATTTTATGCAAATTAACACCTGCTTTTTTGTTCAATCCTGTCTCGTTTAATTTGTTGTTACCCTTGTAACGATAAATAACAAAACTAGTTTCTATGACCCTTAGATAATTTCTCTAACGATGAGAATTTAGGTTCCATGGGAATAGCTATTCAATAGTCAGTCAGCATCAATCCTGCCAATCCAAACATTGAGAAAATCTTCAATGTCAATTGATTAGTTCGCATTTGAAAGTGAATTGGCTGAATGAGTGATTGGTATAGCAGAGGAGATCCAATTAAGTAGAATGTCGCTAGTGTAGTCCTAAGTGTTACCAAATATATACTAGCGCAGCTGACAGTCTTTTATGCATAATTATGTATAAGTACTACCCTGGCAATATGTATAGGTACTAATCTGTGGTATTACGTTCTGTAGTTTTATAACTTTCTTAGTGTTTACCGTAGACATCTGACTTTATACCCAAATTTGGAGTTTTTGTACAGTATTTTCGCGATAATCCTTATTAGCCGAACGACCTCGATGCCTAATCATGATTCAGTTCACTTCGTCCTCCTCTAGTAGATCTCTGATTCTTGGATTTTCCAAAATTATCTTAATTACCTTATTGGAGATTTTGATTACTTTTGTTTCATTGACACAGATCGAGGCTTCATCAGAAATGAAGACACCTGAGAACAACACTTTGGTTAGGATAGCTCCCTTATCCACTGAAGCTATGGCGATTAGAAATACTAATCCTGCTGATGGGGACTCGCAAAGAGATGGGGATGAAACTTCACTTCATTATAAGCATACATCAAATTCAGTAGACCATCAAAATGAAGAAGCAACTGACGTGGAGGAAGAGTCGCAATCAGATACTAATATCGGATCATTGTTGGACGAAGGGGACGCCTTATATAATATATCTGAATATGATGGTGCCATTAGTTACTATGACAGGGTCTTATCAATAGATCAAGATAATATCTACGCCATGAACTCCAAAGTAGCAGCTCTTCTAAACATTGGAAAATATGAAGAAGCGATAGACTATGCTGATATTGTGCTAGAAATGGACCCAGCTAATTTGGCTGCTTTGAACAATATGGGCTTTGCTCTTAGTGATTTGGGTAGAAATGAAGAGGCAATAACATACTATGATAGGGCTCTGGAAATAGATCCTGCAAATATGATAGCTCTAATTAGCAAAGGCTTCACGCTTTTAGAATTAGGTAGAAATGAAGAGGCAATAACATACTATGATAGGGCTCTGGAAATAGATCCCGCTCGTGAGACTGCTCTGATCAACAAAGGCGTAGCACTTCATTATTTGGATAGAAATGAGGAGGCAATAACATACTATGATAAAGCTTTAGAGATTGACCCGTCCGATACACTGGTCCTAAATAATAAAGGAGGAGCTCTAGCTGCGTTGGGCAGGTATGAGGAGGCAATAACATACTATGATAAAGTACTGGTTATAGATCCAGATAACGAAGCAGCTCAAGACGCTAAATTATTCGCCCTCGAGCAATTGCATGGATAAGATTAGCTCATTAAACGACCGAGTCATTCGGTTCGCTTAGCATAAGATGACTATGCTCACTTGGAACTCGTACTTTGTATGTCGAAGGTCTATCCTTAATGAGGATTTCCAACTAATAATCTATTACTGTGGCATTGCTAAGCAACCTTGACATTATTTCAGGATTTCCTATTAACGCTCCTTCAATAATGTCGCTATTATTGTACCCAGCTATTTTGAGACATACTTCACAAATGATGACATTTCCACCTTCTGAAATAAAATCAGTTACATTTCCAGTTAGTGAATTGAGTCCAAGATAATGATGGGGGTTCTTGACTCCTATCTGTACTCCTTCTACGCTTAGTAATAATGTTACATTATGTCCTAATTTCAATAATGTTGTGGCATCAGAGATGGCCACAGTTGCTCTCCAAGGCTCATCGCTGCTGAGGTGGTATACTAGCGGATTGACATTTTCTTGTGCATACACGTCAGATGAAGATAGAAAGAATGCCTGTACAGTATTCAAACACAATGCAACCGACGATAAGATCAGAACTAATTTGAAGTTCCTTGAACAATTCATGTAAATCATCAGTTCCCAAAGACATTCTCTGATTTTTTAAAATAGCTGGTAAAGAAGTGTTTGGCATATAGTGAATTTACGCTCTTAGTCGTCTGGGGATTGTCAATATTCCCATAAGTTTCATGTTCTTTGTCTTGAGTGATTAGTAGAGTGGTAACCACTTAATAATATACTGGCTAGGAGGTAGTGATTGAAAACAAGAAAAACTAATAGTCCCTACTAGTAGTCCTAGAGAGAATAATCATGAAGAGTTAGTGCAACGAGGTCAATGAAGTCTCGGTACACTTCCGAAAGTTGTTACTCCTCTTCAACTTCATCTTCACTTTCACTTTCATTTACATCTACATTGTCACTGTCACTACTGCCGCCACTATCCTCGTCACCAGAAGTAACTGTATTTGATGACATGTTTGATTCCTGAAGATGTAGATTAGTAGTAACAGTATTAGAAAGGGTGCTATCTTTCTCTAGATCTACAAAAGTTATGTTGGCAACTAGGTCCTTTAGATCCGGATCTCTAATAGTAGTTTTAAAGTCTTCACTGCCTCCCTTCTTTTTGGCTATAAAGCCATCAGGAAACGAAGAGGAATGAACTAATGTGCCATTGGAAGAATAAACCTTCATAATTCCATTTACTTTTTCATTTTCAAGAGACTCGTCATTAACTTGATACTGTATTGAAACCTTAACCTGATTTGCCTCCACGTTGGTCATAGGAGAGTAACTAGAATTAGCAAGTGAAATTAGAATGTCCTCATTAGTTTGAGCTGATACAAGTCCAATACTATATGCTTGATATACATAAAATATTGCTGTCAGGATGATAATTGGTGCAACAAATTTTGATTTTGCTCCTCGCAGTAGTACACTCATAGTTGCAAGTACGAATACATAGGGTAGAATAAATCTTTTCATAGATTTTTCATTATGTCGGTGACCTTCGAGCTCACTGAAATTCCTTACATAGGTCATAATCGGCGAATAAAAATTGGTCAAAACGAGTCAAAATTGTTCGAAACTAAAGGACCAAAAAAGGCGTCGTCCACCCTATCTGTTAAATTTCCGGAAAATTGCTAATACGCTGCGACATGCCTTACACTTGTATTCTCCTTTTTCAACAAGGAATACACCTTCTCCTAATTCTTCATTTGAACTTTCAAAGCTGATGAGTGGAGAGCCCTGATACTCAGTCTTGCATTTATTGCAAAAATACCTTGAAAACCTATTTTCAGCCAGTCTCCCCACATTTGCAAGGAATATTTGTGGGACTCCCAGACTGGCTCTAAGTTCTTCTTGCTCTGTTAATTTAGCAAACGCATAGCCACCTGAACCTAACAATTTCTTTTCCTCCAAATCTTCGTTTGCAGCCGGCATGGAATTAGTATAGTGTGTCCATAATTTTACCTTAATCGACTAATAATCAATTAGATTGATAAGATTGTTATTATTTGGTACGCAGATTTGGTACGCAGATGTATGTTTCGATGGAACTGATAGGGTAAGATAATGTTGTTGCAGTTTCCCGCCCATCCTAATTTGTAAATCTGATTTTCTTTGCTTTGAAAGTAAATCTCAGCCCACCAAATATGGTCATTACTACCTACTAAGTTAGGAATTACTACTGTGCTTAAATATTCGGTTGACCCATAATTTGAGGTGCAAGTAGGAATTGATAGTTTTGCCGCAGCCTTCGATAATACAAGCCTTTCAGTTGATCCATCGGAGCGCTTGCGGAGTCTGGTAGAACAGATTGAATTTGCTGATAAAGTTGGATTGGATGTATTTGGAATAGGCGAACATCATCGTAGGGAGTTCCTTGATTCGGCTCCTGCTGTCATTCTTGGAGCTGCGGCAGCTCGAACGAAACACATACGTCTGACCAGTGCCGTTACAGTGCTGAGCGCAGCCGACCCAGTCAGAGTCTTTCAAGAATTTGCGACACTGGATCTTCTATCACGAGGTAGAGCAGAGATGGTCGTTGGCCGTGGCTCGTTCATTGAAGCGTTTCCACTATTCGGTCTGAGATTGGACGAATATGATTCGCTTTTTGCAGAGAAACTTGATTTGCTCTTAAAGATTCGTAACGATGAGTACGTCCAATGGACCGGCAATCATAGACCTGCGTTGAATGGACAGGGTGTCTACCCCAGGCCCTTACAGAAATCACTGCCTATATGGCTAGGCGTTGGCGGGACACCACAATCATTCATCCGAGCCGGTATGCTTGGTCTTCCATTGATGGTCGCAATCATTGGTGGCGAAACGCGAAGATTCAAGCCTTTAGTTGATCTCTACAGAGAGGCTGGGAGACGTTCCGGTCACTCACCAGAACAATTGCAAGTAGGGGTACATTCGCTGGGATATGTCGCACAGACAACAAAAGAAGCAGTCGACGACTTTTTTCCCGGATATGCACATACCATGACAGAAATTGGTAAGGAGCGCGGTTGGCCAAAGATGACTCGAAAGGATTTTGACGCTCAACGAGGTCCTTTGGGGTCATTGCTCATTGGCGATCCAGATGAGGTAGTCGAGAAAATACTTCGACACAGCAAATCTCTTGGTGGCATTTCTCGGATCACCTTCATGATGAACCCTGGTTCATTACCTCATGCAAAACTCATGCGAGCTACAGAATTAATAGGTAAGAGTGTTGCGCCGGCACTTCGAGAAGAATTAGGTGAAAACGATCATACCGATGGTCCTCCAGAGTCGAATATACTTACTGTTCCTACTCGCAAGATCTAAGAGATTTTCCCACTATTTTTTATCTGGGGATTTTATCTTTTATTGTTTGGTAAACTTACTGGTGGAAGAATTCTTACTAGTTCACTTCGCACAGATTCAAGCCAAGGAGGGAGCACTAGACGCGTTCCCAGCTCGGCCAGGCTTTCGTCCACTGCAAAGCCTGGATTATTAGTAGCAATTTCAAAAAGCACGCCACCGGGTTCGCGGAAATAAACTGAATGAAAGTAAAATCGATCTATTACAGGAGTTGCATTTAATCCAGCTGCTACTATATTGCGACGCAATACCAATTGTTGTTCGTCGGTTGGGGTTCGCCAAGCGACATGATGGACTGAACCTGTCCCTACTACCGCCTCCTTGGCATAAGGTCGGCATAAAAGGTCAACAATTTTCGCACCACCAGCATGTGATTGTAAACCATCACTAAGAGGGATTTCATATCGAATTCGGCCGCCGGATTGCTTCGTGAGAATGAAACCTAATTCATCTGTAAGAACTGAGGTTGTGCGCTCATATCCTTCTTCACATAGAGTAACCGAATAAAATCCTCTTATTGCGTGTTCTGTAGGGACAGGAGCATTTTCCCATACGTTATCAGCCTTAGTGTTGGCAGATTCATGAGCTACAAGTTCTAATTCTAAGCCGTCAGGATCGTGGAATGCTATAACTTGTTCACTGTCAGCGAAGCGGAATAATGGGCCATCAAAATCCATGTCCAGGCTCTTAAGACGAGCAACCCAGTAGTCAATAGAGCTCGTAGGAATTAGAAATGATGTTGAAGAGACTTCACTTGTTCCTCTTTCTCCTTTGGGGAGATTTGGCCAGTGAAAGAAAGTAAGAATTGTACCAGGACTACCTGATTTGTCCCCATAATAAAGATGATAAGAAGTTGGGTCGTCTTGATTGACAGTTAATTTTACAAGTCTAAGTCCCAAGTTGTTAGTATAAAAATCAATGTTTCGCTGCGGGTCGCTGGTAATTGCCGTGACGTGATGTATTCCAAATATACCTTTTTTGACACCTTTCTGCTTTGAACTATTTCTTATTACTTTAGGCATATTGTTGTTTTATTCTACTTAATTTTGCTATATATCAATATTTTCCATAGGTTAGCATTGATATTCAGTTCCTTTCAGAAGTTCACATTATGAGAGGATAATATATTATTTGTCAACAGTAACCATCTACATTTAACCTATAACCAGTCCTTTGAATTTGACACATCTAGTCTTTAATGAAGTTCTTTGTCATGAACTTTTTGAATTCACCGTCAGTCATACTATTTTTTGATGCCAAAAGTTTCTTGGCATCTTCTCCTACCACGTATCGTGCTTCAGGCTCAGCTGATCTAATAGCTTGCAGTATCACTTTTGCAACTTCTTCTTGTGAAATAGAGCTCGTTTGTAGTCTTTCTTTCCTAGTGGCTTCTCTAATTTCTAGTAACTTTGAGTATGGAGAATTAGCTTGAGTTGTTTTATCTATTTTCTTCATACTTTTACCAAAATTCGTTCTGACCACGCCTGGTTCTATGAGTATCACCTTTATGCCAAATTGCTCTACTTCATAGTTTAATGATTCACTTAGCCCTTCGAGGGCAAACTTAGTACCAGAATAAGTTGAAGAAAGAGGAAAAGCAATTCTTCCTCCCATAGAGCTTATATTTACTATTGTGCCCTTCTTTCGTCTTCTCATTATTGGTAACACATTTTGGATTACTCTTATGACTCCAAATAAGTTGGTATTAAAATGAGTCCTCACCTCTTCCATTGGAATGTCCTCAAGTGCTCCGATCAATCCGTAGCCAGCATTATTAACTAAAATATCAATTCTTCCAGATTCATTTACTATTCCATCTATTGCAGTCTTCACTGAATTTTCGTCGGTTACATCAAGCTGAAGAATCTCTAATGGAAGTGTATTTCGTTCCTTTTCAATTATATCAACTAGTTCGTGGGCATTATCGATCTTGTGCACGGTTGCATAGGTTCGAATTCCATTTCTTGCAAGTAATAGAGAAGTTTCAAGCCCAATACCACTAGAACTTCCGGTAACGACTGCTACAGATGACTGTTCTTCCCTTTGCATATTATAGTAATCATATGTAAAGGAATGTGATTATTATACACATAGGTAACTGGGAAATTCAGCCAGTTCTGATCTCCAAATTTTGACTACTTGAAATTGGAGTTGTATAGGTATTTTGATAGAAGAAAAATTATTGGAGATGTGAGAATTAACTGGACGACCTGGATCAACAGGTCCAGCTAAATTGATATGTCTATTGCCGTAACGTAGATTAATGAAGATGTTAGGAACCTAGTGGCATATTACGTAGCTACAGTAGGTTCCAGGCCTGGGGATTGGCTGTTAATTTATTGGCATTAAGATATTTTAAGATTATATTTTTGAGCATCCGAAGGATTGGACACTTAATCCTACTTCTTTGTTCGGCACAGGCATAACCACTGTAATAATGAATTACTTGATGTTTGAAGTAGAATTAGGATCAACAAAGATGGGTCTCCTAGATTCTAACTCTTTATGCCGTCAATTAGTTAACTTAGTTCAGGCAGCATATTATACCTCCCACTGTCTCTGATAATCGCTGCAACTACACAGCACTTCTATCTGGGGGAGGAGAATATTACCTAGAGCTCCAAATTATGTAACTCCTCCCTCTGCCTAATCTATTCTCTGTGTGCGTGCGCTCTGAAATGATTGAAATAACAGATAATAATTATGAGTCTAAAAATTTTTTGTTGATTTTGTCATTCAACTACCACTTAAATTCGTCTGCATTATGAAAAACGTCGTCCATACCAATGAATGAATCTCCTCTTAACTCGCCATTGGGATAGTCCTTTGTGTAGACTACAATGTAAAGCTGGTCTGCAGCCATAAGCTTGCTAACATCCTTCATTGACTCACCTTTTACTGCTCCGATCAAGTGTTTTTTCGTTACACCGCTAAGGGTTATAGTTCCAGTAAGTTGTCCATCTTTTGTCACATCTGACCATCTTTCATTTTCTCTATTAGATTCCTTATGCTTCTTTAGTAGATCCAGTATTGGCGCATTGCCCTGCGTGTCATTCTTTAGATATAGGTATACGCCGGTTACATTGTCAATATTGTGCACATTTACAGTGTAAATAAGCCTATTGAAACTGTCGCTGAATTTGAAACCCACGAAGCCCGTAGCATCAGTGATTAGAGGAGGTAAATCCTGATCAGTATTCAGTGCAACCCAGTATCGATTTAATTGAGAATAGCCATTCTGAGTTAGCGCCGATGTGAATAAAGCAAAAGATAGAACAGATGCAAAAATCGACATCTGCTTAAGAGACTTCATGACTGTATCATGTCATAATGTTAAGGCTATATATTTTATTAAAAAATGAAATTTTAAAGTAAGAAATCATAAATGTTCTATAGGTTGCAATGTTGATACTTACTCCAGACACTCCGTATTCAATTCAAATGCAAGAGATTTGAACTTGATTATATGTTAGTAAAGTGGACAGCCTTCACGCATCACCTAGGGCATATATAGGAATGCTTTCCTAAGCACGGTTAAGTGAATCAAGATTGGACATAAGCGCAGTACTGTATTCCACAATAGCTGAAATCGGTAAGGAAAAAATTCAGTCTGAAATCGCGTTGGATATTACACGATCCAAATATTATATAGAAATGATTATGAGTGATTGTATAAGGCGCGTGGGTAATTTAGATGAAGAAGGAATAGGCTCACTTTGCGAAGCATTGTTACATTTTATGTTAACAGTATCGATCTTACCATCTATGCGCAAAGTTCTTTTCAACGGTACTACCCTGGATATTGTCATTCCTACCCTTCGTGTGCTTAAAAATTTCCCTGAGAACTCAGTTGTCATCTTAATTAACAAAGGGTCAGGAAAGATTATTGAAGAGAAAATTGATCAAGTCAGAAGATTCCAACCTTCAGAGAGGAATTTGTGGGTAGTATCTGAAAAATCACATTCATTGCCATGCATTAGCTATGTACTTGATCAAAAAAACCCTCTGTCTGAGAGAATAAAGCCCTATTCTGATATAATAATCGACATTGACAAATTTTTGCATGAGAAGGGAGATAAGAGTCTTAAGATTTTCCAATAGATATTTGTTGACATGTCATTGCTTTAGTCGACAATATTTCAATTCATTTTACTATCGAATACATTAATTATATTAAAAACTAGATTTCATGATCGAATGTAAATGAGTATGAGTGTGCCATATGCATCCCAAAGTTCAACGCACTTCGAGTTACATATTTGACTAATTCCTAGCAACTGGATAAGATAATAGGAGTTACAGGATTTGACTAGTCTTTTGATAAACATAATAGGATCGTATTCGCGTCCGAGGTAACTAAAGGTCTTCAAGACTAATGGCAAGACTAGTCAGATAATTTTCGAGAAATATCGAATTTGGCAATGCCAAAACATATTCCCATTTGTCTATCTGATGTCTCTAGGTGTATATACGTACTAAGGATATATCAAATCAATGCAACTTTATCATTTAGGGAACAATAGACGCTATAGTTCGAATGGCTGAAATTTTGTTGTAAAGCACGCTAATAAGAATGGTTTTTGCTTTTATGTGACTTGACTAGCTTGTAAGATGAAAACTTTATGTTGCATTTGTCACATTTCCAACGGAATAATCTTGCTTGTTCATAAGTGGAGTAAGAGTGACCATCTTCATCACTATACGCATTAGTCATAGGATTATAAGAAATATCGCGCAAGTTTAGCTTGTTCCTGATTGAAGTACGCATAGTGCATAAGCTAATAGTACTGGATTAGTATTAAGTTTCTGCTATTATTGGAACAAATAGCAGAGAGATTTATGACGCTTAATGATTGTGAATCAGAACTAAGTGACATAATACTTCAATCGCATGTTAACTAATGGGACAATAAGACAAATAAAAAAAAGTAAGAGCTAGACGCTCTATTCAATCTTAGGATGTCATATTAGACGATGTAGTCCAGTTGCCGCCAGTCATATTGCCGCCAGTCATATTGCCGCCAGTCATATTGCCCATATCCTGAGCAAATACCTCTCCAGCTATCTGTGAAGCTACTGCCAATGTTGCACTAAAAGTTACGGCAATAAGGACTGCCATCAGAATTGAGTATTTCATTCTATCAAACTGGTTTGTTGCTATTAATATGCCTTTCTCATATAGTAATTTGAGTGCTATACCCAATTTAGAAACGGTACTATAATTGTGTCACGTTACCGAATAAAAGTGAGGTTTACTATCACATTCCAGGGAAAGATAACTGATCGCCGATAATTAGTTTTAAACAGATTACGTTTAATGCTTAAATAATTTGTGATCCAATAAAGGACTACGGATTTATAGATTGAAGAAATTAGATTATTAGTTCTGTAAGGTACAATCCCATAACCATTGTATCCTAAATTCAGATCAATTTCTCAACCATCGTAGGTTCACTAGTGTTTAGGGGCATTTCGAATGTCTGGTTCTTGGAGATTGTGTAATTAGCAAAAACTATCTAGAAAGGACAAAGATGTTAAATTCTTTTAACCGCATATATTCTTCCAATATCTGCTATTTGATACGGGCTGGACTCATTCTAACTGCATGAGTAATCATCTCCTTACCCAGAATGATTGAACAGTACGTCAACCTCTTGACCAGAGAGATATATGATGATGATAATTAGTTGCCCTTATTCCGTTTAAACTCAGTCTCAATAGGCTGACTAGAATTTTCAAAATAGTTGACGGGCCAGGACAAAAATAATTGTGGGTTATAGATGCCTGACCCATCTAATGTCTGTACTTCTTGGTATTAGATAAATTATTAAAATATAATTGTAAATAATGAATTGCTCAAAAGTGCATGAAAGTTGAGTTCCAATTAAATTTTAGCTAAATAAAAATGCAGGATTGACAACAATCAAGTTCCTATATATGGTTACAATCCAAATTCTACGTACTCAACACAAATGATTATAAAATTGAATTAACGGGACCAATGGTAAAAAGATCATTATATATGCAAACTAAATTTGTGAGTGTTATTTATGGATATTGGGCACAGTAATTATGGGACCAGTATTTTATTCAAAAAGAAAGGCAGGTAAAAAGTGGATAGGGGAAATCTATTATTGGATGTTGGTTGGCTATTGGCTATGTGGTCTAGGTTATCTACATGGTTGGTAAAGAGAAAGGACTATCTTCTGGCTGAGGGATACTAGGCAACATAGTCGTTGTTGATGTAGAATTATTATCAACCTGAATCTCGGAATCATCTACTCTAATTTGCTCATCCACAATATTAGAATCATTTTCTCCGTGATCGCTCCGGGTTGCAGTTTCATTTCCATTGCTAAGCAAATATTTTTCGTTACTAAGTGACTGTGTCCTTGTTTGGCAGATAATTTCTTCTGTTTCATTACAGCCTTTCTTCTTGGCATATGCTAAATTACCACCAGAAGTAATTGTTGACATAGCTACAGCTGTCAGCATTCCTACAGTGACAATCACTAAAAGGGTCAGTTTTGTTGTTGTGCGCATTTTTGTTCTGTAAAAGAGAGGGCCTTTGTTATATGTGGGCTGCGAAACATCTTTGAATAAAAAACTTTATGGAATTGTAACTATTCAAAATACGATGAATAATGGTCAGCTCTTCTATCAATGTTTTTTAGAATTGTATTTCAGGATCTCTTAGGTAGTCGTATTGAGAGTGGCGGGAATACGAAACCCTTCTCACAATGAATCAAAAATATCAAGATCGAGATTGCCGGCTTTTAAAAACTATTTTAGAAAGCCCTAATATGGGCTGAACTCATTCGCCCAACTCCAACTCGTTCCACATGACTCCGCACCACAGCCACAAATTCAACTTTACCCCTGCATTACGGTGAATGACGTTAAGTATAAGTTATGCTTATGGCCATATCTAACGAGATTGAAAAACAAAGTACTTTTGGTCGGAATAATATTGACTGGTCTTTTGGCTATTGGAATTTTAGGCAGCCCATATCTGATAAGCTTAGTAGCTGCTCAGCCACCTCCTCCTGGCTATCCTACCCAGGGCAATTTTCAGTTTGGAAGCATAGCTAGCATACAAAATAACAATGAAAGTAAGCCTGCCTGGCTTTTATCTGGACATTGGAAATCCAATCTTCTAAATATGTCTGAAAAGGATCAATCCAATTCTTCAGTATTCAGTACATCATTTGAGATGGTCATGCTGGATGGCAAGAGTTCTCATACGCACGCTCTCACAAACTTCGTTCCCACGAACCAATCTACAGAAAATAGTACTAACCAAGTTTTTACTGGGACATCTTCTGTTAGCCTTAAAGAAGGGATGGTACAGGATATTCCAACAATTATCAAATTCATGGGTAATAAAGTTGTGAGCATTTGGGTAGACCCTTCAAAAGTTGACAATCATTTTGGAGACACTCCCATTTATGGTTTAATTGCAAGCGATGACCACGGTCCTAAAAGAATGGGATCAAATTCATCAACATCCTGGAGATAATGGCAAGAGAACAAGCCACTTTTATTTTCCAATATCTTTTCTTTAAATCTCGATAAGACCAATATAATACATAAATACGCCATCATTCTTTATCGAGTAGAGTTGATTGTGATGCGTGGTAGATTTACTGTTCAAGCTAGTTTGGGTATCTTTGTTGCTTCTATGATAATTATTCCTTGTTTAGCGACGTCAGTATTTGCCGTTGATGATTACACCTTTGTTAGGAAATGGGGCTCTTACGGTGCAACGGCAGGACAGTTTTCTCAGCCGATCGAGATAGCTATTGATTCGAAAGGCTATCTCTACGTAACCGATTTTACCGCTGTAACTCATGATGTACAGAAGTTTACTAAGAATGGAACTTATATTACCTCATGGGGCTTCCTGGGATTTGGACCAGGTAGGTTTACGAATCCAGCAGGGATCACTGTAGATTCATTGAATTATGTGTACGTAACTGATAATGGTAATCCAGATAATGGAGTACAAAAATTCACCGATAACGGTACATACATTACTGGATGGGGAACTGTTGGACTCCAGCCCGGGGGATTCATTAATCCGTCAGGGATTGGGGTAGATTCATCTGGAAATGTATACGTTAATGATTTTGGAGAGAATAACAGAGTGCAGAAGTTTGATAACAATGGCAACTTTATAATGCAGTGGGGAACAGTAGGAAAGGGCGATGGTCAATTTATGAATCCAACTGACATTCTAATTGATCCACAGAATCTTGTATATGTTGTGGATAGTGGTAACGATAGGGTGCAGAAGTTTGACAGCGAAGGTAAATTTATCTTAAAATGGGGCACTAAAGGTACAGGCGATGGTCAATTTGACCGCCCTGGTGGCATTGCAATGGACTCTTCTGGTTATATTTATGTAAGCGACATTTCCAACAATAGGATTCAGAAATTTACGGCTGACGGTCAGTATGTTACACAATGGGGAAGCAAAGGCAGTGGCGATGGCCAATTTAAGAGTCCCATGGGTCTAACAGTTGATCCTTCTGGATTCGTCTACGTAGTTGACATTGGTAACAAACGAGTGCAAGTTTTCGCCCCATCGAACCAAAGTACTCTCTCACCCAGTCAGTAATGATATAGAAATTGGAAACTGACAATCAATCTGAAGAAGACAAAGGGTTAGAAGATGAATTTGAGGAGCATCTGATAAAGGATCTAAAA
Organism: Nitrososphaeraceae archaeon; assembly: GCA_036558405.1. Lineage (GTDB taxonomy): Archaea > Thermoproteota > Nitrososphaeria > Nitrososphaerales > Nitrososphaeraceae > TA-21. The sequence goes on along the minus strand of DATBFR010000021.1, from coordinate 12,874 downwards.
GAGGAGCAAAAATCTTCTGAAGATGAAGATCAATGGGAGTAGTGTTCTATCTTTACTCACATTGTAACTATCCCAAGTATGCATGCGCCAATCTTGTTACAAGCTGTATCGGTATGTAATAATTATTCCTTCTTTTCTTCCGGTTTGGTCTTATCCTCTACTAGCTTGTATTTTGAGAGAACTTTGTATGCCACGAATACAACTAATGCGATTATAAGAAAATCTATGATGTTTGAAATCAGATCCCCGTACTTGAATTGAGATTGGGCTCCATGGATACCGGTAACATTTACAGCCATATTTTCAAGACTTCCTTCAGGCAAAAATAATCCTATAGTTGGATCAATAACATCCTGAACAAAAGAAGTTACCAGTTTGGAAGCTGCTTGGCCTATCACAAATGCAATTGCCAGACCTATTATTCCAAATGCTATAAGGAAAGCCACGTACTCCTTTCTGAAAGATTTCTTCTCCGCTGGGGGCTGTTGGTCCAATTTACCTAGGATTACGTACATATCTAAAAGATATCACCATCGGTGTTGAATAATGTTGACCTGTGAAAGTTGACCTGTGAATATAATTACTCTTGTGCTTTCTCATACAATTGAAGTCATATCACGCTGCGACAGGTTCAGTCAATAACGAGAAGAAACAGTCATATAACATAAAAAAGTGAACTGTATTTGAATTTTGACTACCCCAAAATTTACTAAGGCTCATCTAATTGTATTATTTACCATCCTATTCCCAACTGCAGGGTCCTCTCTATCCAACAATTTATTCTCTCAAGATCATTCTGCAAGTGCAGGTGTTAGTTCGGTCTCTTCTGATAATACACAAAATTCCAAAATTCAATATCCTGATTTCAACTTCGCTTCTGCTGGCGATTTTGGTTGTAGCGAGAGAGCAAATAGAACAGTGAGTAATATGTTGACAATGGATCCTGAACTAGTGATTGTAACCGGTGATCTTTCCTACCAGAAAAGTCCTGACTGTTGGTATAATACAGTTGCTCGACTAGACACGGACGAAAGACTCAAGATTGCATTTGGCGAACATGATATTGACGATAACCTTACCAAATATAATAACTATTTAAAGCATTTTAATTTGACTGAACCATATTACTCATTTGATTATCAAAATGTTCATTTTTTGGTGATGGCTACGGCAAAGAATGGCGCAGTTCCTTACACGAATGGATCGGAGCAACATAAATTTGTAATCGATGATCTAAAGAAGGCCTCTGAAAATGATCAAATTAATTGGATAATAGTAGACACTTTCAGACCATTATATTCCTCCAATACGACCCATCCTGGAGTAGATAAATTACAAGATATTTACCATCCCATATTTGAAAAATATGGGGTGGATATAGTTCTCCAAGGCCACAACCACAATTACCAACGCACATACCCTCTTTCATATAACTTGGCTTCTCCAATTAAGCCTATAATCACAGATAAAGAGACTAGAGAGTATGATAAAGATCATGCCGGACAAATTTTTATAACAGTAGGTACCGCTGGAGAAGACCTTTATAATTTTACAAGTCAGGCACCTTACGTAATAAGGCAATTTTTAAGACATGGGTTTCTTAACGTGGACATAACTAATAACGGAACAAATCTGACTGCGACTTTTTATGAGAATAGGGAAATGACAGATAAAGATCACTTTACTTTCATAAAGTCTCCCAAAAAATAAAGAATCTAATTGGGAATTATTTCACTAGCCAAGACTGCATAATATAACTAGATGTAGAACTGTGATATCGTAGTGTCTCAAGCGGTATAGTTGCATATGCATAGACACATGTGCTGGTAGAAGGTTCTGTGCATATTGCTCGCTCAATAACCCAGATCTTTGTAAAGACATCTTAATGGCGAAAACCGCATTGGCATTATCTAGGTTTGTTTGAAAGTGTTCCATGGTTTATGGGACCACAACTCTTTACATTTGCTGTGACATCTGCTACAAGTCATTAATTGTAACTTGTTGCCATCACTCCTACGTAGGGATTCCATGCTCTTTAGCGTTTCTTTGCATACAGGGCAAGTAGCATAGGGCGGTATTTCATTACAACGGATCTTTATAGGCAATTGTGTCGTATGATCCGTCATTGGGTTTCTGGCCACGCTATTCGTCAGCTTCTTCGTATTTTCTATAAACCCGATCTATATATTCAAGGCAGTAATTTTGTACTATAATTAATAGCTAGTAGAAATACAAAAATAAAAGATCGAGCAAATTTTAACGATATCCTCGATAGTAATAGTTGATAAACTTTCAAGATACAATCTGCAACAATATATTTGTAGATTGTCTAATGCGTATTATCCTATTTATCTATTTGACAATCGTTTGACTCTGTTCACGCATAAATTGAGTAAGATAGTATTTCCCTCCCGTTCCTTTTCCAGTCGTTCCTGAATCTTTCCATCCACCGAATGACTGACGTCCAACCATCGCCCCAGTAGTCGCACTTGCTTTTCTATTCACATAAACTACTCCAGCTTCAATCTCTTTCAGGAATTTCTCAATCTCCTGTGTTCTGTTGGTATATATCCCTGCCGTTAACCCATAATCGGTTGCATTACACAGTGATAATGCATCGGCAAACTTGTCATATTCTGATATACAAAGAATTGGAACGAATAATTCGTCTTTGAAAAGTATATGATTTTTTGGTAACTTGTCTATAATAGTGGGCTGAGCATAATAACCACGCTTCAAGCTTCCGTCCCTATTTGTGAAGCCGCCAATCAATATACGGCCACTCTTGGCTGCTAATTTGGAATATCTTTCAAATTTCTTGATTGAACCTTCATTAATCAGTGGACCGACATTGGTTTCAGCGTTTATTGGATTACCTATGACTAATTCCTGAGTCTTTTTTATCAATTTTGATGTAAACTCCGACTTTATTGCTTTTTGAACATATACTCTCGAACATGCACTACATTTTTGTGCTGAATATGAGAAAGCAGCCTTTACAATACCCTCTACCGCTTTGTCAATATCGGCACTCTGCGTGACTATAGCGGCATTTTTTCCGCCAAGTTCAGCTACGACAGGTCGAGGTCTTAATTCATTTGATGCTCTTAATAATTCATATCCAACCTCTCTGGAGCCAGTAAAAACAATACCTGCAATATCTTTACTCTCCACTAGTACTTTTCCAACTTCTTGACCTGGGCCCATTACAAAATTTACTACTCCTTCACGCAACCCAGCATCTATCAAGATCCTGGCAACTTGATATCCTATAATTGGTGTGTCACTTGCTGGCTTTATGACCACTGTGTTACCAGTGATTAGGGCCCCGATAGTCATTCCTACTAGGATTGCTACCGGAAAATTGAAGGGAGCAATTATCGCCCAAACCCCGTAAGGTTTCATTACGCTTGTATTTTTTTCATTTCCACCAGTCGTTTTGCCAGGTAAGACAAATCCGCGATTAAGGATCATTTCTTCTATGTAATAATTTACGAAGTCTATCGCCTCGTCAGCATCAGCTACGGCTTCGTACCTGTTCTTTCCATTCTCAAAACTCAGCCATGCTGCAAGCTCAAATTTTCGTTTCCGCAACATATCTACAATTCTTCTCATTATTTTGATCCTAGACTTGTAATAAGTAGTGCCCCAAGTGTCAAATGCTAGACGTGCTGCCTTAATCGCGCGATCAACATCCCGATGCGAACCTTGTCGAATATAACCCAGTACCACCTGCCGATCAATGGGAGAGAAATGTGGAATTATCTTGTCAGTAGTTATACTCTTTCCACCAATTAGCAAAGGGTAAGTTTTTCCAAATTCAATTCTTAGGGAGCTGACTGCTTGTTCATATTTCTTATGAAAACCCTTTTCGTTACCATTATCTACGTATTTTTGAAAGGTGTCTTCGTTTCTAAACCCCATAAATAAATATCTTATATCTATATGATCTTAAATAGTATGTACTAGTTGTGACACTAATTAAAGGCATAAATTGCCAAGTCAGCCATGCTCATGCTAAGACATGAGAATATTCTAATATCTTAGCTCCTGTAAAAAAGGCGGTATTTCATGAACAATATACCCGGCAAAATGGCAACAAGCATCATTGATTCGATAGCAAACACCTCTTACTATTCTACTTACACATATCCCCTGGTCATTAAGACTGGCGATGGGTGTTGGATAGAAGATGTCGATGGCAACAAATTTCTAGATTTTACTTCCAATATTGGATCTTGTCCGCTTGGTTATTCTCATCCTGCCATTTTAGATATATTGAAGAAACATTCTAGCAACGGAGCCCACAAAATAGCAGGCCAAGATTTTTATTGTGAAGAACATGCTCAAATTGCTCTTAAGCTTCTCTCAATTTGCCCTCCAAATTCCAAAGTATTTTTGATAAATAGTGGCGCAGAGGCAGTTGAGAATGCAATAAAGCTGGCATACAAGAAAATGGGTGCGCTTCCAGGAGTTTCCTGTTTCAATGCATTTCACGGCAGAACCCTCGGTGCACTTAGCTTAACATTCAGCAAGGAAGTTCAAAAGGCAAATTTTCCAGAACTGCAAGTAAAGAGAATCAAATTCTGTACAGTCGATTCTGACGAGGAGATTGATTCGTTAGAAAAGTTACTAAAGCTATACAGGGTGGCTTACGTCATAAGTGAAGTCATACAGGGAGAAGGTGGTTTGAATGTCGGTAGTAAGAAATTCCTATCAAATTTGCGAAAAATGACAAGTCAATATGGAGTACCGCTTGTCATCGATGAAGTCCAATCTGGTATGGGTAGAACTGGGAGGTGGTGGGCTTATGAGAATTATGAAATTCGGCCAGATATGATAACTGTGGCAAAGGGATTGCAAGTTGGCGCTGTGGTGTATGATAGAGCTTTCGATCCTAGGGAGCATGCAGTACTTTCTAGCACTTGGGGCGCAGGTAGTAGAATTGACATGGCGATAGGGACGAAAATAATTGAAACAATACAAGCTGATCATCTACTTGAAAATGCTAAAAGGATGGGAGATAAGTTGATGAAAGGCATATCAGAGTTAGTTGGTCGAGGTGACGTTGTTGATGTTAGAGGAATTGGATTGATGATTGGGTTGGAATTAGACAAAAATAGTCATAGAAATGAAATAGTGAATACCTTATTTAGAAAGGGACTTTTAGTTCTCCCATCTGGTAACCGAGCAATTAGAATAATGCCTCCACTAATAATCACCGAAGAGGAAATAACCAATGGGCTATCTATCTTGAACGATGTATTTAGCAAATTACAAGAATAGAAGTAGTAATAACAAAAATTGAGGACGTTGGAGCCGTGCACAGTGTCTGGATTTTGGAAATTCATTTGCTCAAAATCTATCACTTACGAGTATATGGATATATTAGTCTCAGAAAGATTTAACTAATCTATTTAGAATGAATTTCTTGAGATGAAGGTTGTAGCCGTACTTTATCAAGGAGGAGAGGTCGCTAAAAGCAATCCGAATCTACTTGGATCTGCTGAGAATGCTCTAGGTTTGAAAGATTTTCTGAAGGAGGCAGGACATGAATTCGTCGTATTGACAGACAAGGAGGAAGAACTCGATAAACATCTACCCACTACTAATATTTTGATCACCACGCCTTTCTGGCCAGCATATGTAACGCGGGAAAGAATATCCAGAGCACCGCAGCTGAAACTTGTATTGACTGCAGGTGTGGGATCAGATCACATCGATTTACAGGCGGCCGCTGAGAGAGGGATTACAGTAGCTGAAATTACAGGAAGTAATGCTGTGGGTGTGGCAGAGCAAATAGTAATGCATATTTTGGCCCTTGTTAGAAATTATATGCCTGCATACAAACAAGTATTAGAAGGAAAATGGAATATCGCTGAGATTGCTGCAAGATCTCATGATTTGGAAGATAAAGTTGTTGGAATTCTAGGCGCAGGCAGGATCGGGCAACGAGTGTGTGAAAGGCTGAAACCCTTTGACGTAAAAATTCTGTATTATAACCTCCCTAGACTAAGCACTGCAGAAGAATTTGTACTTGGTGCACGATATGTTCCCTTAGACCAACTAGTAGAACAATCAGATGTAATCAGCATTACCACCCCCCTTACTCCGGAAACAGAGGGTATGTTTAACCGTGATCTACTTTTTCGTATGAAGAAAGGATCTTATCTGGTAAATTGTGCAAGGGGAAAAATTGTAGATACAATGGCATTAGTCGAAGCCCTAGAAAAAGATCACCTAGCCGGGTATGCTGGCGATGTATGGTATCCACAGCCTGCACCTGCAAATCATCCATGGCGAAGCATGCCTAATCATGGGATGGTTCCACATTATTCAGGTACAACCCTTGAAGCTCAGAGAAGATACGCTGATGGTATAAGAAATTGTCTTGCCCGTTTTTTGAATGGTCGTCCAATTGAACGGGACTTTCTAATAGTGGACAATGGTAAAGTGGTAAGTCCTAGCTATAGCTATGCATTCAAATCTTAATTAGGATTTAAAAGAAATCTTGGGACTTAAATAAATTAGATGTGTCCAACGTCGAATAAGTTTTAGTAATGAATTAGAAAGAATTGATCAGTTACCTTACTTGTGTCATTTTTAATTAAAAGCAAGTAGTCAGATGAGACATCGAGATAAAAGTGAAATAATTGCATCTATTTTAAATCTCCTCAAAGATAAAGAGGGAATGGGTTTCACTAGAATTATGTTCAGCTCGTATCTCTCATATAGGCAAGTGAGTCGATTTCTTAGGCTTGCCATTGGTAATGAATTACTATTTTACGATACACAAACTAAGTTGTATAGAATCACACAGAAAGGTGTAGATTTTCTGCAGCTGTATACGAAAATGGAGAATTTGCTACAAGCAGAACAAAAAAGTATTATTAGTTCAGCAGCTTTCTTACTGGTGTATCTTTTTTATCCGCTCTTTCCCTTTTTGGCTGAATTTATCTAGTTACGAATTAGGCACAAGTATTCTAGCTATTAACTATAAATATGATGCCTATTAGGTTGCACTAACTAAGTGGAATTAAAGGTAGAGTCTTCACAGGATTGGACATTACAAAAGTCTTGTTAAGATCAGTAAAAGTTGTTACGGTAGTAATATTTTGTATTTTTGACACAGGAATATTGGTCAGAAGTTGTTGGGTACCATTCTTGGTTGCGTTGAATCCAGCCGGAAATGATGTCGTTTTTAGAATTGTCCCGTTCGCAGAATACACTTTCATAACCGCATTGAGTTTTTGACCAATGAGAGCAGGATCTGAGATTGTATAGTTGACAAGTACCTTAACTTGATAACTCGTAGTTCCTAAAACTGGTGCGAAGATCGCATCTTTTAAACTAATAGTAACCTCTTTTCCATGATACCCGTCTACAGACCACTCCGTGAGTGAATAAGATAACATGCTAACAATCAGAAGGAATATGGGGATTATACTGTATTTAATTAGTAGATGCTTTTGACTCATTGGAACCTATTTCACGATTACTTCTCCTGACATCGATTCATGAAATGAACAGAAGTATGGGTAAATTCCAGCTTTATCGAACGTATGGGTAAATGATTTTCCAGATGATAGTGTACTGGATGCAAATTCCTGTCCCATACCTTCTTCTCCATCGTTACCTGATGTAACGTCATGAATTTCATTGTCATGGTTCGTCCAAATAACTGACTCACCTGCACTGATCTCTATTGGGTTTGGATCAAAGGAATTATCTTGATTTACTCCAGTTATTGAAACATCCTTTGTACCAGAAAGTGATGATGATGGAGGTGATGTGTTAACAGTCGAATTGTAGTAATCTTCATTACTAGCAGTATATCCACTCTTAGCTTGCGGAGCGATGTTAGAGCCTGAAATTGATGATGTCGATCGCTTGTTATTATCATTATCATTCTTGCTTCCATCCTGCAATGAGTCATTTGAATCTGAGTCATCTGAATCAGTATACATAGGCACATCTCCGAAAATTGAATCAGAAGTGACGCCATATGCGATTTGAGCTGGACCATGGCCATCAATTCCTAATGTGTGTGAAAATAGAAACGAACTGGTTCCACCACCTACCATAGCAAGAATTGAAACCAATACTAACGGTAGCTTAACAGAAATATCAATTTTAATTGCTTTCATAATAATTTCGAACTGCTCCTTCAATAATCGAGATTTATACACACAAGTAATCGATGTTAGACTAAAAGTTGAAAATCACATAACTATAACTATAACTATCACTAGTGATATAGTTGTAGGAATGAGATGCTGCGATTTGATTGCCACAGTGAAACTCCTAGTAAGATTTGAAATCGGGTCCTAGTATATCTGCTGCAATTTTGAGTTTTAATACCTCATTAGCACCTTCATATATCGTAGTGGCTCTAGAATCTAAAAAATGTCTAGCTACTCTAGAGTTCTTTTGATAACCGTACGAGCCAAATATCTGAACGGAGAGGTTGGCAGCATCAAAAGCAGCATTGGATGCATGAAACTTAGCGATTGCCGCAAATCTATCTGCTTGAGCTCTAAGCTCAGAATACTCTTTATTTGCTCGGTTCAGTTTGGCTTGCCAATTGGAATCATCCAGTTTGGTTGCTTCAACATAGTCTTGTAATCTTTGTCTGGCATGTGCAGCCCTGTAGGTCAGCCATTTGGAACTTTCTATGGCAATTGCGATCTTGGCAATATGATCCTGAATAAGCTGCTTTCTGCCCAGAACTGACCCATGTTGTCTCCTGGATTTACTGTGATTAGTGCTCTCCTTAAGACAGTCAGTCATTACACCTATTGATCCAGCTGCAACACTAATCCTTCCATCAATTAAGGCACTATATGCAATATTTAGTCCTTGTCCTGGTAAAGCTAGTAAATTCTCTTTTGGGATACTACATTCGCGAAAATAAATTTCTGCATTTTTGACAGTTAATAGTCCCATCTTATTCTTCATTTCAAATGTTTCTACACCAGGCGAATTCATATCTACTACAAATGCGGATATTTTCCCAGTGAGTTTATCGCGGGCAAAAGTAGTCACAATATGAGCAATTGTTCCGTTGCCTATCCAGTGTTTCTTGCCGGTTAAGACATAGTGATCTCCTTTATCTTCATAAAAGCTAGTCATGGACGATGGATCGCTTCCAGCATCTGGTTCTGTCAGTGCAAAGCCCATAATGCTTTTTCCAATCGTAGTTTGCGGCAAGTATTTTTCTTTCTGTTCTTCAGTTGCCCATGACTGCAGGACCAATTGTCCTATTGAAGTATGCGCTGAAAAAAATGTTCGGATTGAACTACCTTCTTCACCAATTCTTTCTAGCGCCAGGATGTAAGTGAGAATGTCATAACCTAATCCTCCATATCTTGTAGAAATCGGACAACCAAGCATTCCGATCTTACTAAATTCGGGAATTAGCATGTCGTTGAATTTTTCCTCTAAATAGGCCCGTTCTTCGGCTTCTCTTATCTTTCTACAACTCTCACCAACCTTGGAAATAAAATTATTTTGTTCAATAGATCTCTCAAAATTCATCTGTGAAATATTTGAATATGGCTGCATAAAGTGGTTTAACGCATAACATATAAAAGTATAATTCTTGTCGAATGAAACTGATTTGTGTATTTTTTGATCAACTTAGTTGTTAGTTACTTTCATTAGTATCATACAAGTTAGTGTTTTGTTTCATTCTATAATAAGGCATATTCTATGTATCCTAGAGTACTCGAATTGATAGTGCAATAGAATTAGTTTCTTTTTCTTACTTAGTGAATGGTGATACGGAGAATTTTTCTAGGAATAAAAATCCGAGAGTTTTTTCTGGCTTCCCTTGCGGGATACACTAGTTTTTGTCATGGGCTCTTTAAGGTTAATAGTTGATTTGACAATCTTTAAGATGTTATTGTCTTTGGTATCTCTTACGTATATAATATAGATTAATGCATCATCCTTCCCGATGGCTTTTCTAATAACTCTACCAATTCGCTGCGCGATCTGATTTATATTCGAACTGTTAGCGATTATGATGGCGATACGTACATGCGGGACATCATATCCCATCTCTAAGGTATGTACCGAAAGTAGAGGAAAAAAATCTGTTCCCCATTGGCTTAGAATTTCTTTTCTTTGGCTGGTTGAAACTCTATTATGAATAACTCTAGATTTTATCCCGTTTCCGGAAAGTAATTCTTCTAATCGTTTTATTGAGCTTATAGTTTCACTGAAAATCATTATTGGTTCGGAGGAATGATTTCGTACAATTTTTACCACTTCAAGTAGTTTATTTATTGCGCAACTAAGCAGTTCTTTCCTTTTTCTAACATTCTCGAACCATGATTTTGCTAATTTAGATCTATAGCCTCCTTTAGATACTATCATAGAAATTCTCATAGGATCAGATTGGCCTAGCTTACGAGATAATTCTCGGATTTGTCTACTTGTGTATTCGTATATTTTCTGCTCTTCCCTGGAGAAATTTACTGTTATTGGAATTATTTCAGGTCGAGCTAATCTCCCGTCGTAGACTGCATCACGAATCATGTATCTTTTTACAGGTGGTGCAAGACTCAATATGGTACTATATTTTGGATCCTTTTCATCTATTGTTGCAGTTAATCCCAGTATCCCCTTGCGGGGATCTTCATTTATGACCCAGAAGATTTTACTAAATTCCGTTGCAGTTTCAGTGACCAGATGAATTTCATCTAGAATCACCAAATTTGAATTTCTAATTAGACCTAAATTGTTAATGACACTCTGGTAAGTACTTATTGTAATTTCTCTGATGTCCTTTCGCTCACCGAAAAAGACACCTACCCGCTCCGGTGATATTCCATATTTCAATAATCTTCCTACATTTTGATTAAGGAGTACTATCCTCGGAACGAGAAATAGTATTCTGAACTGGTCAGGAGGGGCTAATTCTAGTGCGTCTGTTCCAATGGATTCAAGTTTGTGGGGGAGAATAACGCTGGCTGCCATTCTTCTGGCACATTCAAAGGCAATCTCGGTTTTTCCTGTACCTGTACTGAAAATAACCGAACCCCTGCAATCGTTGTTTAACCAGGCTGAGACTGCATCATACTGATCGTTCTTCAATCGAAAAGGAAACTTAAGACCAGAAATTGCAGGAGTCAACGTCATCAATGCGCATTATCTTGAACTAAAAACTTTTGGTCTTTGCGAGATTGTAGAAACTGATTTAAATTAAACTGCTCTAATTCAGATATTATTGAAGCGCAGACCAGTTCTGTTAGTTGACAATGGTCAAGATTCCAGAAAGGCTGCTAAATACTTGGAAGATAACGGCATTGAATATGTTAGTTATCATATCAGCAAGTTCCAAGATAGTTGCTGCGGTGAATTTGCTACGGCTAGAGCACCTTCGATATTTGCGAAGGAAGGTATTTTTAAGGATTTGGGGGGGATATTGAACTATATTTCAAACATAAAACAAAATCCTTCTCAATCTAGTGAAAGTGAATATTGGTAGGAGACGTAATTCAAGACCTTTTCCATGTGAAGGCTAACATGAAATTGTCATCCATATACGCCAATATCTGACTTATTGATTCACTCAAACTAATTCGCCACTTAACACAAGCATTCGTACAATCATTTCAACGAGTAATCAAGTATCGCTAGCGATATTGTTGTATATTCTATTATTATCCTAAGTAGTATTCCTCAATAATTCATTTTTAATTTTGTACCTTAACCTAACACATTACCCTATGCTTACCTTTGCAGGTGCTGGTGCAAGCTCATATTCCTGTTTGATACTTTTCTTACTTCTAATTTTAGTTAATTTGGTTATACCTTTTAACCATATAATGGCAGCTAATATACAAGGTAATGATTACGATAACGTTCTTTACGGAACAATGAGTTCAGATCAGATTTTCGGTCTAGATGGCAACGATAGCCTATTTGGTAACGGGGCTAACGATACTGTTCTGGGCGGTGCTGGCGATGATTATATTCAAGGGGATTTGGCAGATGACATGCTAAGCGGCAACACAGGAAACGATACCATACAAGGTGGTGCAGGAAGTGATTTGATAAACGGTGATGATGGTAATGATCTTCTACTTGCGAGTTTTGCGAATAGCTCAATGTCGGTTGGAGATCTAGCAGCTGATTCGATTTTCTGTGGTAGAGGTAATGACACTGCATTCATCAACATATCTGACAATGATACGGCATCTAGTGATTGTGAGATAATAATTGACTCTCCTTAAGCAGCAACATCAAAACTCAATTCATGATTAATTTAGGAAACATTAATTTAGCCATTTGAGTATATAGTGCTATAACGTAAATCAAAGAAACCATTATATTGCAAGTTAAAATTCTAACAAAAAAATGGTCGTCATATGGAACAAAGCGCTGAATTGTTGCAAGACTATATCACAAATGACCTCGGCAGACCAAGGATTTATAGCTTATTACAAGAATGACGTAGTAGATGAGGCCTCAGAAAAAGGTGAAGATGGAGAAGGATATTATTTTGTAGATGAGGATAGAGGGATTCCCATGGGAAATAGATTAGTATTCTGCCCTTTTTGTGGGATGCAAATAAATTCAAAATGATTTATAAGGGAAATAGGGAATCGGGAGCCCGCAGGTATTTTTTGCATTTATCAAGTGACAAGATTTCAATTTTCATTTAATTTCGGAGCTAGAATCATTAATTCAAAATACTTATTTTGCTGGAAAATAATAAACTCCATGGAATACTCCAGTAAAATTAAGAACAAGACAAATATTATTCCAGTAATTGCTGCAACAATTGCTATCTTCTCTGTTGCATTGGTACTAACTACAGTTGTACATAGTGGCATCAGTAGCAGCAGTGGTGGTGGTGGTGGCA
>DATBFR010000020.1:0-6075 GCA_036558405.1 Nitrososphaeraceae archaeon | reverse complement strand
TTGATGATAAGGATTCTTATCAACAAGTATTATTTCTCCTGTTTTCTCCTTCATATAACGAGCAACGTTAGTGGCTAAAAATATTCCACCATAACCTGCTCCTAGTATAATGATTCTTTTATTAGATGTGCTCATCTTGGAGTCCCTTTATAATATTCAGTTGGGATACGTACTAAAATATGCCTATCATTGCTAATGCTAGCATATGCTAGATAAGTAAGCATTTCTAGCATCCGTAATTACTACGTTACAAACATCACCATAGCAATGCCGTTTATGTGATTAAGAAAACCGTGGGCCAAGAACTTAATTTGGCAAAAAGTAACAGGGATGATAATTGTGTTACAAATATTAAGCAATATTTTATCAGTATACATGTTGGAGAGTTACCAATATGTATCGTATATGATTCTGTTAATAATAGGGTATATGTAACAAATGTTCTACCAAATACTGTTTCAATAATAGATGCGTGTACACTTAAAGTAATCGATACAGTTTCCGTTGGTGACAATCCATATGGTATTGCATATGATTCTGTTAATAATAAGGTATATGCAACAAATCAGACTTCAGATAGCGTTTCTGTAATAGGTGCAACAACTCTCAAAGTAATAGATACTGTATCAGGCGATAGAAATTTTATTCTTGATAACCCAAAATGGTATTGCATATGATTCTGTTAATAATAAGGTATATGCAACAACTCAAAGTACAGATTGATGCAAATCAATCATCGGCTGGACTGAGGGTAGAATAAAAATATCTGAAAGCTTAAAGAAGATCTGAACTGCTACCTTTTTTGACCAAAGATAGAAGTGAATATACCAGATAAAATGCCAATAATAATATGAAGAAAATAACCGGTAAGAAAAGCAATTGCTGCGTATACAAATTGTATAAATCGTGGTGACACTTTTGTTAGATCAATAGTTAAAACAAAAAATCCACCAGAATATAATATAAAAAATATTAGAATCGCTAGAGCTGGACCGATAAAGAGCCGCACGACGGAAAAGGCAATCTGCTTCTTTCTAAAATTGTTATCGAATAGGTCTTGCACCGTCTGTCTAAGCACGTAAACTGAAGCGCCTATGTATCCCTATAGTGGTACAAATAGGGGAAAAATAGGCACACCACTTATTCCAGGTGTAAGAGGAGCACTTGTGCCTTTGGAAGGAGCTGTGTTGTTGACAGTAAGAGGAGTACTACTGACAGAGACTGAGGTGGAGTTTGATGTAACGGTTATGTTTTGAGGCTGGACTCCCTGGAAGATCTGAAAACCATTATAGGTAATATATTGAAGGGATGGAGTCAAAAATGCTAGTGTTAAGGCCAGAACTAATGAAATAGTAACAAAAATCCACAGTACGTGTCCATACTTTCTATCAGCTGGATCCGGGTCACCCTTTGTGGCTGCTGGAGCTGTCGCCTCTGTGGATGCAGCTGGTGTCGAAGGTAATGTCTTGATTGGGGGACCATCTGTTTTTGACTCTGACAACTTCATTCAATAGAGAATAATACTCCGTTACGTTATTATATAATATGATATACTATCTAGTATCTTTTTTCTTAGAAATATTACAAACAAAGGAGATTTAATAAAATAAGTCATAAAAAAAGCTCCATGGCTTAACTAGTATATTTCAATACTACTATTGGTTTAGTCATATCATACCTTTAATTTTGCCAACAAAAGATTAGCCATCGTTTGCTAGGGTATACAAAACACGTTGAAGTTGGAATTCAGCAAAAAGCAAATGTGGCGAAAGTAAGGATACTCTGCTCTACCGTTTCCTTTCTCTGGTAATATAATGCAATATTCTTTAGAAACTTTTTTCTAACACAATCTTACTCCCAAGAGATGATGGTTCTAGTTTTTTCTAAACTAGGAAAAATGTTTACCATTTTATTGCTAATGACAATATCGATTGCCAGTTCGTTCTCTCTAGTTAACTACAACATACTAGTATTTGCTCAACAGAGTTCAAGGTCCACTTCTCATATTCCTTCTTCATTTTCTACTCCAGCTGCAAAACCCACTCAAGCTGCTCCTATTGAAACCCAGCACAAGGGGACGTTACGGTAGGCAGTTGCGAACTAAATTAGTCTAGAAGTTTGCTCTGGACATAGTCAACTTCAAACTATTATTAGTATCAGTTCACAAGATTGAAAAATACCATAAAATGTGGAAGTCGTACTGTTACCAAGTCACGTACTTCTGTAGTTCGCGACATCGTGAATTAATTTATCCTGATAATTTATCTTCACCTAATGGCCCGAACTTTTCGAGCAGCTTTTGAAACTTGTATACATGTTGCTAATTAGAATAAAAATCTAACATTGTCAAGGGAAATTGCTCCTAAATATACACATTCTCCCAAACCATTATTGACAGCTTATTCATAGCATCAGATAGCGGTTGTGAAGTACTAAATAAAATAAGTGTGTGGTCAGCAGATTTCTGATCTGGCCAAAATCCTCCTGGACAGTATTTACATGTAGCATAATGAAAGTTAAAGGTGTCCAATATCTTAAATCCATTTTTTGCAAATTGTTCTTTGTAATATCCGAGCCATCCGGGGTGAGTTCCACCATCATTATCTTTGTTATTTGCTACCTGAGTTGTTGGAGTGTAAAATCCCCCCATTATTAGATTTCCAACTGATTTTTGAGGATTAGGAGCAATGGTCAGATTACCTTTCATCCAAGGATACTTTGTATCTTGTACTGTATAATGTCCTATCGGTAAGACTTTTGCATCTGAACTATTCGTATATTCTAACCTACCAGTAGTATAAACAATTTTGTTGGAACTATCTATAACGTTTATTGTGTGAGGATGTGGAGTATCCCATGGAGCATCGGCATCAAGAAAGGCGATAGCAGTACCTTGAGGTATAACAAGATTAGTTGGAATATAAATTGCATTGTGATCACTAACATGCTTCCAGGGTTGTGTAGCAGTATTTTCATGGGCTTCATCTACAATATACCAAATGAATGTTCCAACTGACCTAGGTATGTTCATTGATTCTGTTTGATAAACCAATTGAGCATTAGGACCAGTATCATTGATGGTACCGGCAACATTTGCCTTGTCCTGGAGTTGTGTTGCAGCGAATATAATTCTACCAAACGGTGATGAACCATCGAAGACGAAAGTAGTGGACAAAACCAAGGCCAATAGAAATAATAATAATGATAGTGAAAAAACAAAGCCAGTTTTATATATCGAATTTCCCATTATTCATCACTCTTTTTATACATATTAAAGTACTTTGTGGAACATTGGACATGCGGATTTATAGAAATTAATAAGAAAACGTGAGAAAAGAAACAAGACTCACTAACAGAATACAAAAAATTGCAGCTGGTTTGCTTCCCATAGGCAGCGGCCTCGCTTTCCTTTTTATTGACACGAAAATGGATGAGGCAAGCTAAGAAGTAAAGAAGACGAGATTTAATATTTCCAATCTGGAGTTATTCCGTTCCACCACGAACGATATGGATTGGCATCCTTGTGTATTTCGTCTCTAAGTCTACATTCTATTGAATAAAACATGTTCTCCATTGAATCTATGCCACCATCAGAAAAAAGATCCTTTCCGATTTCTTCTGCTCGATTTCTTTTGCTTTCTAAATCAGCAGCACGTGGATTATGAATACAGTAGACAAGTGTATCATATAGTTCTTCTTCCAGATAAGCATCCAAATTAGAGACCTTTTCAGCTCCTATATACCTTCTTCTAATATATAAGATTCTCAGCATTGCTTTTCGACAGGAGCCAAATGGGTTTACTCAAAAACGGTTCCGTAACTATTTCTGATAAATTGGCAAGCAATAACAACGGCAGGCATGGCAAAAGTTCCAACCATATTGAAGAGCATAGAGCGCATTTTCTGTTGTTCTTGTCATTTACTATCTGGGGAAATGCAACTGATTCATTCCCACCTTGTTAGACAGCCAACTGAATGTAGTGGTATAATTTTGGTGTCTATTCTAATTCCCTTTGAATCTCAAGTTTGTGATCTTCTTTTTATTGAGAAATTTGATCTAATAACTCAACCATTAATGTACTTGTACAACTCCTGCACCTAGTTAGGAAAAATGTCATTTATTTTGATCGAACTAGGATTCTTTAGCCGCTGAACAATATTTATCAAGAGGCAGTATCCGGCTTCTTTATGCTCTGTTTTGAAGTATATATATCGTGTACATACTTTTTCATGTCAAAAGGAGTATACCGTCTACGTTCTCTCATTAAATTTATAATATCTGGATACATGCCCAAGTGTTGTCGAAAGTCTAGCATCAATTCATCTAATTCTTTCGGATCTGCATGTACATTTAATTTCTTGTTAACTATATCTACCTGCTCCATAGGAATCATCTGTTCGTATTTCATCTGGTGCAGTTCATGCCCCTTAGCAATTATCTCCTTTTCTAAGTCATCTCTCTCCGTTGTTATCATTTCCAATTCCTTTTTTGTTGCTGCAAGCTTTTCTGCTACGGGCCTATTTTTCTCATAATCAGAGAGAATATCCATAGTTACTTCCTTTTCTTTAAGCAAATCTTCTTTCTCTGACTCCAAGTCAGATACCTTGTCGATGATTCCATATAGTTCCTCTTTTTTCTGAGAGATAAATTCAGGAAGATTATCAACAGGCACATTCAAATTATTTGAAATATTTGATATCTTGAATATAAGATTGATAAATTCACCAACATCCTGACTACGCTTAAAGCAATGAACCTCAATTTTTTCAATAAACAATTCGATCTGTTCTTCGTTCAAGCCATTGGCTTCCAATACCCTTTTTAGCCTGATTGAAGGAGCTACGAAGTTTAAATTCATACCTTCATTTTTAATAATTACGGCAACTTCTCTTAATAGATCAAAATCGGGATCGTTTTGTCTGCATTCTTTAATTACAGAACTCACTGTTCCTGCCCCAATATCTACTTGGTTTGCGGTTTCAGCTCTGGGAAGGCCTTTAAGCCACAGCCTAATGACTTCCTTTTTTATTGAAGGAGGAGTTTTGCTACCCAATTAATTTCACAAGTAATTTAGATAATTTCGGCGTATAAAAGATTGAAAAAAATATCCATGCTAACACTGAACTAGAGAAGCCAATTCTACAGGAAGTATACTCCTGATGACTGAGGTTTGACTGAAATTGGACCGTCATTTGACTGAGGTTTGACGCTTATCTGACTTTGTTTTGACTAAACTTTGACTATAAGCTGACCATACCACTTTCAGAATTGCGTTGGCATTTTCAGATTATTGTCCATTAGGATTATGATGAGTCGAGGGAGCTTTTTTATTTTGCTATAATTAGAGATACAATAGCCGTCCAGATTAGCTCTATCTAGTTACGGCAATAAGAATAATTACTATGTCTTAATACACTAGAACGAAAATTTGGAACTAGAAAATCAAAAGGTCGCTGTTGTCACAGGTAGCTCGTCGGGTATTGGACTAGAGACGTGTCTCCTCCTAGCACGTAATGGAATTTGCACCTACGCAACGATGAGGGATTTGAATAAGGCTAATTTAATTCAAAAGATGGCGGAAAAGGAGAAGATTCCCCTTAAATTCATTCAAATGAACGTAAATGAAGACGATTCCGTAATAGGAGCATTTGAAAAAATACTCAATGAAAGCAAGAGGGTTGATTTTTTGGTCAATAACGCGGGTTTCGGCCTATTTGGTGCTTTGGAAGATCTATCAATTGAGGATATAAAAATACAATTTGAGACAAATTTCTTTGGTGCCATTAGAACTATCCAGCAAGTGCTTCCCATAATGAGATTTCAAAAGAGTGGAATCATAGTGAACATCTCCTCCCTGGCCGGTTACGTCGGTTTCCCAACACAATCCGTATATGTTAGCACAAAGTTTGCGTTGGAGGGACTATGTGAATCTTTGGCCTATGAGGTAGAACAGTACGGAATAAAAGTAGTTCTCGTTGAACCTGGCGTAATTAATACCAAATTTGTAGAGAACATCAGGATCCCAGTTAATACTAGAATGATTTGGTCATCCCTTTTGACAAATTCAGATAGCT
>DATBFR010000019.1:0-7775 GCA_036558405.1 Nitrososphaeraceae archaeon | reverse complement strand
AAATGAAGACCACGTGGGGCACGTAATGAAGGAGACCGATGACAAGATTGTAGTATTTGGAGAACATGACTATAGATTTGATGTCCCCAAATCGAAAATAACATTTGTGGGCAGAAATGTCATCTTGGGAATGGATTGGGATGAATTATTCAAGTACAAAGTAGATAAGAACACTCCGTTGCCTAGTGGTGAGCCTGTTGACAGATTGGGTGAGGTTGTAGAATAAGGACTGAAGCAGAGTACTGTAAATATAGTCAGCAAAAAGAATTGAGTAAAGGGCTGGCTATTCCAATAATACAATAGTGTGGGCCCAATGGACCATCACATTAATGTGGGACTTTGTTATGATCATGATTTTGTAATTCTGCATAGTCGTTTTTTTAACTCAGAAGTTTTCATTGCTTCCCCAATTAAGTACCCACTATAGATGTTTGTTTCCCTGCATTTTACTATGAATATAAATGGACTGAATTCAGACTTAAATAGTACGTATTCTTTTTCAGTTTGTAAAATAATTGAGTGATGTTCGAGCAGTAAAAATTATGATTGCATTTTACAGTAGATATGGAAATACAGCAAGAATGGCCGAAGAAATAGCATTCGGAGCCAAGACCCTGGAGCTGGTTACAGTTACTATGAGGAGGATTGCAGACGATGCACCAATGGAAGTAGTTTCTAAAAATCTAGAATGGAGTAAAATAGCTGAAGACATGGACAATAGAATTCCCACTACACCAATAGATGAAATATTGCCTGAATTACCTCAACATGATGCGATCATCATGGGATCTCCTACTAGGTTTGGAAACATGGCAGCTCCGATGAAGGCATTATGGGATCTCACTTCAGATCTATGGATGAATGGATCACTTATCGGGAAAGTGGGTGGTGTTTTTACAAGTGCTTCCTCTGTTCACGGTGGGCAGGAAACTACTGCTATTTCTATGATGTTCCCTATGCTGCATCATGGTATGATTCTGGTAGGAGTCCCATACTCTGAACCCGAGCTCTTGAACAGTGGAAGTCCGTACGGACCTAGCAGTATAGTTGGACGATTGTCTAATAATGCAATAAGACAAGCAGATATACAAGTTGCAAGAGTTTTTGGAAAACGAATAGTTGAGATAACAAGAAAACTCTTGTAGTATATTACGAAGATCAAATGTGTTAACCGATAATCTTATTTCTATGATGTTGCCATTTACTGTAAGATAGGATCACGTTAAGTCGATCTACCTAGCTGTATAAGGCGACCTATTCTATTTTTACTTCTTTTCCCTTAGGTTTTGATTGTTCTTTCTTCTTAAGTACTATCTCAAGTATACGATTATTATACTTGGACTGGGGATGTAAAACTTAAATTGCTGAATTAATTTGTGATTAAAGTTATCATAAATAGTCTTATTTCGGTATCTTTACTCTACCAAAGAATGATTTAACAGCAGGTCTATACAGATAATACAGTATGATACCACTGATTACTATATTTATAATATTTACAAAGCCACCACTTCCTACGCCCAATATACTGAAAATAATTGAAATTATTGCAAGGATCAAAGTGATTGTCCATGCCCAGCCCTTTGCTTTGAACAGTCCCCACGCCAATAGAAAACATGCACTGCCTATCGCAATTCCTATCCCAGCGGTTATCCAAACCACTGTCATTATAGTATTGGTTATGGTGCTGGCCATCTCAGGAGAAATTCGTTCACCACGTGTTATGTTAACACCAAGATCAAATGTAAGATTTCCAAAGTTCGAAGTCATATTTCCGGTTAAAGCATTCATAACCTGTTGGATCAAAATTGGTACAAAATAAATGGCGTAAACAGAACCACCTATGAATATAATCCCGTTAATTATCATTAGGATTGCTACGATTACAACGCCTTGAGGTCTCCCACGATCCAACTTACTCTTCCGCTAAAAACTGTCTTATTGGGTATATAGGGTTTGTGAAAATAGACTTGCCAATAAGGACTGATAATTCATCATCAACAACGCAAGGGGAAAAATCAGTTCCAACTGGGACTACGTCCTAGGAAAATGAAGTATAAACCTTCTGCAACGAAATATCATGTCTGTAGCCCGTGTTTAAATGTCCACCGTCAAACTCTTCGTAGAAATGATTAATGCTCAGTTCTTTAAGTTCGCTATGAATCATTCTTGCACCCCAAATTAAATTGAACTCGTCTTTGGTTCCACAATCAATATAAATTAATTTTAGTTTTTCCAATTTTTTCTTATACTTTCGTACTGACCTTGCAGGGTCGCAACTTAACCACTTTCTCCATACATTCTTTAAAATCTCACCAGTTTTTAGATCAAAAGGAAACTCTATACCCATTTGTTTTAAAGGATTGGGAGAATAACTGGCTGCCATGCACATTACATTTAGGATCGCAAGATCTTTTTGTCCGTGGACGCTACTTTTCCAGAACTTTTTCCACCAGTTTTTCGGGCCGCCGGCATCACGAAAGGCTGAAAGAGCCCTTGGAAATTCTGGAATACAGCTGTATTCAAATCCCGCATCCCCCGAGTGATCCACTACACCATTAAATACTTCTGGATGGTGTGCGCCCAACATAATAGAGCCATATCCACCAGACGATTTTCCAAATACTACGCGATTTTGACAATTGTATTTGTTATCAATGTACGGAATAATTTCTTTAACTATGTAGTCTTCATAATTGCCTATCGCAGTAGAATTGACATATTGGTTTCCTCCCAATTTTGTAAAACAGTCTATATGAACCAATATCATTTCGCCAACTCTTCCTTTTGATATTAGTCGATTCATACGGTCGTGAATGCTCTCGCTAAAAGGATCTATATTTAGTATTGATCTTGCGCGGCTGCCGTATCCGGGTAGATAGAAAATTGTAACATATCCTTTAGAATTACTTGCCTTGTAACTTGGAGGTAGATATATTACAACATCTCTGATATGGGAGTCGCCAAGTGGGTTGCCTTTGAGAATTCTACTTCTAAATTGGTGAATTGATATTGTACCCTTCAATTTTGATTAAAATATCACCTAGCCTTATCTATCTTTTTTTCAAGTATGGAATCAATTTTTTTGTCTAAATCGAGTATCTGATTTAGAATTTTTTCTTGATGGTTTTGAAGTTGCCGAATTGATTCCAAGGTCTTTTCATGACTTTCCTGTAAATCTCTTATATGCCTCAAACCCTCATCCTGTTTATCAGATGTCTTCTTCTGTCTGTTGTAAATCCACCATGCTACAATTAGCCCAATTATGGCACCCCCAACAATCCCTAGATATGTACTTGATGCATTAGTCATGTCATGACAATCCATAGTCAGTTCTTGCATACAACCCCAAATGGCAAGGATTTCAAACATCATATCATCATTTTGTAACTCTACTTGATCTTATAATTTGTGGTTAACTTGAAGATGGTATTGTGCGATTTCGATTCTTGCTTAATATAATTACTGTTATTACTATAAAGGCAATTTGAAAAACTTGTACCACCATAGCTGTATCGCCTATCGAGCCTGCTCGTCCAGTAATAGGATTACCTGGAAGTCTTGTTATTACCCATATTAGAACGAACGCCAGGGTTCCAACTAAACCGACATAATACCAACCTCTTCCCCATTGTCTAATCATTGGAACTACCCAAAATATTTGAGCCAAACCACCAACTAAGAAGAATATGCCATTGTTTACATTCCTGTCAATAGCATTCGGTACAAGTGTTAGATGCAATATTCCAGCGATGAAAGTACACGCTGCAGCACTGAGGTATAATATTTTAGAATTGATTGTTGTCATCAATAAATCTACTTTAGGACATATGATTTGCTATAAAAGAGAAGTGATCCTTTGTTACCTAATACAGTGAGAACTATCTAAGATAAGAATAAATTGATTTTGAAATGAAAACACACAATCAGCCATGTGCATTGATTTGCTCAATAATAAATACGTATTATGAGGAAAAACAAATACCGTACACCCTTAATACCGCACACATTCCTTCTCTAAAATTTCCTGACGGCAAAG
Source organism: Nitrososphaeraceae archaeon (assembly GCA_036558405.1). Lineage (GTDB taxonomy): Archaea > Thermoproteota > Nitrososphaeria > Nitrososphaerales > Nitrososphaeraceae > TA-21. The sequence continues at coordinate 3,736 of DATBFR010000019.1, read as the reverse complement.
CTTACACAGCCACATTAGCTACAATTTGTAGGTTCGTTTTTGCCCTCGCACATCTTGCAAGGATCCTGATATTATTTCAGTGGTTTTGTGGGCCACATTCATAGTTCACTTTACTATAATTGGTATTATGACATGATCGGGTATTATAGGATATTATTGAAGACAGTATCTTGATGAACGAGAACAAAATCAATGTAGAGAGCTTTAGGTTCATTCTTAGAATAGAGTACTGTAACCAGATTCTGGTTTGACTTTTGAAAGGTTATTAATCTACTCACTAATTAATTGTTATACGGTGTATCAAATCAAACCATGACAGGAATAAGGACGATCATGACGATGATTTGGCTAGAGTTTGGGGGAACGAACTATTTCTTGATTTATTCCATAGCCTCCACATACTTCTAGGTGAACTAGGGGATGAAGGGTTCGCGCTCAATTCATGGCTTATGTCCTACGATTGAAGGACTTTCAAAGCTAATATCTTCCAAGGAATTATCACCGGTGGATCTGATTGAAGCTACAATCGATCAAATCAATAACCTTAATCCGGAACTCAATGCATTCATCACGGTTTTAGAGGATTCTGCGAGGGCTGAAGCAAAGAAAGCCGAATCTCAAATAAATCAAGGAAAATATAAAGGCCCATTACATGGAATCCCGGTAAGCCTCAAGGATCTCATTTACGTCAGGGGTGTGAGAAGTACTAGTGGTTCAAAAATTCTATCAGGTTACGTTCCTGGATACGATTCCACTGTGGCAAAAAAACTCAGCGAGGCTGGAGCAATTATCATTGGAATGAACAATACACATGAGTTCGCATGCGGTATTACTAATATAAATCCGCATTACGGTTCTTCAAAGAATCCTTGGGACAGTAGCAGAATGTCTGGAGGTTCGAGTGGGGGATCAGCAGTTGCAGTGAGCTCACGGATGTCATCGGCGTCAATAGGAACTGATACTAGTGGTTCAATTCGAGTTCCTTCTTCTCTTTGTGGATTGTTCGGACTAAAACCATCCTACGGAAGAGTAAGTAAGTATGGGGTCATGCAGCTAGCTCCGTCTATAGATCATGTTGGCCCCATTACCCGTAGTGCTTGGGATGCTGCAGCTGTGCTCAGCATTATAGCTGGGTATGATGATCTTGACAGTTCAACAGTAAATTATCCAGTGCAGGATTACTTGGGCGTCCTCTCGAAAAGCAAGGAAAAGACAGCGACCAAGTTCAAATTGGGAATACCAGAAGAGTTCTTCTTCGACTTCATAGATCAAGATGTAGTGACTATTTTTGAAACTTTTACTGACAAGATTCGTGAAAGTGGCATGTCAACTAATAGAGTCAATGTGGAAGATACCGATAAGATATATGAAACTTGGCGGGCCATTAGACTCGGAGAATCTGCTGCGGTTCATAGCGAATGGATGAAGACGAGACGGGAAGAATATGGAACCGATGTTTTGGCAATGCTTGAGAGAGGAATGGAAATTAGCGCAGTAGACTATATTAAAGCGCAAGCAAACAAGATTAAATTGAAATCTGCATTTTTAAAATGCATGAAGGATGTTGATGCGTTGGTGGTGCCCACTACTTCGATAGCAGCACCGTTATTGGATCAGAAAGTGGTTGAAATTAATGGCAAAAATTTAGAAGTTTACCAGGCCCTAAGTAGACTAACGACTGTTTTCGATGTGACTGGATTGCCTGTTCTTAACATTCCGGCTGGACTAATAGCTGGTAACCTCCCAGTGGGAGTTCAGCTAGTGAGTAGACCTTTTGAAGAAGGAGTAATTCTAAGGATCGGGCACATTTATGAAAAAGACTTTCGAGTGGATGAAACAATGGTTCCACCCATTTTGAGGTAGTCAGTAAGTAACTAATATCAATATACCAACATTTTCGATGAGTTATCCATGTATCTGTAAGGCTTAGAAAATAAATGAGATGTGTTAACTCACCTCGTAAGCAATTTAAGCAGGGGAACATCTTGGCTAGGGCAGGAGAATAAAGATAGACTTAGACCTCAATGGGTATTGCATCATGATCAATCATATATCGGAGGAAATAGATAATCAATCTAAATGAGTCAGAAGAAGACTAGCGGTACTCCAAAATCCTTACCAAATCAAGATTTTAACGAAGCCGCTAGAGATGAAATGCTAGCAATGGCGGAGAAGGATTACGAAAATTTCAAACGAACTCGTACATTTGAATTTCCAACGTGGCTATATGGTCCCCCAAAAGGTAAGCTATTTAAAGTAGAGGTTGAAGATTGTCCACGTTTTGGAGAAGCAGCATACTTAGAATTTGATTCTGCCAGAACAGCCTTTTTAAGCGTTGATATGCAAGTTGATTTTTGTGGACCAAAAGGCTATGTAGATGTAATGGGCTATGATCTAGGTTTAACATCGGCTCCAATAAAACGTATTATGCATGTTTTGCATACGATACGTAAAGGAACAGATATCAAAGTACTTCATACAAGAGAGGGACATTTGCCAGATTTATCCGATGCACCTTACAATAAGATTCTACGTAGCAAGATAATCGGAGATGGAGTTGGGATCGGTAACATTCCTGAAGGAGGTATGGGAAGACTTCTAGTAAGGGGTGAGAAAAATTGGGACATTATCGATGACCTTTATCCAATTGAAGGTGAGTACGTAATAGACAAAGCTGGGAAGGGAGCATTTGGGCAAAGCAATATGCCCCTATTTTTGCGGAATCTTGGTATAACTCACTTGGTGATTTCAGGCATAACAGCTGATGTGTGTGTTCATACCATAATGAGGGAGGCCAATGATTATGGGTACTGGTGTCTTCTTCTAAAGGATGGAACTGGTGCAACAGACTATGGGAACTACCTATCTGCGATAAGACAGGTAAAGATGCAAGGAGGAGTATTTGGTTGGGTATCAGATTCAGCAAGATTTGTGAAGGGTATCAACTCAGCCTTTCATAATAATAATACTGGTAGACAGTAAACATTGTCATGTCAATATCTGAGCTGAGAAATTTTAGGGAGTTACGTAAACCAATTATTGCGAGTCTGGGCATTGCGGAGGCTATCGCCCGGCAGGCAATTCCTAGCCTCGTCAATACACCTGACATAGACTAATGTATTCAATTTCGCCTCTCCTTAAAAAGAGGATAAAATTTCATTGATTGACCCATGTGTGGATCCCATTTTATGGGATCAAGCAGAATATCTATATGTCAAAGGTTCAAATTAATTGATTAACTAGTTTGTTTGACGAAATCTCGCTTCATTTGGCCAGCGGAATTATCATCTTTGCTGCCGCCCTAATTCCATTGTATCTTAGCTTTAGATTGAAGAGTAATCTTAGAGTTCTGACAATTTTGTTAGCAGTTTTCATTTTTATTCATGGAATTTATCATATGACTTACTATGCCGGACTGGAGCTTTTAGCTGAGGGGCTTTTTAGAACTCTCTCGATAATTGTTCTAATAATTTTCGGGCTTGCATATATCTATGTGGTTAGATCTAAAAAGGAGCAGCTAACCGTATGATTGCTGCTTTTCCTACATTACTTGAGCTTTTGAATAATTCTACTGTGTACTTACTATTTGCAGCTCTTGGAATTTTCGGATGGCTGGCATGGCGTTCACACAACATCAGGTCATTTCAATTCCAGATTTCAGCTTTCATTTTGATTTGGATAGGTGGAGAATTCATAACTACACTAGGCGAGTCAGGGCTAATTCATTTTCCAGCTA
>DATBFR010000018.1:0-2041 GCA_036558405.1 Nitrososphaeraceae archaeon | reverse complement strand
TGTACCTTGATACGAACTTGTCTAGCCCCAGGCTCTGGAATATCTTTTTCCACAAGTTCAAGAGGGCCATTGGGTTTAGAGACCTGAACTGAACGCATATATCATCATGCTCTTCTTGATATTTATGACATTTGGCTATCTATCGATGGCTTTCATGAACTGAATCAAACTTGCAAACTCTCCAGATGGATGTGGCACATCCCATAAAAAGCAACTATTTCTTTGACTGTCCTGACCCTGAACCATTGTATCCCATCTCTAGTGTTAGCATTCAAATTCTTCGTAAGCCTTACTTGCTGTGAAGTGCTTTAAAAGATTGAACAAAAGTTATCTCCACAGGACGATCAGATTTTGCTAATCAGACCAATAATGTATTGGCATTTCCATCGGAATTACGAGCAGAACTTGATCTTAAAATCAGAAAGTTAAGTCAGGGTAAGCTCATTGCTGTTGCATAACAAATGCAGATATCGTTGACAGCGCTCATCTAAAAAATGATTACATTTTACCTCAAAATAAATGATCTAAGATAAGAGATTAAAAACCCTACAAGGAACCAGAATCATCAGAAGTTAACAGCACAATGTGCTTAAGAATGTAATACGTAGACGCATACGTATACACTTTCAACCCTATTGAGGACATGATAATGGATATCACACAAAGCAGTAACAAAAAAGAACATGTATGAAGACATGTCAAAATATTGGTGGTAACAGAAAACGAAACCAGCAGCATAGTTAGCTAAAAGTGCAATCGAAAGGAGGTTTAACTTATTTCGATTGAAGTTGCTCAGGTCAACTTAAACTATTTCATTCAACTCTGCAGGTTTATTATTATAATAATAATTCACTAATTCGCTGTGTCATACGATTGAGATATTGGCTTACAATAAGGCTATCAAGTAACGTTTTCCTGATTAATCTGTTTCTTGATCGAGTCTTGAAATTCCCTGTCTGACATATTTTTTCTTGCCTCTAATATAGTGACTGCGTCATTTCCAACTACATATCTGAAATCAGGATTGTCTGATTCAACTGCTTTAAGAATTGCTTTTGCAACTTCGGATGGATGAGTCAAGTTTTGTGTCCATTGTTTGAAAAATTCTAATATATTATTCTGAATTGATCTGTACGTTGAGTTTGACGGATCTGAAGCTTTTGAAGCCCACTTCAAATTCTTTATAAAGTTTGAACCAACACCTCCAGGCTCTACAACTATGATTTTGATTCCAAATGGTTCTAATTCATATTGTATGGACTCGCTCAAACCTTCTAGAGCGAACTTGGTGGCATGGTATGGTGAGTTTAGAGGAAAAGATATTCTTCCGCCCAAAGACGTTATGTTCACTATTATCCCCCTTCCCTGCTTTCTCATCAAAGGTATTACTGCTTGCATTACTCTTACTGCACCAAAAAAGTTAGTCTCAAATTGAGCCTTTATTTCATCTATTGAAGTTTGTTCTAAGGCTCCCATCAAGTCATATCCGGCATTATTTACTACAACATCAATTCTACCATCCTTTTCTTTTGCTATTCTATTAATGGCATCTATCACCGATTTGTCATTATTAACGTCAAGCTGAATAATTTCTAATGGCAGATTCTCATCTTTCACTATATTTGATAGCTGCTTTGTTCCTTCGCCATCTAATTTACGCATTGTTGCAAAAGTATGAAATCCATTTCTTGCCAATATAAGAGAAGTTTCATATCCTATACCAGTTGAACTACCAGTCACAACGGCAACCTTCTGATTCATCTTCGTCGTCATCATCAACTGACTATTCCCTAATCAACTAATAAAGAGTGATCTACTACAAAAGAAGCCTTGTCAGACAATAGCCAAACAACTGCATTAGCAATCTCTTCAGGACACGCAAAACGTCCAATTGGATGTACTATTTTAGGGATTCCATAAACTACTTATCAATGGATGCAATCGCGACTCATATTCTTAAATACTGAAAGTATGTCAATAAGTGTACAAACAATGATTTCAATAGGACGCAAACTATTCGAAGAGGTGGATATACCTACTG
>DATBFR010000017.1:0-11540 GCA_036558405.1 Nitrososphaeraceae archaeon | reverse complement strand
ACAGTCCATATCATGAATACGCCTCAGTTAGATTCACGATAACAGAAAAAGGCATTCAGGATGTAGCTGAAATTGAAAAGAAGGGATGAAATAGCGAATCTCTTATTTGAAGAAAACAGGTATGCAGGCAGGCACAATACTTAAACTACTAACAATTGAATGATTGCAAAATCTGTTAAAATACTTAAAGCTAACTACTAATTGTGAATGATTAAGACAAAATGTTTATGGGATAAACCTGAGCCTTCTGATGGATTTAGGATATTAGTAACCAGATTCTGGCCAAGAGGCAAGAAGAAAGAGTTTGTTGATTATTGGGATCCAAATTTAGGCCCTAGCAAAGAACTATTGCTTTCATACAAGAATGGGAAGGTAACATGGAATAACTATGAGAAAATATATAGGAAAGAAAGGGAATCAGCTTGGGGCCAAAAAGCGATTGAAGGTCTTAAGGAGATCCATGGTAAGAAAAAAAATATCACACTGCTTTGCTATGAAAAGGATAATGACCCAAAGTGCCACAGGTATATATTGAAAGAAATAGTCAACAAATCTAAACACGAAATTGGCTGAATAATGCCAAAAACTATTGTAGAAAATCTACAATACATAATTATACTCAGCCGAATCTGAGATTAGTTTAAGCAGGTATGTCGGATAAATATGATAATAAAGGGGTTCACAGACTTTCAGGATTCTTTCTAATAGATACAATATTAGTCATCGCCGTCTCTATATTTGCTGTTTATAGCACAATACTTGCTGCTGAATTCAGCATCCTAAAGGATGACATGCAGATTTCTTCTCTCGTTCACCTAACTAGGTCGATGGATTGGTTAAATGATTATAACGAAGAAAAAATTGGTGAGAGACTTTTGAAGGCTCAAATTGACAATTTGAACCTTAGCCTTCAAAAAAGTTCCAATAATATTACTAACTCTGCTCTGTTAATTCAAAGCTTGAATGATTATAAATCTCATTTGACCTTACTGGGTGCCAATAAGAACACAATAGGCTCATTGTTGAACTTGAAGAACAATGCGGAAACTGAAAATAATCAGTTCTTACAAGCACTCAACAATATTTCTAGTGTTTCAAAAATCATTGGAATATATGAACTTGTAACTATCCTTCTAATTATAGGTGCAGGATTGAGCGGCATGGCCGAAATTGCACGGAATAAACTCCTAGCATATCCTGCATTCATTGTTGGAGGTATTGGAGTAATACTATTATTCATAGTAACATTCATTCCGTCATTAGTAATAGAAACTCCAACTGCAATCCACTAATTCACTAATTATGGTACATATCTTCGAAAATCGTTTGTATTTTACAGTTGACAGTATTTGATTATCAAGGAAAGTGGCCGGGTTACTCATGTAAAGGACCTTGGAAGATTACGGCGAGCAGCTACTAAATATCAATAAAAATAACAATAACAAGTTATATCGATGTTCCCATTTCCAAGGCCATGGCTTGATCGTAGAATTCGTTTGCAGCCTCCTTGTCCCCAAGCAGTTCTAAAGCGTGGGCCTTATTTCTCAGCAGTGCGGTATTCTTTGAATCAATCGCCAGTCCTTTGTCAAAATATGTAATTCCCATTTTGTAATTCCCCTTATCACATTGTATAACACCTTTGCCCATTATGGCCCCTATATGAGAGGGATTTATTTTCAGGATTTTATTCAAGATTTTATCTGCCTCATCTATCTGTGAAAGAGTCAGATGAACAAGGGATTTGTCGTACAAGTCCTCGTAATCATGCGGCTTTAGATTTAAATTGTCCTTAGCATTTTTCGGCATTGTACCCACTTGGTAGATATTCCTAATAAGGACACTGCAAGACGCGAAAAATAAACTTTGACTTTTAGATATATTAGTAATGATTTGGAGAATGTTGGTTCAAACCCGGACCCCAGCCCCAATTAGATGAAATCTGCGTCGTATAAGTAGTTAGCAGCAGCAAACTAGAAGCTTTAAACCAAAGTGATGAGGCATTGATTTGACAATAAATAAAAATCATTCTCCTTTTCAAGGGGAAGGAGTGTTAACATATCTTAGCCCTTTCACTTTTTCTTTGTATCGATCCATCCGCTCCTCGAAATCCTTGAGCCTAGAACAAGCTGGACAAGCACTGTATTTGGGGTATCTTAGAGGGTTTTGACTAGCTGGTGCAACTCTCTTCTTTCCACATAACACACAGCAATGATAGTTATTATTCTTCATAAAGTCCGAAGCCATCAGAAGTATATTGGTCTAACATTCTTTAAAAATGCATGCAAATTTGTAACATATGTCATGCCCTTCTCCGTCCAGGCTTCAATTGAATTGAATTATTACCCAAAAAATATAATCAAGGATCACAATTGATCTAGTGAAGAATGTTCTCAGATGACTATTTTAGTAAGGCAATGGAGCTTGTAAACCCAAAAGTAAACAATTGGATTAAGGACCTACTTGGTGGAGCTGAACAGATGAATCTGACCAGATCGCAAAAGGAGTTAATTCAAGCATTGACGGTTGAAACTCTGTTGTATAACAGCTTTATGTCAAACCAAGAAATCATCGCAATATTATCTGATATAATAAGAAATATTGCCACACACCATGCTTATGGTAATTTACTTGATTGGAGTAAGAGAGAATCCATATTTAATAGAGAGAGATGATAAAAGATCCTGTCAAAAAACATTGGACTAAAATAATTCATAGCCCCTGCAAGAATGAGAATACGGTTATTTCAAGTCCACTTTCCTTTGTTTTCTCTAACAATTGTTGTGAAGGATCTCCGTAAATAGTTAGTGCATATGGGGAACCAAATTTATCAAAGAACATCTTTAGTGCTTCACCAAGATTATTCTGGTGGGCTATTGCATCTTCTGAACTTTCAAATCCTTCGTGAATTTCGCATTCACTTTTATCATTGCTAATATACCAATTGTATTCCCATGTTCCTGCATCCTTCTCCTTTACTTGTTGAATAATCCTTTCAACTTCTTCTTTAAATTCATCTAATCTTGATCGTGAAGCCTTCATTCGTGTGCTTACATATATTTTGGACATGCAATCGTCATTATGTAAATTGCGACCAATAAATTAATTCGTCTTATGAGAATTCTTTGCGAGAAATAATTAATAATTTTGTCAATCACTAGATCCTGTTCTCATATTGCTATAAGCACTAAAAAAGAAAATCTGTGCTTGGCAACCTCGAATTTCAAGATTTCCCTAGAAATAAAATATCTACACCAGCAAGAAATTAATCATGTATATGACTAGGTCGCGCAACTATTTTTTGCCAAGAAATTTCTGTCTAGTGGGGCGCCCCTTGAAGTTTCCATTTACCAGGGGATGGGCTTTTTATATCTGAAGAACCCACCACTGGGGCCGGTCTCATCAATTATTGCAAAATGGACAATATCTTTGGCAGCTTCCTCCGGAGTTACTGGGGCGCTACTTCCACCCATATCAGTACTAACCCAGCTAGGACATACTGCATTTACTTTGATGTTAGTATCTTTCAGTTCATGTGCCATGATTAAAGTAAGAGCATTAAGTGCGGCTTTCGAAATTCTGTAAGCGGCAGTATTTCCGGCCATTTCATTCATAGCCCCATATCCAGAAGAAATATTTACTATCCTGCCATATTCATTTTTACTCATAAGTGGAATAAACACACGACATAAATGAAAAGCACCATAAAAGTTAGTTTCTAATGTATCTCGCATAGTCTTTTCCTCCAAGTTGAACAAACTGATACCTTCGTCGAGATAGACAGCGGCATTATTTATCAATATATCAAGTCTTCTATACCTATTAACGATCCAATCGTAAAGCTCCTCTATCTCCTCTACATTAGTTACATCAAGCTTATGAAATGCAACATTGTCTCCGGCATCCAATCTAGCGACTGCATTCCGACCACTAGTCTTGTTACGACTAGTAAGAACAACTTGGCAGCCTAACTGAAGCAGCTCATTACATGTGGCGTACCCGATTCCCCGATTTCCTCCAGTTACCAATGCAACATATTTTTCTCTAGTACTCATATGCCTTGTCTATAAGCTTTTGATGTAGAAATATCATTAGTATGCTGGTGTAAGTAATTTGTCACATCCTTTAATGTCCTTTGTTGCTCTGCAGACAGTGTTTCACCGAGCATCTCCTTGAGTTGTAACGCATTTGCAACAGCTTTTGCTCCATAATGATTATTAAAGTAGGCTCTCACCACCCGGGTTTCAAATTGAATCTGCTTTACCTTATGTACCCAGGGTGCTAATTCCTTTTCGGAATACAGATAGTTGTATCTATGTCTGGTATTTCTCCCGTGCCACCTTATAAATGCATGATTTGCAGTTACTGTAACATTAGATAAGAATTGCAATTTGTCTTGTGGAGGAGAATCTGTCATTACACCTGCAATATTGTGATGTTTTAACATATTCCAAGGGCCCTCTGTTTCCCACGAAGTATGTCTGAATTCAAGAGAGTATTCATAGCCTTTTGGAAGTCTGTCTAAGAAGTGTTCTGTGTTCTTGAATTCATTTACTGTAAAGCTTGGTGGCAGCTGGATTAGTACTGCACCAAGTTTGCTTGCGGTCTTTAGAGGTGATATTTTATCTAGAAATTCCTCAAGTGCAGTGATAGCACCCTTTTCAACACTTAACCTCTTGTCATGAGTCACGGTTTCTGGGACCTTAATAGAGAACTGAAAGTTTTCAGGAGTTGCTTTTACCATTCCATAGAAAGTGCCCTTAGTCATATGAGAGTAAAATTTTTGGTAAAATGTAGAATCCATCTCGACTGTGTTAAAGAACTGTGAGTAGAATGCTAGTCTCCTTGTCTTGGAATCAGGATAGAAAGCTCCAGTCCACCCACCCTTTTTAGCTGGATCTCCATAGCTCCATCCACTACAACCTACAAGAATATCTCCCAGGGTTATCTCAAATCCCTAGGGGAATATTGACTTCACCAGATAATTGCCTTTTCATATCAGTTGATCGTCCTTGCCTTAAATTGTTGCCTCAATGACTCATGGAGCAGAAAATCCTACTAGTATCGCAGCAAATCCAAAGAGACTATAATTTTGTAACATACTCCCATAATTCATTTAGTTAGTTATTTGTATTTGAAAGAAAGGTTTTTACTATTTCTGTGAACTCCTCAGGATATTGATACATTAATCCATGTCCAGCTCCGTTAATTTGTGCAATCCACGCACCTGGAATTTTTTTTACGAGAATTAATGAGTTAGCTGCAGGTACGGCTACATCTTCAGTTCCAGTAATAATCAATGTGGGTACAGATATATTTCGAAGTTGGTTGCAGACGCCATGCCAATTTCTTGATAACCAGTTTTCAACAATATTGAACTGTTTCACAAGAGTGGTAGACGAAACTATTTCTGAAGTTTTTGGAATGGTTTCAAGATAGTTGGGGTGTGTTCTTATCCATTCTGGCGGAAACGTGACCGACAAAAATACATCTAAATTCTGAGACCGATTATTTACAAAGTCAGATATAGTATTGGTAACTTCTTGCGATTGAGGCACACCCTCTTGTCCACCACAAGACGCACCGTATAATATAAGCCTGTCAACCCTTTCTGAATGAGTAAGAGTCAGTTGCTGAGCAATAAAGGAACCCATAGAGAATCCAAGAACATCCGTTCTTTGTACATCTAAAGCATTCAGCAGGCCAACTGTATCGTTTCCAAATTGACTAATAGAAAATGGTTTTGTACCTGCAGTTGTATTTCCTACTCCTCGATTGTCAAATATTATTACAGTATGATTTGATGCTAGTTCACTTAAGAAATGCTTCGGCCAAACCCCCATAACATTGCCACTACCACTAATTAGTAAAATGGGTTTACCCTTACCAAACTTTTTGTACGCTATATCAATATCTCCCACTTTGGCTTTTTTTGCCTGTATATCTTGCACATGTTGTTGACCATAGGTTGCATCTCCAATTGTTGACGTAGCGAATAACAAAATAAATAACATAAAAATAGTGTGAATTGGATAAATCATCTTTTTATTCATTCATTTTCTCCTTGTCTCTTTTTTCTTTTCTTTTATCAAATAGAGCTTTGGCATATGCTCTTATAAATCCACCAGCAAATAAACCTATGAACTGTCCATATGTTCCCCAAAATTCTTTGAATTGTTCACCAAATGGACATGGGCGCTATTACTGTTACTGTAAGGTTTACGGGTTCGGTTAAATAACCAACTGTTGGATATTTTTTTGACAGTTCAAATTTAGGGTCTACTGCTCCGTGAGATGTGTTAACAGATATTGGCTTTGTTAGAGTGGCTTCAGATGGTTCACGTATCGTTACGATCAGTGGCATAGAATAAAAACCTAGAGGTGTCCGATTTGGAACTGTAATCTTAAATAAAGGTGGTTGGGCTCTTTCTATATTCACGTGCAAATCACTCAAGTTAATACCGGATACCATATCGTAATTATTACTTCTGTTATGGTTGATGTCCTTTCTTTATTCTTGTCATTCAGCATTGGTCAGTTAGCTTAGAAGTCTGAGCATTATTTTAACAGCTTTCTCAATCATATTGAATTTAGTAATAGAAAATGGACTTTCAAAAATAAGCCGTACTATATTGGTATCGAGGATTAATAGATTGATTAATGATACTTCTCAGAGGATTTTCTTACTTCAGATATTTTAGGCGTTACCAATATGATATTTTCGTGATTGGGTATCAAGACTGAAGATATTCTGTAAAAACTGCTCTTTCTCAAAGTTGCCACTTTTCGGCCAGCAAGTGCAGCTAACCGAACTGAACTGAATTCATTGGCATTTCTGTGACTAATTCAGGTAAACTCAATTAATGGTTACTTCGGCATAGTTCGATACATTAAAAATACAAGTTCCTGAATTAAATCTCCAAACAAGGGAACTAATCTGATACCTTGTCCTAGCTAATTTAAATCAAATGCCGGCATACTTTTTATCGAATGTTTAGAAAGTTAGGAATGGTTAGTAAATTACTAGTGACCAAATTTGGGGTAGTGGAGAGGGCATAATTGATATGAAGAACAAATACGTTTGCTTTGCGTTTGGTGTTTTCTTAGTAGCTGCAACCGTTATTGCATTTCCCATAGATTCATTCACTCGCAGCAAAGGGGAAGAGTGTTAGTTTTACACCAGTGCTGGTCGAAATCGCTCTTGGTCATTTTGACGCTGTTGGTGCCTCTACAAAGTGTCCAAACGGCTCTGTAACGCCTGGCGGCATATTATCAATGAATCCAAGCAAAACAGGGTCTTCGGTTTCGGGATCTTGGCGCATTCTGCAAGAAGAAGGAGCAGTCACAGGTCCAGACGGTGGAAGTTTCACAAAATTAACGGTTTCCAAAAACAAGTTTACTGCTGAAGGGGACTTTACCACAGGTGATAACAATCTAGTTGTATCACTCATTTGTCAAGATGCACATATTCCGGCAAAAGTTTCCTTTAGAGGCTCGTGTGGTCCTGAAGGAGTTGTCATCCTAGTTGCATCTAATGGAGTAAAAGGAAGCTACAAAGGTGACGTAGTCTGCAAACAATAGTAATAGACTCATCATAATCTTTCTTAGCAATGCTAAATATCTGACTTTAGTATCGGAAAAGGATATGGAGGGACTAAACTGCGAACAGTTCTAGGAGAAATATTACATATCACATAATGCTTAAGATTTGGGAATACGTTCCCTATTAAACACATTGTGTGGATTAGATTGCTCGATCTGCATGCAAACTAAATCATTGTAGTCTTTTAACAGAATAGAACATCGATCGATTGAATCCATATTGTTAAATTAGGTTTGTTTGATACTAGTTCATATGAGTGACATTCATCGAGTCGCGGTTGTGACAGGGAGCTCATCTGGAATAGGCTACGAAACTTCACTAGCCCTGGCAAGAGATGGATTTCTTACTTATGCAACCATGAGAAATTTAGAAAAGGGAAATGACCTTAAATCAAATGCAGCTATGGAAAATCTCCCATTAAAGATTATGCAGCTAGACGTAACAGATGACATTTCGATAACTAAAGCAGTACAATTCATTATAACTGATTCTGGGAGAATAGATATTGTAGTTAACAATGCAGGATACGGGCTCGTAGGTGCATTTGAAGACCTCTCGTTAGATGAAATTAAACAACAATACGAGACAAATTTCTATGGAGTAGTCAGGGTGACCCAAGCTATCCTGCCGATAATGAGGAAACAAAAATCTGGACGAATTATAAATATAAGTTCTGGGGCAGGAAGGTTTGGCTATCCTGGAGGGTCTGCGTATATTAGTACGAAATTTGCATTGGAAGGTCTTAGCGAATCCTTATGGTATGAATTAGACCCTTTTGGAATCAAAGTCATTTTAGTAGAACCTGGTGTCATTAGAACCAACTTTGGTAATGGGATGGTAGTAGCTAAAAAATCACAAGACCCAGCATCTGCTTATTTGAGTATGACGATGAAGATGAATGAAGTTTTGGGACAACTAATGCAGAATGGTTCGCCTCCTTCGCTAGTGGCCAATGTGGTATTACAGGCAGCCAAAAGCAACAACCCTAACTTAAGGTATCTGGCTGGTAAAGATGTAGAACAGTGGGTCGATCAGAAGAAGAAAATGTCCGATCATGAATTTTTTAATATGATGAACCAATCGTTCAAGTGAAATAATAGTGAAGTAATGTTCCCTTGAGTTTACAATACTATTTAGTGCTAGTGATCATGAAATAAATTTGGAAAGCAATGCGAACCGTCTGTAGCCCGTCAGAAATAACTTCAATAAGCCCCATTAAATGGGCTAAATTACATCTAATCTTAACAAGCATAAATGACATTTGCAACTTGTACCTTTATATAAAATGGGATCAAATACAAAGTATAGGTGTCAGATTGGGTTGATATCTCAGAGATACTCTCCCGCAGATAACCAGAACTCTAGTTTTAGAACTTCCGACAATATCCACTTTTCACACCTCGTCTTCATTCGGTACGAAGATAATGGTTTAGTAAAGTCTGGTTCGATCTCCGTAAAGCTCCAATTCACACCCAGGGATTTATCTATCAATTATTTAGATGTTCAGTATGACGACCCGCAATTGGAACATGCAATTGAAAGTAACCCTCGTATGCTTCGTAATATCGATTCTTATTTAAGAAACCAGTTATTAAGATTAGAGTTCAACTGCTGAATAGTTATTACTTAACGGTAACTAACCTTGGAAGCGACCACCTCACTAGGGTGTGATCTTCAAAATACAAAAGCAGTATTTGTAACTATAAGTAAAGCTGGACTTCCATCCGACTAGCGTGGAGGTCCAAAAGGAATTTTGCCCATATTTCCTTAAATGATACCGGTCAACATATTATTTACGTCGTCTTGTTAATTTCACTGTCAGGATTGGTTTTCCCCCACAACTCTATTCATGGTTTGACTAGTGACCACATTCAAGATATCCCCTGTAATTGGTTCAAGGTTAAAAATTACATGATGGTGTAAATGACATTTATATTCCATACTAAAAAATACAGATATGCCAATTGAAGTCAAAGATAGATGATCCTAGTCAATGGGTAACTCCGCAGCGAGTACATGGATATCTCGAAAGAGCAAATAGAATCCCTCACAGAGCAGAAGCTGAAGAAGTGCTATTGGACTTTATTCCAAATTCGGTCAGGAGGGTTCTAGATTTAGGAACGGGTGATGGAAGATTGATAAGGCTATTAAAAAGAAAAATTCCAACCGTAAAGGTGGTAGCTATTGACTTTTCTCCACCAATGCTCAAAATTCTAAAGGAACAATTTAGAAATGATAAGTCAATCACCATTATTGAACATAATCTAGACTCAAGCCTTCCAAAGGTAGGAAATTTTGATGCTGTAGTCTCCAGCTTGTCTCTACATCACTTAAAGCATGACCGTAAAAAATATCTCTATTCAGGAATTTATTCAATATTGAGTCCTGGTAGTGTATTTTGCAACTTTGATCACTTTGCTTCAAAGTCTCTAAGGATGAGTAGGTATTTCAGGAAGTTGATGGGGAGGCAAAGAGCACCTAATAAGGATCATGAAAAGCGCTTAACCTACGTAGATACTGAAATCGACTGGCTGACAAGAATCGGATTTCAGGATGTTGATTGTTATTGGAAATGGCTACAGTTTGCGGTAATAATCTCGTTCAAATCTAAACAAAAGTAATTAATTTTTTAATTTAATAGCATTCACCAAGTATTGCCAAAGGGTGCGAATCCGGAGCCAAGAAAAAAAGTACAACTATCCCTAGGAATAGCTACTCAAAATCTATTCTAGGATCTTCTCCGTTAGGTCAGGGACGGAAAGGGAGCAATAACAATTATACTGATTGAATTAATCTCAAATCTCCATTTGGAAAAGGCATCTCTTGCATTCTATTACAGTTTTGTCATGAGAATTCTCAAGAACAGTAAATTTTTTCCATCCGCATATTCTACAAATTGGACAGGCTCGTTTATTTAGCTTCAATTGATGCTCTACAAAAATAAATACATTGATTACTAATTGATTTCAAATATGCCTCACATATCCTGCATTATCATAACGAGACTTTGAATAAGAAACTTTTGCATCATTATTTTATGCAGGATGATTGGTCCTATTATGATCCTCTAATTCACCTAAACTAGAGAATTCCATACCACATTTGTCACAATGATATTGAGCTACTGAACCCATATGATATTTAATATTACTTGACCTTAAAAAAAGTTACTTACCTTATCTGACAGAAATGTTTGCAGACATTCGAAGTGGGAGAATATCTTGACGATCATTACTGCTTAACTTGTTTTCTGGGCCGAAAAGCAGTATTTCATTTTCCATTTGATGGAGCCGTGGTAGATTCCTCCCCTGTCTTGACTAAGTGATCGTCCCATTGTTTTGGAAGGTCAGGATTGATGGTATTGCTCCAAATTCTAATACTGGACCGAATTAACAAATCGTTGCTTTGTAGTACGCAAACACACCTTCTCCTCACTCCCCGATTTTAGTAACTTATTTGTATATCGGACCTAGATTGGATAAAGTTTATGGAAATCTAGACTAATACATCTAATTTAAGGCAAAAAATTAAATCCCGAAATGTCGTATAACAATTGGGCTAGTCCACCAGTTACCAGCTGTGGAATGGCTAGGAGAGTTTCTTTTCTTTTGTATTTGAATCCAACTCCTCTCCCGGCCATAGCCCAATGATATTGCAATCCGTAGAGATTTAGTAGTATTTATGCAAATCGGAAAAATTATCTATTTTGATTCGAAGACAAAATCGGGCGGTACTAGATTTTAAGGTATTGGGCCTAGGCTCTTACATTAGAAAAAAAATAGTAGAATAATTGATTACCGTGGATCAAGGTTAAAGTGCAAATGATTTATACTATATTGAAGCATTTTTCCGTATGACTATTTGTAATCATTGCGGGCAAGACTTAATCTGCATAGGATGCAGGCACATTCAGGAAGAATGTACGTGCGTTAGTTCAAAC
>DATBFR010000016.1:0-31441 GCA_036558405.1 Nitrososphaeraceae archaeon | reverse complement strand
TACAGGAGGAATAAACTTTCATGGTCTATCTGGAAAAGCTCCTTTTACAGCAAGCCAACAGGATGATCAGTTTGGTGCACTCGAACTAACAATTTCCAACAATGATAACAAACTTGTTGGCAAGTTTTATGCAAATAATGGAAAAGTAACAGATGAATTCAATATAGTGAAGACTAATGAGGGAACACCTATCTCCAGATCTACACAGAATACGGACCTGAAAGCTGGCATAGAGGTCAAAGAGAGCAAAGAGATCGAAGATACAGAAGCTGAAGATGTTGAAGATACAGAAGCTGAAGATGTTGAAGATACAGAAGCTGAAGATGTTGAAGAGACGGAAGCTGATGATACAGAAGCTGATGATACAGAAGCTGAAGATGTTGAAGATACAGAAGCTGATGATACAGAAGCTGATGATACAGAAGCTGATGATACAGAAGCTGAAGATGTTGAAGATACAGAAGCTGATGATACAGAAGCTGAAGATGTTGAAGATACAGAAGCTGATGATACAGAAGCTGAAGATGTTGAAGATACAGAAGCTGATGATACAGAAGCTGATGATACAGAAGCTGAAGATGTTGAAGATACAGAAGCTGATGATACAGAAGCTGAAGATGTTGAAGATACAGAAGCTGATGATACAGATGTCGAAGATACTCTAGTCAAAGAGATCAAAGAGAGGAAAGATACTCTAGTCAAAGAGATCAAAGAGAGGAAAGATACTCTAGTCAAAAAGATCAAAGAGAGCACATTTTTACCTGAACTGGTTCAACTGAAAGATTGGACTGAAATTGATTTCTCCGATCCTGATAGTGAGGATGAAGAAAATGATGGTGAAGAAAATGAAGTTGACTCGGATATTCTGGATACTAACTCGCTCGAAAAATCTAGTAAATCCAAAAATAAAATGTTGAACCCATTTGCCTCTTCGGCAAATTAATTTCGTGTTACAATCTGTTGAACCTTTCGAGGAAGATTATACTACCAGGATGATTTTAGTACGGATAAGTCAGTGGCTCTCAGTTTCCAACGGTATTTTCTTAGGCGGTCCTGATACGATATTTAGTAGCAGATTACAAGTCTGAAATAGAAAGGCTACTTGCTGCGGGAGCACCAAGATAATCACTTAATGACTCGCTTATTGGATAACTAAGTGCTGTAACTTTGTTTAGCATAGTTATTAACAATCGGAATGGCTTATACCACTACGTCACACCAAGTTCAAGGACGAGTGGGGTCCGCCAGTTGCTCCAATTCAGGACCCTGCTCTTTTTATGCTATTTTGCTTAAGTAGAGTATAACAATAACACTTACGAAGATATCGATTGGGATTGCAATAGCAGTGACATTCTGCTTGAACGATACCATGGTCATATTCAATTAATAGGTATCAAGATAAAAGTAAATTTGTAATGACTAATTCCTGTCACGATTATTAAGATAATACTAAACCAATGGTCAAAGCTCTTGCTAAGAGCTAGATTATTATCTTTCTTTCAATCTTGATATTGAACAATTTTAAGCAATTTTAAGAGATTTTGTAGAATTCGTTATAGCTTATTCCCACATTGTCTACAATTTTGACATAGAGAAGTATTATACATGCAATGGCAGATACGACAAGTGATATAATTATTCATGGTATTAGTGAGCTTAATCTCTATATTATTCTAGGCACACCTGATTGAGAGGGAGAATTTTCTTCTATACGGAGTATCATTTGCTAGCACTTAGCCCAGCATAAGGAAAGTTACCTTTGTTAATCGATGCTTATAAGATGAATCATAAGAAGCAGATACGAAGAGAGGTCTTCGTTAGGTAAGAGGGTTAGTAGGTGTCCAAACACTCTTCCAATTTCACCCTCTTACCTATTGCTTATTTTGAAAATACTAAGAATACACGAAGACCAAGATTATCCTTCACTTGGCATTATGGGCCTCTACTAATCCAACAGGTCTATAGACATATTTGTGTAAAGCCTTTGGTATTTCAAATAAAATTATTTGAAGATGAGTACTTTTGACTCTCCAAGTATAGCCTGAGGGATTCGAATCCTAACCCGAGAATAGATTCTAAGGAGGAGAATAGTACAACAGAAGAATAAATGAGTATAAGTATAGATGTCACACACAATAACTATCCTCAGTTGCACCTTAACAAAAAAAAGCCTCAAATATTGTCGAAATTGTTTACACTACTTCTATCTATTGAAATTCACTGAATTCTTGAATACGTGAATTCTTTGTATCTGTAATATATACATCTCCTGTCATTAAGTTGATTGCCAAGTCTTCTGGTTTTTGCATTTCTCCATTAGTGGAACCTTTTGATCCCCACATTTTCATGAATGTACCGTTAGCCCCAAATTTCTGTACTACAGAATAGAGTCTATCTATGACATATATGTTATCTAATTTGTCAATGGCGATCCCCGGTATACTATCTGAAAATTTTCCTTGTTCTTTTCCTAAGGATCCCCACGTTCTAATGAAAGTACCGTTTTTATAAAATTCTTGCACTCGTGAATTTCCCATATCCGTAATGTACATCTGATCTTTAGAATTAAAGACAATTCCATGAGGTTTTATAAACTCCCCTACTTCAGTTCCTTTCGAACCCCACCTTGTTAAGAATTTGCCATTTCCATCGAATACTAGTATTTCAGAATTAGCTCTATCAGTTAAATAGACGTTGCCAATTGAATCGACAGCCAACTGATGAGGTCGTCTTGTAGCTCCTTCTCCGCCAGTATTTTCATACCCCCACTTTGTTACAAATATACCATTTGAAGTAAACTTCTGTACACGATGGTTGCTCAATTCAACGGTGTAAACAAATTTTCCGTCAGGACTGACATTGATATCGTGTAACTGAACAAATTGTCCATCCCCTGTTCCTTCCGAGCCCCATTTAGAGATAAATGTACCATCGTGACTAAACTTTTCAACACGATTATTTCCTGTATCAGTTACATAGATATTCCCAAATGTGTCAATAGCTAGACTGTGAGGGAGGAGGAACTGTCCATCATTACTTCCTTGACCACCCCATGATCTCACAAACTGATAGCTTTCTTTACTAGGCTTTGCGATAGAATTTTGTGAATTGTTAGTTGCATTTAATAAAATCATTAATCCTAAAACTGGAATCAAACAGAGAGACTTCGTTGACCGAGACACTTACAGCATCATAATCTTCAAGTAATAAAAACACTACCGTTCCCTTCCAAAAAACATATTAGCCATAAAGTGATCGGTGGGTAAGACTCCCCAAGTATAGCCCAGCATCGAATCTCCACTTCTCTTGTTTCACTAGGTTGTTCATGTCTCGAACACAAGACAATTTCAATTTTTTATGTGCTGTATCAGATAGCTTCGGAAGTCCAAATGATAACTTCAATATTAGTGAATTAATTCTCCATCTAATCCAAAGAAATGTGTGTTTACTACGTTTCCGTTATTATTATCAATCTGTATTTGGAGATACCCATAATCCTTATCGTTTACAAAAGGCCACACTGAATTTGTCGATGAGTCTTCATGATGAGATTCCCCTCCTGCCCCTGAAACAAACCAGTGGCCATCCTTACTTTCAGCCATAATATGATTATGCGCGGCAACTTCATATACCTCTATCCCATGTGGTATGCTTGATTGAATTTTTTGATAGAGTTCTATTGTACCTGATTCTATATGATGATGTGAGGGAGGACTATGTGCCATTTTGTGGCTAAAGAATATTACCGTTTTAACCCCTTTCATGATGTTCTGGTCTGAGATAACTTTCTGTCCCCAAACTATCTCATTTTGAACATCTCCATTAGTATCTAGTCCTAACAATAGTGTCGTTCCTCCAGCAACCTTGAAGTACCAATGATCTTTACAAAACTCTTGTGCTTGTTTGAACAAAATGTGATTCCCGTCTTCTTCAGCATCATGGTTACCAATCACACATGCAAATCCTTCCCCGCCTTTGAGATCATTCCATGTGTTATGAAATTCTGTCAGATCAGAGTTGTAACATAGATCCCCCAGAGCAAGGAAATAATCGGGATTATCTTTTTTGATTTGGTCATGAAGTCCATTCGAACAATCTAAATCACCCACAGCGTCTATTTTTGTTGTATCTAATATTGACTTGTGCTCTATATTTTTTGTTCCAAAAATTGGTTTAGATGGAATAACATCTGCTCTATGTGTAGCTACCGAACGTTTTTCTGAAAAAGGGTTGTCATATACTTTGAGATCTTTTGCTTCTATCTCTTGAACTATTAAATGCCAAGAAACTAATGAAAAAGCCGCAGCAATTATACACAATAAAGCGTATTTCACATTCATTTGGTTTTAATTTCATATTTGTGAAGTTTGACAAATTTCATACTTCGAAAATTTACTTTCTATTCTGCAGAGTAATTATAATTTGACACTTGTAGTAACAAGAGGAACACTACTGACCATATAAAAATGGAACCTATTAGATCTATTAGGCCAATATTTTTAAGCAAGGCAAAAATAGCTGCAGGACTACCGTAAGTCAATTGTTCTTTTAGTACTTATCTATAGCTAGTATTACCGAAGTGTCTTGGAATCCACGACCACGTCCGAAGAGTTCGAGTCCCAAGCAGATAACTCATCAAGTCTTTTAAAAATCACAATACAATATTTTTACCCCTTCATCAAGCCAGCGCGAATACTGCCGCTGGTTTCCCCAGATAAAGATATAGTCCTTAGTAGATGCTAATTATACTGCAAGTTACCTCTTAAAGAAATTATTAATTACTAAAACTATGAAACGGAGTAGTATGGTTCTTTTTGAGGAAGGTGGGCTACAAAGTATAATAACTTACAGTCTTCTATACTTATTGTTATTATCATGATTTGGTCCTCTTCCATGCTACTCCGTTATCGATATTTTCTAATTTTTTGCTTTATCTGCGTATTGGTGCTTGTAAGTTATGATAACTCGGTATTCGCAGCTCCCACAGTTAAGGATACCAATCTTAAGATAAGTACGGTAGCTACTGGGTTATCAACTCCTACCAGTATGGCATTTTTGGGCCCAAATGATATTTTGGTCCTGGAAAAAAATACTGGATTGGTAAAAAGAATCAAGGACGGTGTCTTGTTGCCGGGATCCCTTCTGGATCTCAGTGTTGCGACGAATAGTGAAAGAGGCTTGCTTGGGATCGCCGTAACTAATGTGGGGACTACAACAACTCAATTCAATGTCTTCTTGTACTATACGGCTGCATCTTCAGATGGAGGTACTGCTATTTCGAATAGGCTATCTAAATACACCCTAGTCATAGATCCTATGCTGGGTGGGTCTCAAGGTCGCATGACTTTATCTGCGGTACTTCTTAATTTACCCGTTACTCCTGGTCCTAATCACGACGGTGGTAAGGTTGCTATTGGGCCAGACTCTAATGTATATGTTGTAATAGGAGATCTTAATAGACAAACACAGGCTCAGAATTTTGAATCAGGTCCTACCCCTGATGGAACAGGGGGTATATTACGTGTCACACAAGACGGAAACACTGTGGGAAGTGGTATATTAGGGACTTCCGATCCTTTAAGCAAATATTTTGCTTATGGAGTACGAAATAGTTTTGGTCTTGACTTTGATCCTGTTACAGGTAAATTGTGGGACACTGAGAACGGACCGTCATCAAACGACGAAATTAATCTGGCAGATCCAGGTTTTAACAGCGGTTGGATGGATCTTATGGGCATCGCTCCTTCTGGATTTAATTTTAATAATCTTGTAAACTTCGGGGGAAAAGGCATTTACAGTGATCCTGAATTTGTTTGGACTCAAGTTGTAGCCCCAACTGCCCTCGAATTTTTCAGTTCTAGTAAACTGGGATCTAATTATCAAAACGATTTATTTGTGGCTGACTTTAATAAAGGCCGGATTTATGACTTTGATTTAAATTCTGCACGGACAGGATTATCTCTCAGCGGATCTCTAGCAGACAAAATTGCCAATACAGACACAGAGGCACAACAGGCGACATTCGGTGAAGGGTTTGGTGGTATTAGCGACCTTAAAGTCGGTCCGACTGATGGTTTTCTGTACGTTCTCTCCATTAGCAACGGGGCTATATACAAGATAACAAGTGGTGTCACAGACAGTACTCCACCTACCGTAGTTAGTACAAAACCTGCTGATCTTGCTACTGGTGTTGAAGTTACTTCGCTAGTTACAGCGGATTTCAGTGAACCAGTACAAAGTCCAACTGTGACAACCTCTACATTTAACTTGAAAACTGGTACCACCAACACCAATGTTCCTGGCTCAGTAGCTCTAAGTCAGGACGGCACAAAAGCTACGTTTACCCCTTCGTCATTAGTAGCTTCTACGCTCTATACGGCTACAATAACTACAGGAGTCAAGGACCTTGCAGGTAATGGCCTGGCTTTTAACAAGGTATGGTCATTTACGACTGCAGGCTCAACATCAACTTCTTGCAACAGTAATTTAGTCATCGGTGGCATTACTTCCAGCGGTAATCAAAATACATTTCCACCAACCAATGCTATAGATAATAACATTAATTCAAAATGGTATTCAACCTTTATAGTCAACCCTTCGATAACTCTCGATCTTGGCTCACCACCAAAATCAATCTGCAGTGTTGACATCGCATGGGCTGACGGTAACTCGCGTCAATACAGTTTTGTAATATCTGTATCTACCGACGGCTCTAACTTTGCAAATGTATTTACGGGGAAAAGCAAAGGTACCACTACATCACCTGAAAAATATAGTTTCGCCGAAGCTCAAGCAAGATTTGTAAAAATAACTATAACTCAGAGTCATGCTGGCTCCAGTCGCAGTATTGCTCAAATATCAGAGATCGATGTGTTTGGGAAAGCAACAAGCAGTAGTAGCTCATCCGTCGAGGGACCAAGCTCTTCTCAAAGGCTCTCTAACGAGGATGCCGCTCAACCATCTTCAAACATGACGGGAACAACGGCAACATCATCTTCATCATCATCTTCGTCTTCCGATACCGTCTCCAACCGTTCGCCTATTGCTAAAGATGATAGACTGAACGCAGAAAGAAATACACCAATTGTAGCTGCCATATTAGAAAATGATATGGATCCTGATGGAGACAGCATAAGGATTGTATCTGTATCAACTCCTACTTCTAAAGGGGGGTCGGCTATTATCAATAGTAACGGTACCTTGACTTACATTCCACATGCTGATTTCGTCGGCTCCGATTCGTTCTCTTATGTTATTTCTGATGGTCAGAAAGAAAATGATGAGGCTAAAGTAAGAATCATTGTTAGAGACATAAATAGGCAGAACTTGGAGAGCCCAACGATATCAACCCCACCATCTGGTAACGATAAGAAAGAGCCTTTGGACTTGGGTAAGAACCTTGGATCTTTACGGGAAGATGAATCAACAACAACAACTAAGAATTTAGATAGCAGCAAACCACCAAAAGCAGATTCTGGCCAAGATTTACTCGCGCGTGGGGGAACCGAGGTCATCCTAGATGGTAGCAGTAGTAGCTTTGAAAAGGGTGGAGAAATAATTTCTTATAAATGGGAACAGATAGCTGGACCTAAAGTTCTACTACGAGATGCTGACGAGATAAGATCTTCATTTTTAGCGCCACCTGTATTTGAGAATAGCTTGCTTGGTTTCAAGCTCACAGTCTCAGATAATTTCGGCTTTGAGAATTCAGATAGAGTAAATGTAATGGTACTAAATGCTACTACTAATAGCGAGTAGTAGAACTTAATTACATTTACGGCTAAACACTTGGCTACGTGATGATGTTTAGGAGCAGCAGTTACTTAGATTTTGCCGATAGAAATGTATTCAATATATTACCGATCTTCTCCGGATATTGATCCATTACGGCATGACCAGCATCCTTAATCTTTTCAAAGATGGAATCCTACCTAGCTAGCAATGATTAATAGACCGATCCAGTTCAGTTCATGGCGGCGGCTGTGAGAACGACGACATGAAATTCGAGAACCATACCATGAATCAGATCCTCGAGGCATACAAACCAATGTGGTCGTTAAATCATGCCCTCTCTCTAATGAGTTGGGACTTTGAGACTTATATGCCTAGGAAAGGCACGGAAGAAAGAGGAGTGGCCGATTCTCAACTTCAAATGCTGCATAAGGATCTTCTTCTAAACAAAGATTTTGTTGCTCTTGTCGAGTCAGCGAAGAAATTGGATAGCCTTAGCGATTTAGAGAGGGGAGTTATACGAGTACTCGATAGGGAAATAACAAAGCAGATCAAGATACCCAGAGACCTGACAGAAGCAGAATCCTTGGAAAGCATAAGGGGCAACATGGCATGGAGGGAGGCAAGAGAAAAATCTGATTACAAGATGTATGCGCCCCACTTGGAGAAAATGATAGATATAAAGAAGAAAATCATTGAGAAGTTAGGTTATGAAAAGCATCCATATGATGCGCTCTTAGATTCCTTTGAAGAAGATCTTACAGTCGATGATCTGGATAAAGTATTCGGTGGATTGACTCCGCGTATTCAGAAGATTCTGAAAAAACTTGTAGATTCAGGTAGCCAGTTTTGCAAAGAGAGCAAACTTGGAAAAGCAAAGTACGATATCCAAAGAGTTGACGAGCTCAATCATGATATTTTGACTCTCATGCAGTTCGACATGAAACGTTTCAGAATGGATTTATCTACTCATCCTTTCACTGAGGCTATGGGCCTGAACGATGTCAGAATAACTACTCGGTACGAAGGGACTGATTTCAAAAAGTCGATATCTGGTACTATTCATGAAGCTGGCCATGCGCTGTATGATTTGCAATGTGATCAGTCATTGTCCGTTACTCCTCTTGCTGGCGGATCTTCGCTTGCGCTTCATGAATCTCAGTCAAGATTTTGGGAGAATATTGTGGGCAGAAGCGTGCCTTTTGTTCAATTGATAGCTCCCTTGATTAGGAAACGAGTTAGTTTCGCAGAGCATGCAACAGATGATGAGTTGTATTTGTATTTCAATAATGTCAAGGCTGATTATATACGAGTTGACGCCGACGAAGTTACTTACAATCTCCATATAGCGTTGAGATATGAAATAGAAAAAAAATTATTTGGAGATGAGCTCAAGATCTCTGAGATTCCTGAATTCTGGAATGATAGAATGGAGCAGTTGCTTGGAGTGAGACCAACTAGAGATTCGGAGGGAGTACTTCAAGATACACATTGGAGCAGTGGTCTCTTTGGTTATTTCCCCACTTACACTTTGGGAAACTTGATTTCAGCTATTATTGCTTCAAAGATGCGCAAAGATCTGGGTGATTACGAGGACGACGTCAAGAGGAGTAATTTCAATCGTGTCAGAGAATGGTTAAGATCAAGTATTCATCAGCATGGATCTGTTTATGCACCCAAAGCTCTTCTTAATAATAAATTAAATGAAGGCTATAACCCAGATTACTTTGTTACCTACATAGAGACTAAATACCTTGGGTCCATAACCCCCGGGTGATATAGCCGTATTTCACAGACCTTATGGAAAAGACAAAATAATTATTGGCATACACTATAAGGACATTTAAAAATGGCTACTGGCGACACGAAACAAAAGCAAAAGATACAGAGACTCTCTGCAGGAGATCTTAATCCACTTGCCAAACTCATAGATCATCTCGGCCTTGCTCAACATTTCCCAGGTGATGCTGTGCTGAATGGCGCTGACCCAGTGATCCGTTCGCCGCACCATATTGCAGAGGCCCCGGCGATGGCTCAATTATTAATAGGTATAGCTGGCGCAGCCATCTGGTATGCGCGAACAGGTCAACAGACTAACATCGCAATTGACATAATTGATGCTCTTCACTATGCCCACCCTACTCATTTCATTCAGCAGCAGGGTCGCCCTATGAATGTCGGGGCTGAATTTGTCGACGTGAACGAATTGTTTCTTTGTCGTGATAATCGTTACATCATGATTGAGGCAGGACCGCCATATATGAAACTGTTGAAGGGATACTTGAATTTCTTTGATTGTGGTTACAATAAGAAATCCATTGCTCGCGAAGTCGCAAAATGGGATTCAACTGATCTAGAAGCAGCTTTGGCAAAGGAGGGTCTTCCCGTATCCCCCGCACTAACTCGTGAGGAGTGGCTTGTACACCCACAAGGCAACGCCCTAAGCCAGACACCAGTTATCGAGATCGACAAGATAGCCAACGGCCAGCCCATTCCGTTCAACGATGGTGGAACCTCCCCGTTACAAGGCATTCGCGTTCTCGACTTCACTCACGTTCTTGCTGGGCCTCGTAGTGCTCGTACGCTTGCAGAATATGGCGCAGAAGTATTGCATATCAGTTCACCGGCCTATCCTGACTCGCTAGCACAGCATCTAGGTGTAGATGAGGGTAAAAGATGTGCTTACCTTGACTTGCGTGAACCAGACGATCAGGAGAAAATGCATCGTCTCGCTAGCCGTGCAGACGTCTTTACCAACAGCTATCGGCCTGGGGTGACTACCCGCTTCGGGCTGATACCATCTGAACTAGCTGCATCTAACGAGCGAGGTATAGTTTGCATGGATATCAACGCATTTGGTCATTCCGGCCCCTGGGCTAAACGTGCTGGCTTTGACCAAGTTGCTCAAGCCGCTGTTGGTTTTGCTGCGAAGGAAGGAGAGCCTGATAAACCTAGATTCTCGCCTGTTTTCTACGTGGGCGATCTCATGGCTAGCTATTTCGGTGCTGCTGGTATGATGGCAGCGTTGCTACGTCGATCGATTGAAGGTGGATCATATCATGTAAAGATATCACTAGCGCGCAGCGAGATGTGGGTACAGGAGTTGGGCTTTCTTGACACTGCCACACAGACATCTATACCGGCGATTGATACCTATCCGGTTAAAATGGCATCAATTGATTCGGTTTATGGTAAATTATCTTTTCCTGCCCCACCTCTTGTTTTCAGCAATCTGGTTTTACCAAATGATGAGAGTCTTATGCCTTATGGGGCTGATGAGCCGCAATGGCGGGACTCGAGGAACACTTTAGCTCAGTCGCAGTGATCACGCCACACTAGATCGGAATGCTATAAAAAATCGTATTATAAAATTGAACTTGATGTTTTCATTGAAACCCTCACTTTAAACTTGGCAGCTATATCGCGTACTTTATCACTCGACCTATTACAAATTAGCTGAGGCGCCTAATGATTTTATTTCGTCCTTTAGCAGAGTTACAAATTGTTCATCTAGGTGTTTGTTTTGTCTCTCATACTCTACTGCTTTATTAAACAATTTTATTTCGGGCTTAATTCTTTTTTTGTCAAAATTATTTCTTTGCAGGAAATCATTTCTTAATGCTTTCAATGTGTCCTTTACTCCCTGTCTAATCAGACCATCTATAGATTCGATAGAGTAGTCACACCATTTAAAGGAAACTTCATTTTCGTCAGGCGTTCTTTCGATTCGTATTATATCGATATCAAATACGGTATCAATTAATTCCCCGTATGTTCTGGTTGACCCATCCCTGTTTCTACTTTTGGGTGTGTCCGTGTCCAGTATCTTTTTAATTGGAAGATTATTCTTTTCTGCTAATTTTTTGAATTCGTCAACCAGTGTTTTGTAGTCCGATATTAGGTGGGTGACCTTTTCTTCATAGTATGTCTTATCTTGATAAACAAGGTCATTTTTGCGGTTGATAACCCCATCGTGGTCAGATGCAACGGGATAATTCTTAACAGAGGGCCAGATATCAACAATAAGACTTTCAATGGTGCTGGTGGAACTTCTTTTGACTCTCGATGTGCTTGAATAACTTCTCTCAGAGGCATGTTACTCAATATTCCGCCATCCCAAAACCTTCTATGAGTCGAGTTATTCAAAGACCTTGTTTCTGATTCCAACTCGCTTTCAGATTTGTTATAATCGTACTTTATCGGTACTAGTGCATAATCGTAATGAATCGGGACTGAAGCGCTAGCCATCACATGTTCGGCCATTATACCTTGCCTATATTCGATATCAACATTCGTCTTTCCTTTTTCATCATATCCAAACTCCACCGCTGGTAAATGGCTATCAAAGGTAACTTGTTCTCCTTCTTCTACATCAACAGCCACTACAAGTAATCTAGGGTCATTCTCTTTTTTGTTAGTTCGTATGGGAAAATCAACATATTTTTTGATACTTTGTTTCAGTTCGTCGTTATCATACCGATACCATTCATTGGTTGCTGGCCAAAAATTGTCAAAGAATCTATCATCACTGTCCTTTGTTGGATATGAAAATACATGAGATGCTCCACTATACAGATACTCCTTTGCTGAATAATATCTTCTAGCGGCTTCACCTGTCGCTCCGTTTCCAAATCCCGATATATTCCAAGCTGCTACCCAGTCTTTTTCATTCCCAAAGAAAGGCCAATAGTAGCTAAAGAATGGCTTCCATTTGGTAAAATTTGGAGAGGAGGAGATATAGCTCCAAAAATCTAGGAGCTTCTTTACAGAACCTTCCCATCTTTTGATTCTATCAGTATTCTTATTCTTATCAGACACAACGTGGCTAACAATTACAGATGCGTTTATAGCGCCAGCAGAAGTTCCTGCAACTATGTCAAAGATGTGTTCATTATTTTTGTCAATATTTTTCTTCACCCAAAAGTATAGAACTGTGTACACACCAGCCGCATACCCTCCTAATGCCCCACCACCCTGAAATATTACAGCGCGCTGAACTTTCTTAGTGGAAGAAGAAAGCTCATCCTTCTCAGCTCTCATTTGTCTAATAACTTTGGACATGTGTCCTAGCGTAGTTTAGAAGGAATTAAGTATTGCGTAAAATCCTTATTAGCAGTAAGCGGCGGCAGATTACCTCAGCTTAGCTCATAAAAGTGAGTGGGGCACAACATTCTCGTCCTCCAAGATGCTGATTCCATCTTCATGATGCAAAGGAGGTAAGCCCAAAATCTTAATGACTGTTTAATAATTACTAACCGCGAGCTTTGGGAAATACTGTTGAAAGTCTATTTCTTTAAACATAAAAACACATTGGATATACATTATTGTCATAGAATTGCCGACAGATTATCAAAACGAAATTACAAATGTGATTTGTAGGAAGATAAGACCCGGCCATGAAAAAGAATACAATGATTGGGTTAAACGTTATTTGACAGAACAGAGGAAAGCTCAGGGCTACCATGGTACAACAATTATCGTTCCCGGAGGTAGCAAATCACATTTGCGTTACATAATTCGCCGTTTTGTAGATAAAGCTGCCCTGGAAAGATGGGATAATTCAGAAGTATCATTAAGACTACTAAAGGAAATAAATGATTATTCTTCAAGACATTACGATACATCTACCGGCTTAGAAACGTGGTTTACATTACCTGGTATCACCCTTAGTCAATCACCACCGCCTCGATGGAAAATGGCAATCGTTATCTTCTTTGCTGCCTATGCTATTAGCTTATTATCAAGGTCTATTCTTATTCCTTACATAGGAGAGTGGCCAGTACTTGGGAGCGGTGTAATTTTTACTGGAATACTAGTTGTCTCACTTACCTATTTTGCACTCCCTATTGGGAATCGTTTGCTCCGGCATTGGTTATATCCGGGTGGCCTTTAATCTCTGAAGGGACCGACTATGAAACTTAGTCTTGTTTACTGCTAAAGGTAGGAAGGTAAGAAGAAATTACTGTCTAACTTTTATTTAATGAAATTTGATGTTGTAAGATGTGCTAGTCATTAAACTAATTTGGAGTCAATCGGCGATAGTTAAACTAAGGATTAAAAACTGTAGGTCCATGTGAGTCGGTAGGACCTACAGCTGTGGACTTAAGTCGTCTGATAACATAAGCTCAACATGGTTAATAAGAATAAAAGTTGCAGCCGCCTCCAATCCCTAAGGAGACTGCAACTTGATGATACGGAGATGTCCAGTTCTCCGATTGACGTAGGGCCAATAAATTATTTGAAAGTTAAAAGAAGGCAATCATGGGAGATGGAATAGCCCCTGACGGAGCTTGTGATATTAAGCTCCACCTGATAGTGTTCACTAAAGATTATGAAGATTCTAGGAGCTGATTGTGTTAGTGAATAAGAAGGGCTCAGGTCCTAGTGCTTTTGATAATAAGCGGTATAGAATAGAATAGCATTTGATAAATAGATTGTTGGGAAAATTCTGGAGGGTAGGAAAGGAAAGGACACTAACCTACCTCCAGATGGTCTGTCATATATTGGCTTATGAAGGATGAGATTTAGTTGGACTTTGGTCAGGTGGATGAGACTCCCAAAGTCCAACAGAATGGTTAGTATATGCTATCTCATATTATGCCGACACGGGATTAGAAGCCTTTCCTAATAGTTCACTGTCGTAAAAAATAGTATTATCCAAATAGCACTGAATGATACTATTTCCTATTGGAAAAATCACTGGTAAATAATCTGAATCAGATAACTTAGTTAATCTAATTTCTTATACTATCGTTTCATATCGATTGTCGCAAGACAAGCATAACTAAAAAGACAAATCTGTATGACCTACAGAGAAGGAGGAGTGGGATAGATACTACCTAACCCAGTTTCTCTTCCTCCTTCTCTGTCTTGAGTAAAGGACAATCCTTTTACCAGTAACTCTTTTAAGCTAGCCAAGAACATATTAATTCAATTCGGTAGGGTTTCAGTTCCCCAGTCCCCAAACTAGAACTCAACCCCTATCGAATTATTAAGTTAGTAGGAAGGTGTTGAAATCCTGACCTAGATAAGTTTTGTTTTTCTAGATATCTAGGTTAAAAGTTTGCAATTATTTTATTGCTTTGCAATTATTTTATTAAATCGTTTCCTAAAATACTTTTATACAACTAATTTCTTGTACGGGTTGATATGACTGAGGGGATATTTTCACGAAATTTTGTGATACATTTAGGAATACTTGCCATCGGAATTACGCTGCTTTCCGGCGCAGTTATTATGCCTGCATCTGCATCTATAAGTTCAGGTCCACAAACTCATCCACCAAGTGTACTTAGCACGTTAAGTGCTCAGTGGTGGCGATGGATTCTTCCCATACCACCGGCTAACAATCCTCTTATCCACAACGATATCCCATGTAACATAGCACAGTCTGGTCCATTTTTCTTCCTGGTAGGTACTCAGGGTGGTTCCGCGGAGAGAAACTGTACGATACCACAAGGTAAGTCCATTTTCTTCCCTGTCATAAACTTCTTCCAGACGGTTGATAAGGAGCCACCTTTCAATAGCATCGAAAAGGTGAAAAAATCAGTAATTGAGAATATTAATCAGGCGCACAACTTACACGCATCAGTAGACGGTGTTAACATCAATCTAGACAAGGCAAGAGCGCTCTCTCCACCGTTTACAATTAAACTGAGAAGTCCCAATATTTTCGGTGCTCCACCTGACGACTACTGGGCTCTGAGTGACGGGTACTGGGTAGCATTGAAGCCATTAAGCGTGGGGCAGCACCAAATATCTTTCTCTGGTGAAGGGGTAGACTTCTTCGGTAATCCCTTTAGTGTGGATGTCAAATATCACATAACAGTGAAGTAGTATCAGGTAGAGGTAATACAGATACTTAAGAAAAGCCATCAAAAGGAAGAACCTTTCTTTTTCTTTCTATATTGGTTGTTACCAAATATCTAAGCTGAATAGCAGTCCTTAAGGCATTTTCTGGCCGTTAAACTATTTCCTCGTAGCCGACCACTTTCTCATCCATTGCAATAAATTAATTATTGATTCTACAAGTTCTTGGCCTTTGGCAGTAAGTCGATATTCAACCCTTGGAGGTATTTCGTTATAAGATTGCCTATCTAATATGCCACCTTTCTCCAACTCTTTAAGCCTCCGCGCTATCGTCTTACTACTAAACCCCTTCAACAAGCTCTTGAATTTTTTGTGTCTAACCGGCTCTGTAGAGCAGCATAATGGTATCAGCATCTCAAGTGTTCCTCTCTTCGTAATTAATTTTCTCAATTTTGCAGTCTCTGACATTAAAGTACTCGCGTCGTAACCACTAAAATCACACTCATTATAGACTGGAAGTTGATTATGCATCCCTCCTGCTTGACTCTTAGTTTCCATATTGACACCTAGTGTCATAGAGTCTACTTGACAACTTAAATAGTTTCTGCAGTAAACTATAATGTGGAAAATAACACGTTGAAAGATAAAATCAGAGAAACATATGGCAATATTGCTCAAAGTGGTAATTCTGGTTGTTGTACCTCTGATGGGTGTTGTGCAGTACCGGATTTTACTCCTAAACAGACATCATTTGAGGTAGGCTATAATAGTAAAACATTGGAAACCATCCCTGAGTCTTCTATACTCGGATTAGGTTGCGGAGTGCCAGTTGATTTTGCCACGTTGAAAGAAGGAGAGACTGTAGTTGACTTGGGTTCAGGCGCTGGTATAGATGTCTTCTTGGCAGCTAAAAAAGTAAAGAAAAATGGTAAAGTAATCGGCATAGATTTTACTAATGAAATGCTGGCTAAGGCTAGAGACGCCGCACAGGAAAATGGATTTTCAAATGTAGAATTTAGGAAAGGCGATATAGAGGAAAGGATTCCCGTTGATGACAGTACTGCAGATGTTGCAATTAGTAACTGCGTTATCAATCTTGCCACAGACAAAGTGAAAGCATTCAAAGAGATTTATCGTATCTTGAAAAAGGGAGGTCAAGGGCGAATGGTCATTTCTGACCTTGTTACTAATGAAGAAGTGCAATCAGATTCTGTTAACGCTGAAAAATGGTGCGGTTGTATTGACGGAGCCCTTACAAGAGAAAATTATATCCAAAGTATCAAAGATGCAGGATTTCGAAATGTAGAGATACTCAATGAGAAACAGTACCTAGATGACGGTATACCTGCTGGAAGAGAAATTACGAGTCTGACAATAAGAGGATTAACAGGTTGATAGAATGAAATTCTTCAACAAATCCAAGGGACCGAAAAAGACAATCCTTTTTGTTTGCGTAGAAAATGCTGGAAGGAGTCAAATGGCAGAAGGATTCTTCAATAGAAATCCACCCAAAGGCTATAGGGCAATAAGCGCTGGAACAAAACCTGTTTCTCAAATTAATCCTGTAGCTGTAGATGTGATGCGTGAAATAGGTATTGACATTAGCCATCAACACTTTAAAGATATTACCGAAGATATGATTCGTAACTCTGCAAATATTGTGAATATGGGCTGCATGGAAAAAGAGTCATGTCCAACACTATTCTTGTACAACTTAGCGGACTGGAATATAGAAGACCCAAAAGGAAAACAAATTGAAAAGGTTAGAGAGATAAGAGATGAAATAGAACAGAGAGTGAAAGAACTTATATCAAGTCTCAAAACTGGCCAATCGATTAACATCTAACCAAAAGAAATTCTTCGCAGAAATTATTGGCACTTTCATTGTAGTAGTCTTCGCAAAAGGCTCAGTTGTGATTGATGCCAAGCTGGGGAACACACTGGGTGTACCATTCATAGCATTTGCACCATTTGTGGGTGTTGCAATAGGTGTTTATTTGTTAGGTAGAATATCAATGGCACACTTCAATCCTGCTGTAAGTATTGGTTACCTGATAACTAAACATCTTAAAATTCAATTACTGGCATTATATCTGAGTGCTGAAATAATTGGTGCTTTACTTGGCAGTTTGTTCGTAAAGTATGTAATTGGTACAGAAGCTAATTTAGGTGCTAATGCTCCAAACTACAATTTTCCAATTCCTGTAATATTTGGAGTAGAAGTACTTGCATCGGCATTGTTAATGGCAGTTATACTGGCAGTAGTTTATACAAAGGGATTGAAGGGATTTAGTGGGATCGCAATCGGTGGTATAGTTGGTCTGGATATACTCTTTTTTTCATATATTTCAGGAGCTTCTATGAATCCAGCTAGGTCACTGGCACCAGCATTGCTGTCAGGCTATGTTGGTGATTTGTGGCTGTATTGGAGTGCAACTTTTGTCGGTACATCGGCCGTTGCTTTGCTACTAAGAGAGAAATTCCGGTTTTTAACACCTTAAACTATTTGAAAATTAATTCTGTCAGATTAATTTAGATATACGCTGAAATACAATTGTTATAAAGATTCGTGCTGCATGCTTTACTATGAAGCCACAACCTGAAACTGGATTTATCGATTACAAAATTCAGCAAGTTTTGGGTATGGATGAATCAGTTTTGTCAGTAGCCATTGTGGATTCGCATGGAACGACACTTGGATCAAGAAGTAAATATGGTGCTCAGGATATATTTTCTGCTAGGGGAAAGAACTTTCAAGAAGATTTTGGAATTTGGATTAGGGCTGCACTAGCAATGATTATACCTTTCGATGAGCACTTCGGTAATTGTAGTGTACTTTCAGCCTTCTATGATGAAGTAAAGATAATGATTCTGCCTATACCTGAGATGGAGATTTTCTTTGTATTAGTATGCTTACGTTCTGCCAATGCTGAATTAATTCTTTGCAAGTTTCGTGAGATAGTAGTAGTAACTGAAGGGGTTTATCGAAAAACTAAAAAAAATTTAGTCTAGGGAGAAAGGTAAATGGAGGATATTAACTGTAAGTGAAGCTAGTTTTTGAATAATATTTTTATGTTCATCCTAAACTAGGCAATTACCAGTACTGTAACTAAATAAAAGGTATTAGGCAACTATAGTAGTAATGTTAGGTCAATGCTACTTTAAATTCTAGTATCTCAGTCTCAGTCACAAATGGTCAGCGTAGGAGATAAAAAACAGTGCCCAATATGCCATAAATGTGTTGAAATTACTGAATTAATCCCAGATTCAAATTCTTGGTATATGCAGAAATTAAGCTGTGGTGACAAGGGTAAAATTTGGATACCAAACCAATTGTAGAAATACTAAAGACAAGTTACGAAGTGAATGCTACGAAAATTGACTATAGGTACGAGCAGGTTTATACAGACAAAACCAATAAATCCTGAGCCATCGGGGGTTTATCGGCTTTACGCCATTATGACAACTTTGTTCTTAAATACCACCACAATCTAATTCAAACAATGTTATCAGTAAATTGCCGCGATGTTGGTGTAGACTGCGATTTCAAGGGAAGCGGAGAAACAGAAGAGGAATTAATGAATAACCTGGTTGAACATGCAATTAAGGACCATGGTTACACACGCGAAGACGTGATGAAACCTGAGATGCAGGAGAAAATCAAGGCACACATTCAAAAATCATAAGTCAGCAGTTTTGTCCAAATTCCATCACCTTTATTTTTTTGCCATAATAACTCGAAAAATGAATAGTCTAACACGATTTTTACTTATTTTTGTGATGATTGTATTTGCGTCGTCATCTGCTGTATTGTTAAGGGATAATACATACGCTGCCCCCTATTCCCTCTATCCAGAAGTACATGAAAATACTCTATATGAAATAGCAAATCAATCAGCTTCAAAACAGATTGCACATATTCCAATTGGAAATGCACCTGAGACTGTAGGTGTAGATAGGGATACAAATACAATTTATGTTGCTAATTATATTGATAACACAGTATCAGTAATCGATGGGAGAAATAACACAAAGATAGGAGATGATATCCCAGTTGGAACAGGGCCTACCGGCATAGGTCTTAATTCACAGACAAATACAATTTATGTTGCTAATTCTGAGGATAACACAGTATCTGTAATTGATGGAGAAAATAACACAAAGATAGGAGATGATATTCCAGTTGGAAAAGACCCAGAGGCTATAGGTGTAAATGAGGACACAAATACAATTTATGCTGCTAATAATGATAGTAATACAATATCTGTAATTGATGGAGAAAATAACACAAAGATAGGAGATGATATTCCAGTTGGGAAGGGGCCTATAGATATTGTCGTAAATCCGTCAGACAATTTGATATATGTTGCCTATCAGGACAATAATTTTGTCTCTGTAATTAATGGTACAAATTATAATAATACTAAGATTGGAGAAGACATTTCAGTGGGGAAGGGACCTAACACTATAGGTGCTAATTTGAATACAAATACGATGTATGTTGCTAATTATGGTAGTAATAGCATTTCTTTAATTAACCTGACTGATAATACAAAGATTGGACATGACGTTTTAGTAGGGAAAGGACCCGAGGATATAGATGTCAATCGGGCTACGAACACAATTTATGTTGCCCATGATAATGATACTATTTCAGTAATTGATGGAAAGAATAATACACAGCTAGGAAGTCGCATTCCAGTTGGAAAGGGACCTAATGCGATAGGTGTTAATTGGGATACGAATACAATCTATGTTGCCAATAATTGGGATAACTCAATTACCGTAATTGATGGAAAAGCAAATAAAGTTATAGCGCAGGTGACTTTTAACACTCAACCATTTAATGGAGGCCGCATAGAATGCGACAAAGACAAATTAACAGCTCCATTAGGGCGACAATTCTATGTATATTCTGGTACTCTGTGTACGGCTAAGCCGAATCAGGGTTTTGAATTTGTTAGTTGGCAGGAGAATTTAGGCGGGAATTCAACTCAATTATTAAAATTTTCATCTCCGCCAAACATTGGAGATACTATTTTGGATTTTTTTAATATGAAACCTGACAAGAAAGAAGCAGGGCTAAATATTACAAAATTTGGCAGTTTTACTGCTAACTTCAATCCGCTTCCTCCTCCAATTCCACCACAATATACGGCCACTCTGATTACAGTTGTCATTACCGCTTTTATTGGCACGTGGTTGACTCCAACAATTATACAATGGAGAAATAGAAGAAAACAAGGAAGTAAATTAGACCATTATCATAACGAAGTAAAAAAACTGTACAATGATGGTGGCGAATTAAATAGTAACAAAATAGAAGAATTAAATAATTTAGGATATCAAGTTACTGAAGAGTACATAAGGGGTAAAATAAACAAAGAGCAATATGACAAATTAGTAAACGAAATATCAGTAGGTTACAGTGAAATCTTCACAAAAGAAATCGACTCTCTAAATACACTCTCTAAAAATGCAAAAGTAGAACAAATATCAAGAGTAAAAAATAATATAGAAAACGCGTACGCTAAGGGGAGAATAAATGAATTACATCACACTTTACTGAAAAATAGACTTGTACATTATGAAAAAAATGAATAAAAAGCATCAAAAAGAAAGTGGTATAGACCTGTATAACCTGAAAGTATGAGCGTTTCCTTGGTTCCCTGAAAGGAGCTAAAGTGGAATAGCCATTATTCGTTGTTAGTTAAAAATATGCGCATCATATCAAATACCACTGTTGGTTTCTCAGAAAACGGTGCATGACCTGTATTTTCTACGATTTGAAGTTGACTATGTTTGAGTACCTCATTATACCGTTTAGAATGTTCAACTGGTATTAACTTATCAGCAGCACCACATATGATCAGAGCTGGTATATTCTCAATCCTTTGTAATTCTGATAACTCAATATACTTTTTTGTACTATTTTCGAAAGCTGAGTTAAACGCGTATTTTGCTCCCGGCAAGTTAATTCTTTTAATAAAGGCGTCAACGAGTAAAGGATGGAGTAACACTGGATTTCCGAGCATCTGTTCGAATACATTTTTAACATTTTCAAACGACGGATTTAATGCAGCATTAAGGTACTGTTCAAGGAGAGGTGTTGGCTGCTTAAGCATTCCAGAAGAGTCTATGAGAACAAGTTTTTCTACCAGATCTTGATCTTCTATGGCTACTTTTGCAGCTATATATCCTCCAAGCGAATGACCTACTATTATTGTTTTGCAACTATCATCATCGCTAAGATCATCATCATTTGTCCAAATTTGCTTACAATCAATAAAGTCTCTAATGAATTTGCTAAAATAGTCTATTGTGTAGTCTACTGTTACTGGTTTGTCACTACCACCAAAACCTATAAGGTCAACGGCTACTACTGTATGGAAGTATCTGGACAAAGCATCAGGGATATCCCACCATCTATCTGATGATGATCCGAGACCATGGATAAACAATACATTTTTCTTTTTCGAATTATAGCGTTTTTCAGATTTCAGATATCTTATCTGGAAATCATTTAGCATTATTTTATTCTCCTTCATCTCTTTCACCTATTGGTAGGTCAGGTCTCTTGCTGCTATAAATTTAAAGGCCGACTTTTCTATCATCCCTTTTTCCCTTTCGTCTCACTAATTACCAAGTCTAAATAGTGTCTAACTTCGTTATCATCTAACATTGAAGACTCTACTGCTGTTTCTTTTTCCATAGCATCTGCGTGTTGACGGATTACTTTTACAAGTTTTCGCATAACGTCTGCCTTCGATTCTGCACTACCTAAAGTATCTAGCAGAGCATACTCCTTTGCATATTTTCTGGCTAAATTACGCAATTCTGCATCTTGTGCCACTGATACTGCCACAGAGTATATTCCTATGCTAAAGAGAAAAGAAGCAAGCACAAGAAAGGCACGTTGGATTGCTCCAAAGGGCGGATAAGAATTGTTGGTTATCCAGTTATTGGTCGCCGGAGAAACTAAAATGGTTGAGAATGCTGCTATAACCAAATAGTTAATGATGTTATTACGAGAAGTGGAAATTTGCCGTCCAAGAGTTTTTGCTACTAAAATATATGCATAAGCTATTACAAAATCAGCTGCAACCCATCCTGCGGTACCCATTACCCTAAAGAGAAGGAACTTGGGGTCCATATATACAAATTCACTTGCAGTTGACTTTATTAGTTGAGGAGCAAATATCCCAGTTAGAAAAAGCACAGGGGGTAGAATTATAATTGTCCAAAATATTGCTCTTCCGATCTGATCCTTGAAATAACGAAGGAAATATGCAACAGCAACTGTTTCTGCGATAGCAATAGCAGTAACTTGAGGTACAAGAAACACATAGAGATGAATGATAAGCTCTGTTTTAGATAGGTGTCTACTTGCCATTGAATTGCTAGAAGGGAAATCCGGATCAATGGAGGGTGGTCTTGAAAAGAGTAATATCTTTGTATTAAGTGTAGTAGTAACTGTCATGCTGATGCAAAGAAGCATCGATGATACAGCAAATGCCAATATCATAATATTGTGTCGTCTGTTGACACTCGACTTGAACCATGACAAGAATTTGTAAGTTCGAAAGCCAAAGAACAAGATGGCTACGCCGCTTATTAATACAATTAGAATCAGCAAGTAAGTGCTATAGTGTGAAAAAAACACCATTTGAACAATGATAGCTCCAAAGATGACTAAAAGTGCATAAAGAAAAATAGGTGTTGCCTTGTACAGCCTATTAAAAAACGACGGAGCCTCAAGGTCTTTGCGCAATGCCCTCATGTAATCTCTAAGTACATACAGACCGGCAAAAAATACAGTGATAGTCATTGCTATAAATAATATTACACCAAAAGAAGAATTTAGGGGCTTTCCCAAAGCATCAAGAAAGGTACCAAAGATTACATCGGTAATTACTATGCCCCAAACAATAAACGTCATCAAATAAGTTTTCTTGGTAATTATATTTGTAGTGATCATAAATCGCATTTTTGTAGTCTACAGATTGTTATTTCTTTAGGGAATACAAAAGTTTTTCGTGATCAACCACCCAGTATTCCAACAATAAGTAAAGGATAAAAGTTACTAATGTCTTACTATTGCCTGTAATAAGATAATTACACTGCAATAATATTCTTGCAATCATGAAAAATTATTGCAAATTTATTATGGTTCCCATAGACGGATTGCCCGTCCTTAGTCCTGAAATCATGTCAATAACAATTCACAAACGGTCGTCCCCTGACTAGATATCGTCCCCATTTAAGGGAAACTACAGTAAAAAGTTGATTCCTTTTGGGATATAATTCCAATAACTACTCTATGATTTTCGAGCTTTTACTACGATATAATCTATTAATCCTTCCTTAGATATATTCATCATCTTCACCAACGAATTATAAAGGATCTTTTCAATGATTGGCGGATAGGATGTCACAATTTTTTCTCGCAACGATTTCCTATGCTGAATATAATAGAGTGCCAATGGTGCGTAAACTTGAGCTCCGATCATACTTACGTCCAATATTCTAAATTTATGTCGTTCAATAGTTGACTTGATATATTCTGATTCATACCGCTCTGATGACCAAGTCAGATTGAGAATACCAAGTTTGAATAGTTTTTTCATAGCGTTTGCTAAAAAGACAGTTACGGGCATAGAGATTATAAGAAGGCCATTAGGCTGCAATATTCTGTAACTCTCAGCTATAAACCTGTCAAAGGGCTTAAAATGTTGCGCAGATTCTAGTGCAATGATCCTTTCAACAGTTCTATCTGCAAAAGGCATCGATAAGGAGGTACTATTGATGTAACTTATGTGGGTAAGTTGATGTGTTAGTTGATTTCGTCTCTTAAGTCCTTTTACTAGTTGCTGAGAGTTAATATTCAAACAGATTATATTACGAGGCTCAAACTCATCACTCCATTGAAGAGCTGGTGTTCCATAGCCGCTTCCAACATCAATCATGGTATTAGACGAGTTAAGATCTGCAAGGGTACCTACAAGAGAACATAATTTTGATTGAGCTTCAACTGGATCATGTACATCTCCTCCCCAATAGCCAAAATTTAGCATTGTGGCACCCGTGGCAAGTTGCATTATGGATGATAGAGAATTGTATAGCTTGATGACGTCTTTCTCATTTCGTCTGATCGTACAAAAAACGACATCAACTGGATTGACTGTAAGCATTGAAAAAACCTCAGTTGCGATACATAATTTGTATCTTCTCCAGTTACATTTAGGAGCTTTGGGATTTCTTTATATTTTTCCGGACACCTGTTGGTCACAGTAAACGGACTAGAAATGTATTTCACCTTAGATTAATGTTAGTGGACTACCACTTTATTATGTTGGTTCCATATATATCCATGAAGAAAGTAGTATTACGCAAGTTATGTTCATGATTGTTTTCTAAAAAAGTCAATAATAATCTATTAAACACATCAGGATGCTGGTACATTAACCCATGTCCCGCAGTTCCGATGCGAATTAGCCATGATCTTGGGATTTTTTCTGCCAAGATTAATGAGTCTGGTGCGGCGTCATCATTTGCTCCAACTATGACCAAAGTGCGTTGAGTAATATTTGAAAGAGCATTGCAAGTACCTGTCCAGGTGGTGGCTGCTTTTTGTTGTTGTAGTAATATCTGTTGGGATACAGTTTCCCTAGGAATAGGAACATAGTTTAGATAATCTGGGTGTGCTTTGAGCCAGCTCGCTGGTAGAAGCAAGAAGGGCATAACTTTCTGTTCTAGCTCTTGTGGAGAAATCGAGCTATTGGTAACAATCCTAATTAATTCAGGAGGAGTTGGTCTATCATTAGCCCCGCCACAACTCGTAGCATATAAAATAAGATTATTTACCCTGTCGGGGTATGTTAACGCCAATTGTTGAGCGATGAATCCGCCCATGGACCAGCCTAAGACATCGGCCTTGCTTATTCTTAAAGCATCGAGCAAACCCAATGTGTCATTTGTGAACTGACTAATTGAGAATTCTTTTGTCCCTACAGTTGATTCACCTACCCCTCTATTTTCAAAAATGACTACTTTATAGTTAGCTGAGATTAGCTTTTCTAATAAAAGAGGATTCCACATGTCCATGGTTGCACCACCTCCTGTAATCAAAATAATTGGTTTAGCATCTGCCTTACCTATTTGCTTGTATGCAATGTTTATATAGCCTACAGTAACGTTTTGCGAGGGCATATTATCCAATATAGAGGATTTTGATCGAAAAGAAGAAGAAGTAGAAAAAGGTTGGAAAAAAGAAGAACTATTGTTATTCTGTGGCCCTTGACCATATACAGGTAAAAATGGGCTAAAGCCATTATGGCAGATTAATAATAATATACTAAAGCATAATGCAATGAACATTGTGGCGGCGGGCAAAACCACTCGGGTCTTCATTTTCAATTTTGTACTAGTCATCATTCAATGTTATGCGAGGAGGGTGCTAATCAATGATAGGACTAGCACTTATTTTTGCTGTTGTAGGAAGGGTCGTGGATCGAAAACCAGCCTCATCGAACTTATTTTTCCATCGTGGACTTGATACCATGCACTTACGAATATTGTTGCAGGAGGAGTGCCATAATTCAGATCCCAGAGAACGCAGACATCATGACTACCCTCGCTAAAAACTCTTTTGATATCTAATTTAGGTAAGTTCAGGTGTTCTACATATTTGAAATATGGTTCTGCGCCGTTAAATGAGTTAAGAGGTGCGATGTATGTTACGTTATCGCTTACATAGTTTCTAGCAGATTTGAAGTCTTTTCGCTGCAGTGCCCCTAAAAATTCCAACACTATTTCCTTTGGGCTTATATCGTGTTCATTTATTTGCATAGCAACACTTCTTCAGCAATGAATTTATCTTTAGAGGAAGTAAAACTTCCGATATCGGACATCTGTATTAACAATAGAGAATTGAATAACTTCAGTGATTTTGTCTTTTAGCTACTTTGAGAGACATTCTAAAAAAAGATTGATCTCTCTAGAAATTACGTAGACTCTATGATAGAATCTTGTGAATGTCTTAAATCTTGTTGATTAGTATGAGAGCAACACTTAACAGCAAGCTTGAAAAATATAATTGTGCAATGTCAAACGATGTCGATAGTTCAGATGTAGTAATTATTGGAGGAGGGCTTGCAGGCCTTACAACTGCTGCTCTGATTGCCCGTTCGGGAAAATCAGTAACGTTATTTGAACAATCGTCAAGCGAAATCGGAGGTCGTGCAAGAACTTCAAACCAGGATGGATTTTATTTTAATCAGGGACCACACGCACTTTTCGTCGCTGACATAGGAGCCAAGCTCTTGCAAGAGTTAGGAATCCAATATGCTGGCGGAATACCAAATACATCCTTTGAGATAAAAGATGCCAAGAAATTTCGGCTGTTAGTGAATGTCAGCTCTAATTCTACGACTCCGGCGAGCGAATCTCTCCTTGGGAAAGTCTTTGCTCTGCTCTCTGCTTTACTAAAAAAAGCTGACTTTACGGAATTAGATAATGTTAGTGTACAGGAATGGGTTAAGAGAAACTTTCATGATGCGGATTCAATTGCATTGATGAATGCACTAATGCGCCTAACAACATACGCTAATGATCCCGACATTCAGGGTGTTGGTTCCGCGTTGTATCAGTTCCACGTATTCAATCAAGGCGGGGTCATGTATCTAGATCGAGGTTGGCAAACTCTGGTGGATGGACTAGCCGCAGCGGCCAAGAATGCCAAAGTGAGAATTGTCATGGGAAAGAAGGGAACCAAATTGCAAAAAAGCGATTGGAATTGGCTAGTTACATTATCTGATCATAGCCAAGTATCTGCAAAGGTTGTTGTAATAGCGACAGGTCCCCGTGAGGCAGATGCGCTATTTCATGAAGGCGAGAAGCCCGAAGCCTTGTCAGACGCAGTCGAAGGGGTCAGGCCTATACGAATGGCATGCTTGGACGTTGCGCTTAGTAGCCGCCCGCAAAAGGATGCGCTGTTTGCCCTTGGAATCGATTCACCCCTTTACTTTTCGGTCCACTCAGCATCTGCAAAGCTCGCTTCTCCGAACGGGGCGCTGATCCATGTGGCAAAAT
The DNA here is from genome assembly GCA_036558405.1 of Nitrososphaeraceae archaeon. Lineage (GTDB taxonomy): Archaea > Thermoproteota > Nitrososphaeria > Nitrososphaerales > Nitrososphaeraceae > TA-21. The sequence continues at coordinate 3,811 of DATBFR010000016.1, read as the reverse complement.
ACCTCGGTACGTCGATCAAACCAAATCCGAGAGAAGACGAGAAAGAACTTGAAGAACTGATTGATCTGATGCAGCCCGGTTGGAGGGAAGTACTTGTTAAGAAGAGACCGCTACCCAACATGGTGGTGTCTAATGCTATTGTTATGGCTGCAACAGGTGGATTGGCAGGTAGACCTGAAGTGAGGATTGCGGATAATTTGTACATCGTAGGAGACTGGGTAGGCAAGCAGGGATTATTGTCCAACGCGTCTTTCGCAAGCGCGAAGCACGCTGCTCAGCTAATTTTGAATGAGTGAACTATTTCAGTCTTAATCGGGATAATCACTATCAAGCGATAAAGCTTTCGACATGATGGCAAAGTTTTTCAAATTCTATTCTTCAAAACAGACTACATCATTTCCTATCCTCCAAGTTTACAGGTTCAGTATTCACTAGCAGTGGTACTTACAGATGGTATCGATAGGGGATGAAATTAATAACTTTCAGACGCTCTTTTTCTTGTACTTTATATTGTAAGATCTTTTTGAGGGTCTGATAGTACGTCTATTTCCCCCAGTTTGTACTTATTCATCTACTTACAGTAGGTCCTTCTTGATCAATCAGACTGATTAGGGTACACTGCAAAGTCTAGGATTTAATGAAGGCCAGCAAATCAGCGTTGACCTGATCTTGAAGCGTGGCGGTTAGGCCGTGCGGTGCACCAGGATAGTAGATTTCCTTAGCGCCCTTGATGAGTTTGGTTGTTTTCACCGCCGAGTCCTTGACTGGAACGATCTGGTCGTCCTCACCATGCATGACTAGGGTCGGGACATCAATTTTCTTGAGGTCCTCGATGAAATCGGTTTCTGAAAAGGCCTTGATGCTTTCATAAGCGTTCTTTAGGCCAGCCTGCATGCTCCAGAGCCAAAACTGATCTAACACACCTTGCGACACCTTAGCTCCCGTCCTATTGGCACCGTAAAATTGTATTGCCAAATCCTTGTAGAATTGTGAGCGGTCCTTCATGAGACCACTCCGCATATTGTCGAAGACCTCCAACGGCAGTCCCTCTGGATTGGCTGCGGTTTTCAACATGATCGGCGGCACGGCAGCTATGAGGACCGCTTTAGCGACCCGTTTCGTCCCGTGCCGCCCGATGTAGCGGGCAACTTCGCCGCCACCAGTCGAATGACCTACCAGCATTGCATCTTTGAGATCAAGTGACTCGATCACGGCTGCTAGATCGTCAGCATAGCCGTTCATGTCATTCCCCGAAGATGCCTGGCTCGACCGGCCATGTCCACGTCGGTCGTGCGCGACTACACGGAAACCGTTCTGGACTAGGAAAAGCATTTGTCCATCCCACGCGTCGGAGCTTAGAGGCCAACCGTGGGAAAACGTTACTACCGGACCTTTACCCCAGTCCTTGTAGTAGATTTCGGTGCCATCCTTGGTAGTGATTGTGCTCATAGAATATGCTAAGTTGACAATGGTTAATAAATATTGAAATGTAAAAAACATGTACAACATATTTATATGAACTCTTAACCATCATGACCACATTACTGGAGAAAAATAGTAAAAAAATAAAATTTTTTGGTTATGTCTGTCTGAATGTTACTCTTCTTGTCCCCTTAATGTCGCCCACTTATTCTGCATTCGCGAGCTCAGAAAATAAGACATTAATGCAACCTCAAGGAATACAGAGTATGTCAACAAATGCTACAAATATAGTACTGGTCCATGGGTTCTGGGCCGATGGCTCTTCATGGAGCAAAGTAATTCCTATTCTAAGGAACGCAGGACACCAGGTTATCGCCGTTCAACTTCCACTGCATTCTGTGGCAGACGATGTCGCTACTGTTAAGCGTGCACTTGAACAACTTAAAGAACCAATTATTCTTGTTGGTCATTCATACGGTGGTTTTGTAATCACGAACGCCGCTTATAATAATCACAATGTAACTGGCCTTGTTTATGTTGCTGCGCTGGCTCCTAACGAAGGTGAATCGCTCAATGACCTGGTGAAAACATGGCCGAAAGAGTTTTTAGCAAATGGGGTAGGAAACGTTAAACCTGATAGTGGCGGCTTTTTATTCATCATCCCAGATAAATTCCATGAATCATTTGCCCAAGATGTTGATCGTACTGAGGCTGATATTATGGCCATTGTACAAAAACCTCCCAGTCAATCAATGTTCGTCGAAAAATCTGGCCCTCCAGCTTGGAAGCAACTTCGTACATGGTTTCAGGTATCTGATAACGACCGAATTATCTATCCTGGTGCGGAACGTAATTTCGCAGAACGAATGAATGCTACTACTCTGTCGCTTAATTCTAGCCATGCATCACTTGTATCACATCCAGGTGAGATCGCTGCTCTAATCCTAAATGCAACTAAAGGAAGCACCAAATAACTTGACTAGATAAGATAAATCAGAACTGTTGCCTTCCTTATGGCCTAGTAACGTAAGACAATGATCAATGCAGGTTAATTCGAGCTATATAGAAATTATTCTATGTATGTGATCTCATCTCACGTCACTCCATACCAATGAATCTGCCAAAAGAGCAGCGGGCTTGCGAAGTGACGGTTTGAAACAGATGAGAAAGCTGTTAGCGTCCTTTTTCTGTAGTTTTTATATCGACTTGTCGACAGTGATTGAATTATGGAGAAACCCCCATAAGAGTCATGTTTGTGAGTAACGTCGTCCATTGCTAAACATTTTGGGCAACTCCAAGATACATATTCCTTGCATAAGATGCAGTGAGAATGAGGCATCATGCAAGTGCCACATGCTCTACAGGAACGATTGTAGTACATATTTCAATCAGTTTTGATGCCTGTGATGTATGTGTGTGAGTTATTGGTTCGATATTTCGATGACTCCTTTCATACTCTCTGGATGATACTCGCAATGATATTCGAAGACTCCTGACGAGTTGACATTGAAGACGAAATTTCTGTTTTTGCCCGGATCAATGTGGTTGCTCTTTGCAATTTCTGTCCCATTCAGGCCGATAATCAACTCATGCTTCCCATCGGTTGGATTTTTGATTTTGAAGAGATAACTAGTGCCTGCTATCAAATGAAGAGTAGGATTTATTCCTTCACTTGTATTCTGCCATCTGTACGTCTCATTTTTGAGCTCTAATGCATTTAACATAATAGTGCTGTTATTAATAGCGCCGGAAGCCGTTGAAGAGTCTGAATTTGATATCACTTCTGAAGTACCTTTTTTGGCTGATATGGGATGGACAAAGGATTGAGAGTAGTGCGCAATACCGACGACCAGTATTGATAGTGCTACCCACGATATCAATGTCTTTTTGCTTAAATGCTGTTTGTTCATATTGTAGGATCTGACAGTACGATTTAAAAAATAAAAGACAAATCTCATTTTTGGATTCTGAACCTGGGTCCCAAATGTGGTACCCACAATATGGGATCAAGCAGAATCTCTATATGCCAATAGGTTAAATTAAGTACTTAACTAGTTTGTTTGACGAAATCTCGCTTCATTTGGTCAGCGGAATTATCATCTTTGCTGCCGCCCTAATTCCATTGTATCTTAGCTTTAGATTAAAGAGTAATCTTAGACTTCTGACAATTTTGTTAGCAGTTTTCATTTTTATTCATGGAATTTATCATATGACTTACTATGCCGGACTGGAGCTTTTAGCTGAGGGGCTTTTTAGAACTCTCTCGATAATTGTTCTAATAATTTTCGGGCTTTCATATATCTATGTGGTTAGATCTAAAAAGGAGCAGCTAACAGTATGATTGCTGCTTTTCCTACATTTCTTGAGCTTTTGAATAATTCTACAGTGT
>DATBFR010000015.1:0-2517 GCA_036558405.1 Nitrososphaeraceae archaeon | reverse complement strand
TTAGCTAGGGCTGGAGATGATCCAATTCAATCATTGAAGTCGGTTAACAGATACTCCATTCATGCCTTGACTCAGTCAGGCCATAAAGATTCTGCTAAGTTTACAAAATTTGTAGAAAATGTAAATCGTGCTAATTCGACTGCATTCGCAAGTATTAAATTTCATACATTTGTTAACGATGCAAAAAGTAATGGTAGGATTTCAACTAGCTCACAATTGTTTGAACAATAAATGAAATATTTACACGATAATGGCTTTAGGGTTATTAGAATTAGTGAGTTAGGTTTTATTCCTACAAATGATATGCTCTATGTAAAAAGACATCACTATAATGTTAATATTAGATCTTTACAGTATGAGAGCCTAGTTCAAGAATATAAAAAATGGCATTATTTAATAGCTCCATGACCAACTACTATACATATTCAATCTCCAAACCCACTACCAACGGATCGGTTAGCCATTCAATTTATTTGGATATGTTTTATGAAGTTAAAACTGAATTATATTACTTGTCAAGTTAAATATTGAAGTTAACACTACCATCAAGAAAAATTAATTAAATGAATACATGATAACCCATCCAAGATTAGGATTCTTTTATAGTCTACTAAAAAAGTAGTTCTGAGTACAAATTGATATGTGCATCACTCCCATAATGTAATAAAGTTAGATAGCCTAAGAGTAGTCTCGAAGTGAATAAATTGAAGTTGATTAGTTATTCCTATTCCAATGGAAGGGATACTTTAATTCTATAACTTAAATCTATATTTCTATTAAAGAATGTATTTATAATTTCATGTAGAATAATTTTCTATTCGAATTGAGGTATATGATGTCACTTTTATTTACATTTATATTTATATTTTCTATGCTTGTTGGATTTTATTTTTCTGTTGTTATTCCCAATTATCAATCTTATGCACAAAAATCAAGCCCACTGACGACAGAAACTGTACCTACCAATATAAATAACATCATCACATCGTCTTCGACAAAGTTAGACACCGTTGGAACTAGCGTTGGGAAAGTCCCCAAAATAAAGATACTATCTCCGCAAGATGGTCAAAAAGTTACAATAACTGATGATAACCTTGTTGTCTTTGGTACTTCATCAGATGATAGGTTGAAGGATTGTAAGGTTTCAGTACTTTTGAATGGAATAAGGCCGTATCAAAATACTCTTGCGACAGGAAAATATGGGGCCAATGATTATTCTACTTGGAAATACAAGTTAGAACCGAACTATACTGTACTTAAAGAAGGACCTAACAAATTAACTGCAAAAGTTGCATGTCACAACATCCCTTACGATTTGAATAAATGGACAAGCATAGCTCTAACTGGTAGCAAAGAAGAAGTTCACAGAAATACCACTAGTGGTACCAAACCTTTGCCATTGGGAGTCTCGATTAAGATTGATAAAAATCCAATTAGTGTAGGGGACATTCAGACTATTACTGTAAAGGTTCTTGATCCTGATTCTAAAAATTCAGAGACTAGAGGAACTAAGGTGCATGGAGAAATTCTAGATTTATTATTGTTTCCACCTTCTTCTTATTCCTCTAAAAATTTAAATGCGGTTGTAGAACAATTTGATAGTAACACAGATAGAAACGGTGAAGTTTCATATTCGTGGAAGGTACCAGAAAATACCCCGATAGGTACGCCATATATAGTAAAAGTAGACGCATTATCTGACAAATATAGTGGGAGATCAGCATCAGATATATTTACAGTAAAACCTTCAAATAGCGATAATGTCTTTATTTTAGCTCAAGCCAGCAGGAACTTTACTAATGGTTTGAATGATAACATAAAGAATTTTACTCAGGAAATATTCAATGAAGTTAAAAGCAGCCTAAAGAAGAACCTATGATAAAAACAAACACAACAGTACCGGTTATGCACAGATTTGTGCATTTGCAGATCTTAGGATCGGCCTCGATGGACTATTATGTACACCCTAACATGTGATGTCATAACTAAAACTAGATTATACTGCCATAAATGGCTAATTTTAGGTCAATGAATTAATAATTGGCTAATAGTCATCCTTCATTCCTTAGAAGATATATTCATGCAATACTGCTGTAATTTACTCTATAATTTCTATTGTCTATTGTAAGTTCTGTGACTCTCATTGTATTAAGTCTGAAAGTAAGGGAGCTTTGAAATCGATCCAGAGTGAAACTACAACCGGCATTCTGTTCAATAGAAATCTCGATATGAGCAGAGCTTTGCTTTTGAACATCTTGTCGACTAGCCATAAGATATACTCCAATTTTAATTTCAAATCCTGGTATCTTTTCACACAGCTCAATTCACTCATTTTTGGTATATCAATATAAGTTGCAAGAAGAGCGATAAGGAACTGGCAAGACGATAATAAAACTTATCTGTATCTTTCAGTCACACAATGGTTAATTTTATGCCAGACAATAATTATGAAAAAACGGTCGATATCATTTTTGGTAGATGGAAAAGTCAGATACTATATACTGGAGTCAAACTAGG
>DATBFR010000014.1:0-75993 GCA_036558405.1 Nitrososphaeraceae archaeon | reverse complement strand
TCTCGCTCGTTACCTGACTTAACAGGACACCTCACGGCACGAGCTGGCGACGGCCATGCACCTCCTCTCAGCTTGTCTGGTAAAGTCTTCAGCTTGACCTTCATTCTGCTGTCGCCCCCGGTAAGATTCCCGGCGTTGACTCCAATTGAACCGCAGGCTTCACCCCTTGTGGTGCTCCCCCGCCAATTCCTTTAAGTTTCAGTCTTGCGACCGTACTACCCAGGCGGCAGACTTAACGGCTTCCCTGCGGCACTGGGTTAGCACGAAGCCAACCCATCACCGAGTCTGCATCGTTTACGGCTGGGACTACCCGGGTATCTAATCCGGTTTGCTCCCCCAGCTTTCATCCCTCACCGTCGAGCGCATTCTGGCAAGCCGCCTTCGCCACTGGTGGTCTTCAATGGATCAACGGATTTTACCCCTACCCATTGAGTACCGCTTGCCTCTCCTGCCTCCTAGCTCTGTAGTATCCTCCGCAGCCCACCTGTTGAGCAGTTGGATTTAACGGGAGACTTGCAGAACCGGCTACGGATGCTTTAGGCCCAATAATCGTCCCGACCACTCGGGGTGCTGGTATTACCGCGGCGGCTGACACCAGACTTGCCCACCCCTTATTCTGCACCATTTTTAGAGGTGCCAAAAGACTTTCTTAACGAAAATCACTCAGAGTAACCCTGTCAGGCTTTCGCCTATTGCAGAGGTTTCGCGCCTGCTGCGCCCCATAGGGCCTGGGCCCTTGTCTCAGTGCCCATCTCCGGGCTTCTCCTCTCAGAGCCCGTACCGGTAACAGGTTTGGTGGGCCATTACCTCACCAACAGCCTGATCGGCCGCAGTCCAATCCAGAGGCCATATAGATTTCAGTCAGGAACCATTCCAGGAATCTTGACTCATCGCGGTTTAGACTCAGTTTCCCGAGATTATCCACGTCCTCTGGGCATGTTGACTACGTGTTACTGAGCCGTGCGCCACGTATTGCTACGTTGACTCGCATGGCTTAATCCCACTCTGATAGCAGTCGGGTCCGGCAGGATCAACCGGAGTCGATCCTTTCATATTAATAAGTACGGCCGGATGACCAAGTATTGTGCGGGTTATGTAAACCAACGTCAGATTCAATAGTAATCGAATCTCCATTCTATGAGCGTAACCGGAGGTCGATGAATCATTACCTGGCCTACTGACCAAAATCATCTTCGACGCCGCCAATAAGGTTACGTTCTTACACACATCTTGCACGATTAAAATATAAATCTTCGCCTGTTTGATTTTTTCCGACATGATTTGAATTAAAGGTTGGGAAATTAAGAGCGCTATGTAACATCTTGCATAGGCTTAAAATAGTCGCCTTGGTTCAGAACCATGACTATATTTGGCAAGGACTATTTGCATTTCTCATAAAGAAGATGTTGATGGCATATCTTCTGCCGCCTTGATCAAAGCTGCCCTTGGTGTAAGTTCTGTGATCTTGGTTGACTATTCAAACATGATTAGGGTCTTGGAAGGAGTTCGAAAAAATTTGGAAAGTTCGGAACATGATATTGAGCATCTTTATTTGTGTGATTTGGGTCTAAGTAGAAAGAACGAATCTTTATTTTTGAATATCATGAAAAAAATACTATCGCTCAAATGTGCAGTTACCTATATTGATCATCACGATCTTGAAACAGGAACGAAAAATGAATTAAAAACAGCTGGCGTAAAGATGATACACAGTATTAATGAATGCACCAGCGTACAAATCTATCATAAGTATAGGAAGAAGCTTGACCCGCGTGCTGCATTTTTTGCGGCTGCTGGCGCTATCACAGATTACATGGAAACAAAACCTATCGCATCCCGTATTGTTTCTAGATATGATCGACAATTTTTGATGCTGGAGGCAAGTGCATTATCGTATATGATATCATCGAGTCAACACGAAATTGAATATCTTACAATTATAATAGACAGATTATCCAATATGAAGTACCCCCACGAAATTGAGGGCGGATTTGATCGAGCCGAAAAATTTGCTCGCAAGGTTACCTCTGTTGTCGAATCATTGAAAGAATCAGTTACTGTGAGGGGAGATATTGCCTACGTAGAAAGTAATGCAGAATTATCATCAAGTATGATTGTCAACTTTATTTTGGGTCTATTTGGAAAATCAATTGCTATGGTTTACAAACTAAAAACCGACCTTGATTCGTACGTAGTTTCCATACGCGGTTCTAAAGATTGCAAATTACACCTCGGAAGGGAAGTAAATGCACTCTCTTCAAAATTGGGAGGAAGTGGTGGCGGTCACGAAAAGGCATGTGGCGCAGTAATACCTAAGGCCAAAATAAATGAATTTATCGGGGAGTTAGACTCAATTAACTTAAACAGTAGTGATTAGTATAATTACGAAATATATGATTAATGGATGCAAATGATAGAATTAGATCTTAGAAATTGTGTTCCCTATTTAAAGACCTAATACTAATGAATATCAAATATCATGGATGAAAAGATTTAGTATATCGAAATGGAGATAGATCCCTAAATATTCATGAACTTGGAAACATCAACTAAATGCGGACGATAATTCTTCTATTTTCTTTTTCCAAGAAGAAGATTTAACGACGCCGCTAGCTACTAATATTCCGCTGGCTCCCAAATCCAATGCTTTCTTGACATCATCCTTATCCACGATCCCTGCTCCGCACAATACCCGAGTTGAAGGTGAACTTGCATGAACTGCTCTAATCGAATCTTCTATAATTGATGGATTCGCCCTTGAGACAGCTATTCCAGTGCCAATTAGCTCGGGGGGCTCAATCGCAATAAAATCAGGACATATTGGTGAAATTTTGGCAACCTCTCCCACGTCCGAAGCACAGACTATTGATACCATATCCAGCCTCTTTAGCCGCTCGACTAGGTTTTTGATATTTTCAAAAGAAACTTTATGCTCACTATGATTTATTAGCGATCCTTTGGCTCCTGATAATTTTAGTATCTCTGGAACAATGAATCCGGTAGAAGCACCCGTAGGAACATCATCTATGTGCTGCGAAATAATTGGTAAATCCGTAGAATCAACAACTGCTTGCAAGGTGGTAGGTGGAGGTGCAACAATAATCTCAACCTTACACGCGTCATGTACTAGTGCCGCCTCCTTGGCTAGATTAATTGATCTTTCGCCCGATATTTCAGGATAGTTTTTGAGATTTATTATTAGCGGCCTTGAAAATGATCTCGACAAGATTCATACTTGCCTTAAATTGGCTTGAACTTCTCTCCAAGCTTTTTTATTCGTGCATCATAACCTTTATTGTACTCCAATTCATCCGGCACCAAGGTAGCAGGATGAATGAATCCCTGATTTCGCATAATCATTGCTCTTTCAGCCGCCCACATTCTTTGTAGATCCCAATCTACAGTGCCGAAACCATCATGCGGTCCAGTAAATTTCCCTTCATGCATGCTAAATACAAGACAAGAAACAATTGGTATTGAATAATTGAGGCTTGCAGCAGAATTAATTTTAACTGGCATCAAGGGCATATGATGGCTACCTCTAGTATTTCCAGCTACATAGTGAGGATCATTAAAGGCACTTCCTGCTTCTTCCGTAGCAGGGAAATTTTTTTGAGTTCTAACTATTGCAATTGGGTCATCTTTTCCTACATAGGTACCAGCTATATTATGTAATCTGTCAGTTGAAGCGGATAAGATTTGTTCCCCCTCTTCCGAAAATACTGAATGGACCACATACCGGCCAGGATACATAAGTGCAGCTTCCAATTCAGGTTTATCATTCCACATTTTTAAATCTGCAATCTTCCCGGACATTACGTCCATTACCTTAATGGTTACCCCACAAGCTAAACTCTCGTTGATTAACAAACCTGTATTGGAACCTGCGTCAACGAAGATCCTCCAGAAGGGATAATTAAATGCTCCTGGCTCTGTTTTGTCGGCTGCAAATATACAAAAAACTTCACTAGGTCGTTCTTCCATTTCAATTTCAGCAACACCAGGGCCCATACCTTTGACATTTCCTGAAAAGGCGTCTTTGAGTAAATCTTGACCGGCACCATAGAGTCCTTGTTTTTTTGCAATTTTAGTTGCCTCTGTAAAAGCAGTCCAAGCTAAACCATGTATCTCGCTATTGTCAGTACCTTTTGTATGACTCATTATAATATGTATGTCGTCGCCCGTATAACCCACGTAGTAGTCGTTAAGATTATTAGAAGCGAATTCACCTACGGTCTTCTTAACACTTTCCAACAACTCGTCACTAGGTCGAGTATGGCCTCCTATGGCACCAATATCTGCCTTTATTGCAGAGACGGTTATTTTCATGTTGCGTAGTTTATATGGTGTAGTTTAAAATTCTTGTGATTAGAGAAATTTATTTATTTATTTTTTCGCATCGTTATCTCAAGTACTATAATCCCCTGTCGGTCAAGATTTTTCAACTAATAATAATAGTCAAACCATAGGACACGTAAAATCAATACATAACGGTAATTTTCAACATGCCTTTTATATCAACTTCCAATGTGATAAAAATAATTACATAGATGACAAAGGAGAATTAGGTTATTCGCAGATGTCATTGCTGTGAGAACAAGCTACTTCCATGCCTTGGATTATAATTGTCCAATATCAAACCATTTCTGGCCTTAACCGGCCAGTAAGTTTCGTCACTCAATAGAACAATGAGTTCTGCAGAAAAACAAGTAGGTCATTGTTCTTTACATTCGTATTAACTAATTAGTTATAAGCCACCTGAATTAAGAGTGGACGCCAAGAAGAGGATAGCAATGGACAGCACCACAATAACTCTCCCCAGAATCGATATCTTAGTTCGTAAGTTGTTGACATATGTTTCATCTATCTTTGATGTGGCCAATTTTTTCTCTGTCTGTTTATTCACCACTCTGATATGAAAAATATAAGCTATTATTACCAAGATTACTAATATGATTTTTATTAGGAGCAATACTCCGTATTGGGTCTGCCAAAGAGAATCTGGATCTGCTAAAAAAGATCTCGAATTATAAATTCCCGTTCCAACTAAAATTACGAATGATGGAATGGCTATCAAATTGAATCTTCTACCGTACTTAATCATTAGTAGCAATCTCTCTCTTGCCCCAGGCACCTCAATCTTAAGAGCTGGTGCCAGTACTACACCTAAGAAAATTGAACCGCCTACCCAAATTGAAGAACAAGTGATGTGAACCCATGTGACCAAAGCCTCGGCAATAGGCATCCCTAGGTAAACATAGGCCGTTACATATTATCTGTTCCATTAGCTGGGAGTAAGATTAAATCACCCCCTAGCAAGGATGGATATGAAATTATATTGGACTGGTAACTAACGTAAGAATAGATAATACTATCTGATTCTTGACGTGGTTTATCTTATATGTTGTAAATTAATAGCAAATTTTTGATATGTTTCCCCATTAGGTATTTCAGAGCGCTGCCGCATTTCCGCAAATTTCACGGTAATTCCCTATGATTATTATTCGGGCAATCGTAATCCTAAAAGCTCATTTTGAATGAGTCTTAAATCCCTCAAGTTGTCATAAGAAACTAATTATTAAGGCAAATGAATTCATAAAAGTAGATCTTATAGATTCATGGACTAGGAATATATTTGTGAGGATATGACATGGGTCCATGTTCCTAAGTGCTAGGCGGCTATTATTGATCGGAGTGATCGGAGCAATAGTTGCTGTCATAGTCTTACTACCAATCATACTCGAGACGTTATCTGGTCAGGGTATAACAAATGTGAAGATATCTCTCAGCAAGGTACAAGTTATGTCGAATCAGTCAAATAATACTGCCTCGCTGCAGGTAATATTCGCTCTTCTCAATCCTACGGAGAAAGCACTTACAACATCCGGGATTGAGTATGAGTTGAGTGCAAACGGTACTCTATTGGGTAATGGTACTGTATCATATCAAGATATCCCGTTAAATGGGCGTCCCCAACTTTATCCCGAAAAAACGGTATTCATACCATCAACATTTTCCGTTGAACAGTCTAAAATAACACCAGAGCTGTATGAGAAATTGATCGAGTCAGAACCAGGGCATACAACTTGGACAGTCAGGGGAGTGGCTCAAATAGATTCAGCTTTTACGACCTTGCCAAAAGCATTCGAAGCAAACATCCCATAGAATTGATTTTTCAAGTGGAAATATGCATACAGTTACTATCTTTAGTATCTACAATAAACTCTCAAGTTCTTTCTTCTATCGTCTCATTAACTGGACTCTCCTCTGAGCCAGGCATTACAATCTTCTCAAAACTAGTTACAACCCATTCTTCAAGCCAAGAACATCGTGATGGACTGTATTGAGTCATTTCATCTTCAGAGGAACAAGAGTGTTGGTAAACGCAGCTAAGACAGGGCGCTCCTTCTACTGAAGTAATTTGAACCCGCCGTTTCTTCCGAGTTTCAGCCAAAGATGGTTTTCTGATAATGAGCTTATAAGTCCATCTTCCCTTGTAAAGAACTTTTTCTCGGTGAATTAGCGATTGTTTTTCTAAATTTCCAGCCAAACGCGATCCATCTCTGCTATCCAATGAGAATTCTTTGCAAATTTCTGTCTGGAAAACTCCATCCTTCCCACTCTTCAATATGACTGCCAGTACTTCATCAAAGAGTTCATGTTTATTTCTTGCAACCGATCTTGAATTAATTAAGTTAGGAGACAAAAGATAGTATTTTTATCAGAGCATGATATAAAAATCTTGACATTCAACTTTCAGGCAAAGACTACGTTGAAATCTGAAACATGCGGTCACCGGGATTTGAATTCCCGCTCCACTTTTTGAGTAAGAGTGAAGTCCCGGGTTGCGGGCTTTCTTCAACTGCATTTTTGGAGATGCAGAATGTGGAAGGCCAGTGTCCTAACCAAACTAGACGATGACCGCTGCATCAGAATAATGGCGTTAAGACGATCGTATTAAACCTTAGTATTTGAAGCAATTTACCTGTCATTTTCCTTATCTGGAAACATGTGGTTCAATAACAGGTCTACGGCCTTATTTTTTGCCTTCTCCTTATAAAATGCGAGTCCCCTTGACGGAATTTCTATGTCCTTTTCCATGTCTATTTCTCCAAGGGGGCGATGATCTAGCGCTCCTTCAAAATGGATCTTAAATTCTTTGAATTTAAGCAAAATATTATTATAAATTTCTCTCTGCCAGTGTGACGTCACTAGATATAATATCGGAATATTTGTTCTCTTCCTTAGACTCTTTAGGATACCATCCATTGCATCGGTCAGAGTAGGTTCAGAAATAATCGTAATTACAGTCTCATTGAGAGACTTTACCTTTAATTCATCTTTGATACTATTGGCGAGACCTACATTAGTAGAAATGATATAAATTTCTGTTTTGGATCCATCTGGCTTTGATATTAAAATACGGTCATAGAGATTTTTGCATACTATTATCCGGTTAACAATATGTTCCGGCAACTTTTTATCGGCAATGTTGCCCCTATAATTTGCATATAATAATATGATATTCCCTTCTGAAAAGCTAGACACTGTCACGCCATTTCAACCTCATAGAATAAAGCAAAATACCTAAACAACTCACATTCTTGAATCTTCAATCTGTTAAATTCTTGAGGACTATTTCCTACCATGATGAGACTCTCTTTGGTGAGACTAATTGACGTTCAAGTTCGTCTAATCTTTGAACTGCTTCCAAAATCCGTCGAATTTCAGAATAAGAATCATCGTTTCTTATCTTATTCATTACCGCATAAACCTCTTCGTAAGTGACCCCATGTTTTATATCATATTCTATTTGCTTCGCACAACTCGAAAGTGTGCTGTATTTCTTGAAATTCCTCTTTTCGAAAGAAGAAGCATCAGGTGATAGCCCTTTCATATAACGGAGAATTACCTTTTCTACATGCTCAAGATGCCAATCCCTCATGGCAAAATTGTTTGGCTTCATCCTAACCTTTCTGCGCGTATTAAATTGCTTACCGTATTTAAGCTATTAGAAGGGGATATAGGTCAATAGTCGGCCTTATATTCACCTTCGCATTAATACATAATAAGATTTTCGTATACTCTACCTAATACAAATAATCCTAATCTGTATTGCAAATTATTTGACAATTTTATAAGCTTTCAAGTTTTAATGGAGTCTACTTTTTTTTCTATTAATACGTCGCGAGAAATGCAAACTGTACTTCACATATATTCGGATAGATTAATCTTATCTTGGCCGGGTATCCGCGCAATTTCAAACCGGGTTCTATCCTTAAAAAAACTACCGGTCGCATCAATCCCAAGTTTAGTTGTAAGTAAATTTTCTTGATCACTAGATGGATCAAGACTTGAACCTTTGGCTCCTGGAATAATTACCAAATCTCTGTCTGCCTGACTCCTAGTTGAAATTGCATATTCTACCTGGCCAGGATTTCTAGGGTCGATATCCTCATCGACCACGATAGCAATTTTTAGAGATGGGTGCGCTGAGAACGCGGCAAGAATTGCATTTTTTGGTTGCCCCTCAAGCGTTTTCTTAATTTGTATAACCGCATCAAGCCAATTACAACCTCCGTCTGTTAGATAAACATCCTTCGTAGTTGGCACGGCATTTCTCACCTCAGCACGAATTCTAGACTCCACTGGAAGTCCCATTAGAAGTCGGTGTTCGGCATAGCCTGGCAATATATCATGATAAATAGAATTTTCATTATAAAAAATCCTATCCACTTTAACGACAGGTTGAAGTCTTTTTTTATCATATGTCCCTAGCATTTCAACCATACAGTCAGAATCATTTTTGTCTGCAAGAATCTTTCCTTCGATGAGAATTTCTGAGCCAACAGGAACCTTTAGTCCCGAAAGTGGGGCATAGGTAGTGATCAGCTGCTTATCCATCAGTGAATTTGCAATCTTAATTTCATCTTGACCGTAGGGAGCTTGGTAAGCAGAAGCTACAGAAATAGCTGGATGAGAACCAACAACTATAGAGACCCTAAGGTCTTCACCATGTTCCTTTGCATAGGAATAACACTTGTGAAGGTGTCTTCCTTCCACCATTCTAATTACAAGTGATGTCTCTCCGGTTCTCAATAAACGATGAGTAGATAGATTCTGGGATCCTGTTTCCGGATTTCTAGCAATGACCAGTGAGGATGTAATGTATGGACCAGAATCTTTCTCAAAATGAGTAACTATTGGAATCTGAAATAGATTTTTGCTAGTTTTAAGCCAAGGATTAGTTAGTAAATGTTTTGCGGGAGATGGTTTAGAAACAGCATCAATAATTCTGTCATTGATATGACCTTCGCTTGAACCAATTGCCAGAGCAACTCTTTTGCGCGTACCCAAAATGTTAGCAATTACTTTGAACTTGCTATTTTTTATTGATTCAAAAAGCACTGCCTTGCCATGATCGAGCTTGCTGATTATCGCGGCAATCTCATACTTTGGATCTACAGCTTTCTTTACCTTGACTAATTCGTTAATACGATCCAATTCTTTTATGAAGTCAGTTAGGCCTAATCGATTGTTGTGGTTTTTGTTTCTAATCATCGACTATCACCACATCTTGTAACTACTCAATCAATTTCAAAATTTCGCTCAGAATATCTTCCATGTCCAATTTGTTAAGGGCTCTGCTTGCGCTGAAATTAACGATAGTAAAACCATTCAGCATCAAAGCGACCCGTTCAGATATGCTAGTCAGGAAAATTGAATCAACTTTACTTGGGATAACCTTTGCAGTGGTGACCTTGCTTGCATTAGCTGTTGAAACGTGCAAGCTTCCAATTTTTTGATTATCTTCGGAGATTGAAATAAAACAGCCGTTGAAGAATTTGACAAGCTGCAAGGAAAATACTCTGGATGACCTGCAGATAATTGGCATTTGTCTGTAGTCATTTTTATTTTCTTTATTATCAGTCATATGACATAAGTAATCTAATGCACTGAAACCGATTTGACAATTGTAGACTGTTGTTGTTCCTTCCGTGCCCTAAGTTTTGCCTTGTATTTTAAATTTCTCGGCTTAGTTCTAAGCCGGTAACCACAACAAGGACACCACAGTCCCTCCCACCTTATGAAAATTTCACAAATTTGGCATCTTTTCTGCCCGCTCGCATATCTCCCGTGACCTACAGGCTTTTGAGCCTTATGTCTAACACAAATTCCTTTACAAGTCATTTCAAAAAATCTTAATCCTCACTAATACTTTATCATAATAACTATTTAACTTTATAGAAAATTTTTATGATTCCTAGGACTGTTATATTCAATTTTCATCTTACTAATTGCTTACTAATTATATAAATATTAAAATACTACAGTAAAACTCAACTCGTAGAATTAATGATTTTCCATGTACGAATCAAAATTGAGTTATCACAGATTTCCAGTTCAGCTTCACGGATCTAAAAGCTCTGAAATAATTAGAACAATAAACCCTTCTTAAGGGCAATTTTCTTTGCAGAAGATTCGTCTCTTATGCCTCTCCGATTAGAAGGAGTTTTACGCGATGTCCCAAACTCATCTACCAATTCTATTCTGACGGCGTCATTGAATTTGTTCTTTATCCCGTGGGCAATGCAATAAGCAATATTCGCGTGCCCGTCACCAATCCTTAGAATCTTGTGCTTTGCTTCTATTCCATTCAAAGCTATAGTAATGAATCTAATTGCTTCTGACGGCGATGTCTGTACTATTCTCTGAAGTTCCGTATGATGATATAAAATAAAAATCCCAATTCTGACACCAGGATCTACTCCTATAATTAGGACATCATCTTCATAGTGACCTAACATGATCTTAAAAATTCTGGCCTTAAACAAAGTCGGATAATAATTTGGTTCTGAAAAGACTAAGATATTTTCGCTATTTATTATGTTGGCTTCATTCTTTGTGGTTATTATTAGATTCTCATCGGAAAACGCAACGTCTTCAGGTATCATGGAATCAAATTTGAGTCCTGCATCCTTCAATACATTTACGATTCTATAATATTCTCGACCACTAACAGTGGCAACAATTATTCGTTTCTTAGAAGATTGGAGTCCTAAGGGAATTCCATCAATCTTTGTAGCTCTATATTCATTATTAAATTTTCCTAGACTAATACACAATAAGTGAAATCAAATAGTTAGAGATTACTGTTGAATAGCGACTTGATGACTAATTCAACGCAGCTAGGAAGTGATGAATCAATCTTCTTTTTGATTTTATTCAACTGCTTTTCGTTCTCTTCCAAAATTTTTGCTGATTCCTTTTCGGCTTCCTCTTTCGCATTGGCTATAATTTTTTCTGCTTCTGCCTTTGCAATCGCGATTAACTTTTCTCGTAAGAATGCAACTTGCTCTTGTGAATTAGATAATATCTGTTTCCTCATTAACTCGACTTTAGAGGTCAGAACATCGATATCAGATTCTAACTCGGATAGTGCGCTCACGATGATTTCTACTGAAGCAGACATATTCGTACTCAATGGAAATATTCAGAATATATATATTAAGTGATTGGTATGCCCCTGACGATAAATATTGCCTAAGGAAGGAAATGAACACATTTATTGAATCAGTTTGACAAGAAATAGTCATTTCATGTCGTAAGATTCAAGATCGCTTGAGCTATATCGCCCTTGGATTCGGTGAGGGCCATCATGGCCTTATCCCTAGACACTGAGGCTTGTTGCATTACAAGAGTTATATCCTCTTCACTAAGAGAAGGCACTTCTTTTACAACCTCTTCTATGCTAGTTGCTATGATTTGAAAAATCGTGCTATCCTTCCCCTTCATCTCTATAATCTGAGGCTTATTCAAAAAGATCTCTTTCGTTCTAGTCTTGATAATCACTTCTTCGACGTCACCTAGATCCTTCATCTCAAGTCCCATCTTGTCTAACATTCTTCGCATTTCTCGATTGCCTGAACGCATCATACCAGATCAACTATTTTGTTATTCTACTTTTTAATCCTTCTCTGACTTTGACCGCCACCCCCTTACCCGTATTTGATTTCAGAAATAGGCTGTCAATACATGATTTTCCCACGCCCAAAATTCGTGAATCCTTGTCGACTATAGCAACTTCCGAGCCCACTCGAATGTTTTTGCCCATCCAATAAACGTGTTTACAAAATAAAGATTTCGAATCTTCTATAAAAGGAACTGCTTCAGATTCTGGGATCATAACATTTTGAAAGAAATTCTTGATGGGCAGAAGGATCGCTGCCCCAAAGATGGTCAGGGCGATTCCGCCGTCAGATCGGAGTGTACCATACAACATATCCTTCGATCCGAAGCTTCGAAGTCTGCCGGTCCTTTTTGAAAAGGCAAAACAAAGATCATTCAAGGATGAAGCCGAATCAATGTTAAACAGCATATCAACATGATGAATAACTTGATCAAGTGCATCAATCATATTCACGACAAACAGTTAGTCTTCCTTAAATATTCCGAATCTTGAACTAAAAATAATCTCGTTGCAATCATACTTGAACAACGATTCTATAAGAAATATTAGCAGCGCTTTGCTTACCTCTTACCCATCTGTCTAAAAATATTGCAATTTTGACCACTGATTTGCGGATAATCTCGTGTTCAATTTGGCATGGGACAAAAACACTGCAAATAGCCCGAAGTATAGGATCTCTGTATTTTGGACAAGTGGTGATATCAAATTACCTGTTTGACGCTCATTAACAACATAAAAGGAGGATTCTATTCATTCTAAATCCAATGGTCTCTTTTATGGAAAAATAATATTAATTCAGTCGACCTACTATTTATTCTAATATAGTTTTGCCCCTATACCCAATTGCTGTATATCATTTAGCTGAAGCTGAGGAAATATCAGTTTGGGATTATTGTGGAATAATATTATTAGTTGCATTTATTTTTAGGATTGATAACATTTGAATACCATATATAATGAGGGCTAAATTGAGCGATAAATCTAACGAGCAAACAATACTACACATGGGATTTGATAATACTGATTCTACGAAGTCAGGATGCACAACACATTTGGCGTACAGGATAATAAGTAACTTCGTCCAAGATAAAGACGTCCAATTCGTAGATTATCCACTCCTCATAAGATTGAATCCCAATATTCCTTGGAAAACGAGAGGTAATGGTGCAGTTTGTCTTCGCATAGCATCCCAAAAACCTGAAAGAACAATAGAGTATGTCAAAAACACCATTCTTGCTTTTTCGGATATCAAAAACGGGGCTAACCCCGGTCTAGTAGTACTTGAAGACTCTAAAATTCCAGAAAGTGTAAAGCATTTCAGTTACGCTGCGATGTACAAGGTATTGAGCTTGGACGAAGCCTCAAAATTGGCAGAAAAAGAGGGCATAAGTTACTTCAAGTATGGAAACGGTCACGGGCTGATTGGGGCACTTGCGGCGATTGGTTCACTCTTGGAGGGTGATCATACCTTTGAATCAATCTCCTATAGAATGCAAAACAAATTAGGCACTTTGAGGCAGTTGGACCTACAATCAGTTATGAAAATGAATTTGCAGACTTTTCCCCGGACCTTTAATAACGTTGATCCCCAACGAAAACGCATTTTGATCGCTCCTCGTGGACCCGATCCCGTATTTTGCGGAATTCGGGGGGAGGATCCAGCCATAGTAATTAAGTCCTTATTACTGGTAAATACTTTTGAAAAATTAGATGGATATGTAGTATTTAGAACAAATCAAGGGACGAATATGCATTTACAAAATATGTTATCAATATCAGAAATTAGGCCGTACATGGCGGGCAGGACAAGGGGTAGGATATGTAAGACTCCAAAAGTAATCCAGGGCGGTCATGTATTATTTGAAATTTGTGACTTTACTGGCAATTCTCATCCTGTAGCAGTATACGAACCGACGGGCTTAGGTGTTATTGCCTCGCGCTTTGTCTCTGGTGATCTAATAGAGATAGGATATGGAGTAAGGCCTGGAGATGGAACACATGCAAGCATAATGAATGCGGAATATTTATCAATCATTTCGTTACAAGCTCTGGCTCTACTAGTCAATCCTATTTGCAAAAAATGTGACAGAAGAATGAAATCCGAAGGACGTGGAAAAGGATTTCAATGCGAGCGCTGCAAATCCAAAACGTTCATTAAGTATAGTGTTCCTCAGTCAAGGAACTTAACTCCAGGCATGTATTTACCTGTCGTTAGATCCCACCGGCACCTCACGAAACCATATCAAAGATTTGGACAGGAGAAGTATCGTCATTATTTGATTGGGCCCAGAACTTCATTACATCCTAGATGGTATAGCAATGCAAAGGATTTAGAAAATATACTAAGATTTCAAAACATTAACGTAGCGGGGGGTTGATTTGAACATGCGGCCACCGAGATAACTCTAGTGGAAACCGCTCTGCGGGTTATGAGCCCGCCGGGATAACTTTGCCTCCCTGAGATCTGGCTTCCCCACCCCGCTGCTAACATGTTCATAAAGGGGGGAATATATCTCTGTCTACGAGTTACTCAAGATCGAAAACTTCTTTATGGGACGAGTTTCTTAATTATTCATAATCAAGTCCCCGGAAAGTTGTACATAGTATTCTTGATTTTCAACTATAAAATTAGACCTTTGGCTACGCCCTGCGTCTCGCTCTAAATTTTCCTTAATTATTTCACCAACGCAATATGTTAGCCACTTTTTCCAGTAGTCACCAAAATCCATTATTTATTTTCTTCCTCAATTACTAATGAGTGTTATTGTAGATTAAAATCATTTTACTTTTAATAAACTCTAGTTGATACCACAACATCGAGGTAGTAAACGATCTCAGTTTAGCCTTGGTGGAATTCAGTGAACACTGACCATGTTGATTCAGAGGTGCGGGGGATGGGATTTGAACCCATGAACCCCTAAGGGATGAGGTATCCCAGCCAGTATTCTTCTGAGCTTCGTGCGATCTTCAAATCTCACGCCTTTGACCTGGCTTGGCAACCCCCGCTTAAATTCAATCAACTGGTCTAGCCTTATATATATTCGATAATTACGTCGAGGACTAGGACGTCCATTGTCCATTTCTTGTTAGATCCTGACCGGACGGTTTTAACCGATTCAGAAACATTGCTTTACCAGATCATCAGTATACTTCAAACAAATTAATCCATCTTTACCATTTTCCCACTCTGGCTAGGAATTATTCTTATTTTTGCGCTCTTGAATGTCCGTGTTAATTCTTTCCCGCCGAAAAGTCGGTCGAGAAAGACGGCCAAAGCAGACACCTCTGAGTGCGGTTGATTCCCCAGAGCGATATTGTAATCAGAAATACAATATATTTCCTTAGGTACTTTACTAGCACCTACAATAATCAATAATTTCCTCTTAGTATCTATATCTGGTAACATGTTATTTATGTTGATTCCATACATTGTCAAATGTACGATGATTCCCCCACTTTTTTTCCAAGACTTAACTAACGGTTTCCAGTCAATCACGCCTTCTATTTCAAATTCATTCTTACCACCCCATCTGTCATTGATATCATTTATTGTTTTTTCGAGTGAACTATCTATGTATGTCATATAGATTTTCTGACAGCCAAAAGCCCTTGCTACCAATGCTACATGAGTAGTGATCCTAGTATCCCGAACCAACCTGTGACCTAATCTAAGAACTGCTACCTCCATCTGATATTCAGACCTGCCAATATCTGGCCGCCGTCTCAAGTGATTTCAACAAACGTTCGACGTTCATTCCTGTCTTAGCGGAGATTATGACGTATTTGTTCCCCTTATCTGGCACTTCCAAAGCCTGTATTGCTTCATTAATTGATTGACGATCGACCCGGTCAGCTTTGTTCATCACGTAAATAACATTGCCTGGAGAAATACCCAAATGGTTCAATACAACGACACTACTTGACAATTGCTTGTGAATTACTTCATGCGGGCGACTTACATCAAGAACCAGCAAAATTAAGCTAGCAAATTGCAGATCTTGTAATGTAGAATTAAATGCGTCAATAAGGTACGCAGGAAGTTTACTGATAAAACCTACAGTATCAGAGACAATTACTTTCCTACGATTGAGTAGAATAGCTCGACTTACGGTTGAAAGTGTGGTAAACAGAGTAGGCTCTACAAGCTTAGCCTCCCCTGTAAGCCTATTAAATAAGGTTGTCTTACCCGCAGACGTGTATCCAGCTATTGAAATTGTTGGAATATGAACCCTGGCTCGTGAAACTCGATGCAATAGCTTTCTGTTTTCTTCTTTGAGCAGTTTCTTCTTCAGAACTGCCATCCTTCTTTTAATATCAAGAATATGTACGTCTGCATCATACTTTCCCATACCGAGAAACCCAGGTTGTTCACCTTTCTTGGCTAGCCTGACTTTCTCCTTGATCCTTACCACTTCATAATGTAGCTGTGCCAGGTCAATTTGGATTTTAGATTCCGCAGTGTTAGACCTGAGATCGAACATTTCCAATATCAGTTTCTCTCGATCTATTATATCGGTCTTACATAGATTTGCTAAATTGTATTGTTGTGTGGGTTTCAATACTTCATCAAATATCAAATATCTTGCGCCAATCGTTCTAACAATTTCTCGAATCTCTTCAGCTTTTCCTTTTCCAATACCGAAAGTTGACCTAGTCAGATGGCGTTGAGTAACTGTTTCCTTTATTGAATATCCTGCAGATTCAGCCAATGCTTTGGCCTCTTCTGCGACATGATTTGAAGGATATGTAACGAGTACAGCATCCTTTGGATTTGATCTCATCGAACTACTCGGATTCAGGAACATACAGCTTAATACCAAGAAACCTTTCTAATTTTGCTGCCAATGCTCTATCTGGCTTTAAGGTACCTATTTCAAGCCTGCGTAATAGATTTGCCTTTTCTTTGATCATAGCTCCCAGTTGTTCATGAGTCAAATTCTTCTGGGTTCTGGCATCCCTAATCAGTTGAGAGTAACCATCTACCAACAAGATGTTGTCAGTGATTCCCAGGGTGCTACTTGTGGAACGCGGAATAAATATACGTCGAATTTGTTTCTGCGTCTGCATTTGAGTCTTCGGAACTGCTTTTCCTCTTTTTGAACAATTCTTGCAAACGATTAACTCGGCCCCATCCACGATAACTCTTGCTCGATCTGGAGTAAGTGGCATGCCACAAATTTCACAATATCCCAATGTCCATTGTTTAATAAATTCAAAGATTTTATCTTTTTCAAAGGAACTTGATCCTGGTGTAATTCTTCACCACGACAATGACTAGAATCTACAGGACTGGACTCGTATTCAATCTCTTAACAATGGCAGATCCAAGTAACATTAAATGTATAATATTTCGGGAGTTCACAATGTTTCTGAATTTACTCGAGTATCCAAGTAGGCTACCCATGGGAGCAGCTCACTTTTTTTCATTCTTTGCATAGTAACCTTTGCTTGAGTCAAGATTTCAGTACCGTCTTCAGAATACGAAGACAATGAAACTACTCTATTTATCCCTACAGATATTATCATTTTGCTACATTCCACACAAGGCGAATATGTTGAAAACAATGTGGATCCTTTAGTACTACTTCCAGCACCGAATAGCGCACATTGCATGATTGCATTAGCTTCAGCATGAGTACAAAGGCATCTTTCAAGCCTATCACCAGAGCCGATAACTCCATTTTTCCTATCCAAACATCGCGGACAACCACCCTCAAAACAATTGACTATGCCTGATGGTGTACCATTGTAGCCCGTTGCTATCTGCCTATTATCTTTAACAATTACACAACCCACCTGGCGAGATAAACAATTTGAGCGAAGCTTTGCTATTTCTGCCTGGAGCATGAAATAAACATCCCAAGCAGGCCTGCTTATCATAGATTATCTTAAAAATTATAATGTAATATTTAATACAATCGAATTAAGTTCAACACAAAAACCACACTTCTATGGACTTATTTTATTGGAGAAAAAAGTAGGAGAGATGTGCTGACCTAATTGGTTGAATGAAATAATTCTGTTCTACATTTGATTCCAATTCGTGTTAGCAGCTGTTGAAACTTAGCCTTATCTCCTGTTACAAGAACGCGGGTCTTGCCCTTACTCCCTTTTTTCAGAGTACCGCTTTCTTGTAGTAATTTTCTAGCATCTATTGCGACATCCTTTGCAGAGTCGATAAAGGTGATATTAGAAAACAAGGAATCGAAATACTTTTTTACTAACGCAAGATGTGTGCTCGACAGCACTATTACGTCAATTTTGCCATACATGGAGGATTGAAGCGTGCTTTCAAGAAGGTAATCTCTCAAATGTCCATCGTCTACAAATGAAAAATCTTCTATTGTATCGATTAAAGGCGATGCATTTATTTGTGTTACAAATATTCTCTGCGGAACCATTCTTGCAATCAGGCGTTGAAATTGCACACTGGTAAGAGTTGACTTGGTAGCCATCAGACCGATATGTTTAGTTCTTGTCAATTTGACAGCCTGAATGAGGGGAATTTTCATGCCTATGGTTGGAATGGATGTACAACTTTTTATATAGTCAAGATATTGGACTGATGGAGTGTAAGAAGCCACGATAATGAGCTTTGGCCCGTATGTTTCCAACGCTTCTATAGTCGAATTCATTATTCGCTTAAGATCCTCAGAGCTTTTCGTACCATATGGAAAATTTTCGGTGTCAGCCAAGTATATTAAATCTTCCAGGGGCAACAGGGATTTTAGTTCCCTAATTACTGAAACGGAGCCTAAACCTGAATCAAAAACTGCTATTGGGCTGTTTGACATTTACATGGAAAAGTCAAGTGCTTTTAAGTTAAAAATGTTACTAAACTAAATATCATATAATAGATTTTAGTTATTAATTTGTTGGCTAAATCATATTAATCATAGTTGCAATACTTTCCGTAGCCTATCAGGAATATCTAAAGTTAAATGCAAACTATTCTCCATTAAGTTGAAATACGATTGAATTAGCGCCGGATCCACTAGCCCTTGAAGTACTTTAGTAGTTCCATCAGATAATTTAATGTCCATGGCAACCGCACTATAGGGAATTTCAAATTTTGATATCGTTTGCTCTTGTTCTGATTCGAATAGCTTGTTAACTCTATCCTTCATCTTTAAAAAACAGATAATTTTAGATATTTTTCTTGAACCGTATCCCGCAGCTCTACCGCCAGCTGAACCATGGCCTTCCTGTACTACAAATATCATGATTACATTTTCTTCCGAACTAGTTAGGTCCATATCACATAGACAAACAAGAATTATTCTATCGGACCCGCGAAGTACTAATTCAATAAGTTCTGACATGGCAACTTCAAAATTTTGTAGTGACCGTTTCTGCGATATTGTAGGCGTGTCCTTGAAATTTACTCATTTACAGCTAAGCCATTTACGCATTTTTGTTTTTCTTCAGGCTTCTAATAATGTCCAAAATGGGATCTATATCCTCAGCTTCAGGATATTTTTCGATATATTTACTAAAAATATAAAGCGCTTCTCCTTGATGCTTCCTCCTTAGCAATATCATCCCCCTGTCCCGAAATCCGTACTGGTCGTTTGTATCTATGCGCAAGATCATTTCGTTTACAAGTTCAGCATTGTCAATATCCTGACATTCAAAATAACTAGTTTTTAAGTTATTTAGCATCCGCAGCATTACCTTTGCTACCGAAGCCCTTTCGACAAATGCCCTTGTTAATGTGACATTAGATCGAAGAAATGTCTGATCTATGAGCTGCTTCAAAGAATAATCATCCATTATTCTACCCTCGTTGTATGGGTCAATGATGATTTCACTATCACCTTCAAGAACATGCTTCACAAGGAAGTGAGAAGGAAAATTTACTGGGACAAGAGGAAAATTTAGGGAGTTTGCAACTCTCATATACAATATGGAGAGGGTAATGGGAATTCCAACCCTTCTTTTTAAAACTACATTAAGAAAGCTGTTCAGGGGATTATAATAATCATCTTTGTTAGGTCTAAAATTTTCCTTTCTATACAACTGCTCATTTATTTTTTCAATAATTTGAGTTGGTCGAAGATCTGACAAATTCTTAGTCAATTCACGAATTGTCATTCCTATACCGTCTATACCTTCAAGTTCTAATTTAATGTCCAATTGTGGAAATGCGATCACACGTGATAGTTGCAATGCGAATTCTGGTAATCTAGAAATATCATCGGATGGAAGCTGTTTTACAACATTATTTTCCCAATCGACCAACAGATTTTCCAAATCTGACCGCATTTAATTGAGACTATTTAATATGTGCATATATATCATTTAGGATGAGCACACGAAAAAGATGATATTAAGTGTAATAGAATTATCTTAAATTCAGGTTTAAGCAGAGTTCACCACTACTTACATATTTGAGCATGACGCCATTAAGTGTTTTGTTAATTCCCTTTTCATGTATAAGTACAATATGTGCAGAAATAACGGATATACAAAAATCTCGATCCAAGCTTCCAATTTTGGCTCGTGTCAATCTTGATAAATAAGGATTGTAGGCAATAGTATTGTTCCTACAATGTTCAAGTTAATTGTTTATTGTAGCCTTCGTTTAAGAAAGAGTTGTACTTCGAAACTTCTGGCAGGTCGGAAATTGCCGGGAAGAGAAGACAAAGTTGCTCGTGCTTCTTAAGAAAAACAATACCTGCTTCCGCAGTTCTATAGAGCCCGGTTACCTCGGAATATTCCATTAGTTTCTTCTCAACTGCTGCGGTCAAATACCGACTAAGTTGTGAGTGGGATACCCCTGCGTTATTCATTATTGTTGTTTTATACTCCCAATTCTCCACGGAAGCACTCAATATAGCCGCCATTATTTCAATTTCAGATCGATTCTTCATTTCAGAATCAATTGCCATTTCTAAAGTAGAAATAAAAACCAACTAGATAAGTATGACTATTATATTGATGGAGAATTGTTGACCTTATTTCCCTAATCAAAGTAACTAATTGAATATTGAAAATCAAACCTTAAGGCGAAAATTCTTTACTAAAATTCGCATTTTTTTTATATGCGGATTTTTTGTCCATCCTTGTCTCGGATGGTACTTCCAAATTCATTCATAGCACCTAATTCTCTGCTCCCAAATACAGTACCGTCGCGGCACACTAGCCGATTGTCAATGCAACAACTGCCGCATATTCCTATTCCACATTTCATGTACCTTTCTATGCTTGCCTGTATAGGTATAGACTTTGTCCTAGAAATTTCAAAAATTTTCTTCATCATTCTCTCTGGCCCGCAAGTGTAAACATAATCAAAGGATTCAATTTCAATTTCACGTTTCATCGCATCAATTGTCGTACCTTTTAATCCGTAACTTCCATCATCAGTTGTTACAATCACTTTATGCATAGTATTACTTAAGAAATTATTAGCGTAGTTTTCAAAAATTACTTCCTTCTTGGTTCTAGCTCCAATTATCATAGTACACCTTATTCTTAACTTGTTGACCTTTAGTGCGAGTCTTAGCATCGGTACTAATCCAGTGCCACCTCCTATGAGCAACACATGCTTCAATCTTTTTATTATTCTGAACTTATTACCATAGGGTCCTCTTACTCCAAGTAAATCGCCCTTGTTTCTTTCAAACAATGCAGTTGATCCTACTCCGTATTTTTTAACTGAAACCGCAGCGTGATCTGTTCTCAGTGATACCATTACACTCATTGGGATTTCTTCAACCCGTGGAATCCAAACCATGATGAATTGACCAGCTCCGGCAACAGAACTCAATTTGTCCTTGAATATCAACGTCTTTACGTTGATGGACTCCATGACTACATCATCTATTGTAACTAGCCTTGTGAGGTTAGAATCTGTGGGCAAGACCCCTAATCTCTCCAATATTCTTCAGACCTTTCTTTTCCAAATATCTTTCAAGGTCTCTTATTACTCTAGTGAAATAATTCTCTCCTCTATTAACTAGGGCGCTCCCAAATTGAACTGCGGATGCCCCAGCCAGCATATACTCTACGACATCTTCCCAAGTAAATGCGCCTCCGCAGCCAATTACAGGTATGTCCAGTGCTTTGGAAATTTCATATACGCATCTAACTCCAATTGGTTTAATAGCTCTTCCGGACAGTCCTCCTATTCTATTACTAAGTACTGGCATCATAGATTTGTAATCTATCTTCATTGCCCTTATGGTATTAATCGCGGTAATCATGTCTGCGCCCGCATCAACAGCTATCCTGGCCAGATCGACCACATCTACACGCCCAATACCAACTTTTACTGAAATTGGTTTTTGTGTATTTTTTTTAATTATTTTAATTATCTTGCTCACTATTTCAGGATCGTCACCTACCTCACTTCCCATCTTAGATACATGCGGGCAAGATAAATTGATTTCATAACCTGAAATTTTTAGCGAATCTAATAATGATATTATTTTGGGAAAATCTTTCTCAGAAGATCCCACTATACTTACTATAAGTGGGACTTCTTTGTTGTAGGAGATTTCCTTCGAGAATGCAAGAGCACCCGGATTTGATAACCCGACTGCGTTTAGATAAGTGTCATTACCCAGTGGAACAACAGTAGGGTTAGGATATCCTCTCATAGGCAAAGTGCTAATTGATTTGGTTACAACTGCGCCTATGTTGTGACTATAAAGACTATTAAAAATATCTTGGGAAATACCTAAAATTCCCGAAGCCAGCATGGTGGGATTTCGTAATGGAATTTGATCTAGTTGAACAAAAAGCTTCCTACTTTCATCTTCTTGCAATTCCTAACCGGTTGAGTATTGAGTTAATATATATTCTAATCTATAGTACTGAAGCAAATTTAAGATTTCAGTTCAAACCGATTTTTCGAATTTAATCATTGAATGCATGTTGACAAATACATAATTGATTCAATTTCTGACGTCAATAGAGGGGGTTTGAATCCGATGTTTGCAACACTACTTACTGACAAACTATAACTGCTCGCGTGTGCTAACATTCAGCCAACATCACCGATAGGTTTGAGAATAACATAGATAGAATTCAAGCAATTCGCAGAATTCAATTAGGGCCATAGGCAAAATAGTTTACTATGAAGTTAGGTGAGAAAACTAAATTATTTCGTAGTGAATCTAATTTCTAAGTGAAGTCTAAGCCAGTAACATTATGATCGAAAATATGACTTTATTTTAAGGATGATTTAATAAATTCTTATCTTCTATTATACTGATTCGAAGTTAATAACCTTTAGCCGCTTGTATCACAAATGATTT
This sequence comes from Nitrososphaeraceae archaeon, assembly GCA_036558405.1. GTDB lineage: Archaea > Thermoproteota > Nitrososphaeria > Nitrososphaerales > Nitrososphaeraceae > TA-21. The sequence continues at coordinate 52,761 of DATBFR010000014.1, read as the reverse complement.
AGTCCCTTTTGCTAGAATAAATATTGCCAGTGGGTCAAAGTTCCTAGTTGGTTCATAAGATTTGGCTCATCGGCAAATCCAAGATGACACGAACTCAACAGGCCAGAGGTAAGTTCCCACACAGGCTGACCTCTGGCTTTCCTATAAAGATTAAAGAGACTGTAACTTGAATATAGTTTAGGATAATTTTCTAATTCTTGCAGCCTTCTTACCGTTATGCAAGAGCGTCTCCCATTCGATAACATCGCCTGATTCCAAACCAAGATAATCAACCACATCATTTGGAATAGTTGCACGTACGGATTTAGAGACATTGTTTGCAAGCGTAACTTTAGAGGTCTTTACCAACTCATCTAATTGCATATATTACCTATATTATATACTTAGTTAAATAGTTACCTATTAGACCTAATATTTATATTAGGCATAGTTACCTATAATGCCTATGTCGTCATTTCAGAAAAATTGTACCACCTGTAAAAAGGAGATACAACTAAGTGACAGGTCTGGCCGATGGCTGCCATATAACCTAAATGGAGAGCCACATCGCTGCTACAACAACGGTCATGAAAGGAAAGTATTTCTTAGTGTAGAAGAAAGGGTAAAGAGAATAGAGAAGTTCTTAGGGATGAAATCCCAATGAATAAAGAAAGTGTTAGACATAAAATGCCAAGGGAGATGGCTGAAGTATTAGACAAGATAGTGAAAAAATATGGAAAGAAACAGGGGATAAACAACAGAAATGAATTGATTACTAGTATCCTATCTGCATTCTTAGCAGGGGCGGCGGAAGAGGATAATGGAAACAATCACCTGGACAGATCACGACCGGCCTAGTGCTAGAACGTTACTATATGCGATACAAGCGGGAAAATGTAGGAAATGTAATGAACAGTTCGAAAAGGAAGAATTAACAATTGATCATATTAAACCTAGTTGTGAGGGTGGAAGTAATAGTATAGTGAACAAGCAATTACTCTGTTTGTTATGTCACAGACAGAAAACGAGTACCGAAACTGTCATGCGATTATATGTCAGATTGGCTAATTAAACCCAAAAAATGATATCATATAAGACGCATGATTATTGCAGATCATGCGGAGTCTGGTTTCCTAAATCAGACGCTTTAAAGTGTCCTGACTGTAACTGTAGAATGGCAAAAAATCCTAGGCGTTCCGAAACGGTACGGTCAAAACAAAAACACCTTTAATTTCAGATAATTTTTTATGGAGTTATGCGCTATATGATCCTATATAGTGATAGATCTAGGCAAACCTGAGTTTGAGCCAATAGTAAAGGATTCCAAGAAGGGTGCAAGAATATACTTTTGTGTAGAATGCGGAAACGTAGCAAGTCAAACCGCACTATATAAGATTGAGGGTGCGGTTATAATTGAAAGATTTTGTGATGATTGCGCTTCCAAGAAGAAATAATGCATCATCATCAATTTTGTAGTATGAATATTGGCTACAACGTAATATCATTATATTAAATCTATAATTATAAATGAAGGCTAGGGAGATTGGCCATAACAAGACCCTAGCCACCAACCAAGTTGGCGGTGGACGCCACTTGATATATTTCTATAGTCACTATCGTATTTGTTAATTGGCAATTAGCAACGAATGGAGGACCATTAGAAAGTGTCATTTACAAGGTCCTCCAACCCAATGGAGCAAACAATGGGTAATATAATTACCACTCACTGGCGTAAAAGGTTTAGCCATTTGGACTCTGGAAGTAGTCTACAAATAAAACAGGATAGGAAAGAGAAAACCCGAACTCCCCTACCCTGCTAGTTCAAGTTGCAATCTAAGATTCTCAAAAATAATATTTAACAGTTCTAGCAAAAACCTCTCTAGGAGGATAGGATAGAAGGACACAGCCTCCTAGAGAAGTGGTCTGTAAAGCAAGACAGTTTAGATTTAACAAGTAAATGAAGCTATATAATAAAGCAGGAAATAAGCTATATAATAAGTTATAAAACTCCTCAGTTTTCCGGTTGTGCTGCAAAGGAGGCCGATTGTCATGGGTGCTGAATTTCGACTGATGATTATTATGAGTCAGGCAATGCGTTCACATAGGCATCCACAACGGCCTTAAGTTTAGCCCATTCATCCTTTGTGTTTTCTTTGGGAAGAATAGCCCTTATCTTTCCATATCCGATAGGCACTAAACTATCCTCTACATGTTCGGTTGCCAATTCGTGTTCCTCTGAAGGGGTTGTTTTTTCACTAATATAGCTGTTAGGAGGTTTGAATATATCGACAAGTTCTGCTTCTGATATTAACGCAACATCTTCCATATACCATTCGCGTACCTCTTTTTGATATTTCTGCGCTGTTATGGCATCAACCCCTGTAATGTTTTTTAATATAACCCAAAAATTCTCTTCAGGTGGTGAGCCTTTATATTTATCATAAAGCGCAGCCCACAAAGGAACATTTAGAACGGCCTGTCTATACAATTGCTTCTTATGTGCCTCGCTCTCTGGAAACGGAATATCGTTTCCTAACTCCGTGATTCTAAATTTCGATCTCCCTTCGAGCAATCCATAAACCGTTAGATTATTTACTCTCCTGTAGAATACTCCAGTTTGATTATTTTTATACCCAAGAATATGTGCCAAGTTTAAAGAACCTATTTCGGGCTCTTTGATTGCTATAATTTTCTTCATGTCGTTTACTGCATTCGGAATAAGCCTACTATCTGGTACAATGAAATTCCCCAACTTTACGATATGGGAAGGCATAGGATACGGTAAACACACCGGTTTTATTAGTTTTATCCTTTTTGTCCATTTTTATGATATTTGCCCCCTGTTTAAGGCTTTTGAAATATATTGCCTTTTCGATAACCTTTATAAGGATCAGTGTTACATTAACTGGTTAAAGAGCGGAGCGACTATGCAAAAGATATTCGGTCAGTATAATGCAAGGAAGAATCTCAGGGCGTCATGTCAACCTCGGGGAGGAGGCTCACTAGCAATCTGGGTTCTTACCTGTATACTGATAACTTAATATATTTAGCTGTTCCGTTCTTTATGCCTTTTCAATTACCAGTCTGTTCTTGTATATCTTGCTCCTAATGACAAGATGATAGCCACAGCGCATACAGATTAACCATTTTTTCTTCTTATTTTTCTTAGTAGTAGTAGGATCCGTAATTTCTATCATCCTTAATCCAAGATGACTAGGGCAGTATGAATATTCTATAACAGGTTCTTCCTTTTTCTTCCTTAAAGAAGCGATGATTGTGAAGCGTTTTCCTTCCGAATTTGTTACCACTTCATGATACACTATGAAAATCCGTGGGTATATGGTAAGGGTGAGGGTTTAGGCCTCTTCCTGTGTTTCTTCTTTGATGTACTCATTTTCTATCGTTTTTATAGTAGTAATATTCACGCCTATGCGGTACGTGAAGTTTCTCCGTTGTGTCGAGTTCACAGTTATAATAGGCTGCAAGTTCCGTTCTATCCTCAGGTTCGTTCATTCTCTGATATAATTTCTCACTACAAGGTCGACAGTAATTTTCGACTACTATAGCACCATCAATTTTAACTGAAATTTGGATATCAGGGATGGAACCGCAAGCAGCACACCCACTGTAACCTGTGATTTCTTTTAATGCATTTCTATATGTCAAAAGTTTCTTTTTCCTTTGTACTAGTTCACGAGTCTCTTTAGATATATTAAGTTCTTTTACAATTGCACCTTCGCTTAGGATCTTCATGGCTAACTAACCTACTAATTTATTAACGAATCTCTACAGCCGACTCTACAAACCTAACATGTTGTAAAAGTACCCTTTGAACATACTTTGATCTAGTAACATCATTGCGCAAATCGTCTATTTTATTCAGTAAATCTTCTGGAAGTGATATCGTTAACGGTTTCCATTTTCTCTCATTATTCTGACGCATCTTATCTCTTTATTCAATTAAGTTAGTTCTCACTAAGGGAACTAAGTAAACTGTTAGGTATAACAATGGAAGTACAAGAAGGGGATTTTAGAGCACAGATAATAAAGTCAGCGTGTGAAGAACAAGACGCATTAGACAAGAGAAGATACAAGATCGCTAGAATACTGGAACCGGTAAGATTTGAAGATGAAAATGAGCGGGGTAGAAGTATCAATGCGTTTCTTAAGTCGAAAATGGAGATCTCAGAGATTGAGGCATTTGCTAAGTGGCGAATTGAAAATGAAGAGGTGGGGATATCGAATAAGATAGACGATTCAAAGAAATCGATACCAGGGGTGTCATAGTAAGTAATGGAGACCACCACCACAACCAAACAAATTAAAATTGAACTTGATAAAATTTACCACCCTGACGAGAGTATACTAAAAGCCTATCGCGATGCCAATGCTATGGACCTATTTTTCCCGCACCGTCCAGAATTTATTAACGAGAAACGAGTGTTCCTGGCGCAGGAGGCTAGCGGTGAAAAAATCAAACATAAAATTTTTTCCATATATCGCCGCAAAGTTCGCCGGAAAGAGTATATGATCCTATTTGAGATACTAGTTTGTCATGACTACTTTGGAAACAAGGTAGATCATAGCAGGAAATTAGGGATGGTGGAAGTCCCAGTTATTCATGTCAGGAAAGCACTTAATATCAGTTCCATAAATAGTAATGATATTAATAGCGCAAAACCAGAGAATTTACCGGCTGAAGTCGATTCGATGGAGATGAAATATTTATGGCCCTGGGAGCGGATTAAAGACCAATTGCGTACCTGGTATGATAAAGGGGTTATAGTCGAAGATTGTAACTTTTATCTCTGGGTAGATAACAATAAGATGGGACTAAAGGGCGTCAGTTTCGACCACTTTCTTGACCTATCTATCGAAGATTTGGAGTTAATACATACTCATGGTCAAAAGTATGCTGGTATACTAAAATCTGGTGAACCAATCGATATTGTCTTGGAACATATCAGACAGAAGGTTAAGGAAGAGATGAAGTTAACAACAGCACCAACATCAACAGCACAGCAGCCGCAAGCAGTGGTAAGGAAATAAAAACAGATCAGTTAAGAAAAGAAAGAAAATGCTACCAGATTGTGACGAGATTATAAGAACGTGGTATTATAAAGAATACAAATGCGACAAATGCGGTTCATGGATTTCCTGGAATGAGGACCAAAAAAGGCTGGTCGATATTATTAATGGGAAGGTTCACTTATGTTATCCTATTCACAGGAATAAAACGGGAAGTAGGATAGATAGGTGATGGTTAACAAAAATGTTGTTATGAAGCGTAATTCAAGAACAAAATCACAAAGAGAATATGTGAAGACTATGATCCATAACCTATCATTGCAAAGACTAACAGACCAGGAAATAGTTCAATGGCTACATGAAGAAAAGCAAATAGAAATGGCCAGAAGTACTGTAACAAACATTAGAAACAGAATCGAAAAGAGTGCAGAGAAATGGTACATCCAACTAAAACATTCTAGATACAAATATCTTGCCACATACAAGCAGAGGTTAGATTCTCTACTTTCATATCAAAAGAAACTACATGAACTCCTCCCCGTTAACAATAAAAACCCTGAACTAGTGATAAGAGTAATCTCTGAGTTACATAGAATTGAATTATCATTACATACGTTGTTGAAAGAATTACCAGACTTGGAGTTAGATAGTAGTAGTGGTATAGAACCGACCGCCACTACAGCAGCACCAGACTATCCTACAATCATAGACCCGAACAATCCAGATAAGCGCATAACAGATCCAGATTGGATAAAAGAGAATCTAAAGAAGGTTATGAGAGCATCAAATGTCCTCTAAAAAATATTGCATTGTTTGTCATAACTTGTACGATATACGAGAGGTTGGACGCTTTCAACGGATGCTAATGGCCACAGAATGGTGTAAACATTGTTTTAAAATCCATATAGATAATGACGAATAAAGATGGCGGTAAAGGTAGAACGTCCTAGTCGTGCCTCTGGAGTAAAAACCAATCTACCTAACAGCAACCGACAACCAAATAGCCAAACATTCCGTCAGTCAATTAGTCAGACAATGAACAACTGGCGAGAAAAGTCTCGCCGGGATTGGGAGTCTGATCTGAGTTTTCAGTTAGTCGGTTAGTCGGTCTCCTTTCATAAATAATTAGTTAGTAATCTCTATGCTAGTTAGTCAGTCAATTCGTTTACAATTATGCAATTTAGCATAGTATGGATTGGTATCTAATATCTCGCCGCAATCCTCACATTTAGTTTTTGATACTCCCTCGGTAGGGCTGGTAGGGCTGTTAACGGTGTTTGTCGCTTCACTTTTCTGAGAATCTTCAATCTTATTTAGAAAAGAGTGGTTACAAAGACGATTACCAGCGTTACCGTCCTTACCTCCTCGTACCGCAGGTTTCATGTTTATGATAGCTGTATTCTTGGGAAATCCCTTGGCTATATCTTCCTTAGTTCGTGATTCTCTAATGTTGATCTCAATTCCCTTACTCCTTAAATTAGGCCTCGCAATATTCAGATGATGTGATAATGCGGCAACACTCTTAGGAAACCAGTTATCCCTTGTATCTATACTATGTCTACCTGCAACTCTCTCTAATTCACTCAGATACCCGTTTGCTGAATTGCTGTATGTATTCAACTTTTTATCATGTACGAATCTATTCATGACATCTGAAATCTTCTCAGAAAACAAATCATCGAAGAGTAAACTCACCGCTTTCGCAAATGGATTGGTATCTATAGCATGTTGATTTTGTTTTGTAATATTCCGTTTATACGTATTTATGAATTGCATCTCTGGATATCCCATCGCCCTAGATATTGCTTCACCCCAGATAGAGAAATCTGCTATACCTGGAATGCTCGAAAATTTTAATGATTCTTTGATCACTATCGCCTTAGAGATTATATGAAAAATATATGCAAGGATATCCGGTTTAAGTTCTTCTAAAATCGAATAAATTACATCTTCCGGGATCTTATTCTCGTCCTCAATCTCTTCTTGTCTTATGATTATACTACGTCTTAGTACATCAGGTTCATTCAATATCATATTGATACCATTAAATCCTATACAGACCTTAAAGTCATAGATTACGTCATCGTCATTAGTGTAAAGTCCCCTTTTTGTAGTTCCTCCACCAGTGACAGCCTTACAAACTTCTTCGGATAACCAAGGTATAGAACGCTTAGACTTCAGATTATCATAAAATACTACGTGTCTGTGAGATAATTGTTGAATGAATTCCATCTTGTCATGGTTGATCGATAAAAGGTTGTCTGGCCTATCCGGATCTACAAGTTTCTTAATTAGTTTCATAGTCGTAGTTTTGGCTGAATTCTGTTCACCATGAATGTTTAGAATCGTATGTACTGTGTCTGGTATGAATGTGGAGATTATCCATGCTTTGACTAATAAAATATCATCTTCATTCTTAACGTTAATCAAAGACATGAATTTATCAAAAACATCGGTATTGAAATCTTTATTCGGAATAGGTTGTGGAATTGGTTTATACCTTTTGAATAATGGAAAATCTAAATCCATCTCGAGATAATAGCCATTTTTGTCTATTCTAACAGCATACCAATTTTCGTCAGTTAGATCATAATAGATTGACTTTTTATCATTGGACCAAGCAGTTCTGATATGTAATGGATGGGTTTGACCCTCAAACTCTGCTTTTGCTTTCAATAATTCAATTGCGCTATTGATATTTTCCTTATGTGGTATCCTTTGGAAGTTTGCGTCATAATACAATTTTATAAGATATGATTTGAATCTGCTATCCTCTACAGCTATTGATTCATAATGAGTATTGGTATTTCCATTCACTCCTTCAATCTTTACTAATGCATAACACCTATCATACTGATCCTTGAAGAATTTACAATGTCCTTCAGCTAAATTCTTTATTTGTTCAGATTCTGGTACTCTATCAAACTTGTAATCCTTTACACTATCTATCATTTCATGTAAATCGTTGTAACTTTTTTGAGTACTATCCTTATCGGGCTCTTCTTTCAATGTCATCTTTCCTTACCACCTTCACCATCCTAGAAGGCGAGCGTTATCTTTGGCTATATCCTCACTAGTCTGCTGTCTTTTTTTTCTAAAACTGCATTTATGGATCGGTCCTTCCTCTGTAGCCTGCCTGATCCACTTTCCATTATTTTCATTTTTAGTCAGCCAGATAATTTCCCCACATCCAAAACAATCGACGTACATTTTGATTTTAGCGCCTATCTTCCTAATTCTTTCTCTAATATCCGTTGTAACGCTAATGACCTGCTCACATCTCCTCGTTTCTTGTCTAATTGTTCTATCAGTTCTTCCGGTAACGTCGTACAAACTATTTTTCGTAATCGAACCATATGATACGTCTATTACTTGCAATATACGGGAACTAAGGGAATGGGATGCTGATGTATCAATACTACTGGGAGTCATTTAATCTAAGAACTCCACTCTTTCCTTGACAAGTCCATGAATTCTAGTAGGTGTATATTTTTCCATCAATTTTTGATAAATAGTTTCATCAAAGTATGCATCTATTGGTTCAAGTACCATCTTCCTAAATTCATCAGATATTATAGCCGGAAGTGCATCAACTTCCACTTGAAAGAGTTCGTTGTTATGATTATATCTAAATGATCTAGATCTAGTATCTCTTTTTAATTTGTCAAGTGTTTGTGTATCCGGATCTTTTGGTAAATTGTATTTTTCAATTTGTTCCTCAGTTACACCCATATATCTAAAATCAAGATTGGGACCCGTAACATTATGCCGGAGTAACATTCTTCGTACGAATCTAAGTATATCTTCTCCCGAAGGGTCTAAATCTCCAAAATATAAGATATGGACATGTAGGCCTTCTTTCAGATACTCTCTAAGTCTTTGACAATTTTCATAGCGGTATGGAACACTTCCATAGCCTTTGAAAGGAGAAATCAAAACTTGTCTATCACCTACTATGGATTTAAAACTGGGAACCATTGCGTTCTTCTCGGTCCAGATCTCCACGCGATGTGGTTGATTCTGCCACCTGGGAACTATACTCCTATAATAAGGTACAATATTCTTCAATTGATTAACTAGACTACCCACATATTCTTCAGGGTCATCATAATCAGAACTTAGAGGAAAATCTGCTACTACAGATCTTGTTCCATCTGAAAAGCAATTTACAGGAAGAATTCCTTGTTCTCTGGCTCTTGCAGTTCTATCGCTTAGAGTACTATAATCTGATTTTGTATTGGATATGATTTGTTTTGCAAATAATCTATAATGCGCAGTTCGTAGGCTTGGAGGAAAGTCAAATGAAGCAAGTACGTCTTTTACATCTACCTCGATTATTTTCTTCCAGTCCCGCCATTCTTCTGGCGGCCTTCTCTTTCTGTTAGTGCTGATACATCAACACCCCAAAGGAATAAAGCTTATAGCTGTGAATTTTTGTATAATAATTGGAACTAGCCATTCCTTTTTTTTCCTTTTAATTATTCAGTTATCCTCAGTTTCCGCCTATGGAGGCCTCACAATGCGAAGAAAGATTCCGCCGTCTACAATTTCTTGTTGAAATATTGTGTTATCCTCAGTGATACCAAGCGCTTTAACGAGTGATTTATCGATTACGACAACTGTGTTAGACCCGACACACCATGCCTTCTTAAGAGGCTTAACGCTTAAAAGCGAGGAAGGTTCATCATTCAATAAGGTATTCGCTCATCTCCTTTGGAGTTGTTTGAGTATCGTCATTGCAATTTGGTGCAGGGGTTCCAATTCTTGAACCAGATTGCAATGGATTCATTTCAATTATTACCATAATTAACTACCATTACTTTTCTCTATCATATTAATTTTCGAGGAATTTGATTTCAATGCTAAACGTCGGTAGACGTTGACATACATATGTGTTAAGATGCTAATTATTATTCTTGAGCCGCAATAGTCAGAATCAATAAAATCTAAACGACTAAGTGTCATGAAGATGATATATCCGCGATAGGTTATATCTTTTGGGAAGATAAACTGATTGAGCTTCAAGTGTACTAGTGTGGCATTTAATTTTACTATTAATCTTCATTCGCAATTTTCAACAGTTTATCAGGATGCTTCATACACTCTCTAATTTCTCTTTGACTTTCTTCCAAAGCGTCAATTTTCCTCATCAATATCGTGATGTCTGATTCTTTCTGTTCGATAGTTTCACTATACGCGTCATATGTCAAAACCATCCTACATTTTGGACAGAATCTAGAATCTATTTTACATGATTCTCCACAATTAGGACACTGAACAGGCTTCATTATGTCTATGGATTCAGATTTTGTCTTAAGTCCATATGCTTCTAATATCGATTCATTAGATTCATTTCCAAAATAATGTAAATAGATATTTGGCATTTTCGAGTCATTAGTCCATCCTGCGTGTTGTCTCAATATTGACTCTTTCAAAATCTTTGATTTTTCAGTTAATGCGGAATGTCTACGGATATAGGGATTCCAAGGTTTTGTTAGTAATTTCTTAATTTTTTGTTTATCTTCAGGATTTATGTTGGGATTTTCGAGAAATTTAGGAAAAACTTCCGTCTTGTATTTGTTGTAAATCTTCCACCACTGAATTTCTTTTGTCTGTCTACCCAGACTTTTACCAAATCCACAAATTAAATGAATGTTGGGATTAGTTTTGAAAGGATGCTCATCTAGCCAGTCTTTAAGATATGGTATTGAATTGATAAGCGGAATATGTCTAGAGCCAGTTTTACCATTAACAAGAACTTCAGCATATTGTCTATTACCAGCGAGTTTGAAAACCACATCTTTGATTTTAAGTCTCAGAATTTCTACAGGCCTACAACTACTATCCCGTGATATAGCATGGTAACACCTATCGCGTTTAGACGGGCAGTACTTCAGAAAGAGTAAATCATCTTCTTGGGACCAGATATCCGTTGGTTTGTAGATAGACTTCTCCCTTCTTTTTATTGTACGTAGATTTGCAACTATAGGAGGTCTTGGTCTTTCACGAGCCGGAAGATTTGGATAGTAGAGCCACTTAAAGAATTTTACCAGGCGGTTTAAGTGTATATTATAAGTTCCAATCCATTTATGCAGCGGGTCAATCTCTTCGGCTTTTTTGAAGTGATTAAGAAAGTTAAGTATATCTGCAGTTGTGACATTTTTGATGTCCTTACTAGCAAATCGTTCTATTGAGTTTATAGTATGGCTGATATCTCTTTCATAGTGTGGATTACTACTCCCCTCCATTCTCATGGCTGTTAGATATTGCTGGAGCACAAGTATCGAAGGACATGCGAATATATAAGTTGGTATTCTATGGAAAATAGTTTACTATGAAGTTGTCATTTAGCACAAATGCGTTTAAAAAATTCTCACTTACAGAAGCTATTCAAATGATATCAGAAATTGGCTATGATGGCGTGGAAATTCTTTGCGATATACCCCATGCATATCCAAAAACGCTTTCGGAGCAAGCAACTATCGAAATTAAGAATTGTATCAACAAGGAGGGTATAACAGTAACAAATTTGAACGCATTTACGTTGTATGCAATTGGAGATCTCTATCATCCGTCATGGATTGAACCAGATTTTCAGCAACGCAAACTCAGAATTGATCATACAATAGATTGTATTATTTTAGCAAAGAAGCTTGGTTCTGAAAGTATATCGATTGAACCTGGAGGACCGATCGATTTGCAGACACTTGGTAGAAATACACTGGTGAAGATTTTTCATGATTCTTTGCTACAGATATTGCCTGTTGCTGAGAGGGAGGGTATTAAAATACTAATCGAGCCAGAGCCGAATTTATTAATAGAAAATTCCAAACAATTCCTGGAATTTATCCGCTCGATAGGTTCTGACCTAGTTAAACTAAATTTTGATATAGGACATTTCTTTTGTGTGAATGAGGATCTGCCAACAACTATTTGCAAATTAAGTAACTACATTGAGCACTTTCATATTGAAGACATTTCAATAGAGAGAAATCACAACCATCTACTTTTGGGCGAAGGTGTGATTGATTTCAAAACTGTCTTTAGAACTATTCATGATATTGGATTTAAAGGCTACTGTACTGTAGAACTTTATCCTTATCAGGATTGTCCCGAGTACGCGGCGAGGAAATCCATGGAATTTCTTGACAACCTTATATTCTGATCTATACTATCAGGTAATTTAACTTGCAGTTTCCTTTCACAAGTGCTGATGATGTGAAAAACATGAGATGTGTCCTAGCATATCAGAGCATGATAGGCAAATCTCTTAATCCTACTTGCAAATTTCTTAGTGTGATTTAGTATGGGAAGTATCAAGGATTATTTCATACTAATAAGAATTCCCAATCTATTTACCTGCCCATCAAATGTCATTGTTGGATTCGCTCAAGTCGGTCTTCTAATTAGTGTAGTGCCTGCAACTCTTCTGTTATTGATTCTTGCATCTTTGTTACTCTATACAGTGGGTATAGTCTTGAATGACTACTTAGATCGGCATGCAGACAAAAGGGATCGCTCTAATCGTCCACTCCCCTCTGGGAGAATTTCATCTCGAAGTGCTGCGATACTTATTGTTCTTGCATCATTATCCTCAGTTTTCATAGCCGCTTATGTGAGCTCCCTTACACTATTCATAGTCTTAGCAATTTTGGGGACAATAATAGCGTATGATGCTAAGTTAAAGAGCAGTAGTTTTGGCCATTTGGCAATGGCGCTTTCGAGGGTCTTGAATATTGTGTTAGGCTTTAGCCCATTCTTATTTCTTCCATTTAGCAACACTAATGATTACCTCAGGATTGGCGTAATTTTGACATGTATGTTCATATATATTTTTGTGATCAGCTACGTTAGTAAATTCGAATCTAGTAACCTGCCTAAGGAAATAAATTATACATTTGTCTTAATTTCAATTTTCTCAATCCCGATATTGTTATCTTTATTCACTGTTACGGGATATTTCAAGACTGATTTATTGTTACTTTTGCCAATCTTTGTTGGAATCTTGATATTCACATTTGGTAAGATACGAATAAGATCAGGCTTAAGTGAAGCGGGGCCAATAGTTAGGAACTTAGTACTATCAATCGTAGTTTTAGATTCCCTATTTATGAGCGGTTCTGCTGGACTTGCATATGGATTGGGTTTAATGGTATTTTTAATACCTGCACTTCTGTTGTCAAGTAAGTTTTACGTGACTTAAGGTAAAGAATTTTATAAGAAAAACATCATTTTTTCTCGGATGAAAGTTTGAATAAGAATTTAATCATAATCGATATTCCAGGACTTGAGCCAAAACATATTGCAGAAGACAAAACACCAAATATATTCAAATTGGCTGATTCGGGTCAATTTGCAAAGCTCAAACCTGTATTTCCAGCTGTAACTTGTAGCGTACAAACAAGTATACTAACAGGAACATATCCTGAAACACACGGTATCATTTCTAACGGTTTGTATGACAGAAGAAACTATGTGGTATCTTTCTGGGAACAATCCGGTAATCTGATTGAAACAAATAGAATATGGGATATTGCGAAAAGAGAAAGATCTGATATTGAAATAGCTGCAATTTTCTGGCAAAATACTATGTATGCAAATGCAAATGTTGTATTGACACCAAGGCCCCTGCATATGGAAGATCAAATGATAATGTGGTGTTATTCTAAACCGCTATGCTTTTATGAACAAATGGCAACCGAAATTGGTAAATTTGATTTAGCTACTTACTGGGGACCATTCGCATCCTCTAAATCCAGCAAGTGGATAGGTCAAGCTACTGAATATACTCTGGAAAATACTATGCCTAATATTCTATTCACATATCTACCACACCTGGATTATGTCATTCAGAGAGAAGGTACTTCAAGCAAGAATCTTTACGAAGAAGTCAAGGTTGCTGATGAAATAGTTGGGGGTATAGTTAAGAAATCACAAGCCCTCGGAATTCGAGAAGATTCAGAGTTTATTATTCTATCGGAATATGCATTTACCGATGTGTCTCAGGATGTTCCCCTCAATAGAATCCTTAGAGAACATGGACTTCTACGAGTTAGAGAAATAGAAGGGTTCGAATTCCTAGATCTTGAGTACAGCGAGGCGTTTGCGATGGTTGATCACCAGGTTGCCCATATTTATTTGAAAGAAGACATGGAATCAAAGGTTAAAAAAATACTCGATGGCGTTCAAGGAATTAGCACAGTGTTAGATACGAAAGGAAAGGAAACATTAAATATTAAACATCCAAGATCTGGAGATTTGATTGCAATTTCTGATAAACAAAAATGGTTTAGTTACTATTGGTGGTTTCAAGAAGAGAAAGCGCCTCCATTTGCAGGTAGGGTAGATATACACAGAAAACCTGGATACGATCCATCAGAACTATTTATTGATCCTAGAACTATGCGGATTCCTTTAAATGGGAACATGGTCAGAGCTTCGCATGGTAGGGTACCGTTGCATGATGACGAAGAAGGGTTTGGCATTTACGTTTCTAACCAAAAGAGATCTCCTAAGATTAGTGACAATATTGTAGATGCTGTATCGGTTGGGAAACACATTATTGAACATATCTCATAGGTAGTACAAGTTGAGGAAACCAAAATGAGTTGGCAATACTCAGTTACACTTAGTTCCTTCAGAGATATTGAACCATTAGATTTAACTTTCAAGAAATTATCTTCCATTCATTTTGAGGCTGTAGAATTGTATGGTGAGCCTGATATGATAGACGAAAGAAAGTTCAAGGATTTAATTCGTTCATATGATATTTCGGTTAGTGGTGTTACTGGTATGTGGGGTCGTGCCAATATGCGTTCAATTAATAGAAGACTAATTACTCGCGACGGGGCAGTATTGTCTAAAACCGAAGACTATGTGAAAAAATGTATAAGACTGTGTGAAAAAATGGATGGAAAAACTTTCAACATTTGTCTATTTAGTGATGACTCTTTAATAGGGATAGATAGAAATCACGAGTGGCTATTAGACAAGAAAAAGAAAAAGTTAGTATCATCAGTAGTTATGACTCTGCGTGAATTAGCCCGGTACGCAAGGGATCATAATGTCGAGTTATTGATAGAGCCATTAAATCGGTATAGTACTCCAGCTTGCTGCACCGCATACGACGCTACAAAAATAATTGAAACTATTGCAGATGCAAATGTTGGGTTAATGTTAGATACGTTCCATATGAATATAGAAGAGGATTCTTTAGAAGAAACTATCGCAAATTCACGGGATTTGCGACATATTCACATGTCAGATAACAACAGGAAAATGCCAGGTTTTGGCCATATTGACTTCGGTGGTATAATCAATTCTCTGAAAAAAATACGATTCAATAGGTTCCTG
Source organism: Nitrososphaeraceae archaeon (assembly GCA_036558405.1). GTDB lineage: Archaea > Thermoproteota > Nitrososphaeria > Nitrososphaerales > Nitrososphaeraceae > TA-21. The sequence goes on along the minus strand of DATBFR010000014.1, from coordinate 37,401 downwards.
ACATTCGAGCCGTTCATTCCAAATGCCAGGTATCAAAGTGATATTATTCGAAGTATCGCCGCAATCAAATCATTGTCGAACAAGAGCAAATAATCCAATTGATTTTACTTAGCTACAGGCTTAGGCCCTGCCATTTTAATTTAATTTGGTATCGGAACAATTATTGCGTGATACACCTAGATAAGTATACATTATGCTTGCATTCGTAAAAGCATACTTGATTAAATCATCATTACTTTGCGATGTTCAGGATTCCCTTCAGGACAGTGATTTTGCAAATGAAATTCGGGAAGGACTTGGAGCGAAATTCAGGTTTATCAGGCCAAAAAATTTTTATGATGAGCATGGCTCAAAATTGTTCGAAAGAATCTCAGTTCAACCAGAATACTATTTGACCAGGACTGAATCATCAATCTTGGAGAATTTTAAGAAGGAGATAAGAAAGGTTCACCAGAATTGTAGCTTATCTATTGTTGAACTAGGAAGTGGAAATTCTTCGAAAACAAAGATACTTTTGAAGGAATTTCTTCCTCAGGACACCGCGTTATATTATTTTCCAATTGATGTTTCAAAGACTATACTGAAGGAGTCCATTAATAGCCTTGCAAAGGAGTTCAAGAATCTCAGAATTGTGGGAGTTTGTTCGGATTTCTGTGCTGGATTGGAAAAAGTAAATGACTTTATCTCAACTTATAGTGAAGCACCTAGAAAGAAGTTAGTCATATTTTTGGGATCAAGTATAGGCAACTTTGACCGTTCGCATGTTAAGATTTTCCTAGGAAGAATCAGACGGCTACTAAACAAAGGAGATTCGCTGTTAGTTGGCTTTGATCTTCAAAAAGAAAGAAGGTTTCTTGAAAAAGCCTATAATGATAAGGCAGGTGTAACTGCTCAATTCAATTTGAATTTATTATCTAGAATAAATAGAGAGCTTGCTGGCGAATTTGATATTTCTTCGTTCAAGCATGAAGCCATTTACAATAAATCTAAAAAACGGATAGAAATGTATCTGGTTTCAATTCGTGATCAGTCAGTTGCCATCAAAGGACTTGGAAGAGAGTACTTATTTAAGAAAGGTGACCGAATACATACTGAGAATTCGCATAAATTCTCAATATCTGAGATAAATAGATTATCCAAGTTAAGTGGCTTTTCGGTCATAAAGAACTACACGGACGTTCAAAAATTTTATTGTTTAAGCCTACTAGGCTATGTCTCTGGCGCATCTAAATCCAGCAAATAATATTCTCTCGAACGGCTTAAAATAATTTCTATAGCTACATCTGATCTGCCGTCTTGCCGTAGCAAAGCTACCGCCACGCAGTACTTTGTGTCCTATTGCCCATTTATCAGTATATTCAGGAAATCTCGACCTGAAGTTAGGATACAATACATATTCAGAAGAAGTCCACTCCCAAATATCACCTATCATTTGGTAACATCCATAAAAGCTCTTTCCCGCGGGGTACGAGCCAATTGGTGATGGCCCCCACTGCCAAGATTCAAGCAGATTAGCATGGATATCAGTTGGTGGATTGTCTCCCCAAGGGTATTTTGTTTTCTTTTGAAGATCGTCATTCCAGCTTGAAGCTTTTTCCCATTCTGCTTCGGTGGGCAGTCTTTTTCCAATCCACCTTGCATAAGCATCAGCCTCGAAGTAACATAAATTCACAACGGGTTCTGACGGATTAATGCGAGATACACCACGAAGATCCTTCTTGTACCAATTCGACCCATCTTTCCGTTCCCAATATAGCGGACAGTTAATTCCGTTTTGCTTAATCAAATCCCAGCCATCAGCTAACCAGTATCGATAATCTTCGTATCCGCCATCCTCCATGAATGTAATAAATTCTGCATTAGTAACAGGATGTCTGTCAATCTCGAATGCATGAAGATATACTTTGTGTTCAGGAAGTTCATTATCATAGGTGAAGCCAGGAGATGACATGCCTAATTCATATAGACCGCCTGGGACATTAACCATTCCAGTCGGAACGTCATCATATATTGTGTATGTTTCTGTTTTATTCATTTTGGGTACGTAGTTGTCAGCAGCATCTGGAAATCTATTGAAATAGTGTTGTATATCATAAATCATCAATTCCTGATGCTGCATTTCATGTTGGTTACCTAATTGAAGATCATATTTGAAATTATCGTCTAATGCATTATTATTCTTGACCGCATCAAGGAAATCTAATATGGTGTTTTCTACAATAGATCTGTACTGCTTTGTCTGGGAAACTGTCGGTCGTGGATAGCGTCCACGCTCTGATTTTGGTAGAATATACTGAAATCTTTGATAGTATGAGTTCAGGTAGTCGAGATTTACAGATGTGTCGCTCTCTGATATCTTCACACCGTATTTTTCCAAAATCTTGTGGAAGAACCAAGTGACGTGAGCTAAGTGCCAATTCGGAGGACTTCCGAACGGGTCGGATTGTATTACTGCATCTTCAGTGGATAGGGGTTCGAAGATGGCCGTAGTCGTTTCCCTAACTGCCTGAAATTCCGAACGAATTTGTTCCACATCTGAAGTAGTAATTTGTGCCAATGTCACCACTAAATATGAAAAATACTATAAATTAATTTGTTTCATTTCATAAATAACTATATAGCTTCATGCGGTATTACTGCACTATGAGAAGGTCACCGTATTGCGGATTTCAATTAGATCCCTCAAAATTGAGCTAGCCGTTTCCATGCCGCCAGCTCCTCTGCCTATAATTGTTTGCTTGCCTGAATGTTCAGACCTAAACGTAATGGCATTCAAAGTCCCGTTAACGCACAAAGGATCTTTTTTTGAAAGGCGTTTTGGACGCACATCGAGAGTCCTTCCATCACAACTTGCAATCAACTTGATTGCTTCATTGTTCTTAGCTGCACTTTTTACATCCCGTAGATCCACGTTGTTAATACCAGACCTGCAAACATCCCTCATAGTTGTTTTCATACCCAAGATCCAATTGGATGTTATAACGAGTTTGGCTGCAGCATCATAACCTTCAATGTCCAATGACGAATCTTTTTCCGCGTAGCCCTTCGTTGTTGCATCCTGTAGGGCATCCGAAAATGACAAACCTTCGTCCATTTTACTCAAAATGTAGTTAGTCGTACCATTCAAAATACCCTCAAAAGACAGTATCCTGTCTCCTCTAAGACATCTTTTTGCAAAATCCAGAATCGGTGTCCCTCCACCTACAGTACCGCTAAACCTAAGGGCTATTCTGTTGTACTCGGCCAATTCAATTAATGATGGAAATTCTAGCGCAAGGGGTCCTTTGTTGACTGTAATCACGTGTTTGCCTGCCTTCATGGCAGCCATTATATGCGACTTGCCAGGTTCGCCGCTTACAAGATTAGTAGGAGTAAGTTCGATAAGTACTTCGGCATCGTTTTCCTCAATTACTTCAAAAATATTTTTCTTACTTAACTGTTCATCATAATGTACTACGGATTTTAGTTTCCGCTTAGTCTCAAGTAAACGTTGAAGGTCCAACCCTTCGGTTGAGGTGACAATACCCCCATTATCGACGCAAGCCACAACTCTAGGCTTTAGACCGAATGAGCCATAGAGATCAGCAGATCGTGACAGAATCAATCTTGTAAGATCTTGACCTACCACTCCAAACCCGATCAATATTAATCTCAATCATTCGTGTATCTTTGTTACAGGATAAATATGTTTAAGAGGAACATGTGTTGGCAAATGGAGGGATTTTGAAAGCGCGATTATTGTTATCGATCACCGGTGTCAATTCATAATAGCCAAATATACATATTTTTTAACATCATAAATTTAATACCAATTCGTAAGAACTCAATTTATGCAAATTTATGGATTTGAGCTGTATGTATTTGAACTCTTGAGAGGAGAACCAGGGTATGTCTAGAGGGGTAGCAATTTTCTCTTTCTGGCTTCTTGGTTTTGGCATTGGCTTTATAGGATATCTTTCTTTGCCGGGAATTACAGAATGGTTTTCTAATGTTCTGCCGCAATTTGTCAATCAGGCAATAGTCGGAGCCTTAATTGCAGGAATGGTGGGCTCAGCAATAAGTACTTTCACCGTAGTAACATGGGCCAACAGAACTGCCCCTTGACTACTAGCTGAAATTAATTGAGAGTAGTACTCTCAAATCCTGAGCCTCGAATTAACCTTTGATACGCCAATCTCAAATTAACCCTTTCTGACCCTATTGCAATTTCGTTCATAATAAGTATAGAATTAGTATTATTCAAAAGGATTAATAGACTCTACGAACATTTTCTGTTCTCAATGTATAGCGGAGAGATGGAAGTTCAAGCAAAAAGAAAGGCACTAGCAGTATTGCATGAAGAGATAACTGGAATTTTGAATGCTGCAAGAGATCTATCCTCACTTACAGAATCAATAATCACAGGAGACGACAAGAACTTGCAATCGTCCCTTGTAAACATTCGATCATCAGAGGAAGTTGTTGAAAATCGCCGAAGGAAAATGACACAAGCTGTATCTGAAATAGGTAGTCTAATGGTTTATCGAGAAGATGTTCTAAGAACCGCCTATATTGTAGATGATATTGCAGGTTACATTAACGGCATTGCATTTAGGTTATATAATATAAAAATATCATCAATAAAAAAAGGAAAATTTGATCATGATCTTAAAGAATTAGTCAATATGGTTGTGGAAGCTATCTTCAAGATCAATGAAATGGCGCGGGCCTTGAGTATGAGTCCTCAAAGCACAATTGAAATTGCGCAAGAAGTTCAAGTCCTGGAGCGAAAAGTGGATGAAGCTTATCGAGAAATCATAATTAAAGCCTTAAATGAAATTCCGAATGTAAAGGATCTTCTTTTATTTAAGGATGTGGTGGAGGGGATTGAGGGAATGGCAGATAAATGCCAGGCCGCATCGGACTCACTTACAATTTTGGCATTGTGTATGTAATGGTTCGATACGAAGGAACTCTAGTTGAGAATAGAATAGTAATACGCGATATCGAAGATTCTCGTTCCATTTTTGCGATGGGTTATTACGGTAAACCATTGGGTATTCCAAAACCAAAGAATGTAGATTTTGAGTCCCCGCTGATCCTTGATGTGATAGAAGCCTGCTATCTTTTGGATTCAAAAATTTTGAAGGTATTTCATGTAACTGGAAAAAGAATATCACTAAGAGAGATGAAAGTGATTTGCAAGAAGCAATATGCGGAGTTTGACACTAAATATCTAGTATTTAAGAAGCTACGTGATAATGGTTATGTCGTCTCACCGGGTATAAAATTTGGCTGCGACTTTGCGGTATATGAACACGGTCCGGGTATAGACCACGCTCCATACTTAGTTCAAGTTGTAAAGCCAACAAATAGTTTAACAACTACAGGAATAGTATTGGCAGGCAGATTGGCGACTACGGTTAAAAAACAATTCATCCTTGCAATACCATTTGTGAAACTAAAAAAAGTCGATTTCATAGGATTTGATTGGTGGAAAGCCTAGTGGTAAATCAATTCGAGTTCCACGTCTATGTCATTTATTTGTGAGGCAAGTCAAATTTTACAAAGTTTTCTCCAGATATCGTCATTCTGGCAGTGAATTTTTCCTTGCCCGATTCAAGCCATCCTTTATATCTTACGGAATTCTTTACAATATCAACAATGCTGGGTTTTTTATCATTCACTTCTTCGTAAGAAGTCAATATTTCTCCAAATTTTACCTCTTCTAGATTGTTAAACTTTGTTAGATAGTAAACGATAACGGCGACCTTTTCATAATGGTTTGCCGGCTGCTTTTCCTTATAAAATTCACGAAGACCAATTTTATTATTATTTTCTTTTAAATCGATGGGCAAAGGTGTTATTATAGCAGATGGTTTTGGAATATGCTTATGCAAATGTGTAATTTTCTTATTTACCTCATTGTCTCTAGCAACGGCTTGGGAAGGCAAACTAATTGCGGCTTGATTATTTAGTTCGCCCAGATTTCTATCGATCTTAAATTTTACAGCTTCTTGAATTGCAAGTTTAAAAATTCCTTCAAACTTTTCTAAATGCTTATTTACGAACTGTTCGTTTCCTTCTAGCTCGACACTGCCTTCTTTAACGTTAATCTTAAATTTCGCCTCTGGCACACTCAATATTGACTCTTGAGATGTACGCATTTAATTAAGCTGTCGGTACCTTAAGATTATTGCTTGTTTAAGATTATCTGATTGATTAATCCCTCATTTGCCATAAAATTAGATCCATACCCCGCAATTAAAATACGAAAATTTGGGTAGCTCAGTTTCGTTGAATAATCTGAACTAAATCTACAATACTACCATTCAACTTAATGCAACCCTTGTTGGTAACGATACGTGGAGTACTTCCAAAATCATTATTGTAGTATTCTTCCCTTTCGAGATCTAGAGTGCCCAATTCTACTGCTTCCGCGCTAATACCTGAATTTTGCATATCGATAGCAAAAGCTTCATTCAGATTCATCAATTTCATAATGTCAAGTTCATCCTCATGTTCTGGTGAATGCGAGTCTAGATTCGTCATAAGGAGCTATTCACTGGGGCCTTAATTAAACGATTAGATTTTTCCTGTTAATTGGCGAGAGAGGAATCGCCAATTATTTATATGCCATAACTCTGAAGCTATATTTGATAGGTCATCAATTGTCTAAAAATATAGAAGGAATTACAACTAGAAGTCAAAGATTTAGGAATAAAGTCGTCGTTATTACTGGAAGCGGAACGGGAATTGGTCAAACTATTGCCAAAAAGTTTGCTCATGATGGAGCTAGTATCATAATCCTCGGCAGAAGGTCAGAACCTCTTGAACAAACTGCAAAGGAGATTAACGAGATAATCTTGAGGGTAGGTTCAACGGGCTGGGTAAAAATTTTTGCCGGCATAGACGTCTCTGATGAATCAGGTATAAGTGATATGTTTCGTACTATTAAGAACGAAATTGGGGTAGTTGATATCTTGGTTAACAACGCAGGTATTTCAGGACCAGTTAAATTATTTACCAATTCTAATTTTAAAGAGTTCATCGAATGTGTAGCCATTCATCTTACAGGGACCTTCTGGACAACAGTAAAATGTCTGGAAACCATGAAAAGCGATTCAAAGATTGTAACTATCTCCACTTTTTTTACAGAGGAGAATAAATGGGAACAGAGACCATATCGATTTAGAACCCCGTATACCAGTGCTCAAGGAGCGAAGAATAGGCTAGCTGAAGCCCTGGCCTGGGAATTAGAGCAACAAGGAGTAAAATCAATTGCTACAAATCCTGGGCCTGTGCATTCGGATAGAATATACAAAACAGTCTACCCGAAGGCAGCTGCCGAATTCTTGCGGATAGGTGGATATCCTGGGCTGACTTCAATGGAAATAGAAGCGGTTTCCCCAAAATTATTGGATCTTCTCGGCGAAGACGAAAGGACCGTGACTGAAGGACTAGAGCGATTGGCTAGTGATCTAAATGAAAGAAGTCCAGAAGGTAAAAGACATCAGGAAACTACTGATCAAACACTTAGGGGCCTTTTAAATAAGATACAAGAAATTGCGGAGAAGGTTCAGGCAAATACCAAAAAAATGATAGTGGATGAAGAGTTTCTGTCTCAAGATGACGTGGCAGAAATGGTATTAAACTTGTGTCAAAATTCAATAAGCAAACTGATTAACGGTAGAATTATTCCAAACGACCGAGTTTTCTATCCAGTGAGACCAATAATAGGAACAGGAATAACATCCACTGAAGAACCAAATTTGTCTGGGAAAGTTGTGATGATCATAATTAATTCTAGATCTGAAAAAGATCACCAGAGAGCAAGACTTATTGCAAACAGCCTTAAAGATAAAATAAGGCAACTTATAGTATTAGTCCAACACAAAGAAGATTTAAGTTATTATAAAGAATTGCATTGCCACTCTGTAGACTTGTCCAATGAAAAAGAATTAACATCAATATTTCAAGTTGCCATTAATAAGTTCACATCATTGGATGCGGTCATAATGTTGACTGGAGAATTTGATTATAGTAGTGATTCTCTCTTATCGATCAACAGAAGCAGTTGGGATAAGATGGTAGAAAATTACATACTAGTCCCAGCTCTCATTACTAGAGCTTCTGCCATCAGTATGTCACCCCCCGGTGTTCTTACTGAGCCAAGCCTCTTTAAATCCTCTCAGGGAAGAATAATAATAATTGGGCCAGACGCTCCAGTGGGCAAGAAAATCTCTGGCTTAGTTAGAGCTAGGTCAGAAGTTTTTAGAGGTGGATTAAGGCCATTTAACGCTACTGTAAATCAAGAACTTCGCGATGTCTTAAACTCTAACATAAGACAATACTTGCTATTGTGTGGGAACATAGAAGGTGCTGTTCCTAATGAATCGAAAATAACTGATACAGTACTCCAATTGGTATCTGATCACTACATAGGTAACAATCAAACAATTTTTTATCCTGATGAGTCATGATCCATTTTGCTCCACTTTTAGAAGCCACTATCTTTGAATGACATCATATTACCCAGATTAGAAATCATGTGGGGTACATCTATAATGTATTTCATATGCATCTTGCTGAAATGAACTGAGCTATGTCAAAGAATTAAATAATACATTACAAATATCAATCGTACGCTATACGTTTTAGACACTAGTATAATAATCGACGGAGAAGTTAGTAAGATGCTGGATTCTGGCCAAATTACTAGTGGTGACGAACTAGTGGTTCCTATAGCAGCACTTGACGAATTGCAATCTCAAGCATCCACAAGTAAGGAGCACGGAGTAGTTGGGTTGGCCGAAGTAAGGAGAATTAGAGAACTATGTCTTTCAAAAAACATTAGTCTAAGATTCAGTGGAACTAGACCAAAATTGGAAGAGATTCGACTTGCGAAACACGGGCGCATAGATTCTATTATCAAAGACGTAGCTCTTGAAGAAAATGCAATTTTGATCACGGCTGATTATGTTCAGTCACTTGTTGCTGAAGCACAGGGGATCAAATGTAGATATGTGCGGCAGCCTCGGGTATCTAAGCCACTAGAGTTCGAAAACTACTTTGATGATAAAACAATGAGCATCCATCTAAAAGAAGGAACCTATCCATTGGCAAAGCGAGGAATCCCTGGTAATTTGGAGTTAGTTAGATTGAGTGACAAAAAAATGACCTATCAAGAATTATCACGACTAGTTAAAGAAATCTTAGACGAATCGAGAATAGCTGAAGCGGGGTCGTTGGAGATTTCTAGAAATGGGGCTACTGTCATTCAACTTGGAAAATACAGAATTGCGATTACAAGGACTCCCTTTTCAGATGGTCTGGAAATCACAGTCGTTAAACCTATCGCAAAACTTACCTTAGAAGATTACGGTTTGAGCGAAAAACTGATTGCTCGTCTTTCTGAAAAAGCGGAGGGAATTATAATATCTGGGCCACCTGGTTCTGGTAAAAGTACTCTTGCAAGTAGTTTAGCTGAATTCTACGTCTCAAAGGAAAATATTGTCAAGACATTCGAATCCCCTAGAGATCTTCAAGTTGGAGACGAAATTACCCAGTATGCCCCACTCGAAGGAAGCTTTGAGAATGCGATTGATATTTTGTTGCTGGTACGTCCTGATTATACAATATTTGATGAGATACGGAGAAATAGAGATTTTCAAGTTTTTGCGGACATGAAACTCGCAGGAGTAGGGATGATAGGTGTTGTTCACGCAAGCTCCCCGTTAGATGCTGTTCAAAGATTTATCGGTAAAGTAGAACTTGGAATGATACCCCAGATATTAGACACGATTATTTTTATGAATGGGGGCATGGTAAAAAAAGTGTATGAAATTAAGCTGACCGTAAAGGTTCCCCGCGGGATGACTGAAGCGGATTTAGCAAGGCCACTTGTTGAAGTGCGAGATTTTGAATCTGGCGAGGTTGAATATGAAATTTATACGTATGGAGAGGAGAATATCGTAGTACCAGTTAGTGAAATATCTGATAGGGGACAGAATCGGAGTGCGATTAAAAGGTTGGCAGAGGAAAAAATTAGGGAAGTAGTGAGAAGATTTGATCCCAACGCTGAAATAATAATCGTTTCTGAAGGAAGAATAAAGTTAAGGGTCCACAAAGACATTATTCCGCGGATAATAGGCAGAGGCGGGTCAACAATTACAGAACTTGAAGAATTATTGGGTATAAAAATTGATGTAGAAATGAAAACACCTGCACTTGGAAAGGAGATTAGCTTCAACATTAATGAATCGGGGGCCGGGATAGTTTTTATTCTAGATAGCCAAGTATTGGGTAAGAAAGTAGACCTATACATTGATGATGATTACGTTTGCAGTAATCAAGTAGGAAAGAAATCAAGGATCAAGATCGATAAGCGTTCAGATAACGGCCGAAAATTACTGAATGCTTTATTGGTTGGCCAAAAGATAAAAATTTTCCTAAATTTAAATTCTTGATTTCTCCAGCCAAGAAAACATACAAGAATAAATTAAACTCATTAGTCAAAATTTGGTATCTGACATAATGCAGACATAATATCAAGTTTGTTTTTGATATATTACCTTCACAGAGTTCAATTGTTGTTACTATTACTGCTCAGTCAAATAAAATTGAAGCTTCAACACACTGGTCAAGAAGGACTGATCTTGTAGATAGATCCATCTTCATACGAGAGCACGTACAGGTTGCCATCAGGACCAGTCTTAATGTCGGTAATTCCCGCAAATCCTGTTCCAATAAGAAGCGGATCTAATTCTGAATCGTCATCAGCTACTTTGTCTTCCAGATTTGGAGAGTCAAGCACAAAGCCATTGCGAGCTTCATTCAACTTGAAAAAGTAAAGGTTACCGTTTCTAATATCACCCACGAAGACATTGTTAGCGTATTTATCGCCCAAACTGTTAGAGCTCAGAAATTCGATCTCTGTAATACCTATCGGCTCCTTAAAGCTGAATATGGGATCAGAGTACTTTGAGCCCGGGAAATTTACAAGTTGGTTCTCAGATATTCCACTTTGGGCGATTGGGCCCATTACCAACTTCCATCCACTATTGAAACCTGGGTTCACCAGATTGATTTCATCGTAAGCATCTTCTCCATTTTCTGTGTCCCACAACGAGCCCGAAATCGGATCTATTGCCAATCCGAAGCTGTTTCTTACACCGTAACCGTAATAATGACTCAAAGGATTAGTTGGGGAATCTTGGGACAAGAATGGATTATTCTGTGCTGGACTGCCATCATCTGGATTCACTTTTAGAATAGCACCGCTAAAATCTGGATCTGGTCCATTTTGAATATTTTGATCTTTGCCCTCTCTCTGTAATTCTCCAGTAACAGAAAATAATGATCCATCCTTTCCTGCAGTTAATTTACCTCCCTGGTGATTTGTACCGGGACCAGCGGGCAAATCAAGAATCAGCTTCTGGTTTACTAATTGCGAACCGCTGATATCAAATTTGTAGACTTTATTGGCTACATCTCCATTTCCTTCGGTGATATACAAAAAGACATTACTACCTATTTTTTCAATACCTAACAAACCTCTTTCGTTTTTATTAACCGCGCTCAACGATAGAACTGGTTGAGATTGTAATTCTCCAGCTGAGACTAGGCGAACATTTCCATCTTTCTCTGTTACGAGGATATTATCAGAGTCCAAAAAAGACATACTAGTAGGGAATGATAATCCCTGTGTCATAAGCTCAACCTTTAGCGCTGGATCATTAATTGACGGTTGACCAAATACATTCATGTTTCCAAATAGAGAAACGACAAGAAGCAACGTTAAACCAAGATATAAAGTATTCCTGATCATTATCTAGTTGGCTATAATGCATTGTAGTATTTTTATACTTTTGGTTGACTGTTTGTATATATAAATTCATCGCATAATTAATTTACATTTTAATCTGTGTCCCAAGTGATACTTAAAAGTAGCAACTATAGTAGTCATTCTTCTGGTGATAAGACTCCCTCTATTAGCAGAATCGTTCTGAGGTGTTTTGCCAAGTCAGTTACAGTGATTATTCCTACAACTCTTCCATTAGAGATAATTGGTAGTCTCCTAATCCTGTGATTTACCATTCTCTGTACCGCTACCTCTACAGAAGTATCAGGGGCGGCGAAAGTTTGAAGCCTTGACATAATGCTCCCTACTGTTATAGAAGATGGCATCATGTTTTTTACACATATTTTCTTAACGAAATCCCTCTCTGATATAATACCAACAGGGGTGTGATCTTTTTCTATAATCAAAGAACTTATTCCCTTCTCGGTCATTATTTTGGCAGCTTCTAGTGCCGAAACATTTTCATCGACTGCAACAACATCTTTAGTCATAATATCCTGGACTCGGTCGTTCAATGGACTAATGTAATAACTATTGTCAAGATAAATATTGTTCCCCAATTAATTTTTGTACAATTTCCAAGCGAGGGATGTGTGACAAAGCCAGTTATATTATGTGATTTTCATGCAACTAGCAATTTTCATAACTTTTTCCAAATTATTCGGATAGATTGTTATATTTTTTATTACTTGTAATTTCTTGGGTTGATGGGCAAGACAGATGAGTAATGGGTAAGAATATAAGCCTCGGGCCCACCCAGGATGCATGGTTTTGAGTTAGGAACAGATTTGAAATATCCTATTAACGCATTAAATTCGTCCGTTATATCATATGCCTCATTGTCTGTCGGATAGGACAGAATATGATATTCTATCTTCGTTTTGCTATTTCAATGTGTCATAATTCTAAGTTGCCACGTAACAGGGTTCTGGACTCATAGGTGTTGATATCTCTCGCCTTTTGAACAGACCATGAAGATGGAGAGGAGCCATTGCAGCAAGGAAGCGGATGAAACTCTCTGCAGATGGATTAGGGGTTATACCCTTAATCATTTCATCTCGCGTGAATGTTTGGTAAGCATGTAACTTCAAAAAGTTGAGAACAATTTTGATGTCCCGTAGATAATATTACCTTTCCGAAACTCATCCAATGATATAAACCTACGGTAAATACTTGACTCATGTATTATCATACATAGTATATTTTACGTATATTCGGCATTCGTCACGTATGCACCAAATAGCGAGTATGTATAAATATACATAATTGATATGGAAGATAACAATATGGGACGTACTACCATAGTTGTAGATACTAATACGAGGGATAAACTCAGACACTTTGGATTCAAAGGCGAGACTTATGAAGATATTATTTTGAAGTTGATGAAATTCTATGAGGAAAGTAAAGCCGTCAAGAGAGAAAGCAAAGAGTTAGCGGCTCAGCGCTCACGTTAACGGTAAGACATTCTAGCCGAGTCTAAACTTGCAGATGACAAAATGACCGGATCCTTAATTGAACATTTCTAGAATTTTATCTTTAGAAAAGTAAATTGACGGCCACGCAATCGACGCTAGAGTTATACCTATCCCCCCGATTGAAGAAATTGAGTGATGATTCCTTACGCGGTAATTAAGTTACACAAAAAAAATACTAAACCAGAGGTCAATGTCTGCTGTATCAACCCCTGGCTTGTGTCTGAACCATACTTGGTTCAAAGAATATTCTTGAACTAAGTATATACGGCTATGGCGTAAAAAAGCATTCAAAATAACATTCGGCGGGTAATTTAACAAATTTGCACAGTAACTTTGTCCAATAATCACATGGCAATTCTGGTACTAAACTAGAATTCAAACCGTTATAAAAAAAGGCAGCTTATCTTTTATAATATACAATTCAAAAGTCTCCAATTAATCCAGAATCATTTTAGGAGTTATTATAATAATAACTCTTGGAATAACAACAATTTCTAGGGCGGCCCAGCCGCTATATGCTCCTAAGGGTGCAACGTGTATTGATCGCCTAGCGCCCCTGTTATAACCGAAAATAGCTTGTATGTTGCGTGGTTGACTAGTAAGACAGGAATCGATGAATTCCTGTTCAGACCATCTACTGAAAGCGGTAAGACGTTTGGCAGACAAGATCAATCAAGTAATATAACTGACGCTGATTCTTCTAGAGTAGAGATAGGCTCAGACTCAGATAGTGTGGTAGTCATATGGTGGGAGACTAATGATACCAGTGATCTACCGGGTATGAGGGTTAGTAATGATAACGGAGCAACATTTGGACTAATGCTGAAACTTGCAACCAATGGGACTTTAGGTGCGGGATACCAATTTTTTTTATTTTTTTACGTTTGAATGTTGAATTAGTAATTACCGTTAAGAAAGTCTGCAATCACTTTTGTATTGTTGATACTTTGAACTGAAGCGAGTTTAGGTTTGCTAACTATTGAGCCATCAGAAGGCAATAATACTAGCGATTGCAAACAATTTTAGACCCATTGCCGTCAAGAGACAAAACTAGAGATTTAGGAAAAATAAACACATCTGATAACAAGTATAGTACGAAGGCAAGAGATTATAACAGTTTCAATTTACATAGTATTATCGCACGTCATGGTTGGTAGTAGCCGTAACTATCCCTCAACTATTAATAAAAGGAATATACTATTAGATTATCTAAGTTAAATGCCAAAAGTTGGAGTTGTAGTTTTTCCAGGAAGTAATTGTGATCAGGATGTATACCACGTATTGAAAAATGTTCTCAAGATTGATGTAGAATATGTATGGCATACAAAAGAAACACTCGAAAAATTTGATGCCATAATTTTGCCTGGCGGCTTTGCTTATGGTGATAGATTGAGGGCGGGAATTATTGCTGCTCATAGTCCGATCGTCAGAGAAATTAGAAAGCTTGCAGAACGCGATTTTCCAGTTCTTGGAATTTGTAATGGATTTCAAATTCTTGTTGAAGCTGGATTGCTGCCAGGGGCTTTGCTTATGAATAATAGTTTGCAATTTGTTTGTAAGTGGACAAAGCTGGAAGTAGTAAGTAACTCGACACCTTTTACAAATTTGTTCGAACTCGGAGATACTATTAATATTCCTGTAGCCCATGGGGAGGGGCGGTATACGGTCAGCAAAAGCTCATATAGGACGCTTCAAAAGTCAAGTCAGATAATTTTTAAATACAGAGAGGAAAACCCTAATGGTTCCGTTGATCATGTTGCTGGAGTATCTAATATAGCGGGAAACGTAGTGGGCATCATGCCTCATCCTGAAAGAGCTTCGGAGGATATGCTAATGCCCTTTGGTTTAAAAAGCAATGCTGTCTTGATATTTCATTCCTTATTAAATTTCTTAGCCCGTACACAAGCAACAAAACTTCCAGAGGTTCACTGTTAGCATGTTATCATCAAGAGAGAAGAAATACATACTTAAAAACCTCCAGAGGAAACCCAATACTCTCGAGGTTGAAATGCTTTCTGCAGAGTGGTCTGAACATTGTTCCTATAAATCATCTAAGAAGCTTGTCAGGTCATTACCAACCAAAGGTAACCGCGTTTTGGTAGGTCCAGGTTATGATGCGGGAGTTCTTGACATAGGTAATGGACTTGTAATTACAGTACATATTGAAAGTCACAATCATCCATCGGCAGTCGATCCTTTTGGTGGCGCAGCTACAGGAGTGGGGGGAGTAATAAGGGACATAATATCGTTGGGGACAAGACCCATTGCAATTCTAAATGCTCTTCGATTTGGAACTATTTCATCTGGTGATGATTCTTCAAAATCAAGATGGCTCTTTAAGAATGTGGTAAAAGGCATTGCAGATTATGGTAATTGCATAGGAATACCAACTGTTGGTGGAGAAATTGAATTTGATGGGTCTTTTAACCAGTATTGCCTTGTAGACGTAGCCGCAATAGGCATAGGATTGAAGAAGGATATCATTTCTAACGATGCAAAGGTTGGAGACTTGATAATACTCGCGGGCAATAGCACAGGAAGAGATGGAATTCGAGGCGCTTCCTTTGCTTCTAAATCACTAGTTGAAGATCGATCTGCCGTTCAGATTCCCGATCCATTTTTGGAAAAGCTGTTGATCGAAGCAATACAGGAAGCTGTGAAGCAACGAAGTATCAGAGCTATCAAGGATTTGGGAGGAGGTGGATTGGCGTGTTGCCTTTCTGAATTATCTGACGCTCTTGGAATGGGATTCGAAGTGGAGCTGTCATCTATTCATAAAAAATTCTCCTCTTTGTCAACTGAAGAAATCATGATATCAGAGTCGCAGGAACGTATGCTATTATTAGTACCTAAAAACAAACTGAATGATTTTAAGAAAATAGCTTATAAATTCACTTTACCATATTCTATAATAGGGCAAGTACGTGATCACAAAGATCTTGTAATATTATCCAATGGAGACTGCGTGGCAAGGATGAAGTCAACTTTCCTTGCTAATGCTCCACTTGCTAGTCGTAAGTATGGTAAGCCATCCTACATCAAGAGATTGCAAAAATATAAGATATCTCCCCCATTAATTGAAGATTATGAAAGAGTACTGTTAATATTATTAAGTAACTATACTATTGCCAGCAAGAAATGGGTCTATCAACAATATGATAACGAGGTTGGACTTAGGACAGTTGTCAAGCCTGGAGATGGTGATGCCACTGTTTTGAGAATTGATGAAGATAAATTTATTTCAGTCAAGTTGGACGGAAATTCCAAACAATGTTACTTAGATCCTTACTTTGGAACCTTAGGTTGTCTATCTGAAGCTTGTAGAAATATTAGATGCACGGGAGCAAATCCGATTGGAATAGTCGACCATTTACAATTTGGTAGCCCAGAGCGTCCAGGTATTTTTTGGAGCTTTAAGAGGAGCATAGAGGCAATTAGACATTATTGCAATTACGCTGGGATCCCAGTTGTAGGAGGAAAAGTTAGTTTTTACAATGAGACTAATAAAGGGCCAATCAAGCCAACGCCTGTAGTTGGTGCAATAGGATTGATTGAAGGTAGGAAAAATTTAGTCACGCCAACTCTACATCCGAGTGATTCAATATTTGTTTTAGGCTCCACGCTGGGAGAAATGGGTGGTAGTGAATTTTTCGAAAGTTATCATCACATCACCGGAGGGAAAGTTCCACGAGTTTCCCTTGAAAAGGATCTTCTTCATGGAAATATTATTTTGGAACTAATACACTCAGGAATAGCTAGGTGTGTACATGACTGCTCTAATGGTGGACTAGCTGTATCCTTGGCGGAAATGGCTTTCAGAGGTGGAGCAGGAATTTCGATAAATATGGTCAATATTCCCAATAATTGTTCGAGGTTAGACTACCTGCTTTTCTCCGAAACTCACTCGAGGTACTTGTTTGCAAGCAATGACCCTATTGAAACTAGGAGAATATTAAGAAACAGGGGCTGTTCTTTTGGAGAAATAGGATATGTAAATGGGATCGGCTCGGACATTGAACTTAAAAAAGATAAAGAAGTGATAGTGAAGATTCCCTTGAAAGATGCACTTAAGAGTTATCATAGTCTGGACTTGGCTATGTCAGGTTATTCTTAGAGGTTGCAATTTAGTGTTTATTCAACTGCTTCGGGAAAATTTTAAGTGATGCTTGTGAACACCTATGTTCAGTAGTAGAAATGGTACATGAGAATTGTGGCGTTGTTGGAGTATTTTCTCGGTCAGGCCATAATGTAGTACCATATGTAATAGATTCGCTGAGATCATTACAGCACAGAGGACAAGAATCTTGGGGATTTGCAGTACCTTCGAAAGGTCCATTTAAGACTCTTGGCCTAGTATCCTCATCTGCAAAGCTATTCAGGGGCTTGGTGAGAAAATATCAATCGAATGCCGCTATCGGACATGTCAGATATTCCACCCTTGGAAAAAGTAATTTAGAGAATGCACAGCCACTAAAGATTAGGGACCTCTGCATAGCTCATAATGGAACCATCGCTAATGCAGAAGAATTGTCCGGCATGGTTGGAGGCTGTACGTTCTCTCCCCAGACGATGAGCGATACGCTAATTGCAGCCCAGAGACTTTTGATGCACCTTGGGGAAAAGGTAAAACTTGTCGAAGCAATGTGCATCTTGAAAGATGAAATGGTCGGTTCGTTTTGTTTCACTTTTCTAACAGGCGATGGGTCAGTTTATGCTGCTCGTGACGCACGGGGTTTCAGACCTTTGGTACTAGGACATATGCCAGAATCTGATACTTATATCGTATCGTCAGAATCTTGTGCCATCGACTCAATTGGCGGGAATTTAATTTGCGATGTCGAACCAGGAGAATTGCTAAAACTTGGTTCTAATGGTCTTGAACGCCAGAAATTCTCGAGTCAAACTACTCATGCTCACTGCGCCTTTGAATTCACGTATTTCTCTCACCCAACTAGCGTGTTAGAAGGCATAAACGTTTATGAAGTAAGGAAAAGGGTGGGGCACCTTTTAGCACGAAAATATCCTTTCCCAGATGCAGATGTAGTAATCCCAGTTCCCGATTCCGCTAGGCCAGCTGCTTTGGGATATGCACAAGAATTGGGCATTCCCTTTGAGGAGGGCTTACTAAAGGACAGGTATAGAAGAAAGGGTTCAATGCGGAGCTTCATTGAACCTTTTCAAGAAGATCGAGTGGAAATCAACAAGGGAATAATTCCAATTAGAGAAGTCATCCAAGGAAAGCATGTTGTTGTAGTTGATGACAGCATAGTTAGGGGAACTAGTTCAGAATTCATCGTAAAAACATTACGGATGGCTGGAGCATCAAAAATTTCACTCATAGTCACTTTTCCCCCGATTCGCTTTCCCTGCTATGCTGGAATAGACTTTCCCTCGCAAGACGAACTTCTTGCATATCAGCACGCTCCAGACTCTCCTGAAACTGAGGTAGCAGAAAAAGTGGTCAAGATAATTGGCGCGGACCATGTTGTTTATAATGATACGTCTACTCTGGCAAGAGCAATCGGTATTAGCGAAAAAGAATTATGCTTTTCATGCTCAACTGGAGACTATTCGCCCTTGGGAATAAAACCTTTGTTTCGAACAAGAAAGCAGATGAAAGGGGATTGATATTTTATACTGTAGAATATCAAGAGGCAATAAAGCTTTCAATTGACCCTCTAGCAAACCGATAACTAGATCATAAACCGTTAGAATTCGAATTTGGATTGATTAATAGTTGTCTATACATGGTCGAGTTCTTTTATTAATTGATTGTCACCAATCAGAGTAATAGTTATATGTTTTATGTTATCATTAATTCCAGTTAGATGGACAATGATAATGACTAAGTTTATCATCATTGCGGCCGCAGGCGCAGGCGCTGTTGTCATCATTTTGTTTTTTGTTCTTCCTATGACTAATAGAGAGGACTATTCTTTAGATGTTGATGCGATGAGAGATGATCAATCGTTATTCATCAATACGCGTATAATTTTGGCCAATACAGGTAAGTTACCACTTACACATATTACAATTGATTACGGCCCGACAAAAGAGACGTTAAAGATTATCGCTCCAGGAGAAAAAGTAGCACTTTCACCACCAGAAGGTAGTAGTTTGAATGTGGTAAAGATAACTGCAGATAATGGCATTAACATAACTAAGGAATATAGAAAACCCATCAAATTACCCGGAATGATTGGTTCGTAATGCATAATAATCTAGATAATCCTATTTTTGAACCAAAAACGTACATACTCTAACTTCCTCAAGTCTTTTTTTAGAATCGCAATTCACTCTAATGGCTCATGTGCCAAAAATATGGTGCTTCATAATAACTTACCAAAGGATAAATGAAATACATTACCTCATACAATTACCTTGGAAAGGATCTAAATTGCGGAGACCGAATTCATGATCATAGGGTAATTAATTTGTCTACATTAAATTTACGTCTATTTCATAGGAGAAGCAAAGATTTACTTTTTCCAAATATTTTTCTCCAACTGGATCCAGTAATTTTAGGATTTATCATAGGCCTATCATCCTCTTTCTCTCCGCTTGTGAATCACAACAGTTAAGATTGTAATAATACCAAAAGTATCAACATAGAGTTATTGATACTCCTGTGTCAGGCTTAGTCCACCAAATATCTATTTTATATTACAACTAGAGCATCTAGTTAAAATTAGAGATGAATTAAAAGAAGTGCATTGGATAAGATTACATATTCTTCACTTTGTAAATCATTGTTAAGTTTAGACAAATCAATACGATTTGCAGGGATAGCTAACGAGGATGGCTTGTTGATGGGATCTGCTCACAGATCAGGACTAAAACCCTTGTTATCCGCAGAGGAAAGAGCACAGTATGCAATAACGGCGGCTACTCGTCAGTTTACGAGACTAAGGTGGGAGGTATTGCTGGGAAATATTCTTTATGCTAGTTCGCATTATGCCAAGCTTATAAGAGCTACGATACCAATTACCGATAATAACAGGAGGTTATCTTATGTAATCCTCATGTCTTTTGATCCTCGTACAAATAATTTTCATGAGATAATAGTCGAAAAGGTTTTACCAATGGTAAAGCGCAGGAAATCTTCTTTGTTAAGATTGCCAGCATAGTAAGGTTTTATCGGGCAGACAATCCACCATCGATAATCACGGTGGTACCAGTAACCCATTTTGCATCCTCGCTGCACAGGTAATTGACAGCGCCAGAAATATCTTCTGCATCGCCAATGCGTCTCAGCGGAAAAGATGATTCTAATACTGACCTGGCTTTATCATCTTGTAAGAATGGTTCAATCATTGGACTTCTTATGGTAGAAGGCACTATACAGTTGCATCTTACATTAAAAGGGCCATACTCGACTGCTATGCTCTTGGTGAACATAATCACTCCCGCTTTGGTTACACCGTAGATTGAAAGAGGTACATTAGGTATAGTACGTAATCCCAAGAGTGAAGAGATATTTACTATGTTTCCACCTTTCTTATCAATCATTATTGGTAATACAGCTTTTGTAGTCTGAAAGGTACCTATCAAATTTGTAGATAACAGATAATCCCATTGGTCTTCAGTCATCATATGAAACGGAATCGGATCATTTAGCACTCCTGCATTATTCACAAGTATATCTACAGTGTCGAATGCGGAAATAGTCTGTTCCACGGCACTTAGTACTTCAGCTTCCTTTGAAATATCGGCACTTATGGCCAGCAAGTTTTTATCGTCATTAAGTTCTTTGATTACTTTAGAAAGTTTCGATCTGTCGCGCCCTACTAGAACTACACGACAGCCTTCTTCATAGAGACGTTTAGTGGTAGCCTTTCCAACACCGCCGCCAGCTCCTGTTACAATCGCCACTTTTCCTTTTAAAACCATGTTTATTTGTCTGTGAATGCACTTTTTAAAGTTTAAAGTCAAATAATCAAAGAGTTTTAATTTACTATTCCCTACCTCAAATTTGTACACACTTGGAAAACTCAATCGCAACTGGCTCCTACGAACCAAACCGTCTAACAGTCGGAATTATAGGCGGAGGCCAACTTGGAAAAATGATAGCGATAGCAGCTAAGAGAATGTCACTACGAATCGCAATTTTGGACCCAGAAAGGCTATGTCCTGCAGCGCCCCTGGCTGACGAGTTAATAGTAAGTAGTTTCAAGGATAATGCTTCAATTCGCAAATTGGCGAAAATTTCAAATGTTTTAACATATGAAATTGAACTTGCAAACTCAAGAGTCCTGGAGGAGCTGGTATCGAAAAAATATCCGGTTCACCCCGACCCCCGCACACTGAATATAATCCAGGATAAGTCAAAACAAAAGAAATTCCTCAAAGATAATAAGATTCCTGTGGCTGAGTTTGAATTAGTTACTTCCGAGGCCCTGTTAATCAAGAATTCCCAAAAGTACGATTATCCAATATTATTGAAAGCTTGCAAAGATTCGTATGATGGCCGGGGAAATTTCCTAATCCGTAACAAGAATGACATTCCCAAAGGACTAAGTTATTTCCGAGGTAAACAATGCATGCTTGAGGCTTTTGTTCCCTTTACGAAGGAGCTCTCGGTGATGGTGGCACGTAATACCTTTGGCCAAATTCAATCGTTTCCGGTTGTTGAAAACATCCATACTAAAAATATTCTTTTCACAACGATAGCACCTGCGCGTATTCCCGATAAATTAGCTAATAAAGCATTAATATGTGCAAAGAAGGCTATCACAACTCTTAAAGGCGCGGGAATTTTTGGAGTAGAGATGTTTCTTAAAAAAGATGGCAGCATCTTAGTAAATGAGATCGCTCCTCGACCGCATAACTCTGGACATTATTCTATTGAAGCTTGCACTGTTTCGCAATTCGAGCAACATTTGCGTGCAATACTCGGATTGCCATTAGCAAGTCCAAGGTTAATTACCCCTGCAGTCATGGTAAACATACTTGGACCGGAAGGCTATTCTGGATTTTATTCGCTCAAGAGGATTGGGCGGGTTCTTGAAATACCGGGTCTAAGTTTGCACATTTATGGAAAGCAGACTACAAAGCCATTAAGAAAACTTGGACATATGACAATAGTTGCCAAATCAATTGAGCAAGCGTTAAGCAGGGCACAATTGGCTAGGAAAGAATTAATTGTCGAGAAGCACAGTGACGTTAACTGATTTGTCCAAGCCGCTTGTTGGCATAGTAATGGGAAGTGATTCAGACTTGCCGATAATGAATGACGCATCAAGTTTTCTTGATGATATGGGGATTGCCAGCGAACTTAAGATCCTCTCTGCACATAGGACGCCTCAGAGGATGTTCAGGTATGCCAAAAGCGCTAGAAAAAGAGGCGTTAGGGTCATCATCGCTGGAGCGGGCGGTTCGGCTCATTTACCGGGGATGATAGCGTCTCTAACTACTCTGCCTGTTATAGGAGTTCCCATAATCTCTAGTAAACTAAAAGGAATTGATTCCTTTCTGTCCATCGTTCAGATGCCGCCCGGTGTGCCTGTCGCTTGTGTTGCAATTAATGGTGCAATAAATGCTGCTATCCTGGCTTGCCAAATCATATCGATAGAATCAAAAATCATAGAAACTAAATTGCGCAAATACAAAGAATCTTTACACTCGAATGTAGTGAGAAAGTCAAACAAATTGCAGCGAAATGGCCCGATACACTACCTAAAGCTCCAAGGAAAATTGACATAACAAGTACATTTGGAAAAGCTAATCAAATGGCAGGATGGAGGTTGGGGTTTGAGAAGATTCTATTTTCAACGATCAGCGCATCACAAGCATGACTACATAAACGGCTACAGTTAGTGCAATACATATTTTCGTAATTTTCATAGATTTTTCTAATGCCAAAGAATATGAATCAAATTGGTCCGAGCCCATAAGTTTTACATTTGATTTGGAACGCATAATCCGAATTTCTGCGGGACGAAAGTTCTCCAAGGCTTGTCTCGCAATGTTAATGAATACAGTAGCTATTTGATTTTGGTCTGTCTTATCTCCAAGTGAATAATATCCCTCTTTTGTTCTTTTTCCAGAACTTGTGTGCGAGTCAGAAGTAATCAACTCCAAAATATTGATTCCATTATCTTTTGCCTGTTCAATTACCTTATGTCTAAGGCCCTTTGCAAAATTATTAGAATCAGACCATCCTACCACGTATTTCGAGTCATTTATGTCGAACGCAATTACACCAAAACCTGACTCTCCAATATCTTCATGTTTATTTAGTTGTGGATAGGGAACGGTCGTACTTACGTACGAAACCTTAAAGGGGTACCGGTTCGCTGTAGTAAGCCGGTTCAGGCAACTTATTGCCAATTGGACAAGCTCGCTTTCTTCATCTTTGTTAATCTTTTCACCTACGCCATTATGAGCATCCACTAGTATAAGATGTTGAAATCCCAATTCTGGAATCTTCTCTTCTATCGAGATTCGAAAAGTAAATGGCAAGTCCTCCATACCTGTTTTTTTTGAGACGATAACCAGTGCTGTTGATGAAAATGCAATTCCAGTTACTGTGAATTGTAATGACGATAGTTGCACTGGGATGCTGCACACTTTACTTTCATCTTGCAATTCACGAGCGTTCAATGAATCTATATATCTTGTTACCTCTGAAAGAGATGGCAAATTTAAAGAATGGTCTGAAATGCTGTGAAACACGATAGCCCTTCTGTCGAAAAAATCAAATAACCTATATGGCAGATCGCTTCCTCCTATAGGACTAAACGGACCAGGATGAATTTCAGGCAAAATAAGATGTACATCTTTTTTTTCTGCACTGTAAAAACTCATAATCCAGGTAAGAACTTCATTCGAGGATGCTTTTGATTCAAGAATGCTTTCTATAGATTCTCTTCTTTTTTCCGTCCAAGCCAATATGAATGCTTGTAGGACTTGGAAAGTACTCTTTACAGCTGGTCTACCGCTTCTGTCAGCTATAATCGACCAAACTAGACCTATGCCTAATAACACAAAACCAAACACTACCCCAATTATTGTAGAACGTACATCAAAACTAAGATATGGGAGTGACAAAAACAGAAAAAATATCGGGGTAACGGGCGAAACAATAAGCGATCTCAACTTATTTGCACCAAAAACAGAGTTAAATATACAGTAACGCAATGCTATTGCCATGAACATACCTTCAATAATATAGCTAGTTAGCGTACTATTTTTTGCCAACACTAAATTGGCTACTAATCCAAAAACTACGGTCATAAACCATAATAAATAAGCAAATGCGGAAACATGAATAATCTTGGAGCCTTTATTGACTGGAGTCCCTAACAATAGAAAATAATCTATAAAAATACAAATGATAGCGATACTAGCTGCAAGAACGCTCGCCGTAAAAACCGTACTTAAGTTGAAAGGGAAAAAAGAAAATGAAATAACTGCTAGTGTAGCCGCACATAATTCATAAATGGCAAGTGAGATCTTGTAGGAAGAAGGATTAATTTGAGTAAAATGCCAGCGCTTGTGTATACTAGTTACGCTATCATCTTTACTCCCAATAATCAATTAACTTGCTACACTGGAAAAACAAGCCTAATGATTATGGATATTCCTATCAATGCGCCAGTTACCCCAAGAATAATTTCAGGTTTAACCTTTACACCTCTAGTTTCATCTTCGAAGAATCTCAGCAGACCTGCACTTGACGCTGGTAATGGAGCATTCTTCTTCTTACCTTCACCCATTTCATATTAAAATCAGATAGATTCCTTAAATACATTCCGATTTGCACCAATTGACTTATCTCATTTATCAGAAGTAACCTACTTGGGATTGCGAACCTTTCTGAATCTGTTTAATATGCTCAAATAGGTGTCTATTAGTCGCGCCTTTGCGATTTCTTCAAGAATTGAATTATCATTCTTGATTTCTTGAATCAATTCCATAATTCGACGTTCTATTGACGGTACGAAAATCTTTTCGAATTGTAGGTGGAATGGACTAGAGGAGTCAATATCTTTAATGATTTCCTTTGAACCGTTAGTTTTGTGTACTGTAGGAATAGGTTCTAGTTTATTCTCATAGGTAACCCTCCCACAGTTTACGCATCTTAATTGATCCCGAAATTTTACTTGAACCCCATTGCAAACATCACAAGGTTCTCTGACTAGGATTCCACCCTTTGTCAGGCTATCTGCTGCTGATTTCAAACCAGAATCTGGGTTTTCGTCATGTCCGCCTGAAGGCATGGCTGTTAATAATGAATTTAGGTTTAAATAAAACTATCAGTTCTATTCGAATGTAATCTATGCTCGTAAATTGAAATTATTTTTTCCAGCGCGGTATCTTCTTCCTTTATAGCATCCAGGAGGTCATTGTTATAACCACATCTCTTTATATTGTCAACGTACTCATAATAGGAGTTTATGTATTTCTGAATTAGGGTCTCGATATTCGGTCTAAGAGGAAGATCAAACGTGCTTCTAATTAGATTGTGATGTAGAATTAACCTATTATGCCGGCTAGCTGCCAGAAATTTTCGAAAGAGATTCAACCTTTGTTCCCTATTCATCATTTCCAAATTTTCCTTAGATGGAATTTCACTTTTGAACAATATTAGCGATATGATAGTATGAATATTTTAATCTGATCAAAAATAGCCTGAATTAGAAAATATTTGAATTGAAAATTAAGGATTTTCATCGGTCCTCAGAGCGGGTAATCCTTAATAATAGGAAAATAGAAACAACAATAACAAAAAGATGGTTGTGGTATGTAAAAAATGTGGCCTACCTGACGATCTATGTGCATGTGGAGAACTTGATAAGGAAGAAACAAGAATAGTTGTCAGATTAGAAACAAGGAGATTTTCTAAGACTACTACATTGATTGAGGGAATTGATCCGAAAATGAGCGATTTGCATCATATTGCCAAGGAATTGAAAAGTAAATTAGCGTGTGGCGGGACCTCAAAGTCTGGATTCATTATGCTTCAAGGTGATCACAGGGATGATGTTAAAGAATACTTGGTGAGGCTCGGATTTACTGAATCTGCAATCGAGGTTCAATAATTATTACTTGTTTGGCCGTTGTAACTAAGTTGTGATTTGATTAGTGTTACAATTGGCCTGACTAAACTTACATTAGATTTTCAGATAGTTGTCACAGATAGGCTATAACATGTAAACCCGTTGATCTCCAAGCTGCGTGAGAATGGAGTTTAAGCAAATAAATATTCCCTAGAGTTTCAAATGGAGCTTCAATCCTTTATACCTATTTCTGATCGTTACTTCAGTCACTCCGGCTGCTTCTGCTACATCCTTTTGAGTCTTATTTTCTCCATTCATAACGCAAGCGACGTACAAAGCCGCAGCCGCTAAACCCATGGGGTCTTTACCAGCAGATATCTTTCCTTCTTCTGCTTTCTTTAGAATTTCAAGAGCCTTTCGTTTCGTTTTTTCAGATAAACCTGCCTTGCTTGCAATTCTTGCGACACATTTCACTGGATCTACAACTGGCATTTTCAAATCTAATTCCCTGATTAATAATCTGTAGCACCTTGCTACATCCTTCTTCTTAATGTTGCTCGCGTTTGCAATATCCTTCAATGTTCTAGGAGTTTCCGTATCTCTGCAAGCAGCGTATAATGCCGCAGCAACTAGTGCAGATATTGATCTACCCCTTACAAGGCCCTTTTCTAGCGCTTTCCTGTAGACATAAGCTGCTTTCTCGATCACCGCATCTCCAACAGCGAGCTTATCTTTCAACCGATCTAATTCACTGAACGCTTGTCTAAAATTTCTGTCTACAGGTTCATGAACCTGACTTCTACTATCCCATGTTCTAAGTCTTTCAATCGTACTTTTCATTGAAGCCGATAGGGGTTTTCCCGAGGCATCCTTGTCGATCGGTCCAATAATTGTAGCGAGACCCATATCGTGCATAGCCAGAGATGTGGGAATCCCAGCTCTGCTCCTATCTTCATGTTCCTCCTTAGAGAATGCTCGCCATTCAGGACCAGTCTCTTCAATCCTTTCGGTTATCACAAAACCACAATTACCACAAAACATCTCTCCGCTAGAATTGTCAGTAACCATAGGTCCTTTTCCACAACGAGGACAGCGGTCTGTAAAAAGTGAGATGTCTTTAACCAGTCTTTTTCACCTCAAGAATTAAGAGCATAAAAATACTAATATATATAGTTTATTCTAATATATAAGTCTTATCCCAAATGTTTTTTAACTAGTGCTGAGTTTCTATAAAAAATTCATGAAGTTGTATCAGATCTTTATAGAATCTTTTATTATTCCTTAAAATATTGAAAATCTACTATGTGTCCGTAGTTACGAGTTCAAAGCAGTCTGTTATAACTTTACGTTAATCGGCTTATATAATTGGTATGCTTGTAACAGTCCAACTCAAGCACGCGAGGATAAACTATTAAGTATTAGTGCGGAACTTGATATGTGACTTCTCAAAGAGATAACCATTCGGATAATCAACTTAAGGATATCTACAAGTTAAGGAACATTGCAGTGGTTGGAATGTCCACTAGCCCTCCAAAGCCAGGGCATTTCGTTCCTAGGTATCTATTGGGCCTTGGGTACAACATCATACCAGTGAATCCTAACGCAGCCGAGGTATTGGGAAGACGCTGTTATAATAAAGTATCAGACATAACTGAGCAAGTAGACATTGTCAACATATTCAGGAAATCAGATGATGTTTATCCTATCATTCAAGACGCCGTTTTAAAAGAAGGTGTCAAGGTCATTTGGTTGCAGGAAGGCATACATAATGAGGAAGCAGAGAGACTCGCACTGGAGAAGGGCTTCGACGTCTTGTACAACCGGTGCATGATGGCGGAACATAAGAGGTTGTTTAAATAATGAAAGCGTCATTATGATTTGTATTAATCTCCTACCAGCTTTGAAGCCGCAAGATATAACATGACCTATGGATGAATTTGGTCTCCGGTGTATCTGTCAATTATAGTGATCGCCTTGGTTGGGCACGCTTGCGCGGCAAGAACAATTCTTTCTATAGTGTCTGCAGTTTCAGACCGAACTTTTGCTTTCGGGTTTATACGCTTATTCTTATCCACAGTAAATACTCGAGGCGAAATGGTCTCACAACCACCAAAAGCGAGGCATAAACTAGGATCAATAATAATATGGAATCTGCTCCGTGGGACGTCCAACGCGGAAAATGATGGATTCGTAGTGGTACCTTGGATCCTAAAACTTTTTGAAGATGAATCAGACTGCGGCTGACCCTTCATCTTGTGAGGTGGTTGACTGACGGAGTCACTTACAGTTTCACTAGAAGCTTCCTGGGTTTTCTCATCCATGAAAGCTTCTGAATCGTAAAGTCGCCGCTTATCTTTATCAGAGAGAATTTCATATGCTTGGTTAAGTCTCTTTATGTTTTCCTCTGACTGCGAGTTCCGATTCCTATCAGGGTGATATTTCCTAGCAAGCCGTCTGTACGACCGTTTTATATCAAGAAATGAGGCTCTTTCAGAAACTCCAAGTATCGCATAGTAACCCCGAGAGTCCAATTAAGTCACTTTATTACTATCTGATACTTATTTCTTGTTTCCGGCTATCACAGTCAAAAACGGCAAAATCAATATATATAAGCTCACAATCAATATGCAAAGGGAATTCAAGCATTCTTTAAATTAACCACTTTCACATGGCAACACACTAGTTTTACCTTAAGGTAGCTCGATGAGGTGAAACAAAATAAATTCCCAAGAATTTATTGCAGTTCTTATTACCTTGGCACCCTGTTTGCTTCATTTGTTTCTTATGATTGGATGGACATTTGTTTACAGCCATCAAGCACTGAACAGATGTTTTTGAGCGCCTTGCAGTTTGTCGTTTACGAAAATTCTACAATAGGTATTCCTACTAGATTTCCTAAAATGTGATGGGAGTTCCCTTTGTTGGCGGATGTCTCTGATTACTAGGTATTATTTTTGCGATAATACAAGCGATAGTAGTTTTTTAGTCGTTTGATCCAATATATCGACTATAAAAGCGATAATTACAGCTTTATGGGCAATTCTGCAAGTACTATTGATTAGTAATAGAATGATGAAGATTGGATGAAATAAGATTCGATCTCTTTAAAAGGTTCTTTTTGAGATTGAGTGCCTATTCGAATTACTACAATCAAAGAGATTATACTTCGTAGCATATGAACTCTATTAAAGTAGGTTCTGTAAGGTAAAATCGAGTTTAATCATATCGAGCTTTACGTATTAAAAAAAATTTGATTTAAACTTACCACTGTTAGGACGCATTATAAGAAATTGTGATGAGATTTAACTGCTTTAAGTTAAATTAATTCAATTATAGAACCATTTAATTTGTAAGATCGGCGTTTAGAATTCTCCTTCTTAATTTAATTATGATTCTAACCCATCATCATCATACAAAGATAGGTTAATACGTTAGGTCAACAGGCTAAAAATTATGTCGGC
This sequence comes from Nitrososphaeraceae archaeon, assembly GCA_036558405.1. Classification (GTDB taxonomy): domain Archaea; phylum Thermoproteota; class Nitrososphaeria; order Nitrososphaerales; family Nitrososphaeraceae; genus TA-21. The sequence continues at coordinate 7,619 of DATBFR010000014.1, read as the reverse complement.
AACCATGTTGGTATTTTATAGATTTAGATCTATGAATAGTGCAGAAAAGGATAAGGCAAACAAAGAATGGCATGATCTGAAAAATAGTTTGCCTCCCGGAATAGAGCTATTGGGAGAATATGATCACGCTTGGGGAACGGAATATAATGGCTTCTTGCTATTCGAATCTGAAACTAGCGACATGTTTTTGGACTGGTGGGCGAATTTTAAGGATAAAGTAAGATGGTATGTAGACCAAACTCATACAATAGTTGCCAGAAGAAGGTAGCGTATTGTACTGGACTGATCAAATATTAAGATTTAATTCATTGTACAAAGACTAGATTTGTGATGTCTAGCAAAAGTATCTCTACCGTTGGAGAATATCTGATAACTAGACTCTATAACCTCAACGTTAGACATGTTTTTGGAATTCCTGGCGACTATGTGCTTGGATTCTACGATCAATTATCAAAAAGCAAGCTAAAGATAGTAACAACTTGCGATGAACAAAGTGCAGGGTTTGCCGCAGATGCATACGCAAGAATCTGCGGATTGGGTGTAGCTTGTGTGACTTACTGTGTTGGAGGATTAAAGATTGTTAATCCAATTGCTCAAGCTTTTGCCGAAAAATCCCCTGTAATAGTAATAAGTGGTTCTCCGGGCTTATCAGAAAGGAAAGGAAATACACTGTTGCACCACAAAGTTCGTGATTATAGTACTCAAAGAGATATTTTTGACCATGTTACAATTGATTCAACAATATTGACCAATGCTGAAGATGCACCTGCAGAGATCGAGCGAGTACTAGGCTCCGCTATCAGATTCAAGATGCCTGTATACATAGAACTACCCAGAGATATAGTTTACAAGACTATCTCAAATCCTCACTGCTATCTCAAATCCAATCCTAAATCGGATCCGCTTGTACTTGAAGAAGCTCTCAAAGATGCCATATCTATGCTAAATTCATCCCGTTCACCAGTAATTGTTGCAGGAGTTGAATTACAGAGGTTTGGACTACAGAATTTACTCCTAAAGTTAGTTTCGAAATCAAATATTCCTGTTGTGTCAACTCCGCTAAGTAAGTCCGTAATTAATGAATTACATCCATTATACCTTGGTGTGTATGAGGGTGCTATGGGTTATCCAATCGTAAGGAAACATGTTGAATCAAGTGATTGTGTAATGTTGTTAGGAACATTTATGACTGATATTGATTTTGGGAACTCTCCAACGCCAGTAGATCAAGGTAAGACAATAAATATAACAAGTTCTAAACTATCTATTAAACATCACAACTACGAAAACGTATTGATGCATGATTTCCTTGAAAAGCTTGTTGATGCTAGGTTGGTAAAGCGAAGTAATTGCCAAAACTTTGAAATTGGCATCGGTAGAAATCTGGGAAAGAAATTCCACATTGCAGATCAAAGAATTACAGTTGATTTCCTATTTCGCCGGCTTAATCAATTCGTATCTGCTGATTATATAGTAATAGCGGACGTAGGTGATGCACTATTTGGTGGTTTGGATCTTGTAATACATAAAGGGACAGAATTCCTTTCACCAGCCTATTATTTATCTATGGGATTTGCAATTCCTGGCTCAATTGGTGTTAAACTCGCAAACCCAAAAATAAGACCAATTGTTCTAGTCGGTGATGGTGCCTTACAAATGACAGGAGTGGAGCTTAGTACTATAGCGCGAGAAAATCTTAACCCCATAATAATAGTACTCAATAATCATGGATATAGAACAGAACGAACTATATTGGATGGGAGGTTTAATGATCTCTACGAATGGCAATACTCTAAATTAACAGAATTGTTAAGGAAAGGAAAGAGTTACAATGTCAGAACTAATATGGAGTTTGATTTGACACTAAAAAAAGCGAAACTACATACGAAGGAATTTGTTTTGATAGTCGTGCATTTGCGTAAGCTTGACGGATCTGCAGCATTAAAGAGGCTGACAAACACTTTAAGTAAGAGCGTTCGTCAAGGTTCATAAGCGAGGTACACTTCTTGGCTCCATCCTGCATGGGTTTAGACCATCGGATTTAATACCAAAACGTAAAAAATAATTGATTAACATTCCTCAATACGTTCTTTTAAACACATTTAATATCCTTGTACCAGAAAGTTCGTAACAAAATATGTCGTCGTGTCGATCTGTGAGCACGTCCTCTATATGTTTACTAACAATCCTGGCCTTATTTGGCGCTTTCAACGAAATCAGCATATATGGACAATTACCTAATCAATATACTGTCAAGGAAATTCCAGGATCCTTATTTGATAAGAGCACTGGAACACCAAAGGTAATGGACCCCAAGCTTAGAGTTGAAGTCGTAGCAGAAAACCTAGTTTTTCCAACATCTATGGCATTTTTGGGACCTGATGATATAATAGTTCTCGAAAAGGAAAAAGGAACAGTCACCAGAATAATAAATGGCGCAGTAGTTTCAGAACCTCTCGCCAAAGTAAAGACGGCTTCGCAAGTAGAAAGGGGATTACTTGGTCTAGCCGTGTCTGAGAATCAGAGCTCTAAGACTAACATTTTTTTGTACTTTACTGAAATTAGTAATTCCACGAGTGGCGGTGATGCTATAGTTTCAAATAGATTGTACAGATACAATCTTGAAAATGCTAAATTGGTCAATCCCAAACTATTGCTCGATCTACCGGCTACTCCAGGTCCAAGACACAATGGAGGAGCAATTGAAATAGACCAAGACGGTAACCTTTATGTTCCAATAGGAGATGTGGATGGACACACAACCCAGGCGCAGAATAATGAAATTGGCAGCCCCCCAGATGGCACCAGTGGCATACTTCGCATTTCTCCTGATGGTCAACCAATCCACACCATAATTGGTGATAATGGACCGGCTAGGAAATATTTTGGCTATGGAATCCGCAATAGTTATGGACTGGACTTCGATCCTCTTAATGGTAGATTATGGGATACTGAAAATGGCGCTGGATCAGCTGATGAGATAAATCTAGTTGGGCCCGGTTTCAATAGTGGTTGGTCCAAAATACAAGGAAAGGCGCCAGCGAATTTTAACTATTCTAATTTAGTTTACTTCGAGGGCAAAGGCAAATACAGTGATCCCCAGTTCACTTGGATCGATACAGTAGGGCCAACGAAGTTAAAATTTCTTAATACCGACAAATTGGGCAAGGAATACGAAAACGATCTTTTTGTATCAGACGTCCACCATGGAAGAATTTATCATTTTGATTTGAACTCGACCAGAACGGGATTATTACTTTCTGGAACAGTTTCAGATAAAGTAGCGGATACTGACGTTGAAACAAGGAATTTGATTTTCGCCTCTGACTTTGGAGGAATATCAGACATGGAAGTAGGGCCAGATGGTTATTTGTATATTCTCTCATTTGCTCGAGGGATAATTTATAGAATTGGAGCAGCGCCTGATTAATAAATAGTTAGACGAATACATAAAGTTGAATGGACTTTCCTGCTATGTGGATTAGGGAGTTGAAGACATTATAATATACTTGCGCGAAAATGAAAATTGTATTCCAAAGAATAGTTTTGCAGTGGGCATTACGCTTTGTGTTGGATCAATTGCTCTATTGATAGCTGCCGTAAACGCATATTCTTCACCACTTTTGATTCAGCCTTTGTTTGCGACTGACTGCAATTGTACTATGGATATTGTAGCAAACAATGGAGGAAATCTTACCCCGGTCTCTTTGCCAAGAGTTAATATTATAAAGAATGAAACTCTTGAGAGTCAGACAGAGGGAAATATAACATGGACAGGAATTAAAGCTGTTCCTCTAACTAATATCGTTACTGACAATTTTCTTCTTGGCAACCTCTCTAGTGGAACATCGGTTACCATTGCCTTGAATACAATAAATACAACATCAAACGGTACGCTCGGAGTTCAAATCACTGGAGGGTCTGTTCCAGATATGGCAAAAGCAGAAATTGTGAAGGCTAAGGTAACCTCAAATGGAACGTTGAGCCAAGTACAGTCATCTGAAAAGATAGCCGAGTTTCCACTGGTACATAGTAAGGGGATCAAGAAATCCTCGCATGACGATAATATTCTGAGAATTGGGATTTCTGAACCAGGGTATTACTTGCTTGTAATATCAGTTGCTTACGATGCGCGAAATGGCGAAAACTTAAATGATACAAAACAGCTGATAGGCGTGTATCAGAGCGTACTAAGGATTGAGTAGATGCATACGAAATGAATACGTGCTAATCGCCTAGATATTCATTAACATAAGACTAGAGTTTGAGGACGAGATTTAGTCCTCACTTTGGACGCATAGAAAATACTCGTGATTAGTTATTGCTTATATTAGTCATTATCCTCTTGTGCGTCATCTTCCTCAATTTCGTCCTGCTCTGCATCCTGTAGTTCGTGGGTCTCATCCTTAATTTCATCCTGTTCCGTTTCGATCTTCTCGCTCACGCTCGTATTAATGGCAATATGCCTTTTTAATGATTCGTTATCGCTGGAAGCTCGGAAATATCCGTGCCAATTAGATTCTGTGTTGGCTTTGTAATCTTTCGATTCTATTCTAGAATGATAGGATTCCTAAACTCGATATTTCGCTGTTTCAGCTCCTAAGGCCTTGGGAAAAAACTAATTACTTGATGACTAGTGCCATATTCGGCTATTTACTAAAGCCATTAAATCCAATGACTGGAGTTTCTTCAGCTTACCTTCAGGTACAAACTTAAAAATGCAGAATCATTTCAATTTAACGAAGATCTGCTATTGGAAGGCCAAAAACAAATCGTCGCAGAGAGAATACGTAAGCTAAGAATAGTACTAATTTTAATAGCATCTTATTTTGTAGTTCAGTTAATTGGAGGTTTAGCTTTTGGTAGTCTTGCTCTCATTGCAGACGCAGGTCACATGTTGACTGATGTGGCTGGAATATCACTTTCTCTTTTAGCAATAGGCTTTAGCCGAAGACCAGCTACCCCTCAAAGAACATATGGATTCTATAGGTTGGAGATACTTGCTACTTTAGCTAATAGTGTTATTTTGATATCAATTTCAGTATACATTATTTACGAAGCATATCAACGCATTTTTCAGCCTGTGGAAGTAATTGGCCCATCAATGCTAATTATTGCAGTTATTGGATTGGCGATAAATCTCATTTCGCTGAAAGTCTTGTCCAGATCTAAAATCGCCAATCATGGAAGACATGAAGAAAGTCTAAACATGCAAAGCGCCTTTCTTGAAGTTTACAGTGACACTCTTGGTTCTGCAGGTGTAATAGTAGTCGCTTTAATTATTATCTTTACAAACATTTACTTGGTAGATGCACTGGCAAGTATAGCCATAGCAGTATTCATTCTTCCTCGCACATGGTCTCTGATGAAAAGATCAGTTCATATTCTCATGGAAGGGGTTCCTCCGGAGATTTCACACGACGAAGTTAAGAAAGCAATAATGCAGGTAAAAGGCGTCACTGGCATTTTCAAATTACATATTTGGACCATAACCTCTGGCATTAACGCTCTTTCAGCTCATGTTGTGATATTGGATCCAGCCAAATCCCAGGCCATATTAAGGGAGATAAGTGCGCTCATTGAGAACAAATTTGGAATAAGCAATATAACAATTCAGATCGAGACATACCATCCTGAACCAAGTAACATCTAACACGGGATCTATTGTTATTAATTTTAGTTAAATATATTTTTCATAACTTGTAATTAGACTTTTGAAATAACACAAATAACACATTGTGAGTGCCCCATATCCTGTCAAGTATGTAGTTCTATAAATCAAATAATTTACTTGCGTTACCATACATTAGCAGATTTCGATCCTCGCCTGACAGTAGTAGTTTATCTACAAGTTTGAAGGTTGTTTCTACTTCAGATATAGGCCAGTCAGTTCCGAAGAGTAGATGATGAGGACTGGATGTGTAACTTAGTAATTCTTTTATCCGTTCTATTAATTTTTTCTCGTAGTATTCATTGGTAGGACCAAAGAATAATCCTGATATATCTGCGTAAACATTTCGATTCTTGTACAATACTTCTTGGCAGTCAAGTATCCAAGGATTCCCCAAGTGACATATTATTATCTTCAGATCAGGATTGTTTACTGCAACTTCATCCACGTTGAGAGGATGAGCGTACTTGAGCTTGCCGCTTTTAGCAAACGTATCTCCACAGTGCATCATAACAGGTACATTAAGTTCGGTACAAAGATCATAAATCTTTTGATAGCCTTGATCAGAGGGAAAATAAGGCTCGTACCCGCAGTAAATTTTTATTCCGATTAATTCATTTTCGCGCAGCCATCTCTCGTAATGTTGAACGTCTTCCTCAGTATGGTTGTCTATACTAAAGCCTCCAACCAGTCGCAAATTTCGATTTTTTTTTGTCAATTGAAGTAATTTGGCCACTGAAGGTCTTTGATTGCTTACTAGGTACGAGGATAAGATCATGGATACTTCTATACTATAGCGTTCCATATACTGTTCAAGATTGGATAGTCGATCCTCTAATTTGGAGTAGGGACTATCATGGTAACTATTGAGATGAACATGACAATCAATAACACTCATGATTTGCTGGCAGTAGTTTGTACAGGATTAAGCCACTCTATGAAACTAGCATAATTCAGCGAACGTACGTCATCCAGGTAATTAGGCATGACCTTAATGAATCTAAACCCGTTGTCGAGCTCGAATGAAAGTACGGGATCTCGCAATTCGTGAGCAATAACTTTTTGAGCGTATTCAAGAGCTGACATTTTGTCTGCATAATCACAATAATTGAAAAGCCTTCCACCACTTATCATTCTTCGCAGATTGAATTTGATCACGGTCTCTTTCCTAAAGTCATACAGTCTTTTGCCGATATGCTCGTGTCTGTATTTGGGATGTGTGGAAATATCTGCGCCATAGAGGCTGTCACCGCGGGGATCATGCGTTGTCATCATTCCATTGCCGGTAATTTGTTCCCAGGTATGGTCTGCATACTCTGGTTTCAGTCTGACAATTAAGCTGCTGGCCGACCCTATTATTTCGCCGCCTAAATCTGCCACGCACTGTCCTTCGGGAAATACCATTAGATGACTTTGAAGTTCGTCAGGATGCCATACATTTCCATATTTAGCGAGGTAAGGGAAGGATTCCTTTTGCAAATTAACTATTTTTGGAATATCTGTTGGTATAGTTCTTCTGATAATTATATCAAGGTGCTCGTGTTCTGAGGGTTCCATGTTCGATTTAGCTAATGTCAAATCGTATTTATTTAACTCTTTTGTCTCAATAATACAGGTTTCTAAATACTACGGTGAGGATTGGTAACGATCATAGACTTGCTAGGATTTGCTTGATTATGTGCCTATCTTTAATGAGGACACAGTTTCTCTTCGTAATTTATTCTATCAAAGCAAGTCTTACCATGAAAATGTACGACGTGGTTGCGAATGCAGTCAAATTACATTCTTATAATTATTTTGCGCCGATTGCACCATATTCGATTAAGGTAATGGTCATATTATATATCAGGGTATCATTTTCTAGACAGATTGAAGGGCTGGTAGTTCAGGGGTAGTAATGTTCGGTTCGCAACCGAAAGGTCGCGGGTTCAAATCCCGCCCAGTCCAT
>DATBFR010000013.1:0-3855 GCA_036558405.1 Nitrososphaeraceae archaeon | reverse complement strand
GGGCTGAGATAATTCCTTTATGATCTCTGGCTCTACAACCTTAAAGTCAGGAGCAGGTCCTATGAGCACATTCACAACAGGCTTCGAATTCGCATCACATGGTATGTGAAGAGCAACGTGCCCTGCATTTATCATATATGGTGTAGAATCATAAATATGCAAGAATCCTTTAGCAGGAATAGTCTGGCCTTGTAAGAGAAGTGCGATTGAGTCCCGGGATACTGTACTTTGATTACCTGCTGCACCGGCAGAGGCCATATGCATATGTCCTCCTGATTCACTGCCACTTTCTGTTCCTTGGCTGAGTGACGAATTCATTGGATTCGTTTGAGCCAAGACCTTTGTGATCCCTGTTGTCATCATACCAATTGATAATACTGTCGCAATGAGTATTCCAGAAATAACTCTGTAGTTTGTTTTACTTTTTTGCATTATTCTGGCAGCGAATAGCTAACATAATAACTTTTTAGTTTATTCGACGAATGTACCAGATATAGGATTCGGTAGACCTCTTGAGTTGGAATCAAGCAACGAAGAATTTAATTGATTTAGTTTTGGAAAATACAATAGATTTAGCAATAGAAGAATCAGAATTTTTTTATTGCTTATTACATATTTCTGGTCTGTCATTTCTTTCCAAAAATGAAAGGAAAAGTCGAAAAGCAAGTACTCGATTGCCAATGCTTGATAGTCGAAGGGGCTCTCTGTATGTAATACCTAGATTTCCTTTAACTAAGTTTAGGAGAGATTCAATAGCAAGTTGAAAGGTTTTACAAGTTTCGAGTTAAACATTAGCGTGATTTAAGCAGGATGAATGCTCTAATGACTATTTCTGAACTCAGGAATTCTTGTTATTCAGTCTGAAAACTCCTATTCCAAATAAAGTAATCATGGCAAACAGTATTACATGTGGTAATTCAATTTTTACAACCGGTATTATTATATCCTCAATATTGGTTGTCGCAAATACCAGATACATATATTCAATTAATACAAGTGACATGAACCCTAATGCCATAAATAATAACCTGCTAGATCTATGTCTCTTGTAAGCAATTAAAGATACTACACCAAGGAAAATTGAAATAATTAGACTAGCCAAATGTAATAGTATATGATAGATCATGCCAACATGAGACACGTGAGGTAGAATTACAGGCACTGCCAAAACTCCTATGACAATAGCCGATATCAATCCTAGTAACTTGGGCTTACTATCTGCCAATCTTTTTGCAGATCCCCAACTGGACTGCACACTTAGCTGCTGCCAACTCGACTTATTAAGCAATATGGTACAAATGTCGAATACCAATCATGCTCGTTTGAATTTCTGGCATCAGCATTGTATTTGGCCCCCTAACTAATAAGGATCATCATGATTTCATACATTGAACATGCATGATTACAGTTCAACCATCTGATATATGTAATGTAAAAGATAATCAGACACAGGTAGGTGCATGACAGTTTTCACGCACATATGTTTCTACTATGATGGATTATACTATGTGATAATGCAACTGAGTAGAGAATAATTCGTTTAAGTCTCCTAGTTTCCCTAAGCATCAGTAAAAGAACGGAAGGAGCGAATCCTGAGTAAGGATTCAGTCCAAACGATTGTCTATTTTCGTTTATTTGACCAAAGTCTTATTTCCAATTTCTGCCAACTTAGCCTGCATGTCTACATTTGATTCATATGGCTCGGGAAACGCAACAAGTGTTCTAGATTCAGGACAACTGAAACCCCCTGCTAAACCTTTTCTTTCAACTCCATCTGAAATCTTGACTGTAGAATTGTCTCCAGGTCTAGATTCTACGCCTCCAACTGCGCTTGTCCATTTAATTTTAACTGGAGTATCATTTATTGTTCCATTTAGTGTATAAGAATAAGTTGTCTGTACTGTTGGATAGAAGGGGGCATTGTAGTGTCCTGGATCTCTAAAAGCTGGCTCAAGATCAAAAGTTAGATTTTTACTCCCTGCAGACACAATTACTTTGAGCATATTTTCTAATCCCTCTACTGGCTTTGTACCATTGGCTTGGGAGTTCATTGGATCCTTGGGATCGGGCGTATATGCAAAAAAGTCTACTCCAGATTTATCGCCTATATATACAGGTTCATTAGTTGAACCAACTACTAGTAACGTAGGTTTTCCTCCTATTGTAAGGAGTTGTCTTTCGTGTGCAAATTAGCATCTTGAGATTCGTGTTCCTTCGTACTTTCCTTATTCAACTTACTATCGATAACTATTCCGTGATCGGACTGTCACTATATTATTTTATCTGTTCTGTTTAAATACCTAGTGTTTATACCGGATTTAGAATTGAGATGATCAACTTACTTTGAAGAAGATGTAGCCAATTTCAAGCCATAGTTAGAGATTAATGTTGGGTGTAAATGCACGTGTATAAGATTCATCACATTGTCAAACGAACCTTTGCTACTTATAGTTGACTCTAACTGAGATAGAATCTTGTTCAGTTGTGGCTGTATATTTGTTGAAGTCTTTACTGTGGGTGCGGGGGATTTCAAATATTTTGAAACAATTTCTTGAGCTTGCTTGACATAAGCCAATGCATTCTGATAATCAGTCTCATTTACTATGTTTACTTTGTTGCTCACGTTATGCGTTTGGTTGCCATTAGCATTTATACTAGTCATGCCTTGCATCATTTCATTTCCGTGCATATTCATACTGTTACTAGCACCGCCCATTGCTGACATATTCATGGTTGTTACCATATCAATCAGCTTTGGATATGGAAATCCTAGAGCTTGACCATAACTATAGAATATTTCATTTCCCAGATTGCTTAGAATTAAAGCTTGGTTAGTAGAATTATTGATAATATCTTTGGCCACTCTTGTCGATACAGCTTCATCTAAAAGACCACTCAAATTAAATATTTTGTCTTGAATAGACTGCGAGCCTCCATTGGCCGATGCAACGTTGGAATTATTTTTCGACGACGTTTCACGGTTCAGAGATGCGGTAAGATCGTTAAATCCCCTAACAAGATCAGTTGCTACCCTTTGATTTCTTTCCGCAATTTCTTGAGTCCAAGTGAAATTGTTAACAGGATCCTTCACTTTTAATAAACCTGCTGCTTCTATCGCATGAATTAAAGCAACTTGAGTAATATTTTGTGGATTATTACTGGAAGAGGTGTTAGAAGCAAGAAGATTCTGGATAAATTTTAACTGGGAGTTAACTTGATCGATTCTAGTCAGGAATAACGAATTCTCATTTTCAGAGAAGGTATGACCATATACAGGGGATATCGTTACAATTACTAAAGTAATTATAGATAATAGCGGTAATATTACTAATGTAGGATAGAGGAGAGCAGGTTCTACAGGTGTCACAGACTTACTAGACGTACTCACAATAATTCTTCGCTTAATACGGCATATAAAGATTCTAGTATATTCCACGAATGCTCTATTGCACATATCTCCATTTAAGCCAATGACGTACATAATCTAATACCATAAAAAATTCCTTTCGCTTCTGCATATAAAAATGCGTCTGCTGACCAATTCTTTCTGGTTTCCTAGCCACGACTATACGCCAATTGCAAGTTTGGATGGATTTTAGTATGAACTATCATCATAACTCAAGTGGAGGAGATTTATTGTTTACGGCATTTTTTAATTCTAAAAGAAACTTTTCTACTTGCCCGGCGGCCAAATTATTCTGCCTAGTTTCATAGGGTTTTAATTCTGCATCAAATATTTCCACTGCCCTTTTTGCATATTGCTTGGCCGTTTCATACTTGTTCACGTCCACAACTACAGCTGATCCTATTCTAGTGCTATTCATGCCTACGTTGTTTGACATAGAAGAAGCGCTC
>DATBFR010000012.1:0-28639 GCA_036558405.1 Nitrososphaeraceae archaeon | reverse complement strand
ATTACTGTTTCAAGCTCTCTTGCCCGGGTGGTAAGACGATATTCCACTCTTGGGGGTATCTCGGGATAAATCTGTTTAGAAATTAATCCTTCACGATCAAGTTCGAGTAACCTTTCAGATAATACTGTGCTACTAATACCTAGCAACAATCTCTTTAATTCATTAAACCTGATAACTTCCTTTGTGCTAAGGTTCTTTAATATAAGTAATGCCCATCTTCTACCCAGTATTTCCCAAATATGGGCTATCTCACACTTATCCCCTTGCTCTTTGTTGTCACCCTCTGTGTATCTTCCGACTGAGGATTTAGTTGCCATTGCTTATCTATTACAACTAAGTAGTATTTAATGACTATGTTATGATTCTTGTTTGCTAGGTCAGTTTAGTATTGAGTTGGAAGACCATTATCCTGAATATCTTAGGTTCTCATTAATTATTGACTCTTGAACTTCAAGGGTTACTTCCTCCTCCATTATCATTATACTTTAATAATAGAGTACTATTTCTTTACCATTATTGAAATCAATCTTGGAGATGATCGGCTACTAGCCCGTCAATTTAATTAGTGTGCTTACTTTCGTAATTCAAATTTTGAATATTATTCACATAATTATTGGTAGTTTCTTTGTTAGCTAAAAAGTGACATCAATCCACGAAGAAATAAAGATCACTCATATATATTGAGTAACTAAAACTGTAATGATTCGAATGAAATATAGAAGTCGGTCAGATATTATTGGATTGATCCTAGAGGCCGCAAATGGAGGAGCTACGAAGACAAAAATTATGTACAAGGCGTTCTTATCCTTTGCCCAGTTGAGAGAGTATCTTTCGATGCTAGCCGAAAAGGGTTTGATAGAATATGAAGACGGTGTGCAAAAGTATAGGACTACAGATAAGGGTATACGACTGTTACAAATCTACAATCAAATGAACGATGAACTGATTGTAGCCAATAACGTTAAATAAAAAGCAAGTTTTACGATAACGTCCCAAGACCATACTTTGAGCAGTAACTTAAATCGTCTTTATTTTGAATGGTAGATTGTAAAGGCTTTTCCACATGGCATACACTATATGGTGGCAAGAAAATCACATTGATAAATCCCAATCTTTATACAGACAAGTAATCTGCAGACTGATTGGTTATTTCAGATTCGCCTGGTTACACTCAATCATTTACTACTTTTACATGCAGCAATCCTATTTTCGAACAGATGTATCATCTTTTATTTGTAGTAGTAATTTAGTTGAATCATCTATACTATGTTTGCACTGATCAGCCGATGGAGAGGGGAGCTACTATCCATTTATAATGTATAGAGACCGATTCTAAATGTCTCATATAGATATTATAAATCATTTAGGTAGATCTTTTCAATGTGAACGTGCAATAGTACATTCATGTTGCATAGATACCTAGTAACGACAAAACCAAAAGTATTTAGCAATTACCTATTGTTAGTATTCCCTTATCGTTAATGCTGCGGGACCATAATCGAAATAGATAGACTATTTGAGTGAAATTCATGCCAAGTCAGCAACAGAGTATTAAGAATAGGTCTAAAATAGATATTTTGGCATCAATCTTGCACGCTGCTAATGGCGGGGCAAAGAGAAGTGAAATAATAAGGGAAAATTACTCATTGATACGATACATAATCTTCTTATGCGATATTGACTTATTAAAATTCAATAGTAAAGATAAGATTTTCAAAACAACCATGAGGGGGATGGAATTTCTAAGATTATACGATCAGCTTGTAGAATTATTGTGATCGTATAATCATATATGTTAACGGGTGAAACATAAGACTGGGTATCGAACAATTCCAATTAGTCTATGTGTATCTTGTTTGAATGGGAAGATAACATTACACTCATATTAGAACTATCGCCTCAAAAATAGTCTATTTGATATTTTTGCTATCAGAATTTTAGTTCCCAGTTCTAGTGATACAAAAGTAATAGAAAATCCAAGTACCACCCATCCAATTATCTCAATTCCACTCATTCTTTTTCATCCCACTCTGAATTGTTATTGGATAATTCGAAAATAATTCAGGTGCATCGTTTTCTATGTCTATGATTTCTGCAGAAGAGTAATCAAGATCTTCTCGTGTCGTATGGATTGCGTTTAATGATTTGCTAATTTTTCCGAATTTTTGTCCTTTATCATCAGACTTTGTAAGCTGTCTAAATGCATGAACAGCATTGAAATAATTTACCATGTGCTATTTTCTTCCTAATGATTTTATTCCTAATTGAAATCGCATAAGTTGACTAATAATGAGCTCATTTGATATTGATTACCGAAGTGAACTATTGAGATCTATTTTGCTATTAGATTCGGTTGATTCATGAACACTTCTCACACTCTCCCTGATAAACTAACTTATAGCCTGATGTACACACTAATATCAATGACAATGAGGTCTAGTTAAATGATAAACTTTGATCATGTAAAAATTGGAAATAATCCACCTAATGATGTGAATGTAGTTATTGAAATTCCTAAGGGTAGTAATATTAAATATGAAATTGATAGAGAGACAGGGATTCTTACGGTTGATAGAAAATTATCTACATCAATGTTCTATCCCGGAAACTATGGATTTATTCCACAAACGCTAGCTGGTGATGGAGATGCCGAAGATGTCCTTATTTTGGGCGAAGTATCCATTGTACCTACTGCGGTCATTAACACTTGTCCAATTGGAGTATTAATTACCCAAGATGAGAAAGGAGAGGATTCTAAAATCATTGCTGTTCCAACATCACACGTAGACCAAACTTTGAGTGAGGTAAAGGATATACTTGATATTAATCCTAATCTTAGAAGCGTAATAGAACATTTTTTCATGCACCATAAAGAATTGGAGGAAGGCAAGTTTGTGAAAATCATCGAATGGAAAAGCAAAACCCATGCATTGGAAATGATTTCTAACTCTATTAGCAGGTATCATGATAGAATGGAAAAATAGCCGTGTTAAATTGGGGAATTTCATATGCCACATAAAGTTATGTAGACATTGCGATGAGGCTAGAATTTAGCTGCAAATAAATTTCTATTCATAACATAAATGCAACATGAAAACTTTGTTGATACTTCGTCATGCAAAGTCAAGTTGGAAATCTCCAGATCTGGCAGATCACGATCGCCCGCTGAATGGCAGAGGTAAACGCGACGCACCCTTAATGGGTAGAATTTTGTCTGAGGAACATCTTATACCAGATCTGATAGTAACGTCATCTGCTGTAAGAGCACATACTACTGCTAAGAAAGTTGCTAAGGCTTCAGGTTATCGAGGACAAATTGAGATTGCATCATCACTATATAGAGGGGGACCTCCGGCGTATCTAGATATAGTACGAAATCAGCCTGATCGGAACGAAAAATTAATGCTAGTTGGCCATAATCCTGATGTAGAACAATTACTGAACATATTTACAGGAACAGAAGTCATAATGCCTACATGTGCTCTTGCTCATGTAAGCCTAGTTCTTGAGCGATGGGCAGATCTTAATAGTAATACCAAGGGTAAATTGGTAAAAATATGGCGTCCAAAGGAGCTGACTGTTGAATAGGTTTGAACACGCAAAATTTAACAATATGAATAGAGCATAATAGTACTAAATTATTGGGGACTGTTTTTAGCTAGTGCCTTAATAATTCTCGGGGATAATAGCCACCGTAGTTCTCCTTTGAGGGAAGGATTGCTTTTCGATATGTATATTCTCAACAATCCGGCTTTTTTCAATACGATATTGCACGAAGCAGCTTTGTCCTTGTGAATAATACCTTTAGTAATTTCAGTGAGTTGCGGTTCATGTCCTACCATCAGTATCGAAGATTCAGGACCAAGTTGAGATAATTTCTTATACACATCTGCTACAGAGCCTTCAGGAGCCAACTCATTCCATACTTTGAGAATCTTCTTGGCCTTGTATATGCTCGCTAGAATAGTTGCAGTCTCATAGGCCCTCTTCAGCGGGCTTGTGACGATTACATTAAATTTTATTCCAATTCTCTTCAATGCTTTAGCTTCCAGTAGAAGCTCTGCTTTACCTGTAGATGTAAGTGAGCGAGACTTATCATCAATCGCCGATGATAATCGCTTACCAGCTTCACCATGTCGGAGAATAAATAACTCCATTATTTCTCTTGTTTCTCTAACCAATGCGGTTCAGATATATTATTTTCTAATGTCATCGATTCTATTTGTTGATTTTGTAACAGATACTGTAATAAATCAATGTTGATCCTAAACCATGGTAGTCCAAAATTTTGCTTGAGCGTATGCAGCATAGCGTATCTAATATACACTTTTTAGAAGCATGAAAATCGCCTTTTAAAAATGATCAAGTTTCTATCACAGATTCATTTATTTTATTTACGTTTTGATTCAAAGTTGCCTCCGCTATGTCAGCTGCATGCTCGGCACCTCTTCTTATATCCTCCAGGATCAATTTGATAACTGTCGAGTCATAGTTCTTAAACTTGGTCAGTAAATCTAGGATATCACTCTCCAATGAAACAATCGATTGCGACTCGTCGGCTACTTTATCAGCTGAATAATAGTCTTCTTGCATGAATGCTACCATAGAATTATCTAATATTTGTAGTGACCTCTCACTCATTTTTCTCAGCATTTCTGATATTTCATCAGGCATCTTCATTTCAGGAGTATTTTGGGATTTGTAGGCAATACGAGAAGCATGATCTGCAATCCTTTCCAGCGTTTTTGCAACTAGTCTAAAGGCAAAGCAATCTGCCGGACTGGTCAGTCCTATTTCATATAACAATCTTTCATGTTGAGCTGCCAATGCGAGATTTCTTAAGATATACAAGCTGAATCTATCAACTTCATCATCCGTTCTCATTACGTCAGCAGCTAACTCCTTGTCACCAGTGCAAATTGCAGTAATCGCATCTCTGTGCATAGACATTGCTATTAGAAACATTCTCTTCAACGCAATTTTGATGGATAATCCCGCGATGCCCATGAGAATTGCTACAGTTATCAGCTGAGATGAATCCTCGATTATTTCTGCGCCCATCAGATTCCTACTAACAACCTCTCTCACGGATTCACGTTGGGAGGAAAGAAATCTTTCAGTCTCTGGTTTAATGTGCATTACATTATATCCTCGCAAATACATTGATATGATTTTACGCTTAACTGTAGTTCGACCTTCTTTTTCAGTGATTCTTGCAAAACATTCTTCAGCTATTGGCATCCTCATAATATTTGGGAATATTGAAAGCGATCCGTTAATTGTTTTTAAGATGGTTACAGGATCTCCCACATTGAGTTGCATTTCGGCCATCCATTTCTTTGGAAGTGAAATTATGAATGTCGATCTACCTGTAAACTGAATTTTGCGTATTTCATTGTCTACGGAGTTATTATACATACAACTGGTATCATGTCTGTGATCCTTGCATATTCATGTTATCTACTGTAATCGTATTTCACTACTGCATCTAAATAGATGACAATGAAGTTATCTACGAGGACTAGAATCGGCAGTCACGATGTAGTGAACGCAATCACTGATGTAACAGGCGTGATCAGAAATTCTTTCTAAATACCTCAATATCAGAAGTGCAGAAACAAAACATCTTACCTCCGAGTGATTATAGCTGACCTTCGATGGTGTTAAAACCAATCGCAAGTATGATCTGTAAAGAGCATCTACACTATCATCCATCATGTAGAGTTTTTTAGATACATCCTTATCCAGCTTTCTTAAAGAATCTACACTTAACGATATCATGTCCTTAACTGTTTTTGCCATTTCAATGACAGCAGATTTGTCACAATCTGAAATTGGTCCGATCGTTTCTAAGACATCTGCAATATCATATGAGTATCTTCCAAACCTTGAGAATCCGTATGCAATGTCCATGCAGGATTGTATAAATCTCAAGTCTCTTGCAACAGGTTGATATCTTGCAATCAATTCTGTTGCAAAGTCGGCAACTTCTAACTGTAGTAACCTTAGTTTTTCAGAGTATTCAAAGATCTGCGAGCGCAACATAATTCCCTTTTCGTATGATTCTAATGCGGCATTAACCGAGTCTTGTGAAATGTTACTCATATCCATGATCAGATTTCTAATCCGATCTAGTCCTATGTCAAGAAGACGGGCCAATAGCTAGACTAGCCAAATATACCAGAGATATATCTCTCTGTTAATTCCTTCTGTGGATTCTTGAAAATTTGGTTTGTTGGGCCGTATTCAATCATTTCACCAAGATACATAAATGCTGTAGTATCTGATATTCTGGCAGCCTGTTGCATATTATGAGTAACTATTATTATGGTGACATATTCCTTAAGCTTCCTCACGAGCTCTTCTATTTTTGAAGATGCTATAGGGTCCAGTGCAGAAGTGGGTTCGTCCATGAGTAAAACTTCTGGCTGCAAGGCAAGGGCTCTAGCAATGCATAGTCGTTGCTGCTGGCCACCAGATAAGCTCATACCCGCCTTGCCAAGCTCGTCTTTGACTTCGTCCCACAATGCAGCTCCCCTCAGAGCCTCCTCTACAACCTCGGTGATAAGTTTCTTATCTTTAATTCCATTCAGCTTCAAACCGGCAGCGACATTGTCAAAAATGCTCATTGTTGGAAACGGATTGGGTTTTTGAAAGACCATTCCCACACGCCTCTTGACAACTACAGGATCGATAGATTTATCGTATATATCCTCTCCATCAACTATAACTTGACCCTCAATTCGGGCTCCTGGAGTCATTTCATGCATACGGTTCAGACATCTAATGAGAGTTGTTTTGCCGCATCCAGAAGGGCCTATAAAGGCAGCTACGGTCTTTTCTTTAATGTTTAGGCTGACATTCCTGAGAGCTTGCTTGTTTCCGAACCATCCGTTAACATTTTTTATAATTACCTTGTACTTCTCAGCTATTTCTACAGGTTTGCCTATCTCTCGTTCTTGCTCTCGAACTAGCTCTTCCACAGTCAAGGATCGAAAATGAGATGCCTAGTCGCCTAGATATGGCTTCTCTATATAGTAAATATAGAGCCATATTGAAACTACGCTTCAGTTGAAATCGTAAATCCTTTTTTATAAGCAAGCAATCTCAATCCCACGTTTAGTCCTAATACCATTAGTATTAGAACCAATGCTGCACCCCATCCAAATGCGTGTGCTGATTCATATGGCTGGGCAGCCAGTCTCCAAATTCTTAATGGAAGCGCATCAACCGGACCAGTGAGCGTCGAAAAAAATAAGCTTGTTCCTAAAATTGTCATAATCAGTGGCGCAGTCTCTCCGGCAATTCTGGCCATGCCTAGAACAATACCTGTGAGAACGCCACTCTTACCTGTAGTCAAAACAATTCTAGAAGTAATCTTGGCTTTAGAAATTCCTAATGCGTAACCAGCTTCCCTTAGCGAGTGAGGCACGATTTTAAGCGTCTCCTCAGTAACTCTAACCAAGATAGGAATCATTATTATGGACAGAGCAAGAGCTCCAGCCCACACAGAAAAAGAACCAATTGCTAAAACAATCATGATGTATCCTACAATGCCAATGACAATTGAGGGCAGTCCTGTTAACATATCATTAAGAAATCTTACAGCATGTGGAAATATTCCGTTTCCAGCAAATTCCGAAAGATAGATTCCCGTAAGCACGCCGGCGGGAATTGCAATTAAGGATGCTAATGCGACTACTATTATAGTGCCTTGAATTGCTGGTCCAATGCCACCTCCACCAGATCCAATTGAACCTTGAGGTGATGTGAGGAATTCAAAACTGATTACGCCAGCTCCGTTCTTCACAACTTCTATTAGTATACTTGCAAGTGGGATTATTGCTGCAACTATACAAACTATGGCAAATACGCTAACAAGCTTATCGATAATAATGCGAGTACGGTATTTTTTTTTCATCTGGCCATGAATTATCATCCTATAGTTTTTCACTTCTTGTGTTCTGTCGTTGTTCACTAGTTCTTCACCCCAGTGGGTACCTTGACCATTCTTTTCACAAGTAACTGAGCCCCAATATTAATGGCAACTGTCAGCATCAAAAGTACTGCACCTAGCCCTATTAGTGCTGAAAGGTGCAAGTTAGAGGATGCTTCATTAAACTCGTTTGCGATCAGACTGGACAAAGTTTGGCTTTGTGAAAAAAGAGATGTCGGAATTGCCGCTATACCTATTACGTTACCAATTATTAGTGTTACCAGCATCGTTTCTCCGACAGCTCTACCAAGACCTAGAATCGCCGCTCCAAGAATGCCTGATTTCGCATATGGAATAACAGCTATTCTCACTGTTTCCCATCTAGTCGCTCCCAGGCTGTACGCTCCCTCCCTCTGAGAATTTGGAACAACCCTCATCACCTCTCTGCAAATCGATGATACAATCGGTATGATCATAATGGCAAGAACTATTCCTGCAGTAAACACATCAAGTCCAAATGGATATTTTGCAAAAAGAGGGAACTGATGAAATGCGTTATACAGCGGCATTTCAATGAAATCTCTTATCCAAAATCTAAAGACGAAAAGGGCCCACAGACCATAAATTATACTTGGGACAGCCGCTAATAGTTCTATTACAAATGAGAGTGGAGTAGCTAAACGGGAAGCAAAACCAGAAGATGACATTTCCGAAATGAATATAGCAATTCCTAAGCTAATAGGGACTCCAATTGCCATAGCAATTCCAGCGCTGACAAGGGTTCCTATAATATATGGCAAGGCACCAAATGATTCACGACCTTCCACTGCATTCCAATCAGTACCTGTAAGAAATCCTAATCCTTCAAATGAAAATATCTCCCAAGATCCACTAATTACTGCATATGCAACGAGTGCGACCATCAGCAGCGTATAAGCGGCCGCGCCTATGACGATTGTCTTAAAGAGCTTATCACTAATTCTTTTTCCGGAAGTTAGACGCTTCGTCAGGAGTTGTCTCTTATTCGCTACAGAATTTTCTATAATCCATACACCTAATGCCGAATCTATGCATCGTGAGGATATATTATGATAGCATAACTGAAGACTATAGATCCGAATGTTCTATATAGAAAAAAGAAAAGGAGGGATTGCCTTTACTGAACTGGGTTGCCCTTAAACGTGAGAGTCTTGATTGTGTCTTGATCGAGTTTTACTACTTCATCTGGCAGTGGCACATAGTTTAGTTTTTCAGCTGTCTTTTGCCCATCAGTTATCGCCCATGAAATAAAATCAACAAGGGCTTTTGCTTTGGCTTCATCCATATTGGGATCAGTGCTTAGGTCTTTGTACAGCAATAGATATGAAAAGCTAGCTATCGGATAGGAACCATTTCCAGGTGCATTAACCATTGTAACATTGGCCCAGTCTCCATCTCCCTTTGGAAGAGATCCAGTTACTTGTGAAACTGCAGCTTTTGTAGATTCTAGCGAGGGTTCGATGAAAGTTCCTTCTTTATTTTCTATAAATGCGAATGGAGTATTGGTGGTCAATGCATATGTCAGTTCTATGTATCCAAGAGTATTGGGAGTTCCCTTTATGGCATTTGCAACACCTTCATTACCAGGGGCTCCAATACCACTAGGCCATTGTACTGATTTTCCCTTTCCGATCTGGTCATGCCATGCGGTACTAACATTTGAAAGATAATCTGTCCATACAAAAGTTGTACCTGAACCATCAGATCTGTGAACTGTAACAATATCATCACCAGGAAGAGTTTTGTCTGGATTCAATGATTGTATTTTGGGATCATTCCATTTTGTGATCTTGCCGAGGAATATATCGGCTAATACTTCTCCTGTCAATTTAAGTCCTTTATCGGGAATGCTAGGGATGTTATATGCGGCTACTACTGAACCAATCGTCTCAGGAATATGAACTGCGCCAGGTGCGGCTGCTTGCTCCTGCGTGGTTAGTGGAGCATCACTTGCACCAAAATCAACGGTTTTGGATGTAAATTGCTTTACTCCACCTCCACTTCCAATTGATTGATAATTGATATTTACATCTGGCTTTATCGCCTTGTAGTCTACTCTCCAGGTATCAATTAATGGAAAAGGGAATGTGGCACCAGCTCCATTTATAACAATTCCACCTTGGGCATTTGTACTATGTATTGTAGTTGAACTGACGAGTCCTACACTTAACAGACTTCCAATCAGAACTACAAACAATGAACTGTTTCGGTTTTTTTGCATTAGCCCAGATAGAAAATAATGTAGATTAATGGTTTGCCAATCATATTCATATAGATCTAATACAACTATATGCTGCGAAATGTTTCTAGTCGATGTCCTCTTTGTTTCCTATTTGAAACTGACTTCCTCAAACGTTTACTAAAACGTCTTGACAATCTAAATAATTTCTAATGCAAACAATTGAGTACATGGTAAAAGGGAAAGCTAAACAAAAATATGGAAACATGAAAATCAAATATTGTGATGTCAGGACTTTCCTTGGGTATGTGTGATTAGGTGTACAAAATGCTTTGGAAGAAAATATTCACTTAAAGTATCGCCCTTTATGGTGACCTCAAATGCGAGTTAAACCCGGTTACAAATTTGGACAGTAGATTCGAGCCTATAGACAAGGCTGTATATACTATTTCACGCATATACCAAATAGAATAAGGGCCATACGGCATAAGTTTTGGCCACAAGACTTTGGGATAATTTAAGGAAGAGGTGGATAAACTATTAATCTATATCAAGATGCATGGTCATAACTATATTGGGATTGTCAAAAGATAATGGCTCAGATGGGAGCGGTGACGATGATAAACTCATTAGACATTATGATACAATACTAAAAGAAAGTGCATTACTGACTACTTTTTGCGGAATTCTATTTGGATTTTTATTAAATATTTCAATTAACCAACCTAGTACTTTTACGACTATTGATGTGATAACCCTAGTGATAGCACTTTATTCTATCACAGTTGCCGCGTCGTTGTTTGTAATGCCTGTAGTATATCATCATGTGCAGTATCCTTATGGGGATCTGAGTAAATTCAAGATCAGAAGTCACAGATTTATTCTATCTGGACTAGTACCTGCAGGAATCACTCTTTATTTAGGTTTGGAGCTTGCACTCCATTCTCGATTAGGAACAATAGAATCATTTATTCTTGCTTCGTTTCCATTCATTTTAGTTTATTTCTTATTCAAAACTAGGAAGCAGTAACAAAAAATTCCTACCTGTTGACGTAATGCCATTTCTCTATTTAGAAAATAAATGAAATTAATCGGTTGATCGTCATTATATTATAACTGGTAACACTCATCATTTGGTTATCGGATAACGAGAGAATTTGATATAAATATTTGCTAATTTGTAGCTGATTCTAATCAAAATCAAATTAGAAAAAATTGACAAGAATAATAACTTTAGTTAACTAATGATTAGTAGCATAAAATTGATTAGAATTAATCCACTACTGATTCGTCTCATAATATTATGGCCAAGTGTTCGCTGTTCTATAGGATCTACTATTTCTATATACATGCAATAAATATATTTAACTAGCTTTTCACCTAGTTGAAGTACCAAAGATTGAAAATATCCGTCATTGATATCGGGTCCAATACGATAAAGCTGGTCAGTTATGACCTATCAGGTGATAATTCCTTCACAACTTTTCAACAAGAAAGTAACAAAGTTAGATTAGGGGAGGCGTTGACGCACACTGGAGAGCTCGGTAAGTCTGCTATGGAGAGGGCGATGGACGTTCTTCTTCTCTACCGTGACATGATCAAACTTGAATCTATAAAGGATGTTATTTGCATTGGCACAAGCGCTCTAAGAGAGGCTCAGAACAGTGAATATTTTGTAAACCAAGTCAGTAGAAGAACTGGTTACAAGATACGGATCCTAAGTGGACCCGAAGAAGCCTATTATTCCTACCTAGGAGCAGCTATGTCTACCTGCTTAACAAATGCCATTTACTTTGATTTGGGAGGCGGTAGTTTAGAATTAGTATATACAGAAGATTTCAAGATCAAGAAAGTAAATTCTCTTCCACTAGGTGCGTTACGCCTTAGTGATTCCTTTGCGAAAAAAGACGGTTCGTTTTCTAAGAAAGATATTGAGGACATGATTCAAAAGATAGAAGATACTCTTCCATCTAGAAAAAATTATGCAATCGGAATTGATACGGAGCTCGTGGGAGTAGGAGGAACATGTAGAGCTCTTGTCAGATATCATCAAGAATCTGCGAATTATCCGTTCCAGAAAGTTCATAATTACAGACTGTCATTGAAGGATATCGAATCTATAGGCAAGAAGTTAGATTCCATGAAGCCAGATGAAATCTCTTCACTGCACGGTATGGATAGTACCAGAGCTGAAACTATTGTAGCTGGTACCTATGTTATTTATGCTATAATGACGCAGTACAATTTAACAGAGATTGTAGTCAGCGATTTTGGCTTACGCGAGGGAGTTCTAGCATCGTATATTCAAAATCCCAATATAATTGAAAGAAATAATATTGAAAGCCTAGAGCGTCAAA
This sequence comes from Nitrososphaeraceae archaeon, assembly GCA_036558405.1. Classification (GTDB taxonomy): domain Archaea; phylum Thermoproteota; class Nitrososphaeria; order Nitrososphaerales; family Nitrososphaeraceae; genus TA-21. Next base: position 16,128 of record DATBFR010000012.1, on the reverse strand, counting down.
TTTCGCAACTAATTTCTAACAGGTGCAAAAGTAAAAACCATTATTTTGGTTTGGAAAGTATCATAAAACATCTAATTTCTTACGGATTGTTGAAGGATAGAGAGGCTCAAATTCTGTCATTTGCGCTTTATACCTCCTTAAAACTTCCATTTACAAACAAAGTAAACAATCAGTTCTATCTAACTTTGGACGAAGAATATCCTAACCTTACTCATCGAGAACAACTTGTTTTAGCCTTGTCTATCTTATATTCTAAGAAGGTCAAGGCTGCAGAATCCCTAATAGATTCGTATGGTACATTTCTAAAACCCCAGAATTTGAAATCTATTCAAAAGATAGGGATATTACTTAAATTAGGATATATGATCGCAAAGACAAGGTCTAATGCAGTTGTAAGGAGTTCTGAAAAAGGGCGCATAACTCTTGATATAATTTCAACATTGAAATCATTTCCCGCAATTCTGCTGGAGCAGACGTTGGATAGGGTTGGATCTACTTTCGATCTCACGATGGAATTTCGTTTGATAAATAATAATAATAATAATAGTGGTAGTAAACAAAATCATGAACAGAATGGGCTTATTACAATAAAATCAAAGTCGTGATAGAGATGCCTTACCCCAAACGAAGAAAAAAGGGTTCAATTTCAATAAAGGGTAAACTGATAGTAGTAGAAGGTATAGATGGATCAGGAAAATCTACTCAACTAAGATTATTGGAGAAATGGTTCCAATCAAAGGAAAGTTCTGTTTTCCTGACAGAATGGAATTCATCAGAGACAGTAAGGCGTATTACCTCGAAGGGGAAAAGGAAAGGAAGGCTAACACCGATTACTTTTTCCTTACTGCATGCGACAGATTTTGCAGACAGATATGAAAGAAACATACTTCCTCTATTGCATGCCGGATATATTGTACTCGCTGATCGTTATATTTATACAGCTTTCGCCAGGGATATTGTAAGGGGTTGTAATCCAAAGTGGGTTAGACGTGTCTACGAGTTTGCAGTAAAGCCGGATCTGGTCTTTTATTTTAAGGTGCCCGTTGATATTGCCGTAGAAAGAATACTTTCTGGTCGCCCAAAACTAAAGTATTACGAAGCTGGAATGGACTTGAATTTGAGTAATGATCCTTATGAAAGTTACAGAATCTTTCAAAGTCGAATTATTGAACAATATAATTCATTGGCATTGTCCGAGGATTTTACCGTAGTTGATGGGACAATGGAAATTGAAGAAGCTCAGAGGATGCTGAGATCTCAAGTTACAAAGCTATTACCCACTTTGAGTATTTCAGGAAACGTCAGGAGGCATAATGCTATTTGACTCTTCAATCAACTAATGCCAAGAAAATGAGGAAGGTAAACTTTTATGGACATGCTATCCCCTACCTAGAACAAGTCGAAATAAAAGGTAAATTTATCGTAGTAGAAGGACCTGATGCTTCGGGCAGAAGCACATTAATTGGATTGTTAACCTCAAAACTCGAGGCTGATGGGCATGCAGTAATGAACGCCGGTCTTAGACGCTCTGAACTAATAGGCGAGGGAATTTTAGAAGCTAAGAGGAATTTCGTTCTTGGGAAAAGGACCATAAGCTTATTTTATGCAGCAGATTTTGCCGATCAGCTTGAGAATAAGATCATTCCTGGGTTAAGAGCTGGTTACATAGTACTTTCTGATAGATATATTTACACACTTATGGCAAGGGAAGCAGTACGAGGAATTAGCCGAGCGTGGTCTAGCAACTTGTACGGCTTTGCTCTAAGACCAGATATTGTATTTTATCTTGATGTGAATCCTACCGAATTAGTACATAGAGTTTTTAAAAAGAATTCTAGTTTAGATTATTATGAGTCTGGTGCAGACTTGGGTTTATCCGAAAATATGCTGGAATCCTTTATCAAGTATCAGGGTTTGATGGCTAAAGAATTTAAGAGAATGCAAAAAAGATATGGAATCATTTCTATAAATGGGAATCGACCCATAACCGAAATAAGTATGGATCTTCAGAAGAGAGTTGACAAGTATCTTCTTCACAGCAGATCGGTATAATAATAATAAATACTATCAGTCCATCCTGACAATTATTTTTTTCAATGCCCATCCCAATCCTCAATAATTATTGGTATTTCTTGCTTTGATTGCATCCTTCCAATATTTTTAAAATGTGTTTGACAAAGATATCTCACTCCGCACGTCGAGCTAAACCTTCCGTCCTTATTTCTAGATGATATCTTAATTCTATGACTACTTAAATTGTTACATCCGGAAACATAACAAATATCATCATGATTAACCAATTCCTACTCAACCGTATAACATATAGCCCCTGTATAGTTCTTAAGGACACCGGCATCAATATCGTCGAATATGAGGCAAGTATATAGTAACCGCGATGATAACGGTAACTTATGGAACTAAAAATCTGGAATATTAACAATATGGAAGAGATTCCAAAAGCAGTTCAAGGAAAAAACTTTACTGGCGAATTTGTAATGCGTAAATTGGCAGAAGAATCAAATTCCGAAGAGGAAATTTATCATGTGGAATTTAAGAAGGGCTGCAAAACAAGACCGCATGTGCATATGTCTGAACAAACTCTTTTTGTTACGGATGGCATTGGTACGGTCGTGTTTGTAGAAAAAATCGATCTTGACAAATCAGGATCAAACGCTGGGCTGGCAAAGAAGGAATATAATTTAGAGAAGGGAGATATAGTACGAATTCCTGCAGGACTCGTACATTGGCATGGAGCATTGGAAGATAGGGATTTCTCACATGTGGCGGTAAGAAAGAAAACTCCAATTGAAACCGTCTGGCTATAATCTAAGCATTAGAAAAATTAAGCATGGATTCGCCTTGTCTTGAACTAATGAATAATAGTTACGATATATAGTAGATTGAGTAAATAGATGTATGGTGGTAGTACTTTGGCGTGAATCTTGGTTGAAACCATTATCAAATTTTGATATAGAAAGTGATATTTGCAATTCTTGCAAACTGTTACTAGAAGATCGGGATATGGTTACTTCGTGTGAATTTTGTGAGATTGGTGTCATGCATAATCACTGCGCTGACCAGCATATTTTCAAAACCCATAAGAAGGAAGTTATGAACAAGATTGAGTTACATAAAGACAGAAGGTTACATGACTATCAATGAAGATTAAGTTTCAAAGTATGCACCTACAAATTGATGCTCTAATTTCAAAATAATTATAAAAAGCCAACTACTGACGCACAGGATCACATTTCCTTGTTATCTAACCGGTTTCTATTGATTACGCACAAGTAACAGTGTTTCCACTTGCTTGAACATGCAGGGTTTTATCATTTTATCACGGATTCTGCAGGCTGTAAAGTGCCAAGCGGTTTCCAGTCCAACATACGACACAACGAATCCTGCGAGCACATACAACGCCAAACTTATGTTTTCAAACATAAATGCTATACATTAGTATTACATATAAAGTTGTTTATGTTGCAACTATACATCCGGAAGGTATCCCATCTGAATACCTGGCATTTGTTAAGCTTGTATCATAGAATTATGGGTTTATTTACTAACTGAAAAGAGCAATTTTCTGCTTGAATAACTACTTCATTTGTTGCGCATGTATTTACTATCTACATGAGCCTAAAATCTTCCTTTACTGTCAATAATACCATATGGCTGTTGGTTCTTTCAACATATGGTAACGACAAATCCTTTTTTACAAAATCACTGAGTTCCTTGCGATTCCTAAATTTTGCGACAATGGTCATATCCGTTAGTCCAGTGATATCATACACTGCACAGACGTTCGGAAATATCGAAATATGTTTTTCTACTTCGGTGATCTTACCTTTTACTGCCGTTACCTCAATAATAGCCGTTAGATCATAACCCAGCTTTTCATGATCTAGGATGGCAGAATATGATTTTATAATACCATTTTTCTCTAGCTTTTGCACTCTTGAAAGAACCGTAGGTGGGGATACACCAATCTTCTCAGCTATTTTCCGATACGATAACCGTGCGTCTGATAATATCTGTTTGAGTATTTTGCTATCTGTTTCATCCATATTAAATTATATGCTCAGTTGCCTAACAAATAAAAGTTATTGAGATTATTTTTATTCCAAATAATAAATGCTTGCAAATGATAAATTATATTTCAGTCTGATGAGTACGCATAATTATCGTTAATTCAGACACATTACATTCTTTACTTGTTTTAACTACAGACGATTACATAGGAGGTAGACTATTTCCATTTCATCGTTGGGGTGACTTTGGTTTTGGTTATCTTCAGTAAATTGGACATTTTGTCATAAATCTCTATGAATTCAGAACCGCTCGGACTAACTGCCTCAAATTTATTTTGATTTGATAGATGCACTGAGACCAGTATGCAAAACATGAACGCACTTTGTATATGAATCTGGCTTCTGACTCATCAATATCCTTGCTTATGTTGAATATCTTTGAATGATGGCACCGTTGGTGTATATGATTCGTGAGTGGATATTACAACCGCATGAGGGCCTCTAAAAGTAATTGATTTCTGTGCAGTATTCTTCAAGAGTATATCAGTAACAGGATCACCGAAGCCAAATTGTGAATGATAAATGCAAATATCCGGTGGGTTTGAGACTTGGCTAATATAGCCTGGTGTCAGTGCAGTAACATTAGGAGCTTGCCCGACAAGTATTTGGAAGAATGGAATTTGAGGGCTGTTACTATCACACGGAAGACTTAGTTCAATATGTCCTTTACTGGCATATGGAGTTGAATCAAACAATGGAATGAATTCATTACTGCTTAGGTTTATTCCATTAAGAAGTACATTCTGCATACTCATCCCTACGTCAGATTTATGAACATAATTTAGACTTTTAGAAATTTGATCGTCTCTAATGGCATCGGATTTTGAGAGAATGTCCGGGAGTTCTTGAGTAGTGGAAGTTTGCCCAGCGAAATTTACGGTAATAACTACAGCAATATAGATCAAAATTGCAAGACAACCAGCAATCATTGTCGTTTGTGCAAGCATCATGTACGAATTACCTCTTCTTGATGTACCCAACTGGCTGCTGAGATTAGAAATTTGCCGAAAATGTACCAAATCAAAGTTATCTTATTCGGATCTGATTCCCTACCATGATTCCTACCCATAAATATTATTATAAAGGAAAAGTAGAATATATGCCTTAATTCATTATTAATATTACAGCTAAATTAAACAATTATTCATAGTACTACTATTATAAATGAAAAGTAGAATATATGCCTTAATTCATTATTAATATTACAGCTAAATTAAACAATTATTCATAGTACTGTGGATTAATAATCGAATCGCAGTAAAAAATGTATTAACCATTAATAGAAATAGTACTGTAATATTCGAGGGTTTCTGAAAAATTCTTAATTTTCTACCATATCTACCATATCTACCATATCTAAAATAGAAGAAAAAGGTATTAACTGGAACTAAAGTTAATTAAATCTAATTTATTAATAGGCAAGGCCACTTTCTCCTCCCATTTAACAAATGCAGTTCCTTCATAAGTATCAGTTTCAAAAAGCTTTAAGTTGCGTGCTGTACTTTATTACGATAGTAGTGAAACCCGCATATTGGACTCTTTTGAATGTATCTTAACAAAGCTCGATATAAGAGAATTCAGTCAAAGAAAAATTCCACTAGAAATAAAATTAAAGATCTTAGAAGCTGCAAGATCAACAGGTACTGGTCTTAATACTCAACACTGGCGATTCATATTGGTAGAAAATAAAGACAACATGAAAATGCTTGCAAACGATAGCACAAGTGGAAGCTGGGTAGCTCACTCGGATTTTGCTATAATAGTACTAACAAATCCAAAGTATGGTTTTAATTTAATTGATGCTGGAAGAGTATTGCAGAACATGCAACTGGCAGCTTGGAATTATGGGGTAGGCTCTGGAATATTTACTGGAATAAAGGACGAAAAATTTCGAAGCGATTTTACGATACCAAGCCAGTTAACCATTGCTGCTATTGTAGCCTTTGGGTTTCCAATCATGAAACTCAAAGGTACGGCTAAGAATCGTTTGCCACTCAAAGAGTTAGTATATTATGAAAAATATGGCAACTTCTGGACACAATTGTAAGATTCGTTAATTACTAGTTTATTCTCGAGCTATTCCATTTTATTCTGTAATGCAGTAACAAACGGAAGATGAAGTGAGGGATTGAAATTGAACGTATCTATAATATAGAAACGGCAATAATATCAATTCAAGCTATTCAAAACCTTTGTTTTGTTCCGCAAGCAGGTGAATTATGTAATTTAGAAAATGTATTGTAGAGAAATCTTGTAATATACTTTCCTCCAGGTGTTTTGGAAATTAGCTTTGAAACTGGAGTGCCTAAAGGCAATATTGCAACCAATCTAGTTAGTCCGTCCGCGCCACTTAATATTTTTCCATCGGGGCAGATGAGGTGAAACGACGTAAATCGTATAGTGTGAGGGATCTTGTTGAGAAGCCCGATTTTATCAGCTTCGTATAGCGAAATAAAATTTATTTGATGGTATGCATCTAATAGATCCACCATCTGCTTAAATCTAGTACAAGGACCACAGTCAACATCATATGCTAAGACATAATTCGCCAAATACTACTAACTATGATAAGCATCTGCCATTATAAAAAATAATCAGTTGCTAAGCAATTTGATGGAATAATCGACAAGTTATGAATTGATCTAAACATATTTGTGTGCTCAGTTTTCAGGAGATTTTAGTCTCTTTACCAATTCAATCCTCGCATTAATCAAATTAATTTGCTCTTCTAACAATTTCTTATAACCTTTTAGAAGTTTCTCTTGGTCAGAGTAATTTCGCTTGTTTATTTCTGTCATGGTATCTTCATAGCCCTTTACAACATTCTCTGCGTATCCTCCTAAAGCACGAATTTCCCTTGCATCCTTTTTAGCTCCTACTATGAAAGTTTCTCCGGCCTTGTCTTTGAACTCATGAGCTCTCTTGCTTATTGAGACTATTGCTTCCTTGAACGAAGATGTTGCATCTTTAAGTCTACCAACAACCATATCGTAGTCTTCAACCTTATGCCTTACCTGCGATTTCGATTTGGGTTTAAGTGGTTCATCAACTTTCCCTTCAGAAGTTGAACCTTGGATAGAAGGCTTTGATTCATCTTGAACTTCTAGACTAGAATTTTTTTCAACAGGTACAGATTTAGGCTTAGAGGGATGCTTTTCATGATCCTTATCATCACCATCTTCTTTCATTGCCTCTCCTTTACAGTTGTGTTAGATCTATATAACCCAGCTGCTATACTTATCAGTTTAAGGAATTAGCTATTTTTGCTAAATACTATCGAATTTCTTGACATATTCATGCTTAAGAGTCACAATATAAGTTATCTGAGAATTTTAGCTTTCTTGCTTCAGAGATATTTTCTTAGTATCTAACACCTGCTATGTAATCTTTTGCCAAACGATCGCAATACCAAAAATGGTAAATACAACATTGCATATATAATAATTAAGTTGTCCGATTCCAACTCTTCACTTGGATCTGATTTCGGGTTTGTGTGCAAAATCTGCGGTCTCAGCTTTTTGAGCCAGCAAGCTCTGGCAGCACATGTTGATTCTGAACATCCTGAGGCAGAGCAACCTGAAATACTTTAAGGAAAAGTAAACATAAGATCAGGTAAAAGTAGTATGTGTGTTTCGAACATATCTAACTATTTTTAGTTTAAATGGTATCAACTTTTTTTCTCAACTTTTATGTCAAAAATGTTCAAAAATATCATATATTACATTTCTAAGTGCCTGTTAAAAGGTAGGCGTGTACAAATTAATCAAGTTGAATCCAAATATCAAAAGTGAGATTGGAGTTGTTGTCATAGCTATGATTTTGGTGACAGGAGTATTAACATTTTCATTAACCTCTCACCTTCTTCAATCAGTTGATGCAAAGAAAGATACAAAGAAGGACAAACATGAGAACTCAAAAGAAGGCCTAAGAGAAAAAGTGCAAGCAGAGGTTGCCATTACTGAAAGAAACTTGGCAAATATCTTTGGTGGTAACTCGAGCAACAGCTCACTAATTGGAATAGATGGACTGGATGGTATAGATGGAATTAGTGTTAATGGAACAGATGGTGTAAATGCAGACGGTCTAGATAGTTCGAGTTCGGATTGTATAGTGAATTGTGTAGGTGTGGGGGCTGACGGAACCGATGGAGTAAGTGCGGGTCAGGCTGGTGCTAGTGGAGCTAATGGAGTAGATGGATTAGACTCAGGTCAGGCTGGTGCTAGTGGAGCTAATGGACTAGACGCAGGTCAAGCAGGGAGTGATGGCGTCGCAGGGCCTACAAATCCTAGTGAAATAGACGGGGCCGATTAAGGCTTCCCTGTTTTTATTAATCTGATAGCATTACGCCAAAAGACCATTTCTTTAATATCAATATTCCAATATAGTATGGAATGTTATATAATGCTGCTAATGCTGCGACTTGTGGACTAAAGAAGTGTTGGGCGAAAACTACAACAAGTACATTGTTAATATACGTCATTGCAATAAATCCAGAAATCCTGTCATTGATTGTTGAATTTTTATGAGCAAAAATAACAAATAGGTAACCAATCAATCCATACGCCGCATAAAGAAGAAATGATATCAGAATTGTTTGTAGGACAAAAATCTTTTCTGTAAAAAAATAACTAGAATAACTTGCGAACATTGCAAAATTAATTAAGACCATTAATCCAATTGAAGCACCTAATGAATTTGCTTCTGCAATTCTTGCCAATTTGGAACTGTATTTTTTTACAATAATTCCTAGTGCAAGGGGGATAAAGAGTGCAGAAGTGAGTAACAACATCATATCTAATATTGGGATAGAGAAATTAGTCTTAAAGAGAAGGTATACTAGAGTAGGTAAAATGAAAGGCACGGCAATAGAAGTTGCAATTATTAATCCTACTACTAATGGTAATCTACCTCCAACAAAATTAACAACAAACGGAGCTCCCAATCCTGTAGATATCCCTGATAACAATAACACAGGCAGCGCCATAGGCGAAAAAAACACATAAGCAATGGAATACAATAGTAAAGGAATAATGAATAATTTTACAATAGATAATATTAGTATCATTTTTGGTTTAGCAAATGTAATACCTAGATCTTTAATCTCCAATTTGAGAAGATTCAGAAATAAGAGAGCTCCCAACCAGACCAAAAGATAAGGTGAGAATAGTTGGCCAATGTATGGGAATAAAATCCCACTCAATATTGAGAGCGGTATAACTAGCATTAGAATAACTAAAGCATTACTGCTTTTGTTCAATAGAGTCAAACAAGCGATAGTACTGTTTCAGTCATAAACGTTCACATATTTTTGAGATGAATGTTGCGGGCAAGTACTGGATATTGGCGTTACATTAGCTAAATCCATAGTAATTGCAGGATTGGTGTAGAGTTGATATCGACTACAATAATAGTAGCTCAGATTCTTCTCCATGTTGTTAATTACCTCTCGGAAGAATTGATTAAATAATTAATCTTGCTTAACAAGTGAAAACTAGGGCTTTATAATTAGCTTTATAATTCATAGTGTTTACTGCGATTCTTACAAATATTTGTCTATCTTTTATAAAATACTATTAGGTGAGCCAAAAAAACCATTTATACTAAAAACTCTTTTTAAAATGAGGGGGGATGGATGGTTGGTTCCTTTTAAAGATAGCACCATTGACGCAGAAAACAAAATAGAATCTGACACAGTATTAAATCCGCTTGTTGAACCCTTCCCACGTTGGTATGAATTCTACAAAAGAGTAAAGCTGATGCCATGGTGGCTTCGTTACAATTTTGGGATTACAAGAGAATCTATTCTCAAAGACAAGATTATTGAACTTGGCAAGTACCTGTGGCTAAATAGAACAGATGCACACAGACTTATTCGACATGCTGTTTCAGAATTTTCAAAGAATGGTCTGGGCTCTGACTATTATGGATATCATAATATTAATCACGAACTTGAAGTTACTTATTTTACCTTGCTTGCTGTCAGAGGGCAGCAGGATAATAATAAATTCAGCCAAAAAGATATTCGTACTCTATTTGCTGCTGCACTCTTTCATGATTATGATCCCTTAAAGCGCTTTGATAAACCTCATGAGGCTGACGTCGAATCGTTCATTAGAAATGATAGCAAGATCAAAGAACTTATCAAGCCATTTCACATTGATCTGGATGTTGTAATTGCGCTTATTTATCGTACCGCATATCCCTTCAAGGGAAGTATCGCAGAAAATGCGCTCAAAAGAATGAATGATTTGTTTACCAAGGCTGGTATCTCTGATAGTGATAGTAATACAAGGTCGCATTATATAGAGTTGGGATGGTTCTTGTCTATTTGTGATAGACTGGCTGGTTATTGTCTGGGAAATTTTGAATATTCACAGGAGTTGGCAAGGCTTAATGCTCATGCAATGGCATGGCATCCGTCAGTCATTAACCAGAGGTCTGTTACTTATTTTACTGAACTTAAGACGGAAAAGGATATGCTCGAGCGAGTTATTAATGCAATACCTGCAAATCTCAAGAAAAATTTTTATGACAATGTTGCTGGCTTTAGGCAGGCGTGGGAAAACGAAGTTCAAGTTAGAGCCATGCTACGTCGTAAGGAAATTAATTTAGTTATAGAAGTAGAAAAGACCGGAGAGCATATGGATCCTGATTTAATCACATCTGTTACCAAATTGTATACAGAAATTCCTGCTCCTATATCACCTAACGAGAAGGATTTCAATAAATCCTTCCTTACCGATAAGACTATTTTAATCAGTTTAAGAACTAATGAACAGGAGAGAAATATAGTTGGTTATGTAAAGGGAGGTCCCCTAGAAAAGTACAAGCTCCGAAAAGGGACTGTGGACGTGAATTTTGGGAAAAGAAATACTGTTTATATGGAATGGATACGAATTAAGCCTGAATACTGGGGAGAAACTGGCGGACATCTTCTTCGTTATGGTTTTATCAAGGAGGCGAGAGGGAGAGGATATGAATTTGTCAGTAGTTACGTTCACAGGGATGTAATAAAAAGTAGGATGAATAAAGGCGAACCTATAGAAATAGTTCAAAAATATGACCCGGATAGACTCGATTACTATAGAACAGATTTGGTAAAGTTGGTAAAGCCTTTAGCTCCCATGTGATATTTTAGGATCATCATAATTTTGTTTCATAGATCATAAGTATATTAAATAATTAATTTAGGTAAAGAAAGCATATTTTCTTACAAGTAATGCTCTCTCTTGACCTCAGGAAATAACCTATCTTACTGAATGTATATGTTTTTAAGTTAAATCATCAAATCGAGATGTAATTTGGATACGGAAAATGTGAGGTTTTCTAGAATAATTGTAGCAGTAGATGGCTCTGAATCATCATTAAACGCCGCCGATTTTGCAATATCGTTGGCTGCAAGAGATAGTGCTGAATTGACTCTATTGACAGTTATACATACTGCATTGGGATTAGGCCATGCAGGTAAGCCAGAAGAATGGCATATGAATGAGAGGATGAAGGCTGAAGAACTTTTTCGGAAGATAAAAAAACAAGCTGAAAATCGGGGCGTCACTTTTAAAGAGAACATAATTGAAACACACATGTCTGTTGATGGAGCTGTAGTAAACTATGCTGAAGAACAGAATGCAGACTTGATAGTTATGGGTACCAGCGGTATGTCTGAGTTAAGGAAAATGCTGCTTGGAAGTGTGGTCACAGGAGTCGTAAGATATTCTACTTGTCCTGTCCTAGTTGTGAAGTGAATAGTCAGAGCGATAGGTAATTTATGCATACAATAGTTTGTTCAAGTCATCAGTGATTATTTTCACAACACGTATGTTTATTTTCGCAAATGCAATGAGCAGGTTCCTTAAGACATGCCAGACATAGTAATGTGCCACATCCTACACATCTTTTGGTGGATACATTACATGCCCAGTGTCTGCAATTATTTTCTTGATTTATACTTAATATGAATCAGTCTTGCAAATGTATTTTTCGATAATATTGATTTCATTTCGACTCTGAAATACACACTTTTTTCATTCTATAAATTCCTGGGTGGTTATTGGCTAACCAATTCGGGGAAACTGTCGAAATTATTCCTGAAATATGGTAAGTATCTTACTGCATTGTTTACATGATATTATTATTCCTTTAATGGTCTTGTAACCAATATCTACCTCTTCAATTGTCCAGCCGGTAACAGAGATATCGATATTACAGTAAGGACACTTTGCCATGAAGATTAAACAATATTACTTCAATATAAATAACGAAGCTAGATATGCTTATTTTTTATTATATTTGGGCTATATTGCCGCATCATTGTCTTTTACTGGGGACTTAAGCGAGTAACGACAAATTTTGTGCCTTTGCCATTAGACCCTAATAGATCCTACTAAAACTATTCTGTTTTAACTCTAAATACAAGGTTAATAATAAAGTAGTTTTCCTGGTTATTACTAATTGAATTTTTGTGTTTAATATTTCCTGACTGAGGAAAAGCTTAGGGAGCCGTGAAAATTAATATAGTATCATGAGAAAACACCGCTGTAACATATGCATCCAACTGCAACTATTCTAATCCTTTTGTCCATAACTTTCATGATAACCCTAGCTAATATGATACTTTATCAAATTATATACCTGTTCTGGCTTCCTCCTCTGATAATGGCTCTTTCGTAGATTCTGATAGTCTTTTTCTTTCGAACTTCTCAGGTCTCGAAGATTTTACTGGCCCTGCGCCACCTATGGATACTCTTTCTAATATGCCATTTGATCTAAAGGGAATCGAAAATCTGTTCCTGGGAAAATCTCTGTTAGGAGCAATCGGCGTCAGCATGGTAGAGGATGTTTCAATTAGTGGTATTCAACTGATTGATGAAAATACTCTTTCTGTTAATCTGCATCGTCCAGCTGAAAGTAGTATTGCGCCTCTAGTCACCATTATTGCATATAAAATTTCCCTGAATAATAGCGACATAAGTACAATTATTAAGTCAATGAGTAACAGTACTCTCATGAATATGCCACAGGATGATAACAACTTGTATACAACTGATAGACCATTAACTCAGACCAATCCTTTGTCAATCCTGGAAAAGTTTCAGATAGGTAGTAGCAGCATTACTAATTCAAGCTGGACATCTCCACATACTTTGACTATGAAGCTGGTAAAATCTACAGATGAGTTATCAAGTTTTGATTTTGTCTTGGTTACCGCACTACCTTATACAGGATATTGAATCATGCAATATAATCAATTTTAGTTATTACTGAAATAGCTTGTAATCTATCTATAATGGGACCTCGCTCGTTATTAATACACAATTGCATAGTTCTCCAGAGATTGATTCTTTTGGAACGGCTTGGTTAGAAATAAAATGGGACACAAGTAGGTATAATACTAGAAAAACGAAACTTACAACTAGTTATTCAACTAATTCGGTAGGGATTAGGATTCTTGGGGATTGTTGGGACTGACATATCCCTACCGAATCATATTGCAAGGTTGTAAGTTGATTAACAGGGTTACTACTGATAGGATAGATCCGATGCAGTAAATTTGCATACTTATTTTAGGGTGTTAGTTGTTGGGTCTAATTTTTCATTCAATCATTAGTGTATCTAAATAGAAATAGTCTCCCGTTCTAGATAATGATGGCAGACTATATCCTGGTCTTGGCAATTCTGACAGCTTTTGCATTATTTGGTTCCTGACTTGACGTCTATTACAGATCTTCACTCTTGACGCTTACTTGAATTAATTATTCTATATTTGCTTCAGAACTTTTCAGCATTAGAAGAACTTGTCTAATAGCATGTGAGCTTCAGTGCATCTAACCAATACTAAAAATCTTCGATATGCATATTCAGAGAATTCTTATGCTTCTACTCTTTTCATGCCTTAAAACCTATTAGCAAAGCCATTTCCAGCCATTTCCAATAACAATCAACCTCTACAAATCCTAGTTCTCTAAACCAGCTGAGTTGTGTCTCCATTGGCAAAAGTCTGTTTGCTTTGTCCTCTTTACCAGTGGTATATCCAATTGCACTTAGAAAACGAATATGCGATTCAACAGACGGTGAGGCCACATGTTCTAAATTACAAAAAATCCCTGTTGGATTGAGGACATCATAGACCTCCTCGTAGAGGGAACGCTTACGTTCATGTTTAAGATGATGAATCGCAAAGCTCGATACAACTGCATCAAAATAATCTAGATCAGGTAAAGGTTGACTCAGATCATGTTCTATAATCTTAACAGTGGAATCGGCCGCAAAATGTTCTCGTGCAGATTTAAGCATAGTAGGAGATACATCTAAAGCTACTGCTTCTATCTTGGGATAGCTTGACTTTATCAACTTAATTAATCGTCCATCTCCTGTTCCTAGATCCAGAATTCTGCTTGCATTTTTAGGAATGTGATCTATTAGAACCGATTCACCTTCTGAGCGATGCGGAAGATCATCAGCGACATTTAGATATGCCAAAGCATTCTGTGGGTTGGACCACTCTTTTGCAGACCGGCTCATGGTTGAATTGTAATGATGTGCTTTTTATAATAGTTTTGTCAGCTTCTTGACTGAATCCAGCTCTGAATATATTACTACCTAATGCTAATGAATCTTTATCTATTATTAGTTCTGAATTTACTTTTAGTTTTTTGCAATTTTCTCAAGCTTTCTGTTAATGAATGAGATCCAAAATTAATTTTAATTCGTTTATTTCTTTTTCTATTGTATTCTTATCTTTATTATCGATATTATATTTCAATAGTTTTTCGCATGCGCTCAATTGGCCAATTATTATATCTTTTTTTTCTCTACAAATGCTATGATAAGAATCAAGAATTAAGTACGTGACTTTCCTATTTTTGCCGCTGCAACTGCACGTTTTGGCAACTATTTCTAATGGCAATTCTGTCTCGGTAATGTTCATTATTATTTACAATCCCTTCATTAGATTCAACGTGCTTAATTCTTGTTTAGATGGATGAACATTATTACTAACTATTTTCATACGGCTTAGACTTGATTTGTTACATGAAGGACAAGTCGCGGTATTTTCAAGTCCTATTAGACAAGACGCACACCAAAGACATGAGTTACATATTATAAATGAATTTTTGTGCCAGTTTTTATTATTTCCTTTATCATGCAGATTACTATTTTTCTTGTCCTCAAATATGGATGCAAGGTCATAAAACTTGCCTACTGTCATAGAAATCATGTCTTTACTAGTTTGTAGAAGCTTATAAGCATCGATTAACAAAGTTTAGTGAGTAAATCAATATCTTTAGCATATATAACAAGCTTTATACCGTTAGAAGTAACAAGGCTACGTTGCCTATGTATAACTTGTAGTTTGAGTATCGACAAACTGCTCTTATAGCCTAATCAAGTCTACAATGATATGTCAATATAATATATCCGTGGGAATATAATATCTTGCTTAACATTGTTAATTGTATGTAGAACTGAGCAGCGGAGGAGCAGAGATCGATCAGCAGGTTCTTGTCTCTTATCACTCGAGGCTGTGGTAATGTTGCACAGATTGTTTATGGCATAATTAGTTACTGTAATGAAGAATTGTTAAGCAGATATCGTTAGATTCGTCACTTATATGGAGAGACATGCCAGAGGCACTGTCAAATTATTTTCATGTTATAACTTTGGATTTGGTGGGTTTTGGCTTAACTGATGAACCAGAGAATGCAGAACATTACACAATTAAGGGATATAGGAGCTGATTGTGTCAGTGAAGGTAAGAAGGACTCAGCTCCTAGTGCTTAGACAATAAGCAATACAGAATAGGACAAGCGTTGATAAATAGATTGTCTGCTTTTGCGTCAAGTCCCCATGTAATGTAATAACCATCAACTCATTCTGTCTCAATTCAATTGCTAGCCTCTGCGTGCGTTGTTTAGTAGCGGCAAAAACTATTGTTTGTTTTTCGTCTCGAAGTCTTGAGAAAATTCTGAATGAGATAACCTTGTTAATCTAATTTCATATACTATCATTTCATATCAATCATTGCAAGAAAATCTCAACC
>DATBFR010000011.1:0-10600 GCA_036558405.1 Nitrososphaeraceae archaeon | reverse complement strand
AAAGTGCTCTTAAAGGCTACTTAAAGGCTAAGGTGTCCGGTATTTATTTAAATCGACATCGAAGAAACCTAGTTTACCTTGAATTGGTATAGGAGTCTTAAACCTTTTTGCCTGACTGATGATAAAGCCATATTTTTTCCTCTCATAATTTGAGCCTGCAAAATGTTTATTTCTATCCCTAATGAAAGAGTTCTTGCTCTCATAAGACTTTACACCAGAAAGAGTAGCTTTTCCAAGGATAGCACCTGTTACAAGTTTTGATTGATCTACTTTCAGTCTGTTACATGCTTCTTTGTTTATCTTTTTGGAAGCATGTATCAAAAATGGGCCTCTAAATTTTGTATTCCATGTTCTTATTTCTATAGTTTTTTTACCAGAAACTAAAAGCTGCGCGTACGGCTGCTTAAGTGAAAGACATTTCATGATCTTCTTTTGTACTCAACCTAAAAAAGGCTGACCGATGTCCGCCAGAGTTGAGTGCGGGGTGCTGGATTCGAACCCTTGGGCTATACTTGGGGAGTCCATTGCAGCTATTCTATAATAAATCTCCTCGATGATGCTTTAGCTATCTATCTTTTGAAATAAGGCTTAGTATTGCGGACAGAAGGGATTCTATTTGGTTCTAATGCAAATCCATAATTTATTGAATTCTGGTTGGTTGAAGTGAATTCATTTATTCTGTGTAAGGTCTTCTAGTAAGTAACTCACTGAATAGGAAATAAATAGTGATGACTTAGCAATTCGCTAGCACTCAAATCTCTGAATCGGCCTGCTGAAGCTCTTGAGAAGATCAACTACTTCCTGTATGGACGGTTCAAAGCTGTTTACCTATTGTCATCATGAGAATAGAAACTTAGTAGTAAGTATTCTTTTTGGCAATAATTATACGATATCAGTATTAAACCTACGTTCTCCCTATTCCCAAATTACAGATCAAGTCACGCTGGTTTATGCCTTTCAGCATAATGCTGTAGATACTCCAGCTCTGTATTAACATGATATTACATTTGCTACACATCAGAGGCTCATCTAGTTCAACCCGCGTATCTCGGCTAATTCCTGTTTCTGCACTTCTGTATCCGCAATATTCATTGTCACATTCGTAAAATTTTATTTGTTTTTGGGATCTGTCGGAATCTTCTGCAATTTCACTGATAGGCTTCATATAACCTTCATTGCATATCGGGCATAACCTTCGTTTCTCAGCCATCATCTTTTCTATTCCATACTTAGGATATCTTCAGTGTGTTAATCCAGTGTTTTAAAGAGTTCCCTATTCCTTCTGGATTGTCTTCTTGTAAATAATGAAAAGATGGTCCAATATCATCGACTAATAGGTCCGATATATGGGCCCTTAGCCACTGTACACGTTTTTCTGAAATGATGGCACCTGGATTTCCCTTAATCAATAACATAGGAAATTTAAATGAGTCAAGGCTCTCCTCTATCGTCCTGATTACGCCATAGGCTTCCTTTTCTACATTCGGATCCAGTGGGAGCATTTCTGGAAATCGCCTTATTGGTTTACGAGAAGCAACGGTTGGGAATGGCTGGCGATAATTTCCCATAAGTTCTTCTGTTATATTTTTTTTATTGAAAATGTTAGAAGGCAAAATTTTCTCGACAAAAACATTTTGAACTTGGATTAGTTGAAACCCTTGCTCTGGAGTTCTAAATGCCTGCATCAAGTTTGCGATTTCAGGTGGGAAAACGTCTATAGTAAATGTAAACGGAAATGTTTCCATGAACGCCAAGCCTTTCACATTATCTTGGTGATTGCGAGCGTACCAAAAACCCAAAATCCCGCCCCAATCATGGCCTACAATAACGATGTTTTCGAGTTCCAAAGTGTCGATGAATGCTTCAATGTACTTGTAATGATCTTGGAAATTGTAGTCAATGTCTGGTTTGGCTGATTTTCCAAATCCAATAAGGTCCAATGCCACGCAATGATTGCCATTGGAGACAAGTGGTACAATATTTCTCCAAAGGTAACAGGAAGTTGGGTTACCATGTAAAAAAAGTACTGGGTTACCTTTCCCTTCTTCAATAAAATGTAGTGAGGAACCTCCAGCATCTATGAATTTGCTCTCAAACGAAAATTTAGTGCTTATCACTTCATTACTCCTCAACTCTTTGAATTAGTACAATATATTTTATAATCATTCAGTAAATTTGTAGTAGTGTGAGACATGACTTACTGACTTGTGATGTTCATTAGACCATCAATTACGTACTGGATACCTATTGCAGCCACTAGAATGGCAAACACCCTAGTAATGACAATTGATCCGCGTCTGCCGAGAATTTTGTTTATAGGATCAATCAAAAGTAGAGTCAAATATGTGACTCCTATAACGATAGCAATTGATACTATAGTTACCAACAAACCAGCTGTTTCAAATGATATTATAACAGAAGTTATAGCACCAGGTCCTACAAGCAAGGGAAAAGCAAATGGAACCACTCCCGTATCTTCGCTAGAATCGCCTATTCCAAACCGCCACCCTCCGTGTGTTAAAAGCTCCATCGATAAAATGAATAAGAGTATTCCACCGGCAATCATGAAGCTTTCAATCTTAACTCCGAATATGGAAAGTATCTGAGTACCTCCTATTGCAAAGATAATAAGGAGAGATGCTGCTGTAACTATTGCAAGTTCTGAAGTCTTTTTTCTCTGAACCTTATCCATCTTATTGGTTAGTGCTACAAATATTGGTACACTTCCTATGGGATCGATTACAACAAATAGGGCAATGGTAGATTTAATGAGCTGATTTAAAAAATCATTAGGAATTTTCAAAAATTCTGCAACGAACATAATAAAGGACTCGGTCAAGAAACACATCGACTCCCGGTCAAATTAATAAGGAAATGTGTTTCATCAATGATAAGCATTAGTGATCGCAAGTATAATTGCTTGGTCCCTGCTGAAGTTCAAACATTTCCTTTGATCACTTACTCTAATTTATTTTTAATATAAGTACGATTGTTATTTCAGTGGATTATTATGACTTTCCCTTCTGGCTTCGTTTTGGCCACTTTATTAATATCATTTTTATCACAATACTAATCAGAAGTGGCATCGAGATATTCAGACTGAAGTTGCTTTACAACTTCTTCATCTATCCTGAAAGTTAATGTTAGTGTTTTCCTTGCATTCTTGTACCTTCTACACCTGGAACTTGCCATTATTATTTTGTGACAAATTAGCTTCTACCATTTTTATTCATAATTGCATGAATGAATAGGAATGCCTAGAAATAACTGGGCACATTCACTTCAATATGGCTATTGCTTAATTATAAAGATCAAGTCTATCTTAACTGGCTTTGTTAAATGCATCAACACACCCCCCATCTTGAAGTAAACTACACTTAGGACAAAAAAATACGCCGACATAGCATAATCGTCTGAGAGGATTTAAAAGACTTTGTCTCAAGATAATCAAGATTGTAATGAAGGCATCAGATCTGCTGATAAAAAGTCTGGAAGCCGAAGGTGTCGAATATATTTTCGGTTTGCCTGGAGAGGAAACTAACGACTTAATGATGTCGTTGGCAAAATCTTCCAAAATCAAGTTCATTTTGACGAGACATGAACAGGGCGCAGCTTTTATGGCCGATGTTTATGGAAGACTAACGCAAAAGGTAGGAGTATGTCTTTCCACTTTGGGACCAGGGGCCACAAATCTCACTACCGGTGTAGCCAGTGCAAATATGGATAGGTCCCCGATAGTAGCAATTACGGGTCAGACAAATACTGATCAGTTACATAAAGAGTCGCATCAGAATATGGACCCTATAACGATGTTCAAGCCAATAACTAAATGGAGATGGTCAATACGCAATGCTGACAGCATCCCTGAGATTATTAGGAGAGCATTCAAAATAGCGTTAGAAGAAAAGGGTGGAGCCGTACATGTAGAATTACCACAAGATATAGCTAAGATGTATTCTGACATAAAACCTATTGGAGTGACCCACTCATTAAGGTCTAGGCCCAATAAAGACCTTATAAAAAAAGCAGTCCACATGATTTCTGGGGCAAAAATGCCTATTATCTTGATTGGAAACGGATGTATAAGAAAAGATGCTAGCGTATCTTTGAGAAAATTTGTAAAAAGAACTGGAATATGTTCCCTAAATACATTTATGGCAAAAGGCGTTATTTCAGATAGTTCACAAAGACATCTACATACGATTGGGATCAAAGAGGCAGATTATGCTTTGGTCGCTTTGAAAGAAGCAGATTTAGTAATAGCGATAGGATATGATCTGGTCGAATATAGTCCTAAGAACTGGAATGGTGATTTGAAGAAAAATATTATTCATTTAGATTTTACTCCTGCAGAAGTTGATACTTACTATCCTCCAACAATTGAAATTGCTGCCGATATTACATACACAATAGACGCTATGATAGAGGAATTTGAAAACTCCCGAGATGGAAAAATTCCAGAACTATTTAAGAAAATAAAAAAGGAAGTGGTTTGGAGAATTGAGCGATTCAGTAACGACCATTCGTACCCAATTCAACCTGAAAAACTAATATGGGATGTAAGAAATGCTCTTAACGAAAATGATGTAGTAATATCAGATGTGGGAGTCCACAAATTGTGGATTGCAAAAGTTTACGACACATTCATGCCAAATACCTGTCTTATCACTAATGGATTTTGTTCGATGGGGTTTGCACTTCCTGGCATCATTGCTGCGCAGCTTGTAAAGCCAGAACGAAAAACCATCGCAATGTGTGGAGACGGTGGTTTTTTGATGAATGTCCAAGAACTAGAAACAGCTGTTCGTTTGAAACTACCTATAATCGTAATCATATGGTGTGACCAGGATTTTGGTATGATATCTCTGAAGCAATCAATGGAATTTGGAAAAAGTGCATTTACTGAATTCACTAATCCAGACTTTGTTAAGCTTGCCGAAAGTTTTGGAGCCATAGGATATAAAGTTAGGAGTACTAGAGAATTTTCTAAGATATTGGAAGAGGCAAAAAAATCGACATCTGTCCCAGTCATAATATCTATTGACGTTGATTATTCGAGGAATCGGATCTTATTGGAAAACAAATAATAATAATTCCCTTTGCTTAAGGTGGTCGTCGTTAATTCATTGATCCTCTACAACGAGAGCTGGATTTTCATTTCTTGATGTTATTAGCTCACTTTCAAAGAATACTTAATCATTATCTGGAAACTCCACTCGTTTTATCGCCCGTCGTCTATTCCGTATAACTTGCAATGGTCGTTAGATAATTGGACAATTATTTTTTGAATGATCACGGACTTATTCTTGGATTGGGATTCGAACCCTCAGGCTATACTTGGGGTGTCCCATTGCATCAGTTGATATGTCAATGGAGAGAAAGTTGTTTTAATTAATTATTTGAGATTTTGATGGAATTATTAAAGAGTCTTATTTGTATTTAAGGAGCTTGTGTTTGATATATTGGTGGAAGCACTAGTAGGTTTAAAGTATGACTGTGAAAGACCAGAATGAGCTTCAAGCCATGCGTAAAGATCTGCTAACACATACTGTTGTATTGGCCCATATGTGGTCATCCATCGAGATGAAGGGTAAAATAGATGTCCTAGATTGGGATAAGTTATTAAGATATGATCAGGATGATTTACTGCAGTAAGCTTTTGTTGCAAGAGAAACGCTTGTTCGACTGGCGTCAGAGAATCGTTTTCACCATTGAGTAATAGAATGCCAGTAGATTTAGAGACATTCCCAATAATTCTTAGATTTGGTAACGAACTGAATAGCGCCCTGTAATATATAGGACAATATTCAACCATGTTACATTTTGACGAACTGAAAGATGAGAGATTTTCATATCGCTTTATCAACAGAGGCTTAATCTGATGCTCAATACTTATGTAACCAGCTACATTTGTTTTATTTGCAAATATTTTTTCTAGACCATCTCTTATAACATTAGTATCATTAGTACGCAAAAAAGTAAGAGCAATAGAAGATGGTATCAATAGCAGCCTTAACACAGGATTATTCGAAATTTGTTGTATTGAAACCAATCCAGTGTGATTTTTATCTAATACTTTTTCAATGTATTCTAAAGGTAAGGATACTCTTTGAAGATATATTAAGTCTCGAATGCTAGAGGCTACTATACCCATAAGCACTATGTTCTTCACCTTCGTCGAATTATCTATTGCAACTCTCGGAGCAATAATGGTACCTTGACTATGACCGATTATACTTATCCTCGTAGGATCCACTTCAGGCTGTACTGCGAGGACTGCTATAGCCTTCTTTGCATCATTTATTAAATCATTAATTGTAGAATTTCCCCATATTTTATGGTCAATTGTAAGATTTGTACCAATACCTCTTTTGTCATATCTAAGTACAGCAAAGCCTCTTTCAGAGAGATATCGAGCTATCTGCAAATATGGTGTGAATGGTTCAGGACCGTTCTTGTGAACAGGTCCGACAGTTCCATTTTTATCTTGTGCACCAGAGCCAGAAATGAGGAGAATACCAGGAAATGGTCCTTTTCCAATATCGGGAAGAGTTAATTGAGCATTAGTCTTTACTCCATTCCCTAAATCTATTACCAGATTTCTATATTTGACTGTCTGGATGTATTTTTGAGCTAGTACTCCATCTTGTTGTTTGAAAATACCAGTAGATAGACAAGATAATATGAGTAGAACAATCAATAATATTCCCAGAGGCATTAGCTTACTTTTTGTTCTATACAAACTGCGATGCTAGTAGTCTGAAACTTATATTAGATGTTTTTGGTTTTTGGTAGCTGCACTTAAGATTAGTTATTGTGACATCTGAATTTAATATCTCTCTGCTCCACCGTAATTGTGATAGTATATGTGAATTCAACTGAATTCAACCAAAAAATAAAAATTCCTTGAAATCGATTTATTATCATAATTCACTACTAACTCGAAGTATTTTCTGATCGAACTTTTAACCAACACCATTTCTATGCTCTTAAATTGTACATAAGATTTAAAGTCGCCCATACGTTTGTAACGCATTGTCATATTTCAAATCCGGAATAACCTCTAATTTTTTGACAAAGATTCCAAAGTTACACTCACCTTCTGTAATATGTGGATTTCCCGGAACCGGACTTGTTGGTAAAATTGCGGTAGATTATTTGATACACGAATTAAAGGCAATACAGCTTGCAGACATATTTTGCACGTCATTACCTCCTAGCGTAGTAATCAGCCCAGAAGGGATTGTAGATCTGAATAGAAATTCAATATATTATTCACAAAACGATAATCATAAAAAAGACTTTATTTTTGTGACTGGAAATTCTCAACCAGTTAGGCCTGAATCAGAATACATGTTGGCTGAAGAAATATTGAAGATTGTTAAAAAATTCGGATCTCACGAGATTGTTACTTTAGGGGCAAATATAACAGGATCCTTTTCAAGAGAGCCTAAAGTATACTGCACCGCAACCCATAAGGAAGTATTAGAGTCACTAACCATCAAAGATGTTGTGAAGCTTGTTGACGGAAACATTACCGGAATGAATGGCCTTATTTTAGGAATTGCAAAGTTGTTTGACATGCAAGGTATATGTCTGTTAGGTGAGACTTCTGGCTATGTTATAGACGCTCTTGCTGCCAAGAGTGTACTTTACGCTTTAATGCAAATAACAGACTTGAAGGTTGACATGCAGAATATTGAAAATAAGGCTAAAGATACAGAAACACTGATCAGGACAATCGAGCAACAAGTTGCCAGAAAGATGGCAACTTCTGGTGATATTGGACAGCAACCGGCTCCTAGAAGACCGCCAGATACTGCAGGTATTAGCTGATCGGAAGTTTTACTATTTGTCCTGAATACAACTGGAAAATTAGGACCAAGTCTTAGCGTAAAAGCTGGCTTATTCGGAATAAAGAAAATCGCGGCATAGGGAAGCTGAACATACTTTCCTTAGAAATCGATAAAGCTACTTCCTCGCATAGTCTATCTGATTATACGGGAGTATTAAGGAAAAGAATTTTGTTATCACCTGCTAACATTGCTGGCTGCTGTCTGCAACCTCTGAACTATTTTCGAAATCAGTTTGGTAAGTCGTTACAACATTAAGTCAACCTTAAATCGATTATATTCATCCTTATGATTGTCTTATTACTCGGCTGTCATAACGCTCGGCAGAAGACATGCATTGAGTCTAAGAAGTATGTATGAAAAAGTTTCTAGTTTCTGTAGAGGTTTAGAACTTACCTACCGTAACTTAAAAGAAGAGTGTCCACGCATCGTCTGTTTCTGGATCGCAAGCAGAATATTCATATTCATTCAAACCAATCCGATATTCTATTGCATATCTCATAATATTATATACACATAAAAATTTAAATCAGTTTCCTGAGTTGGACTCGAATCGCCATCTGGTTAAGACGTCGTAGTTTTGGTTGTCTTTGTCACTGTCTTAGTTTCTTGTACGGGTTCATTCTGATAAGCGACCTTGTAGATCTGTATTTCACTTTTATCCTTGCCGGCTACGTAAATCTTTTCTTCGTCTCCGAAAGCTACATTTACAGCTCTTTGAATTGACCTTCTCCTATGGCGGGTAGCCCCTAGCTGTCAAGGTAATTACCATTCTTATCGAACACAAATATTCTTTTACTACCGCCATGCGTCACATAGACATCACCTGATTGTGAATCAATGAAGATGTTTACAGGGTTGTCGAATTGTCCATGTCCCTTGCCATACTCATCCATTTTCCTATAAACTTTCCATCTTGTCAAATTTTTGAATTCCCAGAGGAATCGAAGGTCAAACCAGCGGGCTTGTCTAACAGTCCGAAGTTTTTAATAAATCATATCTTCGTGATACCCCTGGAGATTCATCTATCCATAGGTAACAGTGACTTATGTAGAGGGTAGATTGAAGCTTTCAAAATTAATCTTGGATAAATTTGTATATCTTCTAAAATCAAATTTACAGAGATATGAGATCGGAGAAACAGTTTCTTACTAATGGTAAGATGGATTGCTAGAATGGATTTCTTACTACTGCGATCAGATAACAAGAATTATACATTGCATCGGACGAATTGTTGAGGCAAATGAATGTATACGTTTGATCCTGGGCCAATTGTAAGAATTCTAGCAATTCATCATCATTAACAGAAGTTTGAGATTTGTTTATTGTTCTTATGAGCCAGTTCTCTTTATCTAAATGGGCGATATCGATTCTTATATCGTGGCTATGCTCTCCTTTTGTTGGAAACGCCCGCAAATACACTCCATGCTTGATCCACTCCTTGCAAGCTCTCAGTAGGGATCCGGGAACAAATTTCTCGATATTGCTAGCTACATTATTCCTTTGATCAGTTTCATATCGTAGAATTTCACTTATTCTATTTGGTTCGCAAATGTGTTTTACATTTGACCTAACTTCGCCTTGTCCTTCAACAATTGGAATGAGACGAATAGTTAAACAAATTTTGCATGTTTTTGCCCTATAAGCTATAATTCCGTCGAAATTGTTGCAGAGGGGATCTGGTGTAATAAGTTGCTCATGTCGGGGTGGACGCGAGTTCCCCATTAATTGTTTTACAAGGAATGTCGCTTGAGTCAATCTAAGGTATTTGTCGAACCAATCGATTTCTTCAAGATTGGTGTTATCTCCTGGGAATGACTCTGGATTTTTCCATGGATTATACATTGGGAATGACCCTGACTTCTCTCCGAAATAGTTATGCCCTGCTTTGACACGCTTTAAATGAGCCGTATATTCAAGAGTGCTTCCCTGGTAATCCTCGGAATTATGATATTCCATATGTATGGGCAAACCCTTTCCGTCATGCCATCTGGTAATGTGTACGCCCATGTTATGCCTTCTTGCAGATTTGTGTTCGCAATGGGGGCATTGAAATTTTTTCTTCTTTGACATTATATTTTGATACCTGAAGTTACTGCAGTAATTGCTTTGGCGATTTGCTGCAGTTATTCATTTACGCTATACGAAGGTCGGACTAAAAAACATATAGAGACTTATCTATGCCACCACCAGATTGATATCGGAATGGCAATTTGCAGGAATCGTTTGTTCGAATTGAATTTCGGGGTTCAATAGGCTACTAACTGGAAGATACTACTCGACATTTTGTTGCCACAGCCTCGTATTCGGATAGGAGGAAGTATCACCAATATTAACTGGACTTATGTAACAACATGTTATACCATTAAGCTCCGTATTTACAAAATTAGATCAAGGATTAATTGAATTGATCAAGCAATCAAGTTGATGGGTTCATTTTATTCTGAAATGGATCCTGGCAGATGACCGCGGGGAGTGGGATTCGAACCCTTGTGCATCAAATGAGGGTTGTCGATTATTGGTATTAAAATTTAACGCTTCGATTCAATATTACTATGTGATATTTGATGAGATTCTCTATCCTCAGCGTTCTCTTTAGTCCTCAATTGATTATCTGGCCAGAACGTTTTGTAGAAGTGGGTTCGATTGCATCCATAGTGATATTATTCCAATAAAAGTATTCAACCAAATTTAGAACTTAGTCATCAGAGTCATTGTCATCAGAGTCATTGTCATCAGAGTCATTG
>DATBFR010000010.1:0-6312 GCA_036558405.1 Nitrososphaeraceae archaeon | reverse complement strand
AGATAGGCGTGTAGGCAACCGGTTGTTTTTCATTAAAGGCATTTTTTTCTTAGTAGTCGAGCAAATAGTCAACATACCTAGATCAAGTGCTGGCAAAATGACTATTGATGAAATCTTCTATCGTTAGTTGTTTTCCTTGTCATCTTAGCAACCAAGTGTAAAAACCCCCCAATTATAACTATGAAAATGAGATCCCAAAATTATCTACCAGATTCTATAAAATGGATATTGTTTTGTGAATGGAATTAATCTTGTACCCAATGTAATCGGGTATCATTTATTTGACATGTTTAATGCTAAGTCTACGTCATAGTTATGTTTAGGATATTTATATAATCTTACTCTACGCAACGCTGCGTAACGCAGCATTAACTTCTGAGTTTAAAAGTCTATAAGGCATACTGACGAATAATTTTCTAGTACAATTGGCTGTACCAAAGTGGGCCTGCTCTGTTTGTGGAATGTTCTCAGGAAGAAGAGAAAGCGTGATGCGCCATATAAATAATCCTCGGATTCACTCTGGACGAGCACTTACAATACCGTTTATAGACTACATATCTGGGATCAGAAACAGAATACAAGGTCCAAGCTTAAATGACCATTTCTATCCAGACACAAACACTGAGATTAAAACACCAAATGTCGAGAATGGCTTATTTGACAGACTTTGGAAAGAGGTCGAACAAATACACCTTAAAAGGACTGCTGAATCGATCGTTAATACATGGCAATATCAAGGACAATATTCGGGTGGAGTATTGACTGGTAGCAGGTCAACGATTAGACGTATCGTGCATTACGCAGGAGAGAAAATATTCGCCATTAGAGGAGCTTTTTGTAGTAAATGTTTTACAATCGAGCCTATTATACTTGGATACGGATCGTCTGTAAAAGCTAATATAGCATCTGTTAGCGATCAAGTGCACATAGAATGCAGGGATGAATTTGGTATGCCTGAGACCCAGGTTCATAATAGTTTGAAATACATTTCAACAAATGGCTTCCCTCAAGCAATCAGGGAATGGATAAAAACCATGTGGTCATCAAACGGTAGGATGCGAATCGTTGCTCTTATGCTTCCAGACCCGGAAGCTATGGGTGAAGCCAACAATAATACTTCTGACAAGATGTCTGCAAAGTCTGCAAGCTCTCACAGCGGGACATTGAAGGGAGAAAGAAAGAACAGCATTTTGGTCAAGCTCATATTTGATGATGTTAACAAATCTTGTTCATTACCACAGGAAAAGAGAGAGATTACGTTCTCCTACAACTCCTCGGACTTTTTTGATTTAATAAATTACTCTGAATTGAGAACCTTTGAACCAATTTCTAATGAAGATCATATTGTTGATAAAAAGTCTGGGACAACTGATAAGAGCATAATCGAAAAAGCCATAGAATCTTCTGATCTTACGATAGGTACCGAGTCAGAATTGCTTGAATTCCTAAGATATACCAAATTCGGAACGTTCGGTTTTTTTAAAATTAGTTCACCAACTTGGAATTCTGTATTCTCTCAAGAATCAGGATTTTACTTACTGTTTCTAAGCCCGCCTGAGTTTAGCGCAGGGGGCAAATTTCATGCATGTGCTAGCACCATTGAGGGATCGGTCTTCTAACCTCTCGGAAAGGAAATTGACAGTCATTGTTCCTTGAGAGTAACATTGCGCATGCGAGTAAACGAAGAACCAACAATTTTTACAAGGTATGAGGGTATCGGAAATCATATATTATAGTCCATTGTGAATTATTGAAATTTGCGTATAATCACTGATTTGACACTGCATAGAATGCAAAGGAAACGAACATCGTTCTGTCTAGAGTGAAATAGGAGAATAGTTTTTTCTATGCTAAGTAACAGTTTGATTTCGATTGAAAGCATTGCTACGAATGTTAGCGGATAAATAAAGCTTCACAAAAATTTCGCAATGGCTGGATATTTACATTGACCATTTGCTGATTTACGACATTATTAAAATTGAGTAGTCAGTTCCAATATCTATAAATTGGACACACTAGGGAATTTTACTAGTACCGATTGAGAGCGGCCGAAGACATTAATAATCCACGTAAATGGTTTAGAATCTTTCAGGTTGCTGTGGGTGTAATTTGTATCTCATTAGCTGGCATTATTATATTTGAATCATTGTCTTTTAGAGCCACTCCAGTAGGGGAGTATGCAATAGTAATCTTTGCACTGATTGCTCTGATGATCATTGGCGTTGAAAGAATTATTGCAGGGATACGATCAAAGGGTCTAAAAAGATCTTCAAGAATTATCAATATTGCTATAGGAGCGGGCATTGTAGGCTATTTAATTCCTGGGATCATTTACCCTGACTTCGCTATTAAATATATTGTGCTAATTCTTGGATTTGGATTATTAGCCAACGGGGCAGTGAGAATCTTAGACGGAGTAAGAAACCTTGACTATGAAAGACGCATGAGGATGCTTCGAATCGGAATAGGATCAGCCAGTGCAATAATTGGTATCGCTGTTCTTGCAAGTCCCAAGTTTGGATTTATTCTCTTATTATTAATGGTATCAGCTGCGTTAATCCTGACTGGAATAGAGCTTATTGTAGTGGGAACTACCGGAAGAAGAATTCGAACAATACTCTAAGCCGTACTTGCAAAGACATACTATTAGATCCACTGAAATAATTTGTAGTTGAGGATTTATGAGCAACTAAATCATGCTCTGCCATAGTCCATAATTGTATAGCCTCGGCATTGACAATTGTGCAAGCTAAATTCTGACTGAGATCCTAGGCAAAAAAAGTGCCACGGCGTTAAAACTTCACGAAAAAAACTATACAAACATACCAAATAAATAAATAAATAAATAAATAGGCAAGTAAGAAAAACCAAGTGAGAGATAGCATTGACTGACCACGAAGATGATTTGTTGATCGATACCGCAAGAGGTTTTTCTAAGGATGGAAAGTGGTTTAGGGATTCTCAAAAGAGGTACCTCCTATTTCGAGGTGTTAACTTTGGTTCTCGTAGTAAACTCCCTCCGTACTTGCCAATTGCACGTCTTGGTACAACTCAAATAAATCTCGAAGAATTAAAGCAAGAAATAGAATCCGCCAGTTCCGACATGGACCGACTGAAGGAATGGGGATTCAATATCATTAGGCTTTTGATATCGTGGAAGGCACTTGAACCACTTCCTAATAAGAATTTAGATGATCTAGAGGAAGAGGGTAAACAATACCTCGTTCTTCTAAAAGAGATCGTTGATTCTCTATATAAAAGGGGATTGTATACGATACTGGACTTTCATCAGGATATAGCCCACGAACTTTATGGTGGTGATGGATTTCCTGACTGGGCTCTGGCTGTAGACGGTAAAAACAAACTTCCAAAACCATCCAATATGCGGGATAAGAAATGGCAGATGGCCTACATGATTAACAAATCTTTGAGACACACTTTAAAATCGTTTTGGCAAAACGATTTGACAAACGATGTGGCAGGTCTGAAGAATTTTCCTGTCAGAACTCACCTGGAGAAGACGATCGGTCAGACTGTCAAGTTCTTTAAGGCCTCAAATAATAATGAAGGCCATCCAGCAATTTTAGGCATAGAACCATTTAACGAACCGCATCCTGTGGGTATCGAGCCTGATAAATTTGAGCAAGAGTTTCTCTATAATTATTATATAAACATAGAAAAAGAAGTTCGTCAGTACGACGATCGGTTATTTCTATTCATGGAGCCCAGGGTAGACTGGACAGTTTCTGAGGCAAGTAATAATAAATCCCTTATGGGTAAATCAGTTTTTAGTGCAAAGCGCTCGTTTAATCTTGGATTCATAAGGAACGTCATGATTGAAGGTAAAGTCGAACATAAGGAAATTAGGACGAACTTACCTTCTGAACGAGGATTATTAAAATCCATATCCTCCAGAGGAATATTATCATTCCACTATTATGACGTGATGGCCATTGCAGGTTCTTATCTCAAGATACCGGAAAACTTGACTAGGATTAAAAGACTTTGGCCAGACATCTTTGCACAATTAGTTGAAGCAGCTGAGGAACGAGATTTCGTGCCGTTCCTGACTGAGTTCGGAGGTCTTCAAGATGCCGAGCAAATCCGAGAATATCTCGATATAAATTTCAATCAGATAGAATCGTTTTTGCTGAATTCAACCTTATGGAACTATGATCTATATAACACTGAAGACGGTAAAGACAATTGGAATCTGGAAAACTATTCAATTTTAGGACCAAACCGCTCACCGAGAAATATAGATGTCGTAGTAAGACCTTATCCTATGCGTAGCTCTGCAGAACCAATAGTCCTCTTTTTTGATCACAATACGAAGTATTCCGTCTTAATTTTAAAGGGTGAACCATTGGAATCATATCCCACTGTCATGTATGTTCCAAGTCACATTCACTACTCTCCAGAATTTGCCGTATGGGCAACTAGTAAGAAAGTGCGATGGGACAAGGAAAATCAATTACTCTATTGGTATCCTGATAAGGAACAAAGATTAAACCAAGTTATATTGGGAAAACCTGGAGATATAAATGAGGAAAATCTACCCAACAAATCAAAGTCACTGCTCAGCAATACTACGCTGGTAGGAACCTTCGCTGGATAATAATAGTTTACACTATACTACTACTTTCGATCTGAAGGTTCAAAAATATAGTGGAATTACGCGGCGTACATAATATCCAATCGTTAGGATCCGACTCTTTTCATCTTTGAACCGCACCTAGGACATGCTGCTTGATTATGCTTTGTCCCACAGCTCATACAATAATAGCTTAAAGAACTGCCGCTTCCATATCCGCCAAACATAGAAGAACCAGACAAACCCATCTTTTTCAATGCTCTTTTCCTCATGTAAAAGCTAAGAAGTATGAATACTGCAATTATGATGGGCAAAGAGAATGGGAATGGTATAAATAGTGAAATAGCAAGACTGATTCCAAGTGATATTGCTATCCACAATAGCTGTTGTGAAAGAAAGTCTCTGTTGCTACTCAACCAATTGATCACCCATATATTCATTATTACTATATTAAATACTATCCTTTTTGATGATTTGGATTACGCCACAAGATCTATAAAATTTATTGGAATTAACATCAATATGACAACAATTTTTGACCTTTCATGATGCATTGCTACACTCCTATTAAACACCGATTCATGATTCAAGACCGTATTCTAGCAGTATGTCGCTTTCAGCACATTTAAATTAGAATTCCACAACAAGTAATATTACATCGACCAAACCGATGGGGAACATGACTGGATAGTGTTATAACAATAGCACTATCCAGTCAAATTTGTTTATAATTTATAACACGATATTATTGAGAGGCTTACAAATCGATTTACATAGCGAAAAACTTTTGGATCGAAATTGCTCTGGGCCAACTCGGATTGAATCGTGGGTAGGAATCTAGTTAGCATCTATACTACAAGTATTTCTAGCTCATCGTATGCATCCTTTACAGCCAATAGAAAAAGGGTATCGTCGTAAACTAGGAGCCAGTCCCTAACTCCCACAATTGGTAATTTTCTCAATAAAAGACTTCCATTGTCTTTCAGTTTAGTCATCAGATATGCGAATTGAAGCTTTCCCAGCCTTGGAAGATTAAACAGGGTCTCTTGTAATTCTATCCCCCCTGATCCTCCTTGGATGTTCATTCCAATCATATCTCCAAATCTATTTTCAATCTTTGCAGTCACGTAACTCTCACCAATGTTAAAGCTGTCAATATTCAACATCACCTTGGAGCTAGCCACATTACTTTGCGGTAATTCTTTAAATAGTTCCTTAGAGATTTCATCAAAAAACAATAAGGTCAATGATGGATACCTCACAATGGATAATCATCCGTTAAGAATATACCGGTAGTCTAGAAAAGCCTTAGTACAAGTCCAAAAGCAGGAAAAGTACATACCTGCTACTATTTGGATAAGGGAACAGAAATCGCCGTGTTATACCGTTCGTTCGTATCCTTGGATAATTGCAATCATATACACTTATTTCCTTTAGCCGGACTGTTTCACAGATAATTCTTCTGTCTCAGTTTGAGGTCATATCGTTTGCCTATGTTCTATCAAGTAGGAATTGAATATCAAAAATTCTAGAATTTTTGAACCATGCAAGATAAAAAAAAGATTGACTTTCGTAACTCTACAGTTTATAGGCAGACTTGAACCTACGTGTGAAAAATATTGCAAATGCAAACAAACCACTTATCAAGAGTGCTGACCCTGTAAATGATGGAAATTCTGGAACGACCACATATCCTCTAGCAATGCCATTTCTAGATA
>DATBFR010000009.1:0-6475 GCA_036558405.1 Nitrososphaeraceae archaeon | reverse complement strand
ATAGGATCAACTAGGACAGAGGCAATTTTTGCATCATCTACGATATAAACTGCTTGCATCTATAAACCAATATCAAATCCAACTTATTGATATAATAACCTTGTCGAATTGTTACTTCATAGATTTGTTTAATTATCATGCTGATCTAATCATTGCGAATATGATGGTCTCATAGAATTAACTTCTCACGTCGATTTTAGGATCCTTTATTACTTCACTTTTCGCAATGCAATTGACGATTAGCAAATTTAGAGCGACAAATGTTATAAACATATTTTCTTTTTGAGTATAATTTACCATTATTTAGACACCCAGATGCCTTATATGGACAGAAATAAGAATAAATTTAGTTCATAAGATCGGAGGACATTATATGATATTAAAGTAGCGCAAATAATCAGAATACCATGCAAATCTAGGAGTTATGTGTTAACCTAACTGCCTAACCTAATTTAGTGTAACTACAAAAGCGTTTACACAGATAGTAGATCGGTTGTTTAATTTGACAAATTTATGTTAAAGGAGTATGATGACGTATAAAGACAAGAATGAAATATCTTTATTAAAATACATCTTGCAGTGAAACTATGTGCTTGTAAGAATTGTCAACACTAGGAATATAAGATGTATAATTGCTAAATATTGTTCATACTAAATAAGTAATAATAATGGATTCAAATGTTGAGAATAGCACAGATGACTTTACCCAGAAATTAGTACATACTTCGAACGAGATAGATATTGGAGAGGATATCAACAAGAATGATAGTGATTAAACGCAATACAACTGGTATGTATTATTATGATATTCCCGTAAACAAGATTAGAGATTGGGACAGGCAAATATCATGGTTACCAATTAAAGAACGTAAAGTTAAGGATAACTATAAAGATAATACGGCGCCAGACTCTTCTATATATCATATACAAAATCAGAGCTATTATACGCTTGATAGGAAAAATATTCTGGCATTATCGTGCTTCTCAAAAAAGGATAGGAGATAAGCATCTCACTCTATGTCTTACGAACATAAAGATCGGAATTGGTTAGAATGTTACTGGCTTATTAGTAGACCTGTTAAAACTAGTGACAATCACCATATAGGTAATATTCAAGCGATATCTAAAGAACTCTTTGTTATTAAGTGTGGATTTTTGAGAGTACATTACTATTATATCCCTCGCAGCAAAGCATTATGTTATAGTGAAGATATATTATGGCTTAAGATTAAAGAAAATGAAGTAAAAGAAAAATATGAAAGAAACAAATCTCCCGATCCATTTCGATACTATGTAAAAGATTATCCATATATCACAGGAGATTTTCCACCGCTAGCAGTTGTCAAGAATAGATGGACCCTTTCAAAATATCATAAAAAGTATCTAAATCCTTTAGAATACTTTAATATAGTTAAAAGTACCACTCCTTCCAATTATTCTACTGGCCATATATGTGATTTGTGTGGGAGTAAATTTAACTCATCTGAAAAATTGAGCTGTCATATTAATATGCATCATGACTAACCTGCCAACAATAAATTATATAGTTTTCATCAGAATGACATTTTAAAATGAATTAAACAGTATACCAGTCACAATACAAAATTTGATTACTTTGAAGTCATAGTCCTTGTAATAACTTTTGCACAATATCGCTGGTGGCGAAATTCTTCACTGTCTTAATATCTGCTAGGGCACAAGGATATAGTAACTCAGCTGGGCTAAAAGCTGTATTCTGGTTGTCCTCTTCTGGATGAAAATTAGCGTCAGTCCAGGCTGAATGAGGAACGGATATCGGAGTTACAAGTTCTTTCCTACTTTCAATGATTAGAACGATGATGATAATTACCACGTTTATTACACCTTATATGACAAAGCTGAGATGAAAATTTTCAGGTACGATAGCATCAAAGATAGCGATGTTGTTTTTCTTGGTTTGCAGACACAAAAAAAGAAAAAAAGAATGTTAGATTTTAGAATTAAGACTAGTGAAAATGAAGTCAATTGATAAATGAAATCATCTAGGCAACGTGTTATATTCTTTGATTTCATATAGTCAAAGGTGGTAAATTTATATAATTAGCATATTTATTCCATAGTCGTCGTTCCTCAAGCCGAGTAGGAGCGATAGAATGCTTTGCATACTCATAGAAATTTTGTATACTTTAATAACAGTACAAGTGGTATGTATTGGCCAGCAAAATAAATTATCGATTGTAATATTTCTATTAAATTAATGGATCGGGTGACTTCAGAACTTACTATAAGATGTAAATTGAAATATAGTTCTTGACTCGACAGTTAGACTAATTAATATAACTGTTCGCAGATGTAGAAACTAGTCTAAGATGTCAAAGAATTCAAAAAGGAGGTGCGTGATATGTGGTTGCACTGAACACAGTTTGGTAGGTTGCATAACACATTGGCGCATGCATGATAAGAATGAAGGCAGATGTAGACTGAAGCATGCTAGTTAATATACTAGATTAGGAATTACTGTATAATTGTGAGCATGAAAGGTTATGCAATAATTCCTTCTATAGGTACATAAATTAGAAGCACAATAGTCAAGTATGACGAATTTGTATAATGTCAAATAATACGTATCCACCTTCAATGTCAGCTTTGATGAAAAATGGAAGAAACAATTATCGCTAGGAAATAAACTATGGCCACCGCTTTTACCGTCTTGCCTATACTCATCACGATAATAAATTTTTTAAAGTCATACTTTTTAACTCCTGCTATAATTGGGATAACATCTCCAAATATTGGGATCCACGGAGACAAAAAGATTATAATCCATCCATACCTGTCTAGCATGACGCTACTACGTTTTTCCTTGTCGGTTCGATGGTTGGTATCAGTATTACTAATATTAGATGAATCTGTTCCCTCAGATCGGTGCTTGCGAATTTGAACAGACAGTTTTTTCCCAGTGTAACCCAAATAATAAGCAAGAAGCCCTCCGATGATTGACGCTACGGTTAGTACTATGAATACATTTAACTGATTTTGTCCCGAAACTAACAAAGCAGAGATCGTTAATTCAGTTGGAATAGGAACGACTGAAGAAAGTAAGCCGTTTAAGAATAGGCCTAATAATCCATATTGAGTAAACAGTATTGCTATTGAAGTTGGAATAGCAAGGTTAAGCATTGATTTGTAAATATACTGACTGAAATCAGCATACTTTAACTTGTTGTGATCTCAAGTTATCATGTTTTGATCTCAAAATGGATTATAAGTAAGACCCTTCAACTGATTTCAAGATTTGAGAAATCTGTGCTATATGCCCGTATCCATTCATCATTCTATTCCATATTGTCCTTATCTTACCTTTATTTTCTGGATCATCTCTTAATAGAACTACCATATCTTCAAGTAGATTCAAGAGTTTCATTTCATCCTCTTTATCAACTCCGTTGAGTATTTGTGATTCTTCAGAATCCCTTTCTTGACTAGAATTCGTATGTGACAGTTCTCTTATAATAACATCGATATTTGACACGATTTCCTGCCTCTCCATACAGATGTACCTTAAATCCACTCATATTAATGCATGTTAAGGTTAATAACGCAACCGATCCATGTAGAAAACAGAACTGCATAAATGTTAATCATCTATAATACACTCTATAAATGAGCCTGAATGTTTGTGTTAGATTGAGTTCTATTAAAAAAGTGTCAAAAGTACGTGATTGAGGTCGGAAACGAGTGTACAGTATTAAGATAATAAAAAAGGGTACGAGCAATATTACGCGTTAGCAAGGACTAATGTAAATGCTGTTTCATCTTCTCCCAGTTAGGTTGCTGATTGTTCGTTGCCTACATCCTAATGAGGATATTTTGATGAGCATTTCACGACCTCAATAACCCTTCTTCTACGACCTTACCGTTTCCCTCTTCAATATTTAAGTGCACCTTACAGGGAACAGTGAGCACATGAAATTCCTATCCGAATCCTTTTGAACAATATATTATTGGTAGAACAGAGTAGTAGTACATGATTTTACTCGCGCCATCGAGGACTTAACCTACCGTTCGAAAGAGCAACACATTCTAAACGTGAAGACGTGCTGGATGATTTTGAATAGACTCTTTACTTCATCTAATCTGGAATGATGTCCCTTACGCCCCTTACGACTCGAGGCACGGGAGCAATGCCAGCAGCAGAACCATTCATTAGTACAATTGCGCCAACATGATGATATACCATTTGGCCAGCGGATCATAAAAGCGCTAGAATTCGTACTAACAAAAAATCGATCTACTGAAGAACTTAGTAATAGATTGATATTCTCTTCAGATTTACCACTACATTTCTTTTTCTCGGCTGAAGTTAAATTAGGATCATCGCAATTGACCGCTTGCTATGACTGGAGCTGGAACTACTTAAGATAGAACTAGAGCAGTTGTCGCTACTATCACCAGAGGAAGATCCTGAAGACGCAGATTTAGGGTCGCCAGGCGGATCATTTAGTGCTGATGTTGTGATCTGGTCTGGATCTGCTAATTTATCCAAAACATGAAATCCACGGGTAGTATGTTCCTTGATTTTTACTTCGACAACAGTGACATCATCCGGTTTGTTGGTAGTGTCATCATCGGAGCCAGATGCAGCGTTATCATCCAATGAGCCATCTCCACTACTAGACTTATCATTACTACTACTGCTGCCGCTGTCGCTACCAGAATCAGAATCAGAAAACCCGCCACCGCTTGAGTTATGACCTGCATTTTTCTCCTTTGTGAAAGTCAACCATGACATACCACTAGGAGCATAGTAAGCGAAATTCGCGATAGCAAATATCACAGCCATAACTATAGCAATTATTTCGGCAAAAGTTGTAAACATGATTAATTTATCACCTGATTTGAAAGTGTTGGACAGTCACACACTTTAACTATTTCTGCTGCTGCCGCTGATGCTGTATTTAGGTAAGTGGAAGCAGAATCGACAAGAAACGACACGATCACAATGAGAGCAGTTAAACTAGTTATAATAAGAGTTGTCATATCATTAAATTAA
Source organism: Nitrososphaeraceae archaeon (assembly GCA_036558405.1). Taxonomy (GTDB): domain Archaea; phylum Thermoproteota; class Nitrososphaeria; order Nitrososphaerales; family Nitrososphaeraceae; genus TA-21. The sequence goes on along the minus strand of DATBFR010000009.1, from coordinate 1,443 downwards.
TCTAATTATATATCACTGTTGCTTTAATCTAGACCAGTTTATATCATAATCAATAGCTTTATCGTTTTGAGAATCTAAGTATTGGATGTCTACTTTTTGCTGTGAGTTTTCTAGAAAGCCTATGCTTGTCATCGATGGTTAGATCGTTAACTGCTGTTATATAACCGAGGGCTTTGTCATTTTCCTTCAATCAATTCTATCTCATTTGGTTTGAAGTATGACTTTAGATAGTTGGATAGTTGGCTGGCTGCCTACAGCATAAATACCTAGTCGAATAATAAATATATTACATCTAAGTTACTATAAGGAGCATAACTATGGACGATAATAGACATGATAGAAACAACTCTATTTCTTCACGTTGTCATTTCCCTTGCTATACTGTTATTTACTGCTAAAGTCTTTGCAGAAATCTTTCATCGTTTAAAATTACCTGTTGTATTGGGTGAGTTACTGGCTGGCATAGTAGTAGGTCCATTTGCCTTAGGGACTTTTGTGTCATTTGATGGAAGACCTATCGTCATTTTGGATGAAACTATTAGAGAGATTGGCGAGTTATCAGCAATTGTTATTCTGTTTATTGCTGGTTTAGAAATTACTCCTAGGGAGTTTCTAAGGGGTGGGGCTGCTGCATTTACTGTTGGCTCTATAGGCGTAGTTATACCATTTTTTGTTGGTTACTATGTCTTTTCAGCATTCGGAATACATGCCCTAGAATCAATGCTTATTGCTACTGCCATGACTGCGACTAGTATTGCCATTTCAGTACAAGTACTAACAGAATTAGGAAAAATGCAATCTAGGGAGTCCAGATTGATACTAGGTGCGGCGATAGTGGATGACGTTCTGGCTATTGCAGTTCTTTCTGTAGTGACTACGATGGTTCAAACAGGTAATACAACTCCAGAGATTAGCAGTATTGTGTTTCTAGTTCTAAAGATCTTGGGGTTATTTGGTGTCCTGTTAGCAGGTGCTGTCTTGATAGTACCTAGAATACTACACGTAGAAAATCTATGGAAATCAAAGGGTAGTGTCGAAGGTATAGTTACAGCTTCCTTCTTTGGTGCTGCTGGAATAGCTGCGTTTGTTGGTCTTTCTCCTATAGTTGGGGCGTTTGCTGTTGGTATGGCTGTGGCTAGCACTAGAGTAATAAATAGAGTTAGTGAATATGTAGACAAACTGGGGATTATCTTTGTGCCATTATTTTTTGCTATAATTGGGGCACAAGTTGATTTAAGGGGGATTAATCTTAATGTGCTTCTGCTAGCTGGTGGAATAGTAGCTGTTGCCATTTTGACTAAGTTGGTAGGCTGTGGACTTCCATCAATGTTATTTCTAAAAGATAAGAGCAAAGCAATGAAAGTTGGAATTGGAATGGTATCTAGGGGAGAAGTTGGGCTTATTGTGGCAGGTGTAGGTGTGTCCTCTAAAATATTGACATCA
>DATBFR010000008.1:0-47758 GCA_036558405.1 Nitrososphaeraceae archaeon | reverse complement strand
ATCTATTGAATCTACCTCCACGTAATCTGTAACAGTGTGTTGTGGATGTCGTCTTTTCATAAGCCCTCCACCGAGGCCTTTATTGCCTTTACTGTCAGTTGTATTTATCAAAAAATAGTCCATATCTACCTTGGGATCATCCCATTTTTCGATCTTCCAACCAAAAAGGTCAGTGTAGAATTTCTTTGCTCTATTTACATCGTCTGCGGGAATTTCAAAATGTCCTATTGTGGGCATGATATAGACTGTATATTATACTATAAATGTCTTGGAATCTTTTTTCATCAGACTATTCGGAAGTTTAAGCCGACCTCTCACATTTGTGAAATAATTTCTCAATCACTCAGGGAATCTATTTCTAAATCATTTTAATTCAATATTAATTCAATCAATCAATCAATCAATATGAACTAGAATAGAATGAGTCCTTAGCCAATTTCGATGTACTTTGTAGTCGGGTATAGCTGCCTCTACATGACTCCAGAACTTTTTTGAGTGGTTGAACTCAATTAGATGTACAAGCTCATGAACAATTATGTACTCGATTACTTTCACAGGTAACATCGCTAGTAGGTGGTTGAAACTTAGATTACCCTTTTTTGAGCAACTTCCCCACTTGGAGCTGAGTGTCTTTACTGAAAACTTCTCATAAGTTAGGTGCAATCGGTCGCTTATCATAGGTACGGTTTCCTCTAGGATTTTTCGGGTTTGATCTTTGTACCACACATGGAGGTATCTTTTGTAACTCCTTTTGTCTTTTACATGAAACGTAATCTGCATAAGATTTTCTGACACCACCGCGTACTCTCGTACTCTGTCTTTTGTGATCAATATCTTATACCTGTTACCTAAAAATAGAAGCGTATGTCTCTCAAACTCTCCTCCTATTTTGTCCTTAATGCGCAGGTAGTATTGATAGGTTCTGAAAATCCAAGACGTCTTACTTTGTACAAACTCAGCTATCGCACTCTCACCTTGATTTGTAGGAGCTACCACACAAATTCCATGGAGATCTGCCCGAAGACTCATGTGCTTTGCCTTCCTGCTCCTCCTTAATTCTACGGTTATAAACTTGGACTCTGGTATTGAGACATTTATGTGCGTAGACATGAAATTTGAACTGAAGTTCTAGAGGCTAGGAAGGATTTCTATTTTTCCTTGATTAACACTACCTTATCTAATGACTCATCTAATTTAATACTTTATCCAATCCAATAGTTTTTCTTCAGGCCAAGATTCCTTTTACACGAGGCAGCCTACGCTCAAGTAACCATAGTAATAATCGACTTGATTTATTGATCTCCTGTATCCTCTTCGTAATCCTCTAGCCCAGCCCTTGACTTTCTGTATTGCTTAGGTCATTCTATTGTTAATTGAAGCCATCGATTCCATCAATATACGAGCTGCGATATTTGCAGTATTATTATTCAGATCAAAATTGGGGACGAGCTCGACTATGTCCAATCCTATTAGATTGCATTTTTCACAGACTTTTTTTACTAAGTAGATTAACTCTAGAGGAGTCATACCACCTGGCGTAGGTACTGATACACCGGCTGCAATACCGGGATCAATGCAGTCCAAGTCAATTGAGACATAAACATTCGAATCCGCGCCAACCCTAGATATTATTCTGCTTGATATTTTCCTCACTCCTGCCTCTAATACATCAAGGGGAGTTATTGCTTCAAGCTGGTTTTCCTTGATATTTCGAAGTTCTTCGGGTTCTGCCCCGCGGGTCCCTATTAGGGAACTTTTAGTAAAATCTATGCATTCAACTGAATCTGAAAGCACCGAACCATAATAATCACGCGTGCTGGTCACAAAATCTGGATGAGCATCAAAATATAAAAGACTCAATTTTTCATTCACAGCATCCTTTATAGCCTTCAGAGTTAGCGTTGTTAGAGAGTGATCTCCGCCTAAGATTATTGGGACTTTATTCATTGAGGCAATATCAAAGACTAGTTTGTAAAGGTCGCCCCTTCCAACGTTACCAAAATCAAATATTTTTTTACCTACAAGATTTCCTGCCATTGGTGCTATCTGTATTGAATTTCCATCTCTTTCAAAATATTCGTATTCATTGGATGCAGAGCGTATGCTGTCGGGTCCCTTGCTTGAGCCCTTTCGCTTGGCGTGCGATTTGGATTCATCTGGAAGTCCTATTATTACTATATCTGCAAGAGCTATTGAATTTACATTAGAATGCTCAAGTTTCATAAGCTTCTCGATGCCAAAGCAAAGAAGTAATCCCGAATTTGAAGTTTGTTACCAGATGGGATTTATTCTAATTATTATATTATTGCAGGAATAATGTGGCCTAGAAGCTAGAATCATCTGGTACTCTTGTACTCGAATACATTAGTGTAAGTTTCAAATGATCATCCGAATGGATTACCTACCATACTTCCTAAGTTACTAAATGTAGTTCCGGCGGTACCCAAATCATCTCCATCCTCGCCGGTATCACCACCCTGGCCTCCTGGACCTCCAACTCCTTTGTTGTTGCCACCTGCGCCGCCAACTCCTTTGTTGTTGCCACCTGATGCACCCTGACCGGCTTCGCCGCCTGGGTCGCCAATTGCGCTGGCAGTTGGGCTACCGCCACCTGGGCCGTCACCAAGACAGGTTACTGATTCGCCGTCAGCATGTCCACCTCGGCCTCCTGGTCCGCCTGCGCCATTAGCACTACCACCAGGTCCGCCTGCGCCATTAGCACTACCACCAGGGCCACCAACACCACCACCACTGACACCTGCACCACTTTGGCCGCCTGAGCCACCAGATCCTTCATTACTGCCGCCTGAGCCGCCAGATCCTTCATTACTGCCGCCTGAGCCACCTGCGCCTGCGTTTCCGCCTTCGCCCCCAACCGCTATGATTCCTTGAACTTTACCACTGCTGCAGACAGCTGATCCTCCATTAGCATTACCACCGTTACCCGCTGTGCCTCCGTCACCATTGGCACTACCGCCTGCACCGCCATCGCCGATTGCGGTGCCGCCTGGGCCTCCCACGCTCGTGCTACCAAAACTACTGAATCCGTTTCCTCCTGTAGTTCCAAAACTATTGCCACCGGCGCCGCCTTGTCCCGCGTTTTTGCCGCCTGCGCCACCGTCACCGGCTTCACCGCCCTGACCACCAAATGAGTTAACACCAAAAGCTGAACCTCCATTAGCATTACCGCCAATGCCGCCTGAGCCACCGGTTCCGTCAGCGCTGCCACCCTTACCGCCGGATCCAGAACTGCTGCCTACTTCATCGGCAATTGCTAGAGGGTCACCGCCAAGCCCGGCAACTCCAATGTTATCGCCACCAGTGCCGCCGTCAACGCCGGCAACTCCAACGTTATCACCTCCAGGACCGCCGTCCCCTGCTGAACCACCGTCACCGCCTGTACCTCCCTCGTATTCTTCATCATTGGCATCATTACCCTTACCACCATTGCCGCCTTTGCTGTCGCCTCCTGCACCGCCTGCACCGCCATCTCCATTTGCAGTGCCTGTCGAGCTGCTGTAGGTGCCGGCAGCACTACCACCTTCGCCTCCGTTACCTGCTGTACCTCCATCTCCTCCTTTACCTCCAATATTACCATCCGAAGTAACACCTGGACCTATCGCAACCCTGCCGTCGCCAGCTTCGCCGCCGGTACCACCATCAGCGTTTCCGCCTGCGCCGCCTACACCACCGGTACCACCATTACCAGTACTAGTATCAATACTACCGTATCCACCATCGCCGCCGCTGCCACCAGTTCCACCTGCACCACCTGTACCACCTTCGCCACCATTAGCCTTACCACCCATTAATCCAATTCCTCCTTCTCCACCTTGGCCGCCTGGGCCACCAAAGGCGGTTCCTCCAGCTCCTCCCTCACCGGGATTCGTTCCTCCACCTGAAGAACCATCTTCTCCTTGAAGACCATCAGGACCATCAGGACCGGTATCTCCACCGTTTGCAATTCCGAATATTCCTATTCCACCGCGCCCACCATTAGGACCCTCGCCTCCCTTAGCACATCCAAATATAGATATTCCACCATTGGGCCCACTTCCCTCTTTACAACCGTAGATGGAAATGCCGTGACGTTCATTACTACTGCTTGAATCCACAGCTTCCTTTTTATTTTCAGCAACTGGATTTTTTTTGCCATACGCTTCTGTTACTGTTCCCTGCAAAAGAGGTAATGATACCACTGTACCAAGAATAAAAGTCGACATCAACACTAAAGCGATAAACTGTGCGATAGGAAATCTATTCGGTCTATTAATCATACTATTTTCCATGATCAACGAATATTGGATTCCATATGAACAAAAAGGGTTTCGTCGGTTTAATCATGGTACAGCCTATAGTAGAAAAATGTGAACATTTTTCAAGACTTTATTCTGCATTCATATATTGATTGCGAGATTGACTAACTAGACCAGTTTTCTAAGTTGATATTACCGATAAATTTGATTCTATTATGTTTTTGATGTTCAGAATAAGCCGATGCTAAGAGTAAGCCTGTTATATTAATGGATTTTATTGTATCTAAGGGCCGTGATTTCATAAAATTACAAATTTAGTTTGCTTGGGAGAATCTATCTGATTTGAAGATAGTTACTAATTTGATGATAGTTACTGCAAAATGTTAAGGTATTATAGACAAGTACCGGAAGAGTGAGATCGGTAACAAAAATACAGTTACAATTACGAAAACACCGACTTAAATCTGAGTTGTTAAAAAAAAGAAAAAAAGGTTAGGCTTGACGCCTAGTTTTTCGAATTCGTTTGTTTTCTATTATTTATTTTTGCTTTTGTATCAGGTAGGCTAGTTTTCTGCTTCTGCTTCAGCATCAGCATCTGCATCGCCGCCACTGGCGCTACCGCCATTGCCGCCGCTGCCGTCGCCGCCACTGCCGCCTGCGCCACCGTCACCGTTAGCACTGCCGCCTGCGCCACCGTCACCGTTAGCACTGCCACCGCTTCCGCCAGCACCGCCTGCACCGCCTGCACCGCCGTCACCGCTAGCATCACTGATGCCACCGCTGCCGCCTGCGCCACCGCTGCCGCCTGCGCCGCCGTCACCGTTAGCACTGCCGCCTGTGCCACCGCTGCCGCCTGCGCCACCGTCACCGTTAGCACTGCCGCCACTGCCGCCTGCGCCACCGTCACCGTTAGCACTGCCAGCTGCGCCGCCTGCGCCACCGTCACCGGTACAAACACCTAAGCAAGCAGGATTTGATGCACCGCCTGCACCGCCTGCACCGCCAAGACCTAAGTTGTTGCCGCCAATAGCACCTGCGCCGCCAAGACCTAAGTTGTTGCCGCCTGCAGCACCTGCGCCGCCTGCAGCACCGTTAGCATCGCCTGCAACTCCTAGGTTGTTGCCGCCTGCAGCACCTGCGCCGCCTGCAGCACCTGCGCCGCCAATACCATTATTGTTGCCGCCTGCGCCGCCAATGCCTAAGTTACTGCCGCCTGCAGCGCCGTTACCGCCAACACCGCCTGCGCCGCCTGCGCCGCCAGTGCCGCCGTTACCGCCTGTTGCTGTTGACTTTGCTTTAGCTTTAGCTTTCTTACTCTTGCTCTTCTTAGCATCGGCCGAATGATCATCAAATGCTAGTGGGAGTGTGAAAACTCCTGCTACCAAGATGATAGCTACGACCGCTGCGATCACGTACTTTGTATTACTTGATTCCAACTTAATTTATTTAGTTAGGAAGGGTTTATTTAAGTCTCACTGAAAAATCTACTATAATAGGGTTTCGAAGGGTTTTCGAATACGTACTAAGTACTTTTAACTGTAGTATAAACACTATTTTGAAAACTGCTGGCAAAGGTTCGTTGACTGAAATCACGGAGAGATATAAAGAAAAAAGAAAAAAAGGTTAGGCTTGACGCCTAGTTTTTCGAATTCGTTTGTTTTCTATTATTTATTTTTGCTTGTATCAGGTAGGCTAGTTCTCTGCTTCTGCTTCAGCATCTGCATCTGCATCGCCGCCACTGGCACTTCCGCCACTGCCGCCAAATGCATCGCCGCCACTGCCGCCTGCTCCACCGTTACCGTCAGCACTGCCGCCTGCGCCACCGTTACCGTCAGCACTGCCGCCACAGCCGCCAGCACCGCCAGCACCGCCAGCACCGCCGTTACCGCTAGCATCACTGATGCCACCGCTGCCGCCTGCACCGCCACTGCCGCCTGCGCCACCGTTACCGTCAGCACTGCCGCCTGCACCGCCACTGCCGCCTGCGCCACCTGCACCGTCAGCACTGCCGCCTGCACCGCCACTGCCGCCTGCACCGTCAGCACTGCCGCCTGCGCCACCTGCACCGCCTGAGCCGTCACAAACACCTAAGCAAGCAGGATTTGATGCACCGCCAGCGCCGCCTATGCCGCCAAGGCCGAAGTTACTGCCGCCTGCAGCACCTGCACCGCCAACTCCTAGGTTACTGCCGCCTGGAGCACCTATGCCGCCTATGCCGCCAACTCCGAGGTTGCTGCCACCTGCAGCACCTGGGCCGCCTGCAGCACCGTTAGCATCGCCTGCAACTCCGAGGTTGCTGCCGCCTGCTGCGCCGTCGCCCCCTGGAGCACCTGGGCCGCCAATACCATTATTGTTGCCGCCTGAGCCACCAATGCCTAGGTTGTCACCGCCTGCTGCGCCGTCGCCACCAATGCCGCCTGGGCCGCCTGGGCCGCCTATGCCGCCGTTACCGCCTGTTGCTGTTGACTTTGCTTTAGCTTTAGCTTTGTAACTCTTCTTCTTCTTGCTGTTAGCATCGGCCGAATGATCATCAAATGCTAGCGGGAGTGTCATTGCTCCTGCTATCAAGATGAAAGCTACGACCGCTGCCATAATGTACTTTGTATTTGTTGATTCCAACTTAAACTAGTTAGTTAGGATACGTTTATTTAAGTCTCACTGAAGAATCTACCAGAATAGAATATCGAAGGTTTTTCGGAATGGACAAACCTTCCGATCTTTAGAATAAAAAACTTGACCCTGCAAAGGACTGATCAAATGTGCAAAATTGCAAGTTGCCTCTACTCGCAATTATTAGGGACAAGAACTACCAGGCTAGTAAACTAGCGAAAAAACGAGCTAGTTTGGTTTACTTAGTCACACTAATCAAAACCAACTTCTAACCATACAAATAGGTAAGGCACTAAGTTTTTTACAATAAAACTAGTCATCGATATTTTAAATAGTAATTACTTAACTATTGAATATTGAGACCATTGAGTCGTAGCCTTGAAATGGCTGTTGATTGAGAATTAATTCGCTCTGGAAACCAAAGTGATTTTGCAAGCATGGCGAAAACCAAGCAATCAAATCAAATCAATAAAGTCAGTTACCCAAATAAAGCATCCTGTTACATATTCCAATATAGTACTTTCAGTATTACGTTCTTTATGCAGTACATTAACCCTTCGTAATTTCCACTTAAGAATTTGCACTCTAATCGCTAACACAGTAACAAGTGATCTCTAATAGGGTAGTTACTATCGATTAGTCATATCAATTAATCACATGGCGCATCCATGAGTATTAATTCTCTACTGAATTTTAGACCACATTTGATTCTATATCTGTTTTGTAGATGCTATCAAACTAGATAAATTAAATAATAATACTCGTTTTGGTTTTGAGTTTGCAATCGCAACTTTTAGGCCCGTATTTTGAATTATGATTGATCGATTATCTTAGCTATTGAATTTCTTTTATGGAGCCATTTTCTACGACAAGATTACTTATTTGAATTCAGTTTCTAGTGAATGTACAAATGTCTTGTTATTTTTTACAAGCTACAGTACGGCACTCTAAATATATTATATTGATATTGAGATTCTGGATATCTTATGAAGCTAAACTGTAAGCACTCAGGAGTAACTGCCATTATAATCCTATTTGTCGGTAGTATAGTGACTTTGGGAATATTTTCATTACCAGACGTATCCGCGGAAAAGTGCAAGAATAATGGAGACAATAATTGTAATGAAGATAGTATCGACCAAAAATCTTGGACAACTAACGGGTGCGATTTAGGAAATGAAAATAAGAAAGGAAGTAAAGAAAGTAGTGATGACAATTTATTTACTTGTGCAAATATTGTAACTAATCTGCAAAACCTTGCCGTAATCCCCGATCAATTTGCAGAAACTCGATGAATTCTTATTTTCTTGTATATCTTGTCGTTTAAAGACATAAGGCAGAAAACTCTAATGAAACAAAAGCAACTGTAAATTACTGGGTAGCTGCCACGATAAGCCATTGAGATAGTGATGGATATTTATCCTTGGAACTTATTTTTGATTATCAACTCATTCTGACCTAAATCATTAAGACTTTTATCTAGAAGGTTTTTTATGTGGCAGAATTGCTAATCAGTATTATAGAATAAACATGGCACGATCTAAAAGTCAGGTTTCAGGGGGTGCGAGTAGAACCAAATCTCCATCAGAAGAACCATTACCTGAATGGGCGGAAGCAGAGATAAAATCAGTAAATTTTGGTGAACCCGAGACCATTCTTAGATCCGGATACTTTTTAGATATAAATGAAAATGCTTTCAAAGTTGATATTCAGGTCTATGAAGCACTTCCTGACGGAAGAACAATAGTAGAAGGACTTGATGTACCAAAAAGTATGAAAATAACAGATTTTCAAAAGGGATTTGTTTACGAGTTCAAAATTAAAGTCTTTAGGGGGAGCCTTAGTCAGAAATTAAGTGAGGTCCTCAAGTCCAAATATGATTTGGATATGGATGCAATATATAGATTTGAATTACAAGAGCTTCAAATAATGGATGTTGAGTCTGACTCGCCTTCTGAAATATCTGAATCGGCAGACGACCAAGAAGGAGCCGAAGATTAGGAATAGAAATCTTATAACTTGAACGTTGATTTAGTCTTCAGTTTTAGTACAAATGTGATTACGAGTAAAATTTAAGTTTACTAAATCTGATATATTTACAATAATTATTTCATAATGAATTGACTCTTCATTTCTTGACCATTTAGTCTTCAGCAAGAGGACCATTATTTTTTGGTAGAAATTTTCTGAATGAGCTACCTACCAGAGGATTTACAATGTAAGGCAATGTATGCTTTAACCATACAGCTCCACGCATGAAGAATGGGACAACTATTTCAAATCTTGAAGATGTTGATGCTCTGATTACCGCCTTGGAAACAGTTGTGACATCTAATGATGAGTATTTCCTGTTCCGCATGTTGCTATTTTTGAATGAGGGATGATCAAAAAAGTTAGTCCTAACGCCGATGGGACTCACGACAGTAATGTTGACTCCAGATCCGTGTAATTCATGCGAAAGTGATTCTGAAAAACCTAGTACCGCAAATTTGGACCCGCAGTAAGCAGCCAAACCAGGAATTCCAAAACTTGCAGCTAATGATGCCACATTTACAATATGACCTGTTCTTGCTTCCAGCATAGAAGCAAGAAACGCCTTTGTACAATATATCATTCCCAAATAATTTGTGCATGTAATAGACTCGATTTCTTGCAACGTTTGATCTTGGACCTTTCCTAAGATTCCAATTCCAGCATTATTGACTAAAACGTCAATATTACCAAATTTCTCAAGTACGTTTTGAGCCATTGAGAGAACTTGTGCTTTGTTACTCACGTCACATTCAAATACTAAGCAATCGCAGAAATCCTTAATTTCAGCGGCAACCTTGTTCAGACGATCTCTATTTCTGGCAACTATTGCCACAGCTTTTACCCCTCTATTGGCGAAATCAACTGCAACTTGTCGCCCTATGCCAGTTGATGCTCCGGTGATTACGACTACCTTATCTTGGTACTGGGACCTTCGTTGTCTTTGATGTCGATGTTGGTATGCATTTTCTCCACTCATTTCCTATACATCTACTGGTCCTAACTGACTCTATAATTTATTATATTTAACGCCATGAGCCTAAAAGGAAGAGACGAATATTTCTAAAGGATGCAACAAAGTATATACCAAAATTTAATCATGATTTGCTCCTAAAACTATGGGTTTCTTAGAAAGTATCAACTTCTATCTATTTGCAGTTTCGCCTTTGTTGTTATTTTTGTCGTTGTCTGTATTTACATCTTGATGATTGCGTGTTTCTTTCAAATTTTCCTTCATACCAACTACGATAGACCCTTTACCCACCGTTATTTTCATTAGACATATCCACATTATCACAAGGGGAATGTGATACGTTGCTATCCTCCAGGCGAATACAACGGATAGTTGTGAATCTTCCAGAATGTCACCAAAATGAGGAATTCCATTTAGATTCGAAATATATGCCCATATCCCTAATTCTGCCAAGCCAGTTCCACCTATGGTAATAGGTAGAGTAGAAATCGCCGTAGAAGCAGATGTTGCCATGAACGCTTGGAGAAGTCCAACTGGTTCATTAACCGCATGAGCAAGCACTAAAAATGAAACACCCTGAAACAAGAATGCAATAAACGTTATAGCTATTCCTACAGTGAATATCTTTACCGATTTCTTTGATTTGAATTGCTCTCTACTCATCTTGCACAAGTCTTGGAGTGCAATATTGGTTGAATCGATAATACGTAACGATTTTTCTGCCGAGAGGAACCTTTGAAGCAATTTTCGAGCGAACTTTGGCAATTGTATGTTTCTATTGGCTGAAAGTATTACTACAAGAAACCAAAACGTAAACGTCGGGATAGCTACAAGTATAACAATTGTGCCGATAAAAACACCACCGTTAAAAATAGCAAGACCACCTGCAATGAATGCCAATACGCTTCCGACGAATACGTCAGCTATGATCTCGGTGGTTGCGACCCAAGCAGCTTGACCTGCGGGAACTCCATTTTTTGTCAACCAAGCAATGCGAACTATTTCCCCTCCAATATAGGAAGGGGTAGTTTGCGTCACAAATTCACCGCCGAGGCGGGCAACCATAATCTTTCCTGTCGAACTAAAATGAGGACTAATGAAGTGCTTTACAAAATACCGAAATCGATATGCTTGAAGAAGGATTCTCACCATTACTGCACAGACTGACAGAACGAACGGGACAACACCAACTGAAAAAATGTCAGCCGGAGAAACTGGAGTGAATACAAATAATAGTATAAAAGGGACTATGCTGGCAAGGACAGCGACTATCCTCCAATTCAAAATCAGTCATTGCATTCAGTACTGACAGGCATATAATAGTTAATAGAAACTAAATATATTCACTAGGACTCATTGAGTTTGAATTAGTTTTGAATGCGATTTTTATTACCGGAACTGCCGGCTCTGGAAAATCGTCGCTTACTTCCAAGATGGTTCAATGGTATAATGATAATCAAGCATTCGCAATTACACTAAATTTGGATGCAGGTGCAATCAATCTACCGTACACCCCAGACATAGACATCCGTAATTACATTGAGCTCGAGAAATTGATGACAGAATTTGATTTAGGACCCAATGGTGCTCTTGTAATGGCCGCTGATCTTATAGCGACAAAGATTGATGAGGTACAAAAAGAGGTAGACTCAATCAATCCAGATTATGTAATTGTAGATACACCAGGTCAGATTGAATTGTTTGTCTATCGAACTAGTGGCCCATATTTCGTATCTAATTTTCAATGTGATAATAAAGTAAATATTTTTACACTGGATGGCACTCTAATTTCTGCACCAATAAATTATGTATCCATTGGGCTTCTTGCTGCATCGGTAAGAATGAGACTGGATGTTCCCCAGATTGACGTCATGACAAAAAAGGATCTCGTTAGCGAAAGAATTCCCGATATAAGCAGATGGTCTTCTTCAAGAGTAAAGCTGGAAGAGGCAATAGAATCTCGATCTGAAAATCAGCGTGCTAGTTCTGATCATAAAATTCTGACCAGAGATATATTACGTGCATTGTACAGGCAAGGTATAATTTCTGCGCCAATATTATATTCTAACATTACTATGGAAGGAATTGTCAATTTAACTGGAGCATTATCAAGAATTTTATCTTTGGGAGAACAAACTTTTGACTAGCAAAATCAGGCCTTCAGTTACCAGCACAGTTTGTGAAGCCATTGCTCCGTCTTCAACAGCCAATATTGGTCCTGGCTTTGATGTTTTTGGACTTGCTTTAGATTTATTCTACGACAAAGTGCATGCTCGAAAGCTTGAAACAAGGACTGGATCTATAAAATTGAATATTTCTAATAATCCAGATCTTAGTCCCAAAATACCAACTGAAATAAATTCGAATTCAGCTGGACTTTCAGTTAAGAAGTTATGCATGGATGCTGGGATCGAATATGATATAGAGCTATCAATAATGAAAGGTGTGCCCCCTGGATATGGACTTGGAAGTAGCGCCGCATCAGCAGTTGCCGCTGTTATCGCTGTAGATCATCTTTTCAAAACGGACTACACCAAGGACAGACTAGTCGAGTTTGCAGCAGAAGGTGAGTTAGCTAGTGCAGGGACGAGACATTTTGACAATGTCGCAGCATCGTTGTTGGGAGGATTTGTTATTGTAAAGACCTCGCCTCGACTGGAGCTAATTAGAATCCAGCCACCTAAAGATCTTAGCCTGATATTAGCAATTCCAGATCTACCCATCCCCAAGAGAAAAACGGAGGTAGCGAGAGCGGCGCTGCCAAAACTTGTACCTTTAGCTGACGTTGTGCACAATGTTGCAAGTGCCAGTATCATTGTTAGTGGTTTTTATCAACGCGATGTTAAATTAATTGCCGAAGGCGTTAAAGATGTGATCGTAGAACCAGCAAGAAAAGGCCTAATCAAGGGCTATGATACTGTGAAAAAATATGCAATTAAGGAAGGGGCTCTTGCATTTACAATAAGTGGAGCAGGTCCATCGGTGATTGCTATAGGCAATTCAGACAAAGGCAGAGATTCAAGAATTGCGAGAGCTATGCAGAGAGGTTTTCGGGATTTTGGAATTAATTCTAAGACACACATATGCAGACCAAGTCAAGGGGCCAATATTGTATATTAATAAGACTTACCCATATCATAGGTAATTAGCTTGATCCTTTTATCATAATTTTTGGTAATAGTTAGAAAATTCTCTTTAGGGAGATTTCCTTTGGATTCTATGGCAAAGTAGTGTTACCTGAAAATTTTTGTCTGACGCTATTTTCCTTCTTTCTTTTTTCCTTTATCTAAGAAAGATGACATCATCTTTTGCCTATCTTCATGAGCGAAGCACAATGCCCAACCATATATTTCTAGTCGCAATCCAGTTTCAAGATCCGCATCCATTCCCTTATTAATCAGTGTTTTGCTTACCTTCACGGCATTGGAACTATTTTTCCTGATTTCTTGAGCAAGCGCATTACACTCACTCATTAGTTTGTTATTAAGTAGCTTTGCAAGCTGTCCAACGCGTTCTTTTTCCTTTGCTTTATCCAATTCTTGATTTGATACCGTAACAGACAATTCTTCTTCGGAAGTCAAACTTACTACCTTATTTACTAGTCCAATCTCGTAAGCTTCCTTGGCCGATATCATCTTTCCTGTGAATACGAGCTCCTTTGCTCTGGCAGGTCCCACAAGCCTCATTAATCTTTGAGTTCCTCCCCAACCCGGAGGTATCCCTATGGTTACTTCTGGCTGACCCAGTTTTGCATTGCTAGATGCCACCCGTATGTCACAAACCATTGCCAATTCACAACCGCCACCCAATGCAAAACCATTAACTGCTGCAATTACTGGTTTTTCTAACTTTTCTATTTTAGATAGAACAGATTGAGCAGAGGAAGCATAATTCTCCGCAGTAATCGGATCAATATTAACCATGAATGAAATATCAGCACCTGCACAGAAAGCTCTTTCACCAGCGCCAGTAATGATCACGACTTTAATGTCATCGTTAGCACCAACACTGTCTATGGCGCTTGAGAGGTCTGAAATAACATCTGAATTCATGGCGTTAAGAGCCTCTGGTCTGTTGATTTTTACAATCCCAATGTTCGCATCTGTTTCAATCTGTATGTACTTTAAATTGGACATAGATTAGGGGCCCACTAACAATCAATTAAATCTTGTCTAGATTGGAAAGAGCAATCAAGGTTGGTGAATCCGCTCGATAAGGAATTATGCCAAATATAGATGCGCACTTTTTCTGCGTGGAACACAGGAATTATTTTAGGTTGCCTGATAGAGCAAATGAGTTAATCAAGCTATTCGAAACGATCGCATAGACGCTGAAATTTGTCTAGGATAGGTTAAAGGTTAGTCTTAACAGTTAATTGCCTTTATGCCCCTGCCATTCCGTTTCTAAGATCTACAGCTCGGTGATCGCCGGCTTCTGCCGCTGCTGATTCGGAAGCAGCTTTGTGCATTTCCGACATCGCACATCCCATCTCAGCCTCTGGTTTTCCCCTTCTCATTAACCCTCTATACAGTCCCGCTTCTAGGGTTTGACCATGGGCTTTCTCCCATTCCTCAACTGGTATGCTATACTTCTTCTGAATTCTGTCCCTATACCATTCTGGAATAACGTTAAAAGCGCAGAATGGAATAATTCTGAGGTCAGGAGTAAGATAGTGAATATCGCACCTCTGTAATCTTTCCAAGTCTTCATTGTATTTATCCTGAAAGTGCATCATACCTAGGAATATCGATCTAACGTGCCAAGACCCAACGGAATCAAAGCTCTGTTTGAGTAAAATACTGGAAAACATCTTACCCAAATTGAGGCCATGTGGTTGCTTTTCTCTATCGACGAACTGATTTAACTTTCTAACAACCTCCAGAATAGTCCAGTAACGATTAGCACCTGATCTCAATTCATCTGTTTTTTCCTCGAAATACTCCAAGACTCCCTTAAGGTCTACAAAAGAAGTAAGAGGAATAAGCCTTTTCGTCTGCATATCTTCAAAGACATAAGTGCCAGCGCCACAAGCAAAATGAATAGAAAGTTCGTATTTTGGTTTTTTACTGAATGCCTCGATCACATTAGTCATAGGCATGCAAGACGGGACTGGGAACCAAGCATCGGTAGAAATTTCGCCGCCGGTTTGTTCTTCAATTCTTTCGATGCAATCAGGTATGGTAATTCTATACTTTTCTCGCTCCTTTTTCGTCATCCTCCCTGTCAACGAAACTGGCTGGAAATTCACTGCATGCACCACGTCCATGTTTTTCTGTGCATATCTAATGATCCCGCCTAATTCGTGGTCGTTGATTGACTTTATTACAGTTGGTACAAAGACTACTGTCATCCCACATTTTCGAGAGGATTCAAGCGTGTAAGGCACTTCCCAATGGTTCTTAGGGTTCGTTCTAGGGGTTACACCATCAAACGAAAGATAAAGGTTGTTTACTCCGGCCTCTCTCACCTGTCTCATAGTTTCTGGAGATAATGCCAATTTTATACCGTTTGTGTTGAGTTGCACATGATCTACACCTTCTTCTTTCATGATGCGAATAAGATCGTAAATATCATCTCGGAGCATTGGTTCGCCTCCGGTAATTTGTATGGAGTTACCGGATATGGGCTTTTGAGCCTTTAAAGTCTTCATCATTGCTCTCACCTCTTCATGATTTGGTTCATATAGATACGCCCCTTCTAAGCCCTTCTTAACGTAAAAGAAGCAGTACCAGCATGTCAAATCACACCTGTTAGTTATTATCATGTTAGCAAGTCCAGAATGTGACAAGTGATTAGTGCATAATCCACAATTCGTTGGACACGCGCATTTGTCAACCATTACGTTTGGTGCGTGGGCTCCTTTGCCATCCATCCAATATGTACTGAACTTATTGTACATTTTGTATGACCCAAAGTAAAGTTCTTCACACTCGCCATGTGTAGGGCAAGTTTTGGTCATGAAAACCTTGTTATCTCTTTCAAAAACCTCAGCATCCAAGATCATATTGCAATCGGGACAAATGCTCTGAGTAAATCTTATGGTTCGTTTTGCAGCACTCGGTTTATTACTACTCCTCGCGTTAGATATTTGTATTAATTCCATTAGATACTACCTAATTAATATAAAAAAGTCGCTGATTTGGTATATAAATATAATGTCATAAATAATACGGTGAATAGGTTGATTTTTAGTTTTTCACTCTCATATTGCAAGTGATCAAATAAGTATATTATCTGCCATTTGACAAATTCTATACTCTCATGGACCTGAGCGAGAAAGGCAGAAAAGCATTGGAGGACTTGGGATTAACGGGATACGAAATAAAGGCCTATATCTGTCTACTTGAATTTGGTCCCGTAACCGCATCAGAGTTAAGCAAGAAATGTGGGGTACCTTATTCTAAAATCTACGATGTACTTAATTCGCTTGAACAAAAAGGATGGATCGAAACTAGTAGTTCTAGGCCCCAAAAATTCTTTCCGAAATCCCCTCATACTGCAATAGAAACTACAAAGATGCTCATAGACAACAGATTAAAGACAAGTGAAAATTTGGTTGTAGCTGAACTTTCGCCAGTGTACGAGAGGACCGGCATTAAAGAAAGACCAGAAATTTGGGTTGTACGAGGCCTCTACAACATAGCAAGCAAAGTGATGGAAATAATTGAAACCTGTCAGGAAGAACTATTAGTTGCGATCCCCGAGATTTCTGAAAATATTGCTAGAACAGTGCAACCTGCATTGAGAAGCTTGTCAGAAAAGGGCGTCAAAATTACTGTATTAGTTTCAAGCATGACAAATTCGGAAATTGTACGTGCTATATCTAGAGTAGCGGATGTAAGAGTAAAGGATAGCATGTTTGGCGGAGGTGTAATAGGTGATACCAGTCAAGTTATGATACTATTGGGTGATGCCAAAGGTGGATCGGGAAATCCCGAACCAATTGCAATATGGGCCAACCATTCTGGACTGGCTAGATTTGCCAAGGAATACTTTCAGTATTTGTGGCGCGATGCCCCTACTCCCGGCCAACGCAGCTAGCGAATATTGAATGAATAATAATAGCATATTTTCAATCTCATAGAATAAATTTGATTTGGTACAATGCAAGTTCCTAACCCAACGTAAATTTTATTTCCTATTGTAAGATCAACCGAATGGACAAACAATGACGTGACTAGCCCTACTGATGACATATGAAGTAGATCTTGAGTTCGGAGTTTGTCCGATAACTAAAAAATGAAATATTTATGTGGTGGACTCCGGGGCTGACACTGAAAAATTCAATACACTACGACTTGCCCTACAAATTAATGTCGAATAAGCACCCCAAGTCTGGGTCAGAACCTTGATAAATAACGTAATGCCTGTACAATCAGATTGGTACGGATAGAAGCAACCTGCTCACTTGAGAGCTTTAGAAAGTTTATAATTTTCAGCACTTGTAGATCTTTCATACCTGAATCATACTTCCAAGATTTCGAAGTGTTTCCTGAACGCGAACAAGGACCCGGCGCGATTTACATAGAAGCTGCCGACAAAGTTACACTGAAAAAAATTAGAGAGATAACCTTTGTAAATGCTAAGGAGATTCTAGGTATCATTTACTCTTCAAAGAGCGGAAATACTCAACTAAGGTGGAGACAAACCAGAAGAAAATCAGGCAAAGTAAATGGAGATGCATCTCCAAATGCATTGGTAAATTTGGTGGAGTCTGGTGTCATTACTCAGGACTGGGTAGAGGACTACCTAAGGTATTCTAGGGCTCCAAATATGGAGAATAAGAAGGTTGAAAAATCACTTAGAGAAGATAGTCCAAATGCGAGTCAGGAATCGAAAAAGGATGAATCTTTTCTGCTTGAAAATAAGAATGAGAGAATCAGCTAATTCCTGAATGGCTAATGGCTGAATGGCTAATGAAGATAGTTCATGATTATTAACGAAGTCAAAGGTTCATCTGGCAAAGCTCAATTAGTTATTCCCGAAGATCCTGATGATCTTTTCACTCTAAGAAGAATATTAGAGATTGGAGATAATGTAATTGCAGATACTACCAGGGTAGTGAAGCAAGTGAAAGAGTTTGCTCGTCCTGACAAGGGAGAGAGAATAAAAGTGAAAATCGTATTAGACGTTCAGGAAATAGGCCTCGATGGTGCAGTAGGTAGATTGAGAATTGGTGGTCTTATACTCAAAGCGGATAATGAATTGGTCACAAGGGGACAACACCACAATTTGACGATAAGTGTGGGTGATGTTCTTACATTAAGCAAGAATAGACGCTGGAAGCAATCTGAATTCGACATCATTAAGCGATCTACCAGTTCACCGTTTATTTTAGTTGCAATTGATACTCAAGAGGCCGCAGTAGCATTGATAACGGGAACGCATCTGCGGATTTTACCGAATATATATTCTGGACAGAGTGGCAAAAGGTACAGCACTGTTAGAAAACACAATACCGGCATGGAAGCGTTTTTTGAAGTAGTTGCTGGGACTACTAAGACTTTACTTGCTCGTGACGTACCAAACCAAATTGTAATTATTTTTGGGCCGGGCGAAACTAAGCGGAGATTTCATAATTATTTGCAAGCCCATCTTGAGAACACTAACACCACTAATAACAACAGAATAAATATGAAAGTTATTGATGGTGTTGATGTTGCCGGTGAAGACGGGATCCATGTGTCTTTACGTTCCGATTCACTAAAAGAAGTCATGAAAGATACTAAGCTTGGTAATGTAGCGATAGTGTTAGATAAAGTATTTTTTTTGGTAAGTAAGGGTATCCCTAAATTTGCTATTGGGATTAATGAAGTAAGCAAGGCCGCTGAGCTTAAATCAATCGAACATTTACTATACTCTGATACACTATTTCATTCCGCCACAGAGGAACAGGTAATAGCATTATTAAATAGGGTCGATGCTATTGGAGCAAAGACGTATGCAATAGATTCATCTACAGATATTGGACTGAGGGTGTCTTCTCTAGGTGGCATAGTGGCACTTTTGAGATTTGCGATTAATTAGTAACAAACTCCTTCGTGTAAAAAATTTCCAATCAACTTGAGGATAATGTAACCTTTTCCATCCATCTAAGATAGTCGCTGTTGACTGATTTCATTTCTAGTTCGACGATTTCTGGAGTCTCATACGGATGCAACCTAATTATCTCTTTGGCAAGCTTTGGTAAATTGTAAGTCGTCGTCTTAAAAATACACAAGAACTCCTTGTTAACCTCGATTTTACCTTTCCATGTATATAGCGAATTGACCTTTAACATATTTGCGCAAGCACACAATTTTTTCTCGAGTAGTTTTTTCACTACTTCAGTAGCTATGTCTTCACACGGAAATGTTGATAGTAAAATTGTACCGATGTCATTAGTATTGCCCATAAGTAAATGATAATAATACTCGAATTAAATTATTTCCTGGCAGAAATAAAATGAGCTTGGTTAATTTTACTTATTAGAGACTAATGAGATTCAAACAGCCCCAAATGGCTCAATTAGATCTTTATTAGAGATGGTATGACCCAGCTTTACTGTGAACGTTCCCCAATTGAAGATTTAGAGTTACTATTGTATGATGTACTGCCAAAGGATCCAAGTGGAACATCTGGAAAATTGTCAGTAACTCTTTGTTCAGCGATGGCATTGGCCTCTGCAAGTATACCGTCGGCATCCTCTCCAGTTCCAGGGTTCATCGCGAATCCTACTTCACCCGCGCTGTTGGCATTCATCATGATGTCACCAAATATGTCATTAATTTCCCCTAGTTCAACATCGACATTTGGCATAACGCCATTTAAACCCGTCTTAACGCTCGATAGCGTACCCACAGCGGGTTTGAGCGCTGCCATAGCATCTCCTAAGTTTATGGTTGATTCAAGTCTCATGTGTACTTGCTCTAGAGACATTTTAAGTTGTGAGATAGTTTTTATTGTTTTTCTAACTTGAGATAATTCATTTGAGAGCATCTTACTCTGTGGACCATCATGATGCTGTAGCTGAGTAACTATTTGGGTAAAAAGTGATCTATCCTTTGCTTTTAATCTTTCTAATAGTGCGTCTAACTTGTGTGTTTGAATTCCCAACCTATTTTTAGCTGTCTCCATGGTTGGCTTAAGTGGTTTAGGTGATCGCAATGTTTCCCGTATTTTACTTGAAGTATCTTTTTTTGTCTCCTTAACCCAATGATTAGTAAAAGTAACCATCAAAATTTCTGTTAGGTTCATTACGTTAAGGTATGCTGTCATAATTGAATAACCTTGTAGCTATATTTTCTAAACAATGTGTTATTGCCTTCTAGTACTATATTCCATTATATCAGCTATCCATGCTCAGATTGAATGAGTTTCAATCATTCCTCCAAGAATAATTAATTGATGATTTCTATTTGAACGAATTTGCGAATGAATCATCTTACCGAGCCGATAGCCTGGAAGTAAATCTTAAACAGCTCACAGCATTCTATGATTATGAGATGATTTATCATTGAATTTGGACAACTGGTGCAAGATGGATGAGGCTATATATGTTGCCCTCACAGACGAAACATACAGGCAATACGCAGGGCTCGCGTACGATGAGGTAGCAATTAAAAGGATATCCTCGATGAATATGCGCAATTCGGAAATGTTTCTAGACATCTTTGATGAACCTCGATCGCTCTATCTATCTGCAATTGAAAATGTGGCAGAGGCGAAAACAAAGCAGTTGGAATTGAAACTTCATAAGTTGAGAGGAAAAAAAATAGTTAGTAATCCGAAATATAGGTATGACAATGCTGCAGTCAATTGGAATACTTGGAGACAGTTTAATAATATTGAAAACGATCCATTAGCAAGAAAATCTGTTTTTGACGAGTTCATAGAAAAGACGCAATTTATTTCACCAATCATAGGTAGGAGATTTGATATTATTAGGGAAGTATATTCTTCGATGTCAGAGAATGTAACCCCATTATCTGAATATCTTGAAAATGAAAGGCTTAGATTTTCAGAATTACATAGTTTTGTTACTCAAATGGGAGAGGGGGCAAGAAGACCATTTCTAAAGTCAATTTCATTGGCTTCTGGTATTTTAGGTCGGATGCCTGAATATTTTGATGATTTTTATTTCTTTCGCAATAGAATCTTTAGAGATATTGAGAGACAGTTTATCAAGGTCAATCCTTTAATTGAAATTAGCAGGACCTTAAAAACAATCGGCTTTGATCTGTCTTCGATTACTTTCGATGTGGAGGATAGACCCAAAAAATATCCCTCACCCATATGCTTTTTTGTTAGAATCCCTGATGATGTGAGAGTCCTGTACAAAAGTGAAAGTCCTTATTTCGATTTACAAGGCTGCTACCACGAAGTAGGACATGCAATTCACGCTACATGTATAGATAATAAACTAAGCTATACAGACAGATACAAATTTCCAATGGGGATTGCCGAAATATTTTCGATCTTTCTGGAACGACTTACCAAGAACCCATCTTATCTTCGTTCGGCAATTGGGATAACTGATGAAGAGCTTTTAGATCGGTTGGTAGAAAGGAATAAACTTATGGAGTTGTACTTTGTAACTTTCTATGCTGCGAATTCACTGATGAAAATTAAGTATTGGGAAGATAGTTTGTCAGTTGGTCAAGCTAGCGTTCTTTACCAGCAGTTGATGGAAAAATTTACAGGGTTTAGAATGCCCGGACAGTATTGGATGTTACATCACATTCTACCAGAAGCAGTTATGTATACTCCAAGTTACTTACTGGCAGCAGTTAGGGCATCAGAGCTTGAGAAATTCTTGTCAGACAAGTTTGGCGAAAAATGGTGGCAAGATAAGGCAGCTGCAAACACATTGAAGGACCTTATGTCAAAAGGAGCAACAATTGATTTAAGTTTGTTTTCTGATTTAGACAAGGACGTTTTTCTAAATGAAATAATAGACCTTTGACATGCTGCCTCGATTAAGTTACCAGTTCTTCAGTATTCCCGAATCCCGCGACTAAATTATGAAAGGCTTAATTTCTAATGATGGGCTCACAAAATATTCCATCTCTAACGCTCATGCTTAACCATTCTATTCAATTTTTTGATCAATTTGAATTGAATTAGACAAACAGGCATTATATCACAGGTCTATTCTTTGTCAATGAATTCATCAGGTGATGGCGGATCGGGATTAAGTCCTTTTCTTTTTCGAATATCCGTGACAAGTGGCTTAAGCAATGATTGTGGCACTGGCTGCCACGCCTTAAAGTATGTGCTCCACAGAGCCTTTCCGGCAGTTCCTCCTCGCATTATTTCAGACAAGTCGAAGGTCTCTGAGGCTGGCACTTCTCCTTGGATTATGGCTATGACTCCTTTTTGGTCTACGTTCAGGAGTTTTCCTCGTTTACCAGACAATATACCTGCAACAACTCCTATTTGCTCCTGAGGACATTTGATTTCAATTCCTAATATTGGTTCAAGCAATATAGGTTCTGCAATAAGCATAGATCCGAGCATCGATCTTCTTGTTGCAGGCATCAGTTGAGCCAATCCTCTATGAGCAGGATCCTCGTGTGGGACAAAGTGATGTAGGACAAATTTCAAACCTCGTACAGTTTCGCGAGCCAAAGGACCGGAATGTACGACATCATCAAAACCAGATCTTATAGAATCAATAGACTCCTGAATAAATTGCACACCTTTAGTTTCATCCACAAGTAAGTTTCCTGATGGATCTACTGCTGCGACTTTCCTTGCCTGATCTGCTTCCCAACCTTTGGCTCTTAGTATCTTAGCCATCTCTTTTCGATCAAGGTCTTCCTTTAATTGTCCTGTTTTAATCAAATCTATGATCTCATCCCCTAAGGGTTCAACCCGCATGAAGATTTTGTTGTGTCTATTTGGAGATTTGCTCATTATCGGACCCGCACTCGAACGAATAGTTTCTCGATAATTGATAAGCGGTTGTGTGGTTGTAATTTCAAGTCCTGCTTCTTGCAGAAGTGAAGTCGCAATTTCAAGATGGAGCACACCCATCCCTGCGAGAAGGGTTTCACCTGTTTCTTCATTGATTTTAACAATTAAATTTGGATCTTCTACTGTAATCCTTCTCAGCGCTTCAACGAGTTTGGGTAAATCTTTTGGATGTTTAGGTTCAACTGCAATAGTAACCACAGGTTCAGACACGTACTTTATAGATTCAAAGGCAGGTATACTCTTAACCGTCGAAAAGGTTTCCCCTGCCACGGCATAATCCAATCCCAGGAGAGCTGGAATGTTTCCTGCAGGTAACAAATTTACAACTTCTCTAGTGTTACCCATGTAAATATTGACTGATTGTACCTTGCCCGTACGTTTAGCATCAAGCAGATATACCTCATCTCCGTCTTTGACAGTTCCTGAGAATAACCTACCAGTTGCCACACGACCAGCTTGTTGATCGACATTTATGGTAGTAACCATCATAATTATTGGACCGTTATCATCACAAGATAACAATGCTTTACCAATGTCAGAGTTTAAGTCTCCTGGCCATATCTTGGGGATTCGATATTTTTGGGCAACATGCGGTGGAGGATGATGCTCCACTACCATACCTAATACTGCTTCATGCAATGGAGCTTTCTCTGACAGGTTCTTTACTAAACTAGAATCATCCGAGGTGTATGCATCATAAACATCTTTGAAGCCAATACCTTTCTTCTGAGCCAGTTTGTAATTAAAGCCCCACCGGTCTTTAGCAGAACCGAAGGCTACGCTATTACCTTGGATACTTACCTTCCACTTTTCCTTTAGATCCGGCTCTGCGTAGATATCAACTAATTTATTGAATTCTGCAATAATATTTGAAAGCCATTTTTGCATGGCTTGAGGATCCAATCTCAATTCTTTTACTAACCGATCTATCTTGTTTATGTAAAGCACAGGTCGCACTCTCTCTTCAAGAGCTTGTCGGGTTACTGTTTCTGTTTGGGTCATGATTCCTTCCACCGAATCGGACACAACTACGACTCCATCAATAGCTCTGAGGGCCCTAGTGACCCTGCCTGTGAAATCGATATGTCCTGGAGTATCAATCATGTTTATTACATAGTCCTTATTTTCGTGCTCGTAAAATAAAGTGACATTAGCCCCTCTTATTGTCATCTGTCTGTTTTGTTCGAGTTTCATAGAGTCTAGAGCTAACGCTTGACCAGCAACCGTAGGTGAAATAATACCCGAAGCAGCTAGCAAACTATCACTCATGGTAGTTTTTCCATGATCGACGTGAGCGATTACCCCGAAATTACGTATTTGATCCTTATTCCCAATTATTCTCAAAATGTCCTGTGTTGATTTGAATTTAGGCATGAGTACAGACGAGAAAAACTCTGTAGACCGTTATTAAACGTTCCTTATTAGTTTGCAGTAAACCCGTATGGAGGATATCATAACAGGTTGTTGCATTGGCACACTTAACTTGGTAGTTTCCATAATGGCTGTTTTCTAAAGGAAAATATTGTAGATAATATCCTAATTGACTGTGAAACACATATCCTTGGGTCACACACCTGACGCAGATGATGCCTTCATGTTTTTTGCCATGGCTACAGGAAAAGTTGAGTCAGAAATTTTTACAATAGAACATGTGATTGAGGATATTGAAACACTCAACACTCGCGCAATAAAACATGAATTAGATATAACTGCGATTTCAGTTCATGCCTATTCCTATGTTAAAGATTATCTCATTTTACGAAGTGGGGCAAGTTTTGGACTTAACTATGGTCCGCGGCTTATATCTAAGAAACCATTAAACGCACAAGACCTTAAAAATAAAAATATAGCGATACCAGGTAAATTAACTTCTGCAAATCTATTGTTGAACCTTCTTATTGGTAACTTTCATGGCATTGAGATGAATTTTAGTGCCATTCCGGAAGCGGTATTCTCTGACTCAGTTGACGCTGGTCTAGTAATCCATGAGGCGCAAATTTCCGAATCCACGCAGTTTCACACAATTGTGGATTTGGGAAAATGGTGGCACAGTGTTACTGGTGGGCTACCAGTACCTCTTGGAATCAATATTGCTAGTAAAAGATCTTTGAGTCGGGAAGAAATTAGGAATTTTGATATTTTGTTTAGGAAATCTATCGAATATGGTCTAAAAAACATTGATGAAGCGCTGGAATATTCCATGAAATATGCAAGAGGCAGTTCTAAAAACTTAATTCGGAGATTTGTCAAAATGTATGTTAATGAACTTACCTTGGATATGGGAAATCAAGGCGAAAGATCTATTTCGCAATTGTTAAAGAGAGGCAGAGAACAGAATATCCTTCATTTCGATGAAATTTTGTTCTCGACACCATAATGAAGTGAAGTGTGATCTTTAATGAGTAATTCTCAGCTATATTGTTGAATTACGTTGAAAAAAGTGTCTCGCCGTACTGGGATAGCTTTGAGGTCCTTGATGAGATTGACTAATTCCTGAATTGAGGTACCGCTAGGCTTTCCTGCAGCTTTGAAAATTTCTTCTGAAAATGCAGTACCCACGAGATCGTTTCCTCCATAAGAAAGTGCAACTTGTGCCAGTTTCTTCCCAAGAGCAACCCAGTAAACAGAAATATTATCTAGTATATTTGCTAACATCAATCTAGAAACGGCAATAATGCGTAAATCATAAGTAGAAGGACTCTCTTGAAATATCAACCCTTTCTTCTCTAGTTCAGTATTTTCCAAACTAAACTTTAAGGGGATGAAAGTCAGAAAACCACCTGTTTTTCTCTGCAAATTTCTAATCCTTATCAGATGGTCAATAATATGCCTAGGCTTTTCAATATGCCCAAACAACATAGTACAATTTGATCTTAGTCCGATTTCATGAGCAGTTGCCGCAGTTTCCAACCATTCATCACCAGTACATTTGCCCCGGACTATTACACTTCTAACTTCCTGATCGAATATTTCTGCGCCGCCACCTGGGAGAGCATCAAGCCCAGCCTCCTTCAGACGTAAAAGAACCTCCTTAACGGAATTGCCTGTTATGCGGGCAATGAAGAAGATTTCAGCCGGAGTTAATGCCTTGATTGTAACTGAGGGAAATTTTTTCTTTATGGATTTTAGCATTTGTTCGTAATAGTCTAGGCCAAGGTTGGGATGAAAGCCTCCAACTATGTGTAGTTCTGTAGCTCGTATTTCATTAATTGCAATTGTGGCTCTTGCCACAATTTGTTCAGTAGATAACGTGTATGCGTCACGTTCATTACCTTTTCTGTAGAAGGCGCATAAAGGACAGCTTGCTGCACATACGTTTGTATAGTTGAGGTAATATGAGGATACAAAACTCATAGTATTGCCCACAGTCTTGCGGCGAATACTGTCTGCGGCTGCTCCAAGTAGAAACAAATTTTCATTAAGCATAAGCTCCATCCCATCGTCGAATGAGAGCTCTTCACCATCTAATGCCTTCGCTAATGCTTCAGTGCCTCCAGAAATTATCTCTAACAATTAGCGTAAACCTCATTGAAGAGGGATATAAAATCTTGGGATAAAATCCTTGTAACGAATAAATACCTTTTGTAAGGGTGAAAAGATTATCAATGTTAGAGCGTCAACTGGTGCTGGATCTTATTGATAGATCTGATGTCTCAGACATTCTTCATTCAGCTTTGAAAGGGGAAAGGGTCAAACTTAATGATTGCATCAACTTGATAAGAAGTGACAACTCTTATGCAATAGGTCTAGTGGGAGGTTTGCTTAGGAAAAAAATATTTGGTAAGGTCGCCACGTTCATAAATAATATCATACTAAATTATACTAATGTATGTGTAACATTTTGTAAATTCTGTGCCTTTTATCGTGCGCCAGGTGATGCCGAATCATACACGTTGCCGATACTCGACATCGTCAATCGCGTTGCAACCTCAAAGGAACTTTATGACATTAAGCAGGTATTGATCCAAGGTGGTCACAATCCAGATCTTGGTATCGAATATTATGAGGAGGCCTTTAGAGAAATGAAGAAAAAATGCCCTGATGTCGCAATACATGGCTTATCCGCATCAGAGGTTGATATGATAGCTAAGGTTGAAAGATCATCCACTTTAGAAGTACTGTCTAGACTGAAAGACGCTGGCCTAGACAGCTTACCCGGCGCGGGGGCTGAAATCCTAGACAATCAGGTCAAGCGTGAAATAAGTCCCCTAAAGATAAAGAGCGAGGAATGGTTACGGATTATGCATGAGGCTCACACATTAGGAATTAGCTCCTCGGCAACAATGATGTACGGAACGGTGGAGTCCGAGGAACAACAGGCTCGACATTTAATGAAAATAGCGAGCCTTCAAGATCAAACTCATGGATTTATGGCCTTCATACCTTGGAGCTTCGAACCCAATAGGACAGAGATGCAATCTGAAGGTTTGGTAAAGTACCCGTCTGGCGGGTTACAATTATTGAAAATGATTGCCATTTCTAGAATAGTTTACTATCAGTTAATAGACCATCTTCAATCGTCATGGTTGACAAATGGAATCGGGATGGCTCAATTGGCCTTAACATATGGAGCTGATGATTTTGGAGGCACTCTTATTGGTGAAGAAGTAGTCAGTGCAACCGGGGCCAGATCCACAGAACTTAGTTCAACCAATATTGTTTCGGCTATTGAACAGATCGGTTTTGATGCTTGTGAACGGGATAACTCGTATAACATAATTAGACGCTATTAGAAATTGGCGATTAAAATTCGGAATTTCCATTCATAAAAAAATAAATTAATTAGATTGTTGAGGTTGAAGTCCACAAATTTTCATGCTAATAGTCAACAATTTCTATAAGTACCTTTAAATGTAGACAATGAGACAAGACTCTGATATGTCCGTTGGGATTGATGATCTTGCTATTTATGTTCCAAAGCTTTATCTAGATTATAAAGATTTTGCTGAGGCGCGAGGCATTGATCCTCAGAAGTTGGAGTATGGTATAGGTGTTAGGAAAATGGCCATGGTTGATACAAATCAAGACTCAGCATGCATGGCTGCTAATGCTTGTCTTAAGCTAATGCAGAGAAATCACCTAGAACCTGAGGATATAGGCAGAGTGTATGTTGCTACAGAATCAAGTATAGACGAATCAAAAGCTATGAATTCATTCGTGGTAGGGATGTTAGAGCAGATCTACGGAGACAGCTCTTTTGAACACGCAGGTGGAATAGAGTGTAAGTTTGCTTGTGTTAGTGGTTCTTACGCGTTGTATGATAATGCGAATTGGATAAGAGCCCAGGAAAATAACAATAAGGCCGCTATAGTAGTTGTCAGTGATATCGCAAAATACGATGTTGGGTCAACAGGAGAATATACTCAAGGAGCGGGTGCGGTTGCCATGCTTGTTAAAGAAAATCCGCGAATACTTGCGTTCGATACAAAGGTTACTTCCACAACCATAAAAAATGAATATGACTTTTACCGTCCGTGTGGTAGAGAAACTCCACTAGTTAATGGCACCTATTCCAATCTGTTGTATCTTATTCAAGTTAGGAAGGCGTTTGATAGTTACAAAGAGAAAGCTATCAGCACTGGATTGATTCGAATAAACGATGGTGAATCAGTGACGGATCACATAGATTTATTCGCAGTGCATTTACCTTATCGAAGGATGGGGGAAAAGGCACTGGCCTATCTGCTTAGACATGAATGGAGAACACTCCCCCGCTGGCATCTCGTAATTAAAGAGATAGGATTTCCCGAACCAGTCCCAAGGGATCCTCGAGGAACAATTGAATCGATTCTGTCAGATACTGTATTTATGAAGTCAGATGAGCAGTTTAGAAAGAGTTTCATGCAAACTTCGTTTTACAATGAGGTTTACGAGAAAAAGATGTCCAGCTCATTGGAAGCTTCTGGAATAATTGGCAATCTCTATACAGCGTCTATGTACATGGGATTACGTAGCTTATTAGAATTCGAGTACAAGAAAAAACACGATATTGAGGGAAAAAGAGTTGGATTTGGATCTTACGGTAGCGGTAGCAGTGCAATGGTGTTCAGTGGTGTTGTTCAACCAGGGTACAAGGAAATTGTCAAAGATATGAACCTTGAAGAAGAAATCGGCGATCGGAAAAAATTGTCGATGGATCAGTATCATAGCCTAAGGGAAAATGAACGGACGCTAGATGAATCTTACGTAAGGGCAAAGGATGAATTCGTACTAGTGAAGATCGGCGGAACTACTGCCGATAAAGCTGGATTTCGCGAATACTGTTTCTGCGGTTAAGTTAACTGCTTAACCTAAATTCTATTCCTTCTTTGGTTAAAAAGCTCATAAGCTTCTTGGCATGATCTTCGTCTTCAAGCTCTAGACTCAGATAAACACCTGCCGATCCTGCTGCAATATCTGAACTCAAGCGATCGTGGTTAACCTCCACAATATTTACACTAAGATCCGCAATCCTATCTACAACTGTTTTCAAAGCTCCAGGCTTATCAGGCAATTGAACAAATAGTCTGAGCATGCGCCCCATCTGCATCAATCCTTTCGCAACAATTT
Organism: Nitrososphaeraceae archaeon; assembly: GCA_036558405.1. Lineage (GTDB taxonomy): Archaea > Thermoproteota > Nitrososphaeria > Nitrososphaerales > Nitrososphaeraceae > TA-21. The sequence goes on along the minus strand of DATBFR010000008.1, from coordinate 18,382 downwards.
GGCCTAATAAGTACATGTCCACATTGCCACCCGATAGAATGGATATAGCTTTTTCATCTCTTTTTAATCCATGGTGTGACAACAAATATGCTAGACTAGCAGCCCCTGCAGGTTCAACCACCACTTTTTCTCTTTCCATTAATAAGAACATAGTCTCAACTATAGAGATATCGTCTACAGTAACAATATCATCAACATATTCTGAGCATAACTTGAAAGTCAGTTCGCCTGGTGACTTAACAGAAATCCCATCTGCAATAGAAAATCCACCTGGAGTCGTAACTATGTGTCCGGACATCACTGATTCTTTCATCGCGGGATATTGGTTTGATTCTACTCCTATTATCTTTACATTTGGTCTTTTTGCCTTTAAAGCAATAGAAACACCCGCTGCCAAACCACCTCCACCTATTGGAAGATACACTTTATCAAAATTCTGCAAATCCTCCATGAGCTCCAGTCCAATAGTACCTTGGCCACATATCACCAATGGATCGTCAAATGCATGTATCATGATACTGCCATGTTCTTTAGAAATTGAATCAGCTATTTTCCATGTTTCATCGTAAGTGCTGCCTGAAAGAATTACTTCTGCTCCATACGATCTTGTTGCGGCGACCTTAGCAGGAGAAGCGCTTTTTGGCATTATGATTTTGCAAGGTATATTTTTTTTCATAGCTGAAAAAGCTACTCCTTGTGCATGGTTTCCAGCGGAAGCAGTTATAACACCCTTCCTTCGCTCCTCAGGCGACAAGCTATTCAATTTTGACCAAGCACCACGAACCTTAAATGAACCAGTTTTTTGCAGTGATTCCATTTTTAGAAATACGTGCGAACCTATTTTTTCTGATAAGGTACGCGAGCTCGTTAATGGAGTCTTTCTAATTTCCGCGTCAAACAACTGGCGAGCATTTATTATTCCTTCTAAAGATGGAATATATTTTTTTTCTGCTCTATGGGCCATTTGTTTTTTGTTCAATAAGTATCATTCAGTCCTGTAATATTTCATGTCTTGGTTGAATCCTTTCCGGGTCAGGGTCAATATAGCTTTGGCCACCAATGTCTAAACCATGATCGTCTTAGTCATTTCTTCAAGAATATTAATTATAATATTTTTAGAATCAAGATCAATATTCTTAAAATTGACGTAAGCTTGGCGTTCTCTTGATCTCTTGTTAGTCACAGTTTCCAAATCAATATATACCACGAACCCTTCCTCCCCTTGCATTAATTTATTATAATCTAAAATGTCAGGCTCCATTGTATATGTTTCTATTATATAGTCATTTAGCTCAGAGTGAAGGTTTTCAATTCTAAGTTCTGATATTCTAAGCTCTGGATACTCATCGAAGAGATTATTTGTTTTGCTTTCGAGTTGGCTAGAAATACTTTCATCTGTAAGTATCATATCTAACAAATCTTCAAATCTGAGATCAGCGTGTCCCATTCTATCTAATTCTGTGGATATGATATTGTTACCTTCGTCAGCCATCGAGTCACGTAAGTCCTTACATCTTTTTGTCAAATCAAATATTTCTTTTTGGATCTCTAACACCCTTTTCTCAACTCTATAATATCTCAAGGCATGGAATTGAATTCCGAAAAAAACAGAAACAAAGTACTTATTGATTTGAGTATAATATTGGCAACTAATCCTATGTAAATCATCAGAATTGGATTTCATAATTCCGTCGCTAGACCATTTTTTAAGTGATTTTGAAATTAGGTTGAAATACAGTACCGTCTCTTCAGGATCAAAGGATGACGTATCAGTTAGGGTTCCATCTCCAAGCATCACCTTGATTTTTGATACATGGAGTAGAGAATTCATTTTTTCATAAAAGACTTGTTGCAGTCTCGAATAAGCTGAGTTTAGATCGGAGCAGAATGGGGATTGATCTTTTAATGGTAGTCTCATGACCCTAATGATCTCCGTCCTTGATACAAATATTTGAAATAACCAATTAAGTAATCTGAAAATTCAATAGTAGCATTCTCATTGCAAGAATAGGCACTATCGTAGAACAATCTTCAAAAGACCTTCGAATTCAGACGTATTTAACTCTAATATTCGAAAATTCAGTTCTCGTCGATAGGCTACAGAGTCAAAGCCCATTGTAAGAAACTATTGCGTATTAATGCGAACACCGACTATAGAATCAGTATACTTACATTCCCTGGAACTAGAATTGGTAGTACTTTTAGATAAATTCTTTGTAAAAGCCTAGAAAAGACTAAAATACACACACGGCATCTTGTATGTTTATGCCTACAGCATATATTCTTGTTAATTGCACTTTGGGATCAGAGGAAAAAATAATCACAGAAATAGCCAAATTACCGGATGTTAAAGAGGTTCGAGGGACATATGGAGTTCATGACGTCTTTGTAAAAGTTAAATCAGACAATACGGAAGCTATGAATCATACGATTACTAGTAGGATTAGGAAAGTACCAGGGATAACTTCCACCGTGACTTTAGTGGTAATAGAAGAGCAGGGCGGGAAAGAAATTGCATAGAATTATTGTGCACTCTTTTTCTTGTCTTCTTCTTTTATTCGCTTAATCTCGTAAACTATAAGACCACTGACGACTATTACTACGCTCCACCCTATGCTGCCTACAATCACATATTGGGAATAGTTGGGAATAGCCAAAGCGATACCCGCAAAAATCGCTCCTATCCACCATAAAATGATTAGGATTTGAAGGTTTATTGTAATAAAATACGTTCACCCACGTTCGTCCTCGTCAAATCCTTTCAGCGACCTTATTACTTTACCACAGTTGGAACATTGGTTGTATTCGTAAAAATCAAAGTCATTGTATTTCCTGAATGAGAACGTGTCTCTATGTGAGCAAAAAAGTCGCTTAATAGGCCTAATTAGAACATTTGACATCTAATCTTTGAGTATTGATGGGGGTGTAGTAAAATAATATGATTTCGGTTTTTGTTTTGCCGTCGGTGAGATTTGAGCTCACGACAGCTCGGTCTTCAGCGTCACCCCTTAAAAAGTTAGGTCGAGTGCTCTCCCAGGCTGAGCTACGACGGCACACGTAAGATTGTTTATACAGAATATATAATCTTGTCTTGAACGTCGTGTGTTGACCAGCTTATGGAAATAAGATAACAAGATTAGGTAATTATCTTCCTTAAGCTAAATAAGTTATGAACAGATCGGTATATCAAATCGATAATGGCTGAAAGACCTGAATTGCACACAAATGCGGTGATGGAAACACCAGAAGAGAGGCGTAGAAGGTTCTTACTAGAATTTGAAAGACCGTTTAAGTGTGAAAAATGTAATGAGCGTTTCAAGAAGAAAAAATATCTACGCGAACATAAAGCAGAAGTCCATTCATATTGAAAGAGTTAACTAGTAGACATCTAATTTTCGAAAGAATTGAAACTGTCGTTCTAATTCTGTAGATTACAGCTCATTTATTTTAAATTAGTCCTGCGTTGGACCTTAATGGAGTGAACTTATGAAGATTTACACTAGAACAGGTGATAAGGGAAAAACTGGGCTCATAGGTGGGAGTAGAGTCTCAAAATCCGATGGTAGAATATCAACATATGGGCAAATAGACGAGTTGAATGCCAATGTTGGGTTCGCTATTTCGAGTTTGAATAATGAAGCTGTCAAAGATTTGTTTACGGATATTATTGGAGTGCTCAGTTCGATACAGGCTGATTTATTCATTTTGGGTTCTGACTTGGCAGATCCTTCATATCCTCCCTCCGCTCAGTCGAAAACACCTCGCGTAACGCAGAATATGATAGTGGATATTGAGAAGAACATCGATAAATTTGAAACCGAAGTGCAACCCATTTCATTTTTTATACTACCTGGAGGTACCCTTGAATCTTCAATCTTACACATTTGCAGAAGCGTGGCCAGGAGGGCCGAAGTTTCCCTGGTGACGGTTGCAACAACACAATCCATAAACGAAAAAATTCTAGCTTATCTAAACAGGCTCTCAGATCTATTATTTGTTATAGCAAGGGTATGTAATAAACGACAGAACTTTAATGATGTAGCCTGGACATCAAAATCTAATTAGATCCTTACCCTTTTATTATTGAATTTCAAATTGGAACAAACTCGAAACGTTCTGATCATAATATTAATAACTGTAGGGATGGGGTTGGTCATCACTTTTTTAGCGCATGTCTTTGACCTTTTTGTATTTCATTCCTTAATGTTTTACCTGAAACTCTTGAGTATCAAAAACTTCACAAATTTTGTGATGCCACTCTTGTATACTTAAAGACTCCCTACAATTTACGTGGAATATTCATAAGTCAATCTTTATGATTGTCAATTAATGAAGTCACGAATCAAGAACCTACTTTATTTTTTCAGCTTTGTTACCGATCTAAAAAAAGTAAGACGAGCGGGGTGGGCATTCAAAGCTGGCATAAAATCTCCTGAATCTGTTGCCGATCATTCATTTTCTCTTTCGGTAATGACCATGGTCCTGTCTGACCTAGAGGGCTTAGACACTGAACGAGCATTAAAGATGGCAATCATCCATGATTTAGCTGAGTCTATCACTGGCGATATAATGCCAGACAAAATCACACGTAGGACAAAAAAAAATCTGGAAAATAAGGCTATGGAGACGATTCTTAATAAATTGCCAAAATCACTACGCAAAGAGTATAGTCAAATATGGGACGAATACGTAAATGAGAGATCAGATTTATCGAAACTCGTTCATAGGTTGGACAAGTTAGAGATGATTCTTCAGGCAATAAAATACATGTCTAGCGGCCATTCTGCAGAAGAGTTAATCGAATTTACTCAGTCAGCAGATCATATTGTAAATGACAATAGAAATGACATAATTTCAAAAATCTTGCAAGGTTTAAAAACTGCTTCGAGCCAGTAATATTACATATGCAATACTTTACTGCTCTGAAGATTGGCGAAAAGAGGGTTAAGATGGCTCAGGAACTTTTGAATAAATATGCAGGTCACGCAATGCCAGCATTGGCTTTAAAGGATACAAAGAGCAATATGTGGGAACCCGTAGGTGATGAGAATCTACTTGCAGTAGTAAAGGAAGAGCATGGATATATGATTGCCTTGTGCGATAGAAATGGTATTGCAAAAACTATTGCTCAATGGTTCGCCGAAGAGAAAAAAGATCAAATTATAAGAAAGTTTCAAGAAGAGCAAAACATACAACAATATTTTGGAAAATTGTCTCTTCCCATTTAATTATTCATTTAGTTTGGTTGGAAATCAAATAGTGACACTTCAATTGGGAAAAAAATGTCAGAACAGGAAATAGAAGTAAAGGGTCACCTGATTGATTCAATGGTCCTTACAAGGATCTTTGATAAGATCATGGACCTTGGAGGGGATTTTACTGTAATTGAATTTAACATTGGAAAAAGGAAGAATGAGCTCAGTTATGCCCGCTTAAATGTTAGTGGAAAAAACAAAAAGCATCTTGACCATATTTTGGAAACAATTTATATTGAAGGTGCTCAGCCTGTTATGGTCGAGAGTGTAGTCTTAAAACCAGCTCCTCATGATATGGTAATGCCGTCTAATTTTTACAGTACCACAAATAATTCGACTCATGTCTTCTACGGTAATGACTGGATAGAAGTTCAGAATATGATGATGGATAAGTGTATTGTAGTAGATACTAATTTGAAAACTGCCGAGTGTAAAATGATTCGTGACGTTCAAAAAGGCGAGATGGTCGTAGTAGGAGAAAGGGGAGTCAGGGTTATACCTGAAGAACGTCCTAGACAAGGAGTAGATATCTTTCAATTTATGAGCAGCAGCAGCTCTAGCGAACGTCCTACTCTTCAATTAGCTCGCAAAATAGCCCAAGATATAGATTATACGAAAAGAAACGGCGGCAAGATAATAGTAACTGCTGGCCCGGTTGTAGTTCATTCTGGAGCAGCGGAATCCCTAGCAACGATGATTAGACTTGGATATATCGACGGTCTACTATCCGGCAACGCACTCGCTGTTCACGATATTGAGAACGCCCTGCTGGGCACTTCACTGGGAATGAATGTCAAAGACGGAACATTGGCTATTCGAGGTCACCGCAACCATATGCAAGCCATAAATGAAGTATTCAAAGCTGGATCTATTTACAATATGGTAAATAAGAAAATTCTAAAATCTGGAATAATGTACGAATGTATAGTTAACAATGTACCATTTGCCCTTTGCGGATCAATTCGAGATGATGGTCCACTTCCAGATGTAGTGACCGATATCATTCAAGCACAGAAACTTTATAGACATATTTTAAAGGATGCCGACATGGTTCTGATGCTTTCAACCATGCTTCATTCTATTGCAGTAGGTAATATGTTACCCGCACGTGTAAAGGTGGTTGCACTAGATATAAGTCAGCCTGTAGTAACTAAGCTACTCGATAGAGGAACCACTCAGGCGATAGGAATAGTAACAGATATTGGTGCATTTCTGCCCATGGTAGTTCAGCAGCTTGAAAAAATAAATAAGGTAAATTGATTGAATGAATAATTTGATGCCGCTATTGATTGTCCAAATTTAACTAATTTTCGACTCGAGCCTTTGGCGTACAAGCTGCGTTACTATTTTGGGATCTGCCCGACCTTTTGTAGATTGCATTACCTTTCCAACCAGAAAATTTATAACGCTTGGATTTTCTCTTGCGTCACTAACAGCCGATTGTTCAGAATTAAATACTTGTTCTACGGTTTCTGCTATTAAATTTTCATCATCTATTTGAGACAAATCACTTTTCTTAAGCAGTTCTGAAGGACTTTCACCAGTCTGGAACATTTTGGAAAGGAATTGTTTAGCAGTCGTTCTGTTTATCTTATTCTCATCTACAAATTGTGCTAGCTCTGCTATATGTTTCGGTTGAATTTTCAGAGAATCAATTGAAAAGATTTCTTCTCCCCCTAAAAGCCCCATTAGATCATTTACAATCCAGTTTGCGATTTCGATGGGGGAGCGGTATAATTTTACGCTAGACTCGAAAAAGTCAGCCAATTTCTTTGAGTTAATAAGGATGTTCGCAACATGATTTGATAAACTGTAATCAGATATGAATCGCGATAGTCTTTGATTTGGTAATTCAGGAATCAACTTACTCACGTGTGAATCAAACTCGCTTCCTAGAACTATCACGGGGATATCCGGTTCAGGAAAGTACCTGTAGTCTTGTTCTTCTTCTTTCGTACGTGCAATTTTGGTTATCTTTCTTTGCTCATCCCAATGCCGGGTTTCAGACGATATTTCAATGGCGCGGGTTAGCAAATTTGCCTGCCTAGTTATTTCATAAGTTAAAGCCTTTTCGACTTCTTTGAACGAACTCACGTTCTTGATTTCTATCCTGTTTCCACCTTTTAGTGAAACATTAGCGTCACACCTAACTGCGCCTTCCAGAGATGTATCACAAACACCAATATGCTCTAGAATTGAAGATAATTTGTTTAAGAAGACTCGGACTTCTCTAGGACTCTTGAAATCCGGTTCTGTAACAATTTCTACTAGCGATACACCTGCTCTATTATAGTCAACTAAAACATAGTTGCTTGCGTGTGTACCGTCAGGTCCATATAGTATTCTTCCTGGATCCTCTTCTAATTGCACTCTTTTTATCCTAATATGAGTACCGCTTATGTCTAAATTTCCTTCGCTGCCGATACTCGTTAGGCCATAGACATTATATTGAGTTATTTGGAAATTTTTTGGCAAGTCTGGATAAAAATAATTCTTTCGATAAAACAACAACTTTGGAGGTATTTTGCAACCCAATGCCTTTGAGATCATAGCAGAATATTCCACAGCGCGTTTGTTCAGTAGAGGAAGAGTTCCTGGTAAACCACAACATACAGGACAAATGTTGGAATTTGGTTTCGAGTTTCGATAATTACCTAAACACGAACAAAATAATTTGCTTTCTAATGAAGTTAGTTGACAGTGTATTTCCAGGCCGATCAATACTTCAACCATTATAAACTCGGCCCCACCGGTAGTGCGCTTACATTTTGAAACATAAATGCAGCGTCAATCAATTTCTGCTCTTGAAACGGCCCTGCGATCAATTGTAACCCAATAGGAAGATTGTTGGAATGGCCTGCCGGAAGATTGATAGCGGGGATACCACCCAAGTTTGCAATAACTGTATCTACATCAACCAGATACATTTTAAGAGGATCGTCTATCTTTTCTCCAAACTTGAACGGAAGAATAGGCATGGTCGGTCCAATCAACAGATCGTATTTTTTGAAATTTGAAAGTAATTCTTGCTTAAGCAGGGATCTAAGTTGACGCGCTTTCAAGTAATATTTGCTGAAGTAACCTGAGGAAAGAACATACGAGCCGATCAATATTCTCCTCTTCACCTCTTCTCCAAAATTGCCCCTGGCTTTAGAGATATATGAATTCCATTCATATCCTTCACTGGGAAAAGAATATCCATATCTTATGTTGTCAAATCTGGCAAGGTTACTACTAGCTTCCGCAGTTGCAAGAGTATAATAAGACGGAAGTGCGTCTTTGACGCTACTAATAGATACTTCGTCAATCTGTGCTCCGAATTCCCTGAATTTTTCGATGCGATCATATATTGTCTTGGAAACTACCGGATCAGATCCTTCAATCAACTCCTTTACAATCCCTATAGAGGAAACCGTCGCAGCTGGATCAATTTTCAATTCTGGAAAATTGTGTGTAGCGGAAGTAGTATCATCATGTGTGTCCTTTCCAGCTATAACATTCATCAATAAAACTACGTCTTCTACAGTTCTACATAATGGTCCAATCTGTTCTAGGCTATTTGCATAAGAGATTAGACCAAACCTACTCACTAATCCATAAGTGGGCTTAAGACCTATAACAGAACAGAAGCTCGCAGGACACCTAATAGAACCACCTGTGTCTGAGCCCAATGAAACCGTGCATTCACAAGAACTTACTGCAGCTGCGCTTCCCCCTGATGAACCCCCTGGGACGTAATCTAAATTCCAAGGGTTGTGAGTAACTCCATACGTACTATATTCAGTTGTTGATCCCATTCCGAATTCATCCATATTTAATTTTCCTAGTACAATTGCTCCACTACTAGTCAAACGTTCTACAACCGTTGCATTGTATGGAGGTATAAAATTCTGGAGCATTTTGGATGCACAAGTAGTTGTCAATCCTTTGGTACATATGTTATCTTTTATTCCTACAGTGATTCCGGCAAGCGTTCCAACTTCCTCTCCAAGCCTGATTTTGTGATCGATTTCTCTGGCAAAAGTTAGGGCGTTTTCCTTATTCAATGTAATAAACGAATGTAATTTTGATTCTACTCTCTCAATTCTGTCAAGAAAAGCCCAAATATATTCCTCGGCCGTAATATTCCCTTGCTTGATAGTAGCACAAGCTTCGGTTGCACTAAGGCTAGTCAAACTTGACAATTTACATCATCTTCGGAGCCTTTACGAAACCTTCGGAGGTAACAGCAGAACTTGAAAATAAGTCTATTAAGAAAGAAATAACCATATCATCTCGCAAAGAGGTAAATTCCATTTGTTCTAAATCCATTTCTAGATTTTCTGTTTTAATGGATTCAAGCACATTAATATACTTCAAAGTATCATCTAATTGGGACTGAAACCTGTCAAGTTCCTCCTCGGTTAAATCTAGTCGAGAGATCAGGCTGAGATGTTTCAAATCATTCTTGGAGATCATATATTTTCACTGAATTCAAATTAATAGAACTTATCTCCTTAATATTTTAGGGTGTTAATCGATCAATATCACGCGGATATAAAGTAGCATCTCTAATGTTATCTACATTACATAAACACATCATAAGACGCTCCAAACCGACTCCAAATCCAGCATGCGGTGGTATACCATAATCAAATACCCTCAAATGTGAGTCAAAGGCTTCGGCCTTCAGACCTTGTTGTTTCATCCGGTCCATCAATTCTTCTTTACTCTTAATCCTAGTACTTCCAGAGGAAATTTCTAAGGACTTGTACATTAAATCAAATGATTCGCATACCCTTGGTTCTCTGGAATTGGGTTTAACGTAAAATGGCTTGACTGAGCTAGGCCAATCTACAATGAAGTAAAAACTCTCCATATCTTTAATTTGAATTTTCTGCAATTTCTGAAAAGCTAGATCATCGCCCCATTCGATTGATTCACCCGCCTTCTGTAGCATGTCTACAAGTTCTGTATATTGATATCTAGGAATTGGAATTGTAATTTCTGGTAATGTTACCCCCAAGTAATTAAGATGCAATTTGTTGTCTTCGTTTATTTTATTAATGACATAGACAATCATTTTTTCCAATAAGGCAGTGACGTCATTGTAATCGGCAAATGCTTTTTCAACATCGATAGAAATGGCCTCCGACAGATGCCTATTTGTCCGAGACGGCTCCGCTCTGAAAATCGGCGCTATCTCAAAAACATTTTCGAATGCCATTGTAAGCTGTTCTTTGTAAAGCTGAGGGCTTTGTGCCATGAATGCTTCTCTGTTATAGTAAAATATAGGAAAGAGAGTAGCTCCACCTTCAGTGGCAGTTGCTATTATCTTTGGAGTATTGACCTCCATGAATCCCTCTTCTCTTAAGAAGTCTCTGCAGGAGCTTAAAACTGTATAACGAATGTTGAAGATCGATTGAAGAATTGGCCGTCGAAGGTCAATAGCTCTCAGATCAAGTCTTGTGTCAATGCCTACGGATTGTCTACTCTGTATTGGGAAGGGGGAAGATTTTTTTGCGATCGACAAAATTCTCAATTCTTGAGGGATAATTTCTGCGCTGTTAGGAGCCTTCGCCTCGTCTTTCACTTTACCCTTTACGGCTATGGATGTGTGTTCCCTCACGCCTTCAATTTTATTCAAGAGATCTTTAGGACAATTTTTCTTTTTTAGGGCGATTTGTACATTACCGAACCTATCATTAAGGGCAATAAATTTGACGTTACCATGATCTCTAACAGAGGAGACCCAGCCCATAACGATGACCTCTTGGTCGCGTAATAACGGAGTAATATTAGTCGAATAATGAGTTCTTCTCCAAGTACCTAAATCGTCTTCCATTAATCCTGTCAAATTTGCAACCTTAGTAGTTTGGAGTGTAAGGCGTAGGTTAATTTAACCTTTAAGTTAATATTCAATTACCAATTATTTTCTACCATTGCTGTTTATAATCCAGAAATTTACATGGCCAGGCAAATTGATATGTCTTGCCATTTCAGACAGATTAGTTATTATCGCTTGTTTTGAAGAAATCAATATTGTAAGAAGAATTTCAAATTAAGACAAAACTAACTACAGCCCAATCTCAAACTAGAAAAATGATACATATTTTATCTCACAAGGATTAGGACTATACAATTTAACTTGACCTCAGGTAATAATTTGAATATGATAATCCATTACTCGGGTCTTATATACAGTATTCTTAGCTATTGTGTTATTGAGATTTACGAGTGAATTTCTACTACTAATATTAATCAGTTCTTTAGTCTTATTTTCTTTCAAAGAAGTACAATCTCAACCTAAAAAAGATGCTTCGTTTGTTGACATCACACCACCTCAACTACTGGTCCCGCAGGATTCAATCGTAGAGGCTTCAGGTCCTTATGGAAGGACTGTTTCGTACGAGGTTAATGCATCTGACATTGTTGATGGTACATTGAATGCTATTTCAACCCAATCTCAAACTCAACTTTTTCTTTGGGAGAAACTAAAGTTACATGCAGGGCAATAGATAAAAGTGGAAACGTAGCAACACAATCTTTCACTATTAGAGTTGAAGATAATACACCACCCGAAACTATGATTGCCTATGCTTCGGCTGGAATTGTTGGTAACATAGAACTTAATACTAGCACTCTTTCCGATCGCATCAAATTGAAATTATTAACAACGGATAATGTTGGGATAGACCACTTCGAATGCAAACTTGACGGGAATAAATGGATAACTTTCGAAAAAGATAAACATGAATGTATGTATGTTAATCTTTCAGCAGGATATCATACAGTTTTGGTCAGAGGTGTAGACCAATCAGAGAATGTCGATAATAGTCCCGCAAGCTTCAGGTGGTCAATACCTACGATTCAGGATAGTGTTAGCAGCATTATTAAGGATTTGAACGTGAGAGAATACATCAACAAGAAATTATCGCATATAGAAGGCCTAAGAGATGCAAATTAGGTCATTGGCGTAGATCTAAAATATTCTCCGAATAATGAAATCCTAATGGCGATAACCGTCAAATGTGCTCGAAATTAAAGGGTTCGTAAAGCATTAATAATGAAATCCTCCGGTTGTCTATCGTTGCAAAAACATGACTTAATTAATCTCTTTTCTAGCGATCCGGACAGGTATTATAGTGTTGCATTATTCACTCAGAAAGGATTCAAGAGACAATCATGTACCCTTTGCCACAAATTCTTCTGGTCATTAGTTGATAGAAGCACTTGCCCCGACCATGAAAACTACAGCTTCATTGGCAATCCCCCTACCGCTAAAAGATTAGATTTTATTGCCGCCTGGAATGAGATAAAGGAATACTTTAGCCATAATGGCCACTCCATAACTAGAAGATATCCTGTAGTATGCAGATGGCGTGACGACCTTTACTTTACAATTGCATCAATAGTTGACTTTCAGAGGCTCATGAAAGGAAAAATTGTGTTTGAATTGCCAGCAAATCCTTTGGTAGTTCCACAGATTTGTTTAAGATTTAACGATATCGAAAATGTTGGTCTGACTGGCAGACACTATACTGGTTTTTGCATGATAGGACAGACATCTGACGCTGACGCTCAAGGTGGTTACTGGAAAGACAAATGCATTGAGCTTGATTATGGAATGCTTACCAACACTCTTGGGATCAAAGCAGAAGAAATTACTTTTGTAGAGGATGTATGGATGGGAGCGGGATCTTTTGGATGTTCATTGGAGTATTACGTTAGAGGACTCGAATTAGGAAATGCTGTATTTACTGAATTTGAAGGAAATGAGAATAACTACAGAACTATGGCTAACAAGGTAATAGATATGGGAGCAGGCCTCGAAAGGCTATCATGGATTACAACGGGAACTCCTACAAGCTACGACAGTACGTTCGGTAATGTAATAAGTAATCTAATGGATACTATTGGTATCAGAGATAATTCGAAGTTCCTAACAGATTATTTTGGGATTCTTTCTTCTAAATATTTGAATTTTGAGGACAATACCGAGGCACTGAAGAGGGTCCTGGCAAAGGAACTAAATATTACATATGAGAAATTAATTCAATCGATATCTCCCTATGAAGCAATATATACCGTAGCCGATCATACTCGTACTCTTCTATTTGCAATTTCGGACGGCGCGTTACCCTCAAATGTTGGTGGAGGTTACAACTTAAGGGTAATACTAAGAAGAGCTTTATCGATTTTAGAACGTCTGGGGTGGAATATAAAGCTTGGAGAGATTGTAGACATGCATATTGATTATCTGAAACGGATGTATCCCGAATTGGAGGAATACCAGGATGATGTTAGAACTATTCTTGACATAGAGTCTAGCAGATATATTGGTTCACGCGAACGAATGAATTCTATTGTAAAGTCATTGACTAAGAGAAAGGACACGATTAAAACCGAAGATCTTATAAGGTTATATGAATCTGATGGGATAACACCAGATTTTCTTATGGAGGGCGGAGTAATAAAGAATATTCCACCAACATTTTACTCCAAATTAGCTGAGTTGCATAGTTCCCAAAAATATGTTCAGGAAGTCAAGCCATATGAATCAATTCAACAACTAGAACCAACTAGGTTACTATATTATGAAGATCAATCAATAAGAGAATTTAATGCTACAATCCTCAAGGTAATAAACAACCAATACGTGATTCTTGATCAAACTGCCTTCTATCCTAGAGGAGGCGGACAGGAGCCAGATACAGGTGAAATAGACGGTGTGAAGGTAATCGAAGTTGTAAAACAGCTAGATGTGGTCGTTCATAAACTTGAATCTCCTACAGATAACGAGAATATTGTTGAAGGTAGACAAGTTAGGGGCACGGTTTACGACCGCCGAAGAAACTCCATTACAGAACATCACAGCGCCACACATATACTTAATAGGTCTGCAAGAGTAAATCTGGGTTCATGGGTATGGCAGAACTCCGCCTTTAAGGATGAAAATTATGCACGGTTGGACATAACTCACCATTCTGCATTGACTAGAGAAGAAATGGAGCGAATTGAGAAAACTGCTAATGATATCATCAGACAGAACCTTCCTATTATCACAAAGATTTATGATAGAGGAGAGGCAGAGCAAAAGTACTCTTTTAGAATTTATCAAGGTGGGGCGGTGCCTTCTAGTAACGTTAGGATAGTAAACATAACAGGATGGGACGTAGAAGCTTGTGGAGGTACACATGTAAGGACCACTGGAGAAATTGGTCTCATAAAAATTACCAAATCGGAACGAATCCAAGACGGAGTAGTTAGATTAGAATTCGTAGTAGGAAATAGTGCATTAAGACTAGTTGAAAATCAAGACGCTTTTTTGAATAAAATTGCCATGTTACTGGGATCAAGTAGAGACAAAGTTATTGAATCACTTGAAAAGGAGATAGAAGACCATCAGACTTCAAAAAGAAGATTTCGGTTACTATTGAAGAGATCTTCTGATATCATTTCGGAAAAGATGATGAAACAAGCTATACAATTGTCAATAGGAGCTAAACTATACAGCACAAAGGATGAAGGGTTAGGAGAAGAATATCTAATTGCAGTGGGAGAAAAAAGCATAGAGAAGGATCCTACCCTTATCTTTGTCGCTTTAGGTTCAGATATAAAAGGCATAAGAGTTATTGTCTTCGTAGGGTTTGAAGCTGAAAAACTAGTTTCTGCTGGAGAAATTGCGAGACATATATCAAAGGAGCTTGGAGGGTCTGGTGGTGGTACTCGCCGATTCGGTCAGGGCGGAGGTAAGCATGGTGCAAAGATTGACGAATGCATCAATAATTTGGATCAAATTATAGAGAAACTGTCTTCCAAGAAAGGATCCTGATGCGAATGTCTGACGAAAATGGTTACGAAACAGAGGGACTTGACTTACACTCCATCGAGAAAAAGTGGCGTAGACGATGGGATGATAGCAGACTATTTGAAACTGAAATTGATTCTAACAAACCAAAATATTTCGTTACTGTTGCATATCCTTATCCTAATTCACCTCAGCATGTCGGACATGGAAGGACGTACACCCTAACTGATGTTTACGCCAGGTACAAGTCAATGAAGGGGTTCAATGTCTTGTTTCCAATGGGATTCCATTATACCGGAACCCCGATTGTATCAATGTCGGAAAGAGTTCGTGCAAACGATACTGAATTAATTGAAACTTTTCGTAATATCTACAATTTGCCAGAGGATCGTATAACTTCTTTTGTTACACCTGTAGGTATAGCCAGTTTTTTTCATAATGAAATAAAATCAGGTATGAAGGAGATGGGTTATTCTATTGATTGGAGACGAGAATTCACTACAATAGATGAGGGGTACTCGAGGTTTATCTCTTGGCATTTTCGGCTATTGAGAAAAAAGGGCCTCATTATACAAGGTTCACACCCAGTTGGATGGTGCCCTAAGGACCATAACCCTGTCAGCCAGCATGACACAATTGGTGATGTGGAGCCTGATTTTATCGAGTATATCCTCATAAAATATAGTCTAGATGACGGGCGTATACTCCCGACTGCAACCCTAAGACCTGAAACTATTTTTGGGGTGACAAATCTTTGGATTAATCCAAATCTTGAATACGTGGAAATAAAGATCGGCGAAGAAAGTTGGATTGTAACCCCTATTGCTGCAAGCAAGTTGACATTTTTGAATCATAATGTTGAGATTGTGGGAAGACTACGAGGTGCGGAGCTTGTTGGAAAATATGCCAAGGATAACTATAGAAATGTGCAAATTCAGATATTTCCTGCAACTTTTGTAGACCCTGATGACGGCACTGGAGTGGTGATGTCAGTTCCCGGACATGCTCCATTTGACTATCAAGCCTTAGCGGATTTGAAAAGTAAAAAGGATAATCAAGATAAATACAAGTTAAACATTAACGTCACTCCGATAAAGATAATAGCTAGTAATAAGTTTCAGAGCGATTCCAATATCACTCCAGCTGAGCTGATTATAAAAGAATTTGGTATTACTGATCAAAGTGATCGAAACCTTGAAAAAGCAACAACTAAACTATACTCTGAAGAATTCTATAGTGGAATTCTACTACCAAATACAGATAATTTTACAGGGCTCACTGTGAGAGATGCAAGGTCGAAGGTGGGGGAGGTACTAAAAACTAAAGGTCTGGTCGGCGCGATGTACGAACTTACTAATAAGCCCATTAAGTGCAGATGTGGAAGCCCTTGCGTAGTCAAATTATTGACTGACCAATGGTTTATTAACTATCAAGATAGCTATTGGAAAAAACTAGCTCATGAGTGTATAGATTCCATGAGCATTTTACCAGAAGAAATAAGATCTGAATTCAATTATGTAATAGACTGGCTTAAACAAAGGGCATGTGCTAGAAAATTGGGACTTGGAACAAAGCTCCCCTGGGATAAAAATTGGATAGTGGAAAGCCTTTCAGATTCTGTAATTTATATGGTATATTACATAATATCACGGTACGTTACCAATATACCAGGTCGTTCTTCTCCCGAAAATGTAAATGCCAGTCAGCTTACAGATGAATTCTTCAACTACGTTGTATTGGGAAACGGTGAACCTCAAGAAATTGAGAGATCAACAAATATATCAATGGCTACTCTCGCTAAAATTAGAAAAGATTTTTTATATTTCTATCCAGTTGATTCTAGACACTCAGGACGTGATCTCGTACCTAATCATCTTTCATTTTTTGTGTTCAATCATGTAGCTATCTTTGAAAGGAACATGTGGCCAAAACAAATAGTAGTGAACGGATCAGTCCTTATGCAAGGAAAGAAGATGTCCAAATCGTTGGGAAATATAATCCCCCTTCGTTCGGCTATCAAATCTTATGGCGCCGATCCTCTTCGACTTGCAATGTTAAGTTCATCGGAACTTCTTCAAGACGCTGACTTTTCATATGAATTGGTCAAGAGTGTAAGAGCAAAATTGTTTGCTATATATGATGAAATTATGGGTTATGTATCGTCTACTGGATCCGCTGTGGTAAATACTGCAATTGATGACCTTAAGAAAATGGACTTCGAGGATAAATGGTTGTTAAGTAAATTGCAAGGAGATATTTCTGAAGTAACCAAATCACTTGAGCAGTTACGAGTCAGAGAATCTCTTCAAATCATTTTGTATTCCATGGATAAGGATTTACAGTGGTATAGAAAAAGAAAATTAGCCAGAGGGAATAGTATGCTAAAAGGTCTAGCGCTTGGAGAATATTATAGTGTTAGAGTGGCGTTACTTGCACCTTTTGCCCCTTTCATTTCTGAAGAGATTTGGGAAAAGATGAAAGGGGAGGGCTTCGTTAGTCGTGTAAATTGGCCTGAGTCAAATCCAGAAAAAATTG
Source organism: Nitrososphaeraceae archaeon (assembly GCA_036558405.1). Lineage (GTDB taxonomy): Archaea > Thermoproteota > Nitrososphaeria > Nitrososphaerales > Nitrososphaeraceae > TA-21. Next base: position 802 of record DATBFR010000008.1, on the reverse strand, counting down.
ATGCTGAAATAGAAGGTTACGAAGTGTTGGTTGAAACTATTATCATAGATATTCAAAAAATTATCAAGGTTACCAAGATTAAACCAAATCGAATTATGATATATACCGCGTCGGAGCAAAAATGGATTCTGTATAAAAAAATATTGGCCATGATGAAACAGCAATTTACGGGCGATTTTGGACAACTTATGAGGGAATTAGTTAGAGATGGTGAGATCAGTGATTATGCGAAATCTAATACTGAGTTGATTAAAAAAATTATGGGCGATATTCTCTCTGACTCTCATGAATCTAGACTAAAAAAGTTGGAAATGAGATCTTTCGACGAAGGGAAAGCACTGAATGATGCTATAAACATGATGATACAAGAAATAGCCCAGGGCGACGTGAGGTTGGAGATAGTATCCGAAAATGATAATCGCAAATTCGACCCTAAGAAAAAATCTCAATTTTCGAGGCCTTTTAAGCCTGCCTTATATCTTGAATGAATTTACTCATGTGGTTTTTAGAGTTAAAAGTTATCCTTAATTGAATACGGGGCTCGATCTCGTACGGAGATTTGCCTCCATTATGTGGGTTTTAAATGCATAATGTTGCCCAACGGGTTTGTTTAGAATTCGTCTAGTTATGTCTCAAACATCTCTGCTTTCAGATTACTCTCTTACTTTCAAACTTTAAATAAGATCAATGGGAATTAATAGGCAATTTTAAGATTGGACGAATCCACAGATACAGACTCTTCGGAGTCAGATTCAGATTCAGCATTTAGTAATAATACCAACGAAAAGGGGGGAAAGAGATT
>DATBFR010000007.1:0-3977 GCA_036558405.1 Nitrososphaeraceae archaeon | reverse complement strand
GATAATAAATCTGGAAACACCTTATGCACAAATTACTAGGCAAACATCCTATTAAAAACAACACGTATCGTAAAATCTTACTTTGATATTTGTCGTTCTTTCAGAAAGATACTATTAAGTTTGTCCACAATCGTTTCCGCGCTAATGGGCTTGATCGCAAACTCCTCTGCGCCATATTCCAATATCCTAGTTTTGTCGTTTTCGTCATCTGCTATGGCAAATATTTTGATTTCTGGATTCAAACGTTTAATTTTTATGATCAACATCACTCCCCTATCTGATGCCGTCTTTCCATCCATCACTACGACATCGACTTGATTATCTAATTCCGCAATTTTTTTCAGGCATTGCTCTGCATTGAATGCTTTAAATACTTGATGACCTTTTAATGCAATAGTTCCTGCCAGAAGAATTTGAATATCAGGGTTTTCCTCGGTAATGATGATTTTCAGTTTTTGAGGTTGTAGGGTACTAATTCCTAATCACCTGTAAGTTAATAATTTGAATCATTATTTTTGAAAAGATATTATTTATATATAACTTTTTTTATATAATAATGGTAGTCTAAGCCAGGTCCGCTAAATTCCTTTATAAAATCGGTGTAAAAAGATTATGAAAATGGCATTATAAAGATAATGGTATTTCGAAGGTTTAGGAAATGGTTACGTTGAGCCCAAAGTCATCTGAAAATGTGCTGTACGTAGATTCTTTGTCCGATATCAGACATGACGGTGCGATTCACAAAGGTAGTCAACAACATTCTTGTGGTAGCAATCTAGATGTACACGAGCAAATTATAAAGATGATTTAGTCGTGGATCTTTACGCTAAACATAATAGATACATTAAATGGACCTTTCTATAAAACTTAAATGCTGCTAATTAGTGATGATGATGAGATAAGGGTATTCAATCCATCCCATGGCATAATACATAATAGTCAAAGTCATTGGCCGCATGATGATATAACTTATATTAATGATACTAGACTCAGATGGTCCCGAGCCAACTCGACAATCTGTTGTTATGCAAGTACATAACAAAGTCCTGCATTGCACATATACTGATCCTCACCGAGATCGAAGTGCAATCATTTTCTACGTTCTAAACTACCTTTGCCTGCGAATGTCGAGTTAGATATGAAAGCTGCCAGAATCTACTGACCTATTTCTATGAATTAAGCCAGATAACCTTCACGACTGATCGGTACACAACAATTTCACACTTCTAGCAGCTCATTGTAGATTTTGTCGGCAATCACCGATGCCCAACTGTTACAGAGTTGCCGTACTCAGCCGGATAGTACGCGGCCGGATTTGAATACTGTACGCTCCACTATGATTTTATCATGCGGCCGGATTTGAATACTGTACGCTCCACTATGATTTTATCATGCGGCCAGATAGTACCCGGCCGGATTTGTGTGGATCGTATATATGCTGACTAGACGCTGTCAGATTTCACATCCCATTGTACATTAGCCAGTATAGAAGCTACATCTAGATCTAGCACGAACTTTCTATAACTATTAATTTCACTATACTAATTATACACGGATGACCAGCCTTACAAGACAATTAGCATTCAGGTAGCTTGACACAGTCCCATTTCCGCTACATATTAATTTTTATCATATAGACTATCCTAAACCAATCATGTGAAACAATCTTGGACAAAAAGAAATTAACAATGACAATAAAGTTCGGAGATAACTACATGTTATTAACAACAGCGATGACTTACGTTCTCCTTTTATAGTTTGAAGATTATCCTAATCCTAGAAAAAATGCATCTCCCTCCAAGTTTACCATATTATGCAGCAGCTGCGGCAACTGCAATTGCGGGAATACTACATCTAGTATTAGCTGCAAATGGTATTAGCAAAGGAGCATCACTCTCGACTATATTTTTTATAATATCTGGAATATTACAAATATTCTGGGCATGGCCTATGGCTCGGCGATGGGGAAAAATATGGTATTATGTTGGAATAGGTGGAACTATAATTCTGATAGCGATGTACTTTATTACCAGAACTTCAACTCCAATTACAAGCGGTCGAGCATTATCAGTTAATGCTCTCGGAATAGCAACGGAGATATTTCAATTCATATACATTGGGATAACGGTATACATACTCGCAAGACAGAAAGGACTGACCACAGAACAAAAGGAACAGCTAAGATAGAAACCGAGTAATTGTCAGAATGGAGTTTGAAAAACCAAAATTAGTAGGATAATTTTCCTAATGTACTGCAATAATCTATAGGATTGTATATTTTCGTAACAACACTTTTCAACCCTTAGATTATAAGAGTGTCGGATGACTATTGTCTACAGATCCCAGAGCACCTATCCAAGGTTCTAATGATAAATCGCTAGGGTATTGGGCCGCCCACGAGCAATATTCCATGCATGATTTGTTAAGGTTTGTGACCGAAGCTGAAAGGTACGGCTTCAAAACAACTATGACAAGTGATCACTTTCATCCTTGGTGGCATGACTATGCACATGGTAACTTTGTCTGGGTATGGATTGCTGCAGCCGCAGAAAGGACAAAAAGCATGCAGTTTGTTACGGGTGTTACGGCTCCAGTGTACAGATATCATCCTGCAATAATAGCTCAGGCCTTTGCTTCACTTGATATTTTATATCCTGGTAGAATAGGATTGGGAATGGGTCCTGGCGAATCTATGAATGAGGTACCTCTAGGTTTTGAATGGCCAAGTCAAAAGGTTAGACTAGGCAAGGTAATTGAAGCGGCACAGATTATTGACAAACTTTGGCATCCTGAAATAAATAACCATAATAAATCAAACAAAACAGAAGGCTTTGTACACTTTAAAGGCGACTATTTTTTGATTCGTAATGCTAAACTGTACTCTCCGCCAGTGAGTCATATACCAATCTTTATTGCTGCGGCAGGACCCAAATCTGCAAAGGCAGCAGCCAAGTATTCTGATGGTATGATAACATTTTTGAAAGCAAAGGACTCACGGGATATTATCGATGCTTTTGAAAGATCAATAAAAGATGATCCAAATGTGATGGATAAGAATAGGAAACCTAAGGAGAAGATTGCGGAATACAAAATATCTTATTCGGACGATTACGAAAAGGCTCTTGATTCTTCAAAATTTTGGAGCGCCACATTATTGGATAATGCGTTTAATGTGAATATAAGCGACCCTAGAAAACTAGAACAAAACGCAAACATGCAAGTGTCTAATAAAATGTTGAAGGAATCTATAGAAATAACTACGTCAATTGAAGATTGTTTCAAGTCGATAGAAGAATATTTCGCTGTCGGTTTCACTAGAGTGTACGTACATAGTACTAGTCCAGATGAGATGAAATTTATTCGAGAATTTGGAAAAAAAATTCTGCCTTATTTTCAGGGAAGAACTGGAAATATAAGATATTAGTCATATTATATTTATGATCAAATGTCTAAATTCGAACATATCTATATAGGCTCTAATTTCAGGCATAATCTCAACCTAACACGATTAGACTTTCACGTTAGTTTGGTAATACCGCACTCTTATCTGATATGAGCAGAATGTTACCTCCACGGATTCAGATTTTGCTTATTTTTATTTGTTTAAGATGTCTGACTATGTATCCCTAGTACAATAGTAGCTATAACTTAATAAAATAAACTAGCCACACTGCATTCCAATGTTTATGAGTGATATTTTATCCAGTCTGCCATCTTCGGCCATAGTTCTTGGTGCGCCTTTTTTCCAACCACCAGACCATGTGTCCGGACTTAAATTCGAATAGATCTACATCACGACTTTCTGTCAATACATAGTTGAGAACAATACTTATGACCGGCTCTGTAGAAATCATATCTTACAGTCAAAGCTTTGTAAGAGTATAATACCAATAATTTATTGAAAGAATCAAGGTACGTTAGACTTGCAGATACTATGTTCCGTGTTTTAAAGCATGCACGGACTCCTCTATTTTCTA
>DATBFR010000006.1:0-6933 GCA_036558405.1 Nitrososphaeraceae archaeon | reverse complement strand
ACTGGAACTAATAACTTCACTGTAGGACTAAACGGAGCAAAGTGTACGAATTCAGGTACAAATACAATAGCAATGTGCTCCGGTGAAGGACCTGCTCGAATTATTAATGTCGGGAATCGTTGGGCTTTCCATTAAGCAATTTACCACACACAAAATATTATAGTATATTTGGAAAAGACTTTATATCAGCGATCTGTGCTGTTCGTCCGTTTCAGACCCTGGTATCCATTCTTGCCACAAGTCCGCGACGAATGTACGAATATCAGTAGGAATTAATTTAGTATATCAGATTGGTAACCCATAATAAAATGAGAAACTATCTTACAAATGCTATTTCTCTCACTATCATATTATTTTTGATATTTACCCTTAAGACCTATGCCGTAGTATTTGAAAGGAATCCCTTCCTAGTTATTATTCTTTATTTTTTATATTATTATTACCTTGATTCTCGGTCAAGGAAACAGTCCAATACTACACATTAGTAGAAAGTGATCAAAAAAACTGTATGCTACTAGCCGTCTACATGTACAGTACATTTTAATACCAAGTAACCTAACTTACGAGTATCAGCTAAAGTAAGTATGGTTTATGGTCTCATCCCAGCAAATTCTATATCATTGTTACTACAGATGAGAAAGTCCGGGGAGATAAAAATTTTACTAGCTATTATGATTTTATTCTGATAATATATCTGAACCCGATATGAGTCATGGATGTATCGATCATCTGTGGTTGTTGAGCTGCAGGGCTATTCTGGTGATGTTAGGAGAATCCATGATTCTAGAAGCATGCAGGAGGGAGTCATTTGGCAAGGGGGTTGCATTGAAATCAGGTTTCCTAATTGCAGCAATATTGATAAAGTCCAAGGTGGACGAGAGGGAACTTATCCAGAAGCCGGATTGATTTGGATTAGTTGCCTGAGAACAACCTTTTAACATTCGTACTGAATATTAAACCATATTGCTGGACCGACCCTTGTCTAGGAATTCAGATTTTCTCTGAACAAATTCGGACCTTTATACGCTGCCAAGTTTTGTCCTCCTTGATAGGGAGAAGCCAGCTATGATTATACCCGCCAATCCAACTCCAATACTACTCACTGCTACGAAAAATGTCCTATCTACGTACGATTTTAAAGAAGAGATCGATTCTGTAACATTCTGCACCGTTTTTGCCAACTGCTCCATTCCAACCTGAGTATTTTGCTGAGTATTTGATATTTGACTGAGAATCTTTTGCATATTTGGATTCAAAGTGCCACCCCCACCACCAGATGACGAACTGGCCTCTGACGAAGAGTTCTGCGGGAAGGAGAATTTATCTTTACTTTCAACATTATCCAGGGGTATTTCTGCACTTACGGCCTGACCTTGTATTGTCCCGTTCAAAACCATTGCATAAGAAGAACCAGTGCGAGTTGGAATAAGTTTGGATTCATACAAACCATCAGCAGTTTCTGATGGTACGAAATTAAGGTTTTCAGTTAGAGTGCCGTATTTTACAGAAGATACAATGTCTCCTAACGCGTTCAGAACAGGCACAGAATTACCTTCGGGCCCTTTTGCTACAGAAATAGTTACAGTGTTCATATCGCCAGCCAGTGGTGGTTCATTTCCCCATCCAACTTCTACCGTGATATTGCCGAACGTCTTACTTATGTGAGCGTGAACCAGGTGTTCCACAGTAGAAAGGGAGTAAATAATTCCAGTCAAAATTATGGAGATACTTAAAATCATAAGAACTTTGAGAGAACCATGAAACAAACTGAGTAGATTTCGTCAACTTGCAATTTAATTCTTTGGCAGGGCGATCATTTCAACCAGAAACTTGAGCAAGGCCTTTCGATTAGTGTACTAATAAGATATTATAGCCATGAGATACTAATATAAATAATATAGATTTGAATACTACCAAAGAAAATTTTGCCTTAGTTACAATTTTTGCTTGTAGTATTTTTTTGTTAGCTATTATGCTGTTAATTCCACTTCAAGAGAGTTATGGTCACGCTTTTGTTATACGCAGTAATCCTAGTGCATTTAGCTCTCTTTCAACATCACCTTCAAGAATTGACTTATTTTTTAGTGAGCCAGTTGACATTAAATATAGTAAGTTAAGTGTAATAGACCAAGACGGAAAACAGGTCGATAATAAAGACATCGGTTACTTAAACGGGGACCAGTCGTCTCTATCTGTTACTGTACCTAAATTAATCGATGGAGTCTATACCGTATCATCCACTGTGCTATCGCAAACAGATGGACACGTTACTGATAATGCATTTGTTTTTGCTATTGGTGCAGCATCCATTCCATCCAATATCTCCAGTTCAATTCCGGAAGAAACGGTAGTGTATGTTCCAGAAGCACTGTCTAGATTTCCCACTCTCGTAGGTCAAGTAATTATTGTCGGTGGAGCATTTAGTAGTCTTTGGTTATGGTCTCCCGTAAACAGATTCCAACGCTTTTCATCTCACTTATCTGAGATTCGAAAAAAGATTGACAAAAGGCTCACGGCAGTATTTCTGATCGCATCCGTATGTTTGGTTCTCTCTAATATTGCTATTTTGATATTTCAAGCATTTTCCATATCAGCTAGCATCGGTGATGTACTTACAACCAGGTTTGGAATAGTAATACTCGTAAGAATAGTTCTTTCTCTGACGCTGTTAGCAATTTCAACAATTCAATATCGAAAGTATAGGAAAAGTCCCATGAATCTTCGCAAAGATGAAACAATTGGCATACTGTCATTGGGCTTGACCCTGTTATTTACCACCAGTATGATCGGACACGGTGCTGCAAACAACCAATATTCCTCCATTATGATAGATTTTGTTCACAATCTCGTGTCTTCATTATGGATTGGCGGAATAATCTACTTTGGAATTATTATGACTTCTGTACTAAAGGCAGACAAGTCACTTGAGCAAGGACGTAAAATAGCATTGCTAGCGATAGTTATTCCTAGATTTTCTTTACTTGTAATTGTGTTACTTGGGTTCATCATTTTTACCGGACCTCTATTGCTCTTTATTCTTGACAGTAACTTTGGGCAGGTTGCATCATCATTATACGGTAAGACGCTCATAGTTAAGCTACTGTTGGGTCTTGGTATGTTACTAATTGGTGCATACAATCAATTTGCGATACATAGAGAGGCACAAAGGCGCACTTTAATGAATGTAGAAGTCTATACCAACAGTGGAAAGAATAGAGAAACTATCGGGTCCTACAATGGAGATTTTGTTGACAATAATAATGATAATGAGGGAAATCCAATAGGAAAGAATAGGAAAAAGAGAATAGATATCATTACTAAATTCTCCAGGACATCTAAAGTTGAAAGTATCTTAGGTATTCTGCTTCTTGCTTCTGTGGCCTTCTTAGTAAATACTGGTGTTCCAGCCAGCGAATCTCAGAATCAAGCTGCGGAAAATCCAATAGTTGATGCCACTTTTCAGCAATCTCAAGGTGGATTCAAATCAATGTATTTTGACAGTAACAACTCTCGAGTAATTCTATCAATCTCTCCATTCGACGTTGGAGGTAATAATTTTACGGTATCGTTTGTTGATTCACAAAATGTTCCAATTGACATTAGTTCGGCATCAGTTCAATATACAGAATCTGAAGAATCAATAGGACCAATCAAAGTTGATCTAAATGAAGTTGGAAAGGGAGTATTTGAAGCAAAAGCTGCATTTGGTATACCAGGGTTGTGGGATTTGCAGGTAGAAGGAATTCCGAAGGCGCCTAATTCTCCAGCAATTGTTGGTACGTTCAACGATTTAAGGATCAAGCCCAAACTCGATCAGTTTCAATTCAACATTACTGAATTCAATACACCAACCAACCAGAGTCAACCTCTTTATCCAATATATGACAGGGGCAGAAATTCTATATGGGTTGGAGATACGGCTGTAGACAGCTCACAAATCCTGGAATATAAAATAGCTGCCAAAGAATTTGTTGAACATAAGATTCACGGTACAAGCATAATTACGATTATGGCACTGGATAGCAAAAACAGTATTTGGTTTGTAGATCCAATAAACAAATTGATAGGCAGTTATAATACTGAAAGTGGGCAATCAAGATTATTTCCATTACCTAAAGTAATAGTTCCTTCAAGCATGGCTGTTGATCCTAATGATAAATTGTGGATTGCATCTTCGCCTACTGGTCAGATTCTAATCTTCGATCCTGCAGTCAACTCAATTACAAAGGTGATTGAATTAGAGAAAGGATCCAGGCCTCTAGCAATAGCAATTAGCCCTAGCTCCGGTGTAGCGTGGGTGTCAGATGAAAGGGGAAAGCTCATTAAGATAGATCCCGCCAAGGATTACAATTCTACTGTCTTTGTTCCTACCGCACTAAATAGTACTTTAAAAAGTCCAACTGGCCTGCTTTTAGACGACGTTAACAACAAAGTGTATATTTCACAACACGAGGGTCAACGGGTGTCGGTATTTGATACCATTTTAGAGACATTTCAAGATTATCCACCATTGGATTCAGAGGGTCTTCCATTTGGAATGGCATTCGATAAATACGGCAATGTCTGGGTTGCAGAACATACAATAAATAAAATTGGAGTAATCGATCCTCAGAGCGGCGCGACAAAGGAAGTAACTATACCTAATCCTAGTCCGTTTGTCCAATGGATTACATCAGATTCCGATGGAAATATTTGGATTGCAGAACAACGGGGACATGCCCTAGGATTGGTAACAAGCAAAGTCGGTGGACAAACTAGTATTGCACCTTCAAAAAGCCCAATAACATCAACTTCATCCAACCAAGGTGATTCAAATAATGATAATGTTAGTCTGATAAACTACAACTTTGTGGCGGTGGCCATAGTAATAGGACTAGTACTTGTCGCCTTTATCTATGTTAAGAATGTAATAGATTGCAGAGTGGCGGAAAAAACCATACGAAAATATGAATCCCTTTGATAAATATGGGTTGAGCTGATAACATTTTATGCTAACCGGCAGGTTAGTCCATCAATTCCTATTGACAGATAGACCAGTTGTACTTAAAAACATGTCCAAAATCTGAAAAAATCTAGCCAGAATATTGCAATATCCTCCTTACGCTGGTTCATCCCACCCTGATTGTGGCAATCGCTTTATTATTTAATTATCATGATATGGCGATGTCAGGATTTTTATATTATTATTATTATGTTATTCTGGTCATTCGATTAGTGTACCACAAGGATTAAGTTGCCGAGAATCAATAGATAATACGTGAAGAAATTCATAATTAGCTTTCTTATACTTACGATAGTGTCGTCAGTCACCGTTTCAAACGTGAGAGTGGATAATCAGGTTTTTGCTCACACCTTTTCTGGGGATGAAAGTGCCACATTTCTCGCCCTTTTGGAAATGATAAAAACGGAAGCGCATCTTGCTCAGCAAACCGTAGGAACAAACGTTACTCTAGCACAACAGCATGCTGATGCTACGACGGAACATCTAGATTCAAATCAGATGAAAGAAATATCCGAAAGGAACAAGAGGGTAGCTAATGAATTAAACGACTCACTAGCGGCCCTTAAAAATGCATTTAATTCTACTACTCCGCCAACAGCTTCCGATATTTCCGATAGAGTTAGCAATCTTGATGCGATATTGGGAGAAGTTTTGAGTGTACGAATTGACAATGATCAACTAAATAACGCAACGGTTAAGGCCTTAACGATAAATGATCTCGTAGGGGAGACCCTGGAACACTATGGGGAAGCAGTCGGACACGAAGAAAGTAACGAGACTTCGGAATCGGATCATAATAGTACTACTTCAGAGTCAACAGCTTCAAATTCAACTGCGCAAATTGTAAATGAGGCGCCTTACCAAACTGCACAGGCTCTTTCCTCTAGAATTATTGAATTGTTTAATGATGTAAAATCTGGTGCATTGAATTCAACGGCTGCCGGAAGCATCCAAACTGGGTTGGAAAGCTTGAAATCTGATATAGACAAAAAAGCTTCCTTTGATACATTAGACCATTTGGTTGATACGAGTATCACACCTACTTTAAATTCAGCATATGACCTAAAATTGAAGATGGAAGAAGAAGACTAGTTCGAATACTTCAGGCGTGTATACGTTACTCATCTGGGTATATCTAATTTCTTTCTTATAACCCAAAAGATGACACCCCCGATAGCCGCAATTATTACTATCGCGATGAAAATATTGTAACTATTGTCTAAAAGACTAGAAGGGGACTTATGTGGCACAAAAACCTGAAAGGAAGCCAATTCAACCAAATGGCCAGAATTTATTCTCAATATTACCTGATGTGATGTGTTCCTTCGTCAGGAAAAATATATTTGACTCCAAAATCCCCGTCTGCGACTGAAATGTTTTCAAATTTGAATAATCTCTGGCCATTAGTAACAACAACTCTAGCAATAAAATCTCTGATGTGTTCACCTGTTTTTAAGTCTTGGACACTAAAGTTCAATGACGTGAACGTGTCTATTATTGGCTTTTCTGGAAAATAATCAAATTGAATTCTGATATTATCTTTGGGATTGGTCCATGTTTGGGCGGTGTTTCCATCCGATAAGTATGCAAAAGAGTCGGATATGATTGCTTCTTCATAAATGAGGGATAAAGTAGTACTAGCAATTAAAATACTAAGAGCCAGGATCGGAAATACTAGCAAATGTCAAACGTTATTTTTTGTATGACTATATATGTCACAGTGAGTTGGAAAATGGGTGAGGTATTAGTACATTAGTTTGCAAGATCGATTAGTGATTCGTTTGCCACATGTTCTTCATACAATTTTCCCTTCCTGTCACCTACGAATTTCGCGAGATATTTGTCCAAAGATTTCATTTTCTTATCGCAGACTTTTTCTAGGTCAGACAAGATGGGCAGCGTTGGATTTGGTTCAAGTTCGTCAGTGTCAG
>DATBFR010000005.1:0-13785 GCA_036558405.1 Nitrososphaeraceae archaeon | reverse complement strand
TCACGCATCCTGCTATTTTCCATCCATCGTTGTATCCACTTATGTAAACAGGCGTGTGACCACTTGTGTTATACGAATGTCCGATCCTACAATCGTTTTTACCTGCAGCTAAACCGTCGTTATATGAGGTGGTTGTCTCTGTGTGTGTCACGCATCCTGCTATTTTCCATCCATCGTTGTATCCACTTATGTAAACAGGCGTGTGACCACTTGTGTTATACGAATGTCCGATCCTACAATCGTTTTTACCTGCAGCTAAACCGTCGTTATATGACGTAGCAGTGACAGTTGCCGCGTTCACCACTTGGAGACCAGATGCCGTAATATGTGCTGCTGCCGCTAACCCGACAACAACAACAGCTACTACGAGCGTTAGCATTTCCATTCTAGAATAGATTCTCATCAACATTCGAGTTAGTATAACGAGAAATACTTAAAGAATTCTATGACTGATCTCGAGGTCCTAACTGAATATTTTGTTTGGTTGTGTAGAATTCACTTAGCTAGTTCGATATCGTGTATATGATTACGCAAATTTCTTTTATATTGGTCTGCCACAGTTATTGCTTGGTTTATGTCTTTACCTAAATCAAATAACAACTCATCATTACAATATGTACTGTTGATGTTGTCGCTCTCGATTGCTGTATTCAGTATGGCATCTTATCACAATTCCTATGCTTCTCCTAGCTCATGTAACAAAGATCTTAGTCCGACAACTTCACGCAATTCTAACATATCAACTCCCGGCGTTACTAGTTTTGCATTTAACTATAGCAAGTCTGGAGGTCTTGGATCTACACACAATACAATTTGCTATAGCTCTAATGATGGAGTATTGGTAAAAACACACAACAAGTCTTCGATTAAGGTACATCTCTCTAAGTTAGAGGCAATTAACTTGCAACAAATAATTAGTAATAGCGTTCCTAATTTTAATACTTATAGACCAACTCCAGGATCTGCCGACTATCATAATTATACACTAACTGTTCTACTAAATAGTAGTAGATATAGGGGATCATGGACTGATGCGTCGACTGGTGTTCCAACTGAACTTGTACAAGTCAGAAAGGAGATTGAAAGCGTAGCTGCAAATCCGTGAGCAGAACTGCTCATCGTTAAAAGGGAAGATTTGAATTGATAAGGAGAATCGATATATTGTGCAGTATAAATTGAGTTTATCGAATTAGAATATAATCTGATTTAAAAATACAAGTTTTAAATTCGGTATTACTATTACCATTAAACCAAGAAGTAGAATCAAAATACAGTTTGTTATTTTGACACTCGATTTTGCTCTTTAGCTTTTCTTCTTAAATACGTAATAAAATGACTTAGCTCGGGCGGCATTGTTATATCCGTAGTTTCAACTGTATGAGCATTGCTACCACCAGTATCCGACTCTAACGTGATTTTGTATTTGAAATAATCAGCTGCGCCGCCATCGTTCTTAGACTGTGGGATGGTAGAAGATGGTAACTCGTAGAATTTTGAACGGTCTACGATGGACTTTATCTCTTGAACTTCGGCAGAAGGTAAAGAATTGGTATCTATAGTGATTTTTCTAGATAGACCTGCAATTCCTCCACTCTGTTCAAAAAATATTTTCAAATATATTTTGTATTGAGCATCTAAGGAAATAATCTTTTGTATTGGATTTGATTGCCGCTATTACTATCTCCTTATTACTCTGTGGCCAACACTTGCTAACAGGTCAGGTTTTTTTGCTTCCAAGCCGGCCTTTTTCCATGCATCGCTAACAGCCTTTTGTTCCGTACTTCCCTCACCGAAAAGAGAGCCCGCTACATCAAATGTGTGATTTGCCGCATCTTGAAATCCAGAATTGTGTTTAAGTCTAGCTGTATTAGTAATATACCATACTTTACCTATCTTTTCCCAGGAATGACCTCCTGCATTCTTGCATGCAAGATAAAATGCGTAATTGCCTATGCCAGACGAAGTGTGAACATCCATATCATCTTTATAGTCATCGTAATTTTTAATTTGGTCATCTCCGGGATAGGCTTTTCCAGGTTCTTTCATGGACCGAAGTGCCTCACCTTCCATCATTAATCCCTCGCCGATCAACCAGCTAGCTGAGTCAACTGTCTGGCTAGCTGCCCACTGCGCTATCATGACACCAAAGCAGTCAGACATTGACTCGTTTAGTCCCCCTGATTCACCTACATAATCAAGATTGGATGTGTAATTAGTTACCCCATGTGTCATTTCATGTCCAGTAACGTCAAGTAGCCCAGCCAGTTTATGCTTCTTAAAATCGACATCATCTCCATCCCCATATACCATCTGGCGTCCGTTCCAATAGGCATTATCGTAATCCCTAGCAAAATGGACTGAAGATACCAACGTCATGCCATGATTGTTTAATGAATTTCGTTTGAACACATCATTATAGAATTTGTGAACTGTTCCGGTATTATCGAATACCTTATCCGCATCCTGATCCCCTGTGTCTTTACTACCTTCTTGACGTACAGACTTGCCTGGTAGCTCGGTCTGAGTTTGTGAATTTTGCATATCATAGACTTCTCGGCGAACATTAGTATGCGACGATAAACCAAGATTCTGTACTCCAGATAGGGCCATTCGCTGACCACGGATAAGCTGACTGATTTTTAGGGTATATATCGCTCTATCCCTCTGTTTGGCATTTCCCTCTTTAATTTTACGTTCAAAGTAGTGTGCAGGTACTATAAAACATATTCCAGCATTTGGCAAATCCGTCATGCATTTCCTAGTAGCAGTAGTTTCACGTGTATTTTCGTTGTACATAGAGCAAATGGGACAGACATATCTAATAAGAGTTCTTGTTTGGGCGGTGTTGGAAATAGGACACGATGTCCTTGAGTATACCTGCAATACCTCTGCAGAATCAAACCAAACACAAGTAGGTAGACAAACGTGCATGTGGTAGTGCTTTCTTTCTAGAATTAAGTAAGCATAAGTCGGATATAATTATAGATTAGAAGGAGTAGTAACGATTTTCAGAATCAGACCATCAATGTGTAAGCAATTAATATATATCAGCACCCCCAATGAGCCAAGATGGTTTTAGTCCAACATTAGATTTCGATATCGATATCTAACAGAGAACAAATTTCTAACTTACCTATGTAGTCCTGCAATTCTTGTTGTATCTACATAATGCGCTTTAGCTAAATAGTGGTCCTTATAATTACTTCTTTTTTGTGGGACACTGTGAATTTATGCAGAATGTCCAGCTATGCCTGCCATATTTCACAAATTGTGTAGTGACTAGTGGCCATCTGCATTGAAGGCAATTTTTTCCCCCATATTTAACTGGACCTTTTTGTGGCAATGGAGCAGTCGCTTTGCATGTGCCCGAAGCGTAGTTAGTACATCCTACAAATCGCTTCTTTGAAATATTAGATCTAATAACTTTAAGCATTCCAGTATTACAAACAGGACATTTTCCTAGTTCTATTGAGCCTTCAGTTTTCTTATTTGAGGTGGATATGGCACCACTTAGCTCTGACCCGATTTCTAACTCATTTCCTTTGAAAGACTCAATTGCCCTTTTGAGATTATTAGATGCTACCGTTGTCACGTACCCACTTGTAACTTTACCAGATTCAACTTGTTCTAGTTGTTCTTCGATGGATCGTGTAAGCTGTACAGATACTATTTCAGGACTATGTTTACGCATAGACTGAACCAGTTCAAAACCTAGTTCTGTAGCTTCGATTCCTGTATTGAAACGACTGCTAGTCTCACCTACTTTTTGATTGGTTGTGCTTTTTGATTTAGTGTTGCTGATGTAGTTTCGCTTGAATAGAGTGGTAATAATCTCTGATCTAGTGGCTTTTGTTCCAATTTTTTCTTGTTCCATCTTTTCAAGCAAGCTAGCTTGATTGAATCGGGCTGGAGGTTGGCTGAAATTTTCCAGCATAGATATCCCATTATTTTTCAATAAATCCCCGACTTGTAACTTTTGGAATAGATCACGATTAGTTGAAGTTCGAAGCTTACCAGAATAAGGCCCATAAAAATACATCCATCCATCATATACTAGTTTCTGTTCTTCAGCAACAAACAAGTGCTCATCTTTGACCGAGATAGTAAGAGTTGTTCGAGCTGCTTTTGCAGGGTCTCCAAATGTTGCCAAGAATCTTCTGATTATAAGATCCAATAGTTTGAATTCAACGGCTTCTAGTCTGCGCTTTGGTTGTTCACCAGTAGGATAAATTGCAGGATGAGCGGGATCAGTTTTGCTGCCTTGGTTTGGCGAAAGGTACTTTTGTGAGAGCAGCTTAGCTGCAAGTCTTCCGTAGGGACTACCAGCTGAATATTCAATGTCGCTTTTGTCATTAGCACTTTTAGATCCACTCAAAGACGACCTAATATTAGAAACCCCAGTAATGATCTTCCGGTAATTTATGGATGGAGGAAGTTTTTGACTTGATGTTCGAGGGTAAGATAACAATGCGTTAATATACAATTTTTCTGCTATTGACAGTGTATAACTTGGAGAGAATTTGAAAAATCTGTAAGCCTCATTCTGAAGATCCCCAAGGTTAAACGGATGTGGCGAGTTGATTGTAATGGTACGATCTTTTATGTCAGTTATCTTGCCATCTTGATTGGTACATGCTTCAACTATTGATCTGGCTTTGGCTAGAGTATTTATTTTATTCTCAATGTAGTTAGCATCAATTTTGTTTCCAGTTTTTTCAAGAAATTCTGCAGATATTGTCCAGTAAGGGACTGGAATATATTTTCTTATAACAATCTCTCTATCAACGACAAATGCTAGCGTTGGTCCCTGCACTCTACCGATAGTTAAATTATAGTACTTTTTGCCATCGTTGCTTATTTTATAGGATTGTGTGAGTGCTCTAGAAAGGTTAACACCGTATATAAAATCAATGAGATGTCTAGATACTCCAGCGTCGGCTAGGCCCCTACTAGGTTTTAGCAAATTATCAAATGAATTACGAATTTCTTCATCAGTGAGCGTAGAAAATTTCGCTCGTAGTGATGTTTCATATTTTCCACCGCATGCGTAACGCAATATATTGTAGCCGATTACCTCTCCCTCTTGATCATAATCGCAAGCATGAACAAATCTCGTGGCCTGCTGCGAGAGGAGGGATATCGCATGTATAACTAGTTCTTGTTTTGAAGGATATTTCTTAAAATTCGATCCTATTTTCTTTGTCGAAAGAGGTTTCCATATCACATCAAATATCGGGTACTCGCTTCGCTTCCCCCTGCGATCAGCCAAACCATACAGGTGACCTAAGGCGGAGCATACAACATAATTATCATGATTGGTACCCTTTATCGAATAAATTGGCGTCACTACCTTGATCTTTGCTTTTCCCAATCCAAGGCTATCGAGTACGAATTCAGATGCTTTTTCTAAATGTGAAGAGCTGAGAGCTTGAGCTATCCTGCGGGCTGCATCGGGCTTTTCACAAACCACAAGAGTGTACCCAGATTTGACAGGCATGCTCAAGTTCAGTTTTGGATTTGTCAAATTGGTAATATATTCCTGTAGTTAATGACCATTTCGCAATTTTGTGTCAACCTTGCTGATTCTCCCCCTTATCCTCAGTTTTGTTATCTTTTATCAAGAGGCCAGCTTATATCCGAAACTAAATCATCAAGCAGCCGATTGCTAATTTCATTAAGGATTCATACACTGAGAAGACTCAAGTAGGTGTGAGAATTGCATTATTGAATTGTCAGGACCTTAATTCTAAGATATACTAATTTATCAGAGCGTTAGAACCATATTTATCCTGCTCCCTACTAACTCGTTTTTTAATTTGATACCAGTCCGGTCAAGTACAGAATACATTGATCAAAGATTTATGGATCTGAAAGACATATGATTAGAAAAGACGAGAATAGATGAATAGCTATTGATAGACGATTTGAGAACATGAAGTGATTGAGGGAATATTATACGAGCAAAACAAATCTGAAAGTCTGGTTCAGGGAGTTACTTGCCGCATACTTGGTAATAAGAGACTTCTTTATTTAAAAAAATGCCTTTAGAATACTATGTAACTGAATTTAAAGAACTTGAGTGAAGAACCTACCATTGTTAAATCTATAAGCACAGTATTATACTGTCTTACTCTGTCTATTTGAATAACTGCAAAAAACTAGTGCTAAAAAGAATCTATTATCATCATGCTCATCGTATGCGGCCAATGGCAAAAGGGAGTTACCAGACGATGTTTGAACGTTGAAAAAGGAAGGTGGAATCCTTCTCTAACTAATTATTATTGATTATCTACCTCTAGTCCTAGCTATTGCCTGCATAATATCCCCAGTAGTAAAGGCAGTTATCCCTACAATGACTGCAGTCATTACCCCAACGATTGCTATTTCGCTACCGTGTTCCCGTAAATAGGATCCCAATATGTCCTTTATTCCGGTTGTTCCTAATCTTAGGATTTTTATTGACATTATTCTATACTTAATTGCGATGGCTTTTTACCTTCTTCAGTAATGCCTATGATTGCTCAGCATCAATTTATATAAATGTATAAATATAAGATGATTTTTGATTCTCATTATAATTACAAGGACAAAATATCGTGTTTATTTAATGAATTGTATTGTTTTTATGACTTTTTTGCAAATATCACAACATATGAATCGATTTTATTTCCTATACAGATCCTCCAAAACTTCATCGATATATTGCTTTACTTCTTTTTCTGAAAGTGTTAAATCTAACGTGCTTTGAGAATTTATTTGAGCTGCATATCGGTGTACAAGTGGAGATACTCTTTTCTCAATATCTCTCTGTACTTCTGACATACCAATATTATCGATTAACTTAGAATGTTGACTTTCTATGGAATTTCTAATAGCTTTCCGTAGTTCAGCATGTCTAGACAATGATATTGCTGTAGAGTATAATCCTGTTAGTAACAAAAAGGATGACAAACCAGAAATATCTAGGGTTGCAATTCCAAACGGTGGATATGGGCATGCCACTAGCGATACCTGACCTGAGATATAAAGAAGAATAAATCCGTAAGAGGCTAGTGTCATGTATCCCTTTATTCTTTGGTTGTCAATTCGTCTAGAGATAACCAGGAATGCGATCCCGAACATTATCCCACCTGCTGTGGAGTTAAGAGAAAGGTACAGGTAATAGTAAAAGCTTTCTGAATCTGATTGTGGTTTGTATATTCCTAATATATCTACGAATGTACCTAGATAGTAAATCAGAGGTAGGGCAAGTATGATCCAAAACTTAACTAATCCTAGTCTCCGACGATAGTGAAGAAGAAGTAGTGCAGTTGCCGCCCATATAAGTACAAAGGAAACTAAATCCGTGTAATTATATATATAGTGCAATACAAGTAGCAGTGGACCAGCGTCATCATAGTTAGGAAAAGAAACCTCTGAATTAGGTGTGACAATTCCTGGCTTACTTGAAAGGTTATAGAGGTCTAGTAACAATCCAAGAGATAGAGTTAATGACACTATAACAAATGCTAGAGTATAACAAGCTATAATAAATGAGTCTCTTTTAGTGGATCTATACCATATATTAAATTGCCTAGCTAGTATGCCAACCAGACTTATTGCTAATAATAAGCTTATTGTAGTCGACCATATTAGAAGAGTGGTATTGTATTTGGACGTAAATAATATCTGAAGTATAATTATTATCAAAATTCCCACTAGTGTGTATTGTAATGCAATTACAACTTTTAGTAAACTGCGAATTAGAAATGATTTCGATCTTATATCCTTAGTCTTTCCTAATACATATCTTAGTAATATTTGTTGAGATATTGCAAACACTATCACTAAAATAATGAAAAATGAAATCCCCCACTTGGAAGTTGTCTCAGGGTGCAAAAAGTCTGCGACATTATTTATCATACTATCTATAAGCAAAAAAGCAACCATAACAATAATTACAACTCTCACTAGATTGTCTGAAATTGGAGGAAAAAATATGGTCTCGAGATTAACCATTAAAGATTTACCATTTACAAGTTAAGGACCAATTAACTATCATCTATATCATTGGACTCCTTGATTGCCCTAGAATACTATAAAGTGCAGCAAGGATAAAAGAATTTCCTACTTTCAAGTATTTTTTTCAGTATACTAGATTCTTGTGAGATTAAGATTCAAGATTGTCTTTCTTTGTTTGTAATTTTTAGAAATTCGGTCGATGGGTTATAATGAAGCTGAGGATACTTGTTCTCAATAGTCTGAAAAAATAACTAAGGGAGTAAAGAAATCTACTATTAGACTAATAATCGAATTTGTAAGCTTATAGTATCCACAGTCAATATGCCTAATGGCAAAAAAATACCTTTCTTCCTAAATTTAGTAAGTATCTTCACGATGATAGTCGTTTTTATAGCTAATTTAGATCTCCCGGGAGATATTTTTCTATACTGAGGGATATATATCACCCTAAATCTAGATCTAACTACTTTGTCAACAACTAAATTTATAGAATTAGAAAAAATTGGAGAGAATAAGAATATTACAGTTCTTACAATTAATAGGCCGGAGGTACTAAATGCTATTAATATAGATATTATTACAGAGCTTTCTAGGATATTCGACACTATAGGTTCTGATGGTAGTACAAGGATTGTAATAATTACTGGTAAAGGAGAGCGATCATTTTGTGCAGGGGCAGATTTAAGATATGTTGTGGATAAAAGTCCAATTGACGCTGAACACTATGCAAGTACTATTCACGCATTATTAAACAAGATAGAAAATCTACCAATACCCGTTATTGCTGCCATTAACGGCTATGCGTTGGGAGGGGGCTGCGAAATAGCCCTTGCATGTGACATTCGAATAGCGTCAAGCAATGCGAAAATTGGTCAGACGGAGGTGAAAGTTGGAATACCTCCTGGATGGGGCGGCACACAAAGGATGTTAAGACTGTTGAGAGTATCCAAGGCTAAAGAGCTGATTTATTCTGGCAGAATGATAACTGCTGAGGAAGCAGTTCAAATTGGACTTGTAAATAAGGTTGTTTATCCAGACGAAAAAGGTACACAGGAAACTGAATCGCTTGAAAAGAATAATGCAAATAATAAGCCCAAGCCTAGAGAATCAAGCAAGTTACCTGCCAAATCTCATAACAAATTAATGGCTGAATGCATTGAACTTGCAAACACGATTTTAAAAAATAGTCAATTCGCTGTTACTGTAAGTAAGATGCTAATCAATAAGGCAATGGACGTGGATATTAACGCAGGTCTGAATTTGGAAATTTATGGTTGGTCATTATGTTTTGCACATGAAGACAGGGTAAAAATGATGTCAGCATTTTTGAATAAGAAAACCAAGTGAAATCGAGTCTGGTTAGGACAAGACCTTCTATCCATATTCCTGCTACAGAGTACTGATTAGGGTTATCAATATTCATACATAATTCTTCAATATCTGGACTGATCATGAACATAATTCCGATAGTCTGCCTACTGCAAATCCTACACAAGTTCTTCTTCGAGTTGCAGTTAACAAGAGCTTTTGTTCGTTTGATCTCTATGTTCATTAAATTCTAATAACGTGTTACAATTTGATCCACGGTATTTTAGCTCACGAGAACATTAACATTACCCTACTTTCTATATTAGCAAGCCAGAATCGCAATTGTTAGATATTTGATTCTAATGCTAATATAGATTCTAATTGTCACTGAATTGAAACGAAAAGAGAGTTGTGGAGTCAAAAATTAACCATAGAATTAGGAGAGCAAGAAAAAAATAAGATATGACTGCTTAGTTTAGTGCAAATCATTCTTCACTCATTTCCTATGGCCATATGTAGAATTATAGGTCCCACCGTAAATTATGTTTCTAATAAAATCAGATGTTAGAAAGTCATGAGGAAAGCCGAGTTCAATTTTACTAACTTCATTCAACCTCTTAATATGCTCTTCTGATAATTCAAACTCTAGGCATGCCAAATTATCGTCCAGGTGTCTTGTGTTACGGGCTCCTATTATTGGTATGATTTTGCTAGAGAGTTTGTTGGACGTGTTCTGTTGTCTTACCCAATTTAGCGCAACTTGAGCTGGAGAACGGCTTATTTCCTTGGCAATGTTTACGACTTCCTCTGCTACGACTAGATTGTGTTCTGTTAGCATTATATCTGCCATTTCTGACATACCCGTCTGCCGAACGACTTCCAATCTGCTATTACTACTAGCTTTTTCGACGTTTGTTGAATGAGTATTTTTCTTTTGTTGAGTTTTATTTGTTCCACCTGTATTATACTTACCAGTCAATACTCCTCCCCCCAAAGGAGACCAAGAAGTCACTCCTATATCTAGAGACCTTGCCATCGGAAGTAATTCTCGCTCAGAGGTTCGTTCTAATAGACTATATTCAATTTGAATGCCTATGAATTCAGTCCATCCCCTGAGATTTGCAAGAGTGTTAGCTTGTGAAACCACCCAAGCCGGTGCGTCTGAAATTCCAATGTACAATACTTTACCCAGTCTTACCATATCATCAAGTGCACGCATAGTCTCTTCTATTGGTGTCATCTGATCCCATGCATGAATCCAATAAAGGTCGACGTAATCAGTGTTAAGGCTTCCTAGGCTGCGTTCGAGGGATTGCATCATATTCTTTCGCTGATTTCCACCTGCATTGGGATCTCCTGCTCGAATGTTTGATGTGTACTTGGTAGCTATAACATACCTGTCTCTATCCCCTGAAATGAATTCGCCGAGATATTTTTCGCTTGTCCCCGTCGTATAATTGCTAGCCGTATCAACAAAATTACCGCCTGAATCAACAAATCTATTCAATACTTTTCGACTTTCATCTTTTGGGGAGCCCCAACCCCATTCTTCTCCAAAGGTCATGGTACCAAGACAGATTTCAGAGACGCGGAGACCGCTCTTACCAAGAAGATTATATTTCATGATAGATTCATTATACAATATCAGAATTAAAACTTCGCAAACTATGACTAGGTATCTAAATAGAGAATAGCAAAATATGACCTTACCCTATGCTGCTATCCAAATGCTATCTTCATTCCGTCTGCTATGCTACGAAATTGTTTTTGAGTAAATCGATTATTCTATCATGATTGTTTACTCAAACTACCCATTAGATAGTTTTTTTACTACAGGGAAATAACTATAATCACATTAATCATGACACGTTTATTGTCGCGATAATCATTTCATCAAAATGGGTCAAAAAATAACCTATGTGTTTGTAGGGCTTTAATTCAATTGTGAATTTAAAAGCAAATGTTAAACAGGATTTCGATTTAATCCATGGCACATTAAAATACTTTTAAAATCCCTATATTTTATACTAAAATTTTCACTTGGGAAAAGACTAAGGGCAGTTTAATGTGTTTCGTAGAAATTCCAGGATTTATTGACATTCTTCAGATATCATGTTCTGCAATATACAATAATCTATGTCCATATCCCTCGCCTGAAGGAACACGGTTAGACTTGATATCGTAACCTTGTGATAATGGTACATAACATCAAAAGGTCAAGAAAAACTTATCTACAAGATCCTAGATTGGGAGTTGTGAAAGAATTAAATATCTATATTGTCAAGGAAGATGTTTCTAAAGTGACCGATACTCTTCGAAACTTCAATGTCAGCGGTATGTCCCTCGATGAAGTTCAGGGAGCAGGTCTTATGAAACGCAGACAAATACGTGAGAGAGATGGATGGACTGTCAAATCAGTTACTCCTGACTTTGAAGCTAGGACTCGGGTCGTCACAGCCGTACCTGATACTTTGGCAGAAGAAATCATTGAAGATCTTTTGAGCAAAATGGGTTCGCAGAATGAGCCTCGTGGCGTGATAGTTGTCAAGGAGGTTTCCAACGTATACGAGATAGGTACTAAAATTAGTGGTGATGCAATTTTAACTCATGAGCATAACTTACCATAAAATTCTACTTTCTGTCTTACAGAACATACTTAACTAGACTCGCTTCCATTAAATGTCCATAAACAGGTTTCGCCTATCAAAATTGCTATATTTTACACTGAAATCTTCATGTGGCAAAACACTATGGGACGGTTTAGTATATTTTTCAACACTATATTGATTGGCCAGTTGGAGTTATTTCTCTCATTTTGCAATCTGCACATACAAATCTTGAACATGTGAGTCGTTAGAGACTAGCTTCATCGGATTATAAGGAGCAGCTGCAGAGGATGCTGTTCGATTATTCTTTATATTAATGGTATTTTGTCTTTTGTCGATATGCTTTTTCTTTTGTTTCATATTAGGCCAAGAGAAGCCGCATGGATAAGTGCTAATTTGATGCTATCTAAATTTATTATTTGTTTATAATCGGTAAACTAACTGAAAACGTCGCACCTTTGCCATCTGTGTTGTTCTCAGCCCATATCTTGCCACCGTGAGCTTCTACAATACTTTTTGATATAAACAATCCCAAACCCGTACCACCTGCTTCCGATTTTGCGGCAAACTTTGTGAATAGCCTTGGCAATATTTCAAGATCTATGCCTTGACCGTTATCTCTTATGGTAACAATAATAACATCACTGTTGCCGTGTTTGTGTGCAGTTGTTCTACTGCTAGTAACAGTTATAATTATGATGCCTTGTTCATTTGTGAATTTAATTGCATTACTTAAAAGATTATGAATCACCTGATAAATTCTGCCCTTGTCCGCTTCTATAAAAATGGACTCGGTAGAAGAAATTAATTCAATTTTTATCTTATCTTGATATTCCTTTTTGATCCGATTTGTAGAATCTACAATAGCAGATCTTGTCATTTCAATTAGATTAAATCTTTCCTTTCTCAAGTATAGCGATTTACTTTCAATTCTGCTTACGTCCAATATATCCTCAGTAAGTCGATGCAGTCTCTTTGCATTTCGATTGATAATTTCTAATAAACTTGCTTGTTTGATGTCATTTGTATCAGATAGAACAATATCAGATAAACTGAGTATGGGTTGTATAGGGTTTCTTAGTTCATGAGCTGCTATATCAATAAACTCCTGTTGCATTTTATCATGAATTTCTAACTTTTTATTGGCCAATTCAAGCTGTTCATTTGTTTCTTTGACTTGCTGATACAACTCAGTTTGCCTCCAGAGGTTTTCAAATATTGAAACATAGGAGGACACAGTAGGTTTACTATTCGAGTAAGTTGCTAATCCCATAGCCTCATAAGATTTCTGAGCATCATCATCCTTCACTTCTACTACTAACGAGAATTTTCTATCGACTATTAGTAAGCTAACTCTTGTTTCTAAATATGGTTCAATAAATCGAATATTGATTTTCTGCTGCTTTGATAACTGTTGTTCTTGCTCCTGTTGTTGAATTGGTTGCTCTGTCCATCTTCGCGATGTTTCTATAATCAATTCATCTGATGGTGTTAGTATTCTAACCTTTAATCCCCTTTCGCTAGCTACGTCTTTTAGGTATTGAGTGGCTCCCAAATATTCTTGGCGATGAAATGCATTAGCACTATAGAATATTACCAGTATTTCTTTTTCTGCTGCTTTGAGGAGATCAAAGATAGCCTTTTGTATCTCAGCTGGATTCTGGATAATGTCTATTCCCTCATTATCGGCTCCGTCTTCTATGGTCTTTATTCTAATTTCAGCATCTATTCCATCCTTCCACAATTCTTCAAAAATAAATATAAATTGGTGTATGTATGGCTGTTCGTTACTTATTAAAAGGCTTTGAATCATATCTTGTTCAGATTCCATTTTCCCCGCTGTAGTCATCATCTCTTTATCCGAAACAGC
>DATBFR010000004.1:0-6488 GCA_036558405.1 Nitrososphaeraceae archaeon | reverse complement strand
TGGATCTTCTTGGGGCAAGGTAATTCCAATTCTACAGAATGCAGGACATAAAGTTATTGCTGTGCAACTACCGCTCCATTCTTTAGCAGATGACGTCGCAACAGTAAAGCGTGCAATTGATCTTGTTGGCGCACCAGTACTCCTTGTAGGACACTCGTACGGTGGATTTGTAACAACTAACGCAGCTTATAATAATCCCAATGTCAAAGGTCTTGTTTACATTGCTGCCTTTGCTCCTAAGCAAGGCCAATCACTAGGTAATTTCTTAGATTTTACAAAATTTCCAAAGGGATTTTTGGTCTTTGATAACGGAGGGTTTGTCTACGTCAACCCCAAGGCATTTGGCCAAGCATTAGCTCAAGATACTGATCCAGCTCAAGTGAAAGTCCTGGCAGCTGAACAAAAGCCATTTAGTAAATCCATTCTTGTTGAAAAATCTGGTCCACCTGCTTGGAAGCAATTACCTAGTTGGTATCAAGTCTCTGAGAACGATCATGCTATACCGCCTGATGCTGAGCGACTGTTTGCAAAACAAATCAACGCTACCACTATTTCACTCCCATCTAGCCATGCATCACCGCTGTCACATCCAAATGAGGTTGCACAGTTGATTCTAAATGCTGCAAATAGCCTAACTAAAGGAGAAAAGGCTTCCAAGTAGGCAGAAATTGGCAATGTAGGATGGACTAAAATATGCGACGAATAGTTGGAAAGAATGGAACCAAAAAAGTTATTAAAAATGACTTAATCCAATTAGGCACTGCATATATGAACCAAGAGCAAGTAGTCAAAATTCCAGAGAACCAACTATCTAATGATTATAATAATTTTTTATTCACCAATACCCTCCACTCTATACCCAGCAGCTATTGTTCTTCTATTAAGGACTGACCATTATGACAAAAGTCCAGACCAGAGATATTCCGAACCTGAACTGGGATGTGTTTGTAACGCCCGGCATACCTATTGCCACAAATGACCTTCCACCTGGCGTGAGAGAGGCATATTTTCAGGCGATAGCCTCAACCATCATCTATGGCAAACAGGATGCAGTTCTAGTCGATGCATATATGACAGTAAAGCAGACTGATGCACTAGCGGATTGGGTTGCTGCAAGCGGCAAGAACCTGACAACAATCTATATAACGCATGGCCACGGGGACCATTGGTTTGGAATCGGAGCTCTTCTTGAGCGCTTCCCAAATGCTAAAGCAGTCGCTACATCTAATGTTGTAAGTATTATGCGCCAACATGCTTCCCCAGAGATACTTGAGAAAGTTTGGAAAGCGAGCTTTCCTGGCCAGATCCCAAACCGGATCGTGATGGCTGAAGAGCTCAAAGGAAATGTAATTGATCTCGAGGGACACGATTTGGTCGCAGTGGAACTGGGTCATACTGACACTGAACACACG
This sequence comes from Nitrososphaeraceae archaeon, assembly GCA_036558405.1. Taxonomy (GTDB): domain Archaea; phylum Thermoproteota; class Nitrososphaeria; order Nitrososphaerales; family Nitrososphaeraceae; genus TA-21. The sequence continues at coordinate 5,076 of DATBFR010000004.1, read as the reverse complement.
ACCTGTTTAAATGTCCCATCCATAGGCTTAGTGGTCGCTGGTGATGCTGCGTACAATGATGTTCACCTCTACCTTGCCGAGTCAAATTCGAATACTCGTCGAGAATGGATCTTTGCGCTTGACAAAATCGAATCTCTTAACCCACGCGCAGTAGTTGCCTCACATAAGCGACCTGAAAACGAAGATAATCCCCGCATCGTCGAAGAGACTCGGCAGTATATACGCGATTTCGACCGGTTAGTCGAAATGACTAGAACCGCGCAAGAGCTCTATGACAAGATGCTGGAAATCTATCCAAATCGTGTCAATCCTGGATGGGCACTTTGGAGTTCGGTGCGTGCAGTCAAAAAATAATATAAAAGTTACTGATTTACGAACTATTCCACCTAGTGATGTATTTTACAACATACCAATTATCAAGTTTTGATTGTATCTACAAAATAGATTAATGCACAATACATAAACATATTTATGGTAAATACAAATATAATCGGGCTGGCTGATTGTAATTACTCTATTCCTCTTTTGAGGAACGTTAAATACTTCGATACTATTGTTTCAAATAATCATCTAGAAAAGACGCTGCAAGTAACCTCAGTCATATCTACAGTAATCAATATACATGAATTGGACAAATACATCGACCTCGTCGAGTATTTAGCCGTAGATCGTTAAACTTAGGATAGGTCAAAAATAGAAATGAAAATAGATAGTATTTCATCGATTTTCTAGTTCTGGAGTGATTTATGAACAAACGAGATCGCGATTGATCCTTCACCCACAGCAGATGCAACACGTTTGATACTGCCACCACGTACATCACCTACCGCAAAAACACTAGACAAACTAGTTTCAAACAAATATGGCTGACGCGTAAGAGACCAGCCTGCTGCACTAAGATTATCGGCAGACAGATCATTACCTGTCTTTATGAAGCCTTTATTATCGAGCATAACACAGCCATTGAGCCAACTAGTATTTGGATCGGCACCAGCCATGACGAATATGTGTCTTATCTTTTTTTCCTCAGTCTCTCCTGTTTGATTGTTGCGCCAGCGAACAACTTCTAAATGTTCACCACCTTCAATCCCTACGACCTCAGTGTACGTTCGTAATACTATCGTAGCAGATTCCTCGATTCGACGAATCAAGTAGCGCGACATGCTCTCGGCTAAACCGCCTGACCTGACGAGCATATGCACGCGTTTCGCAGTCTCTGCCAGAAACACGGCTGCCTGACCGGCTGAGTTTCCTCCGCCAACCACAATCACCTCTTCTCCGCCACATAATTGCGCTTCCACAAAAGTCGCACCGTAATAAACGCCAGCACCTTCAAAGCGTAACAAGTTTTTGCATGGTGGTCTCCTATACTCAGCCCCGGTTGCAATTACAATAGTACGTGTAGAAATTCGAGATCCATTCTCGACTTCGACGACGTACGGTTTACGGTCGCAGATAAGCCGGGTGGCTCTTCCAATTAATATATCTGCTCCAAATTTTTGAGCTTGAAGGTAAGCTCTAGACGCTAGCTCCTGGCCAGAAATACCTGTAGGAAATCCCAAATAGTTTTCAATTCTTGAGCTTGAGCCAGCCTGACCACCAGGAGAACCTGTTTCCAAAACGAGAACGTCTAGGCCTTCTGAAGCGCCGTATACCGCAGCAGCTAGTCCTGAGGGACCGGCGCCAATGACTACGAGATCTCGCACTTGGGTTTGATCAATAGACTCATTAAAGCCAAGACACTCTGCGATTTCTTGATTATTGGGATTACGCAAAACCAGTTGTCCTCGACAGATCAATACTGGTATTTCACTCGCAGAAATTTTAAAACTATCCAACATACTCTGTACGTCAGGGTCGCGCTCTAGATCAATATAGGAGTAGGGATGTCCATTGCGCATCAAAAACTCTTTGATACGAAGGGTATTGGCAGAATATGTTGAGCCAATGAGAATAACGTCTCCAACACCAGCAGCTATCAATTCTACCCTACGAAGAATGAAGGCTCTCAGTAGTACCTCACCGAGTTCTGCATCAGTCTGAACCAAAGTCAGCATATGTTGCCTATCCAATTCTATCACTTTACCCGCCTTAGTAACACGTACTCGGAACATAGTCCTTCTGCCAGATAGTGTGCCGACCTCGCCAGTGAATTGGCCAGATTTATGGACTGTAACAAGGGTTTCAACGGATCCCGAGGGGCGAACAACTTCGAGCTCGCCAGTGACGACTACAAAGAATGGCGCCGTACTGACTCCCTGCTCATAGAGTACTTCTCCACGTTCCGTCTTACGTATGTGTCCGTAAGATGCAATGCGACGAATCTGTGCGGGTGTTAATTTCGGAAATATCTGCTCTATGTGAGCTCTGACTATTGGAAGTCCCTTACGCGTATTTTTCATGGAGATCGTATCCAGTACTGCCGCACTTGGCAAGTCATCGCCTTGGACTTTATAGCATAATTCATAGCGACATGAGCTTTAGTCAATATATGCTGTGATATAGTATTACATTCTAATATGCTTTGTATCTAGAATTGTAAAATTGCTATATGTATTATGGTTGATTCACCTTGTAAAGCGATTCTAATATAGTAAATGGTTGCCCTGTTAACTAGAACTACCTTTAGGACGGATTTGTATAAACATTTTATTCTACCTTATCGTTAACCTCTTCCGTAAGCATGATATATCCTTCTCACAATGCAATAATAAATAAACTGCATGTTACTCTGATGTGCATCTGAATAATGCGCAAGTTTTGTTGCAATAGAAAAAACAACTAAGAAACTGTTATTAGACTTACTTTTAGATCTTGAAGAGTAGTAGTAATAGCAGAACAAATAGACCAAGAAACCCAACTATCGATTGTTCACTGTTACTAATATTTGTCTATAATAGCGCAATAGCACTTGTAGTTTATCTTTTGAATTCTCTAGGATGTTCTTAAGGGATGAAAACTGCATATAGAGGACCATCTAATTTTGTTTAATTATGTTTGTTAGTTCATCAAGTTAAATCCGCGACCTTATGTGCTAATGGTCAAGTTGTCCATATTCTTAGTTGTGCTTGCAGGCATTAATGTGACAAGAACAATGCTATGCTTCACTATCTTTCGCTTTTCTTCATCACGAGATATACAAATAAAAAATAAGATTGAAATTACGCTGGGGGAATAAAAATACATCATTATCCGGTTTGGCTAATCTAACTGTAATTGTTATGAATATTAAGAACTTGGCGATATCTGAACAGTTTGCATTTAAAATTTCATAGAAATCAATGAATACTTAAATACCTACTTTTTGAGGTATTGTCAGTAAATAGATCATTATTATATGGAAGTGATAGGTTGCCAACAAAACTAGGAACCGATATTAACAAAAGTGAGAGTATCACTTTCAGACTAGATAATGATACGATAAAACAGTTACGACACGAAGCCGATCAACAAGATATAAGCACAAATGCCTTGGTTAACCATATACTTAAGGAACACATAAAATGGCACTCCAATGCACCTAGAGCAGGATTTATAGCTGTTAGAAGATCTCTTATTATGAATTTAATGAACTTTTTATCAGAGAGAGATATAGTTTCTGTAGCAGAAAATGTTGCCAAATCTACAAACAAAGACAGTATATTGCTTCTTGAAAAGGAATATACAATAAAATCAGCTCTGCAATTTTTAGAAAACTGGATGAAAATATCTGGCTATGTATATAGACACGAGGAAATTAAAGATGACCAAAATAGGCATATCTATGTTATACAACACGATATGGGAATGAAATGGTCTATTTACTTGGCTAATCTATACCAATTATTGTTCGATGAATTAAACGAAAACAATAAAAGAATTGAATTTGAAAAGACTGAAAATACACTAGCATTTACAGTCAATTGCATCTAGTCTTCAATTGTGTAACAAATTGGATTTGGAGGATGATGTGTAGTCGAAGTTGAGTCTATTTATACAAGTTCGATATGTAGAAAGAACTAGTAAGGAAAACTGATATTAAATGACTGAAATAATAATGATATTGATATCGACTAACATATTTATGGAAAAATTAATACAGTAACGACTTTCATTTTATTGAGAAATGTTGTTACATCAATTCATATCCATTGCATTTAAAAGATTTATACTCAGAATCGAAATATCCGTCAAGTAAACAAATTAGTCCATTCATCCATGGTAACTCTAGTGAGTTAGTAAAATATGTTCTTAATACTACGAATTTATTATTCTTATTCATATCCCTTCCCTTAAATATAATTGGCTCTCCATCGTATGTAGTAAATGTACCTTCCCAATTCGAAATTGAAATACCGTTACTATGTATTAAAGAAGTGCCACTACCTGACCCTTTCCCGCTCGGAAATGGACTTATGCCTTTGACTTCGGCAGTCCAGCTACTCTCTCTTTCTATTGTCTTGGTGATGGGATCTTCAGATATGATTTTACTCTCAGTAGGTATATCCACCTCTTCGAATAGTTTGCGTCCTATTGAAATCATTGTTTGTATACTTTTTGACCTACGTTCAGTATTTAATGATATGGGTCGCGATAGTAACAAGTGACAGTTCTGACATTTGAAGGGCGACTACTATAGCTCTTGCTAAAGGTGAAGGGGCTAGGGTTGTGGTAGCAGCTCGTCGTGAAAAAGAAGGAGAGGAAAAAGCACAATTAGTCAAAGACAGTGGAAGCGAAGGCCTATTTGTAAATACAGATTTGACAAAAGAAGAAGATGATGATGTCAAAGCTATTGTGGAGAAGACCGTCAACGAATACGGTAGGTTTGATTATGCATTTAATAATGCTGGTTTTGATGAAGCAGAGACAACGTAAGTAGAAGAGACCTAAAGCGATTTCGATAAGATTATGAACGTAAACTTCAGAGGTGTTTTAAGACATTCAAAGAAATAGTAATTTTTTTATGGGATATGGCACATCCATCTGGAGAGTTTGCAAGTTTGATTCAGTTCATGAAAGCCATCGAAAGATAGCCAAATGTCATAAATATCAAGAAGAGCATGATGATATATGCGTTCAGTTCAGGTCTCTAAACCC
>DATBFR010000003.1:0-4081 GCA_036558405.1 Nitrososphaeraceae archaeon | reverse complement strand
AGGAAAAGCAAACTACAGAATTATTTCAGGAATGCTCATTGCAACAGTATTATCAATTGGTATGATGACAACAGGGATCACAAAGGTTTTGGCCCAAACGAATCCAATGAACCCTTCATTAAGCCAAGGAACTGCTGGCGGCGGTGGCTCAATGGCAAATATGTCCTCTGCTGGTGGCGGTGAATCAGAAGGCCATATGCATATGGCATCTGCGGGTGCGGCAGGTAATCAAAGTACAGTATCAAGGGACTCTATCGCACTTCTCTTGCAGGGTCAAACGATTCCAGCTAAGGGATTCTTACACATTTACGACTCTACTCCATATATGATAAATGCGGGACACGTTGCTCTTCACATCCCATGCGATACAAATTCTAAGCCTGTTGTCGACGTGCTCATTGGACCTGCTCCAACGTTCAAAGTTGTAGAACCAGAAATTATAAAGGAATTATCTCACCCTGGCCAAATGTGTTTGTATCATGCTGACATTGATTCTGATCCTGGCAAAAAAGTGTATCAAACAGATGTTGCACTACTAAACAACTCAACCCAACCAGTTACTTTCCCACCCAGTAGCACAGTTGTAGTAGGCGTCAATGAAGTCCAACCAGGAGTTCCTGGCGGCTAGATACTTACTGAGTGACTGACTGACTGACTGACAAGCAGACAGTATTGGACCACTGTTGGTCCTGAATCCTTTTTATTTTTATTTTTGTTTATATTATTATTTTAAACCGGGCCATTCTCAAAATAACGTCTGCGAGATTTGTTTTATCAATATGTATTTTTGATAAAGTGGTAATTAAAACATAAAGAAACGAATAGAATCAGAATTAAGATTCTGAGCATATTGCTTATCATATATTGACAGGATATCAAATTTCTGCTCTTCAGTCGAGATTTATATTTATATCAATTGTCTTATGAAAGGACTATGATACTAAGAATTAGGACTATACAAGCAGTTTTGTCGTAGAATTGTAGACAATTGTTCAGATTCTGAGGCCTTACTGCCAATTGAATCCAAGCGAAAGGCGGCAAGACCTTTCGCAATTAATTCAAATCTGGTATTTCATATACTTAATAGATATTTCAACAATTATTCTGGTCTTTTGCATTTGTGGTACATCCCTCGAATGTACTACAAGACATAAATATACTTTCAAACACCAGTGTATAACTTGGATTTAGATGATACTACTACTAAGCATGTTAAGATCTCCCCTATTCCGTCTTATATCAAGAATATACATGAACACGAATTGATAATTTCCACTCTTGAGAGTTTAAGCAATCAATCAAACTTCATGTCATGTATGACGTGTAATTCACATTTTTGTGTAGCCTGTGGAAAACTTGTGACTGACTTGGAATTAGCAATATCTCATGTAGAGGAAAACTGCATTGAAAAAAAGCTATCAAATTATTAACTTTCTTGTAGCACTAGCCTTCTTTTTCTCAGTTCTTACAGTAGGTAACGGCATTGGATACGTATCTGTTTTGGCAATTAGTAAGAACAATGATGTCATCGCAATGATCTCTAATTCGCGCTATGATGTCACTTATTATCCTCTCAAGCTAGGTGATACACTAATTTGGTCCAACCATGACAACATGGATCACAAGATAAAAATAACTAAAAACACGACTGGTGAATTGATAAGCGAATCAAAAACTATTAAACCTTATTCAAACTTCTCACATACTTTTGACGCACCAGGAATGTATCGCTATTCTGATCCACTAAACTCCGAAATGGGCGGATTCATATCGGTAACTAATGATATTTTAACCAGCATCGCTTCTAAAAATATGAAAAATAATGTAGACATACAGTTAACTCGGGAACCAATCAAACCAAATACAGAAAAGAGCACAAACTTCTTGATTGATTTTGTTAACAGTAAAACAAAAAATGATCAAGAACATATCGATTACGATTTTATCATTTATAGTGTAAGCAAAGATGGTCAATATAATCAAATGTACAAACAAACGCACCACTCCGATGAAGGAGTAGAACAAGCAACTTACAAGTTTTTAAAACCTGGCTTATATGTTCTAAAAATTACAATATATGATATTTTGTTTAATCCCATAAACCCAGATGTTGCCACATTCAATGTTGCTGTTTCAGAATAGTCTTGCCTAGTCTAGCCTAGTCTACATAGATATCATTAATCATAAACCTAGAATTTGCGATTTAAATATAGAGCACACAAAAAATTATCGAATCAGACTTGGAGTTATTGTTGGTACTCACTATGTGGATCTTGACTTTCTATGTCTAGGTACATCCGTCGTCAATTATACATAATCAGAATATATGAAGTATGGATCACTGAAATATGATATTCGAGCAAAGGACATAGTCACATTATTCCTGGTTTTTATCTGTACTGGGTCTAGATACAGTATTATCGGGTCAAGTAAATAAAGGCAGATGATTTTCTTTGCTCGGTATAAAATTTGAGTGTTTTCAGTCTATGTTAATATAGTAGAAAATTAGAATTATGGAACAATTTTGTTGGAAAATTACCAGTCGATTTAATATGATTCCTTTTGATAAGTGATCTGCTTATTTTTAGGAATAGCTATCGTATTGTCGAAGTTATATACCTAGATTTATGCAGATATATAGTATGAGTAAACGGTTTTAGTATGCTTCATGCTACATTGTCGCCTACTTTTTATGTTATAAAATTAAATTCAAGTACATGTATAATGGATGATTCTCGATTGATTACATATGTGGGTATATCATAGAATTATAGGATATGCTTATAGAAAATATTGTACATGATGTGATTGTGGCACAAGAATCTGGCAAAACGCAATTAGAAGTTAGATCGCACCCAGTTAAATCACATGTTAAATGAAATGATAAATCATGCAAGGGTTGGCCTACTAACTAGTTGCCATATTTCAACGAGAAGGTATATAACAATGTTCTTTATGGTTCATGTAATTGATGTGATTACTATTGAAAGAATTAGTAAATTTTGATAATAAAGACAAAGGTAATGCTTTTTGGCCTAGCTTTGGTAATCAATTCAGGTTGAAACTGGTATTATTATTTATGATAGTATTATTATTATTATCAATAGAACCAATTTTCATAGACTTAGATACTTTCAGTGTACATATGGCTAATGCACAACAATCATCCAATTCCACATTTGGTAACAATTTCATATACAATACACAACAATGGACAGATAAACAGAATAATATAAAGATACAATTTGGCAATACACCTAAAACACCTATAGTTGATGCCAAAACTCAACTAAAGTTTCTGGTACAGAACATGACTAATTCCAAAAATGTCAATGATCTTCATGCAAGAGTAGTGATTACGACCAATAGTAGTGGTCAGATGAGAATATTCAAATTCGAAAATATTTCATCTTCCAACGGAAATTTTAATGTGAATTATTTTTTTCCAGATTCTGGTGTATACCAGGTAATGACGAGAATTGACATGAATAATGGATTATCGACATTAGGGTCATTCAAAGTTGATGTACCGTTTCAACCTTTTGGTACGTTTACCGCACCCACCTACTCCTTTATGTTGATAATAATTGCAGGAATTATTATCGCTATTGCGGCAGTCTCACTATTACTGGTATTACAACGTAGACAAAGGACTTTAAGGTGATCGATAACGTAGGTCTATTGATAATCTACTCGATAGCGACAGATTTGTAGGAAAAACTGACTTGCTGTATAACGTTAAGATACGGTACTTTTATTTTGAGCTAGTTCCATGTGGCATCGACCCCATCGACCCCATTGACATGGACATATTTCCTGAAGTCGTAGCGGAACCCTTCTGACCAGGTTGCAATTCAAAACTCATAAGTGGGCCAGCACTGTTATTGTTGACCGTCCGTTCATTTCTGTTTACTTGATCGGCTATTTTAAGGACATTGGCTTTTGGTAACATAACATGAATTATGTCTCTACCTGGATTGCTGTTGTCTACTACAATCTGTTTGGACACATCAATTCCATTTACTTTTCCTGTAAATGATCCATTGCTAGTAAATGCGTTGGATTTTGGAACGTAAACTTC
>DATBFR010000002.1:0-69720 GCA_036558405.1 Nitrososphaeraceae archaeon | reverse complement strand
AAAGTTTTTCTCGGAATGAAAATCTTGAAGATGAAAGTAACAACTATTTTCAAGTTTCCAAAAATTGTGACTTTATTAATGAACACTTCAAAGCAAAAATTACGCCGTTGGAAGCAGTAGATTATCTTCGGGCACATGTTGACAAGTATCAGAAGATTGATTTTGCATTCCGAGTGGTAGAATAGGAGAGCGGAGTAAAACGATATCTATAATGGGAATTCCAATGTTAATATTTCATAAGTATGAATACTACCATTTCGTAGGGGCGTCACTACATTCACTACATTGATCTTTCTACCAAAGAGGAGTCTTGTATTGAGATTTGATCAAGAATAGGCGAAGGAAGAGTCAGGATCTCATTGATTGGCGTAGATTCAAAGTAATAGAGCAGAGAACGAAGGGTCATACGCAGTTTGAAATAGCTAAAATGCTGCAAGTTGGGATCGGCACTGTAAATAGAGATCTTGCTTTCTTTAGGTCTCAAGTCAAAGAAAATACAGCAAAAGTTATGGAAAAAATTCAGCAAGAACACGAAAAAGCCATGATGGGTATAAATTTGGTGTTGAAGGAAACTTGGTATGTTGCTGATAACTCAAAGGACAACAGAGAAAAGCTCCATGCTTTATCCTTAGCAAAGGATTGCTACGAGCTTCTTGAAGATTTACTTACTAATGAACCGGTAATCAGCCAGGCTGTTAACTACGAATCTGAACACAATAAACCATTGACTGTAGAGGCGGCAAACTCTGCATTAGGTTTTGATACAAACTTAATTTCTGAATCAAAAGGTAACAAAGGAGAAATCGAAAGTGACATTCAACAATCTGAAGAGAAAGATAGAGAAAGCACAGAGGACAGGAGCGCAAACAACAAAACGGTTTGAGCTAAGACAAGGAATCCCGTTCTGGATATGGGATTTAGAGCATCACAAACTGGAATATGCTAGGACCGATGGCTCTTGTTGTTTTAATCATATAGTGGGGCTTCCAATAAAGGGGGAAACGCCAAGGCCTCTTTTCGATTACCAACAAGAGCTCTACAACGCCCTAATGACTCCTGATTTCAATAATCCTACGAATGATCCGGGAAAGTATAAACACCTTTGGCTCAAGAAGGCAACTGGTCTTGGCATTACTGAATTTATGTTGAGATTGATGGCATGGTTGTGTCTTAGGGATGAGAGCTTGCAGCATTCACAAATGTGTATAGTGACAGGACCTCGAATTGAAATAGCGATCGATCTTGTTAACAGAATGAAAGAACTATTCAGAGGCAAAATTGAATTTGATACAAAAGAAACAGTTATCGAGCTTAACAAAGTGAGGATAGAAGCATTTCCATCACATCATTTAGATACCATGAGGGGATTAGCCAATGTATCCTTTATTTTTCTCGATGAAGCTGATTTCTTCCCCAAGAGCCAGCAAGTAGATGCGAGATATGTTTCGGAAAGATATATTGCAAAATCTAATCCGTTTATAGTAATCGTGTCTACTCCAAACGCCCCTGGAGGTCTTTTTGATGTCATAGAGAGGGAACCAGAAGATAAGTGTCTATACAAGCGCATCCTTCTTGACTATACCCGTGGTTTGGGCAGGATTTATTCGGAGACTGATATTAAGATGGCAAAATGCTCTCCGAGCTTTGATCGAGAATACAACCTAAAGTACTTGGGTACTATTGGTAACGTCTTTCATATTAAGGATATAGAGGAGGCAATAATAGACTATGATACTGAAGACGAGTTCATTAACGAATATTCACCAAAATCAATGGGGATTGACTGTGGCTTTGGATCTTCTCCTTTCGGTATTGTTATTACAAGATTAGTAGATGGGAATATACAGGTAGTTTTTGCAGAACAATTCCAAAGGCCAGACTACGATGAAATGCTGTCAAAAGTATTGGAATTACGCTATAAGTATCAAGTACACAAGATATTTGTCGACGGAGCAAATCCTGAATTTATAAGGTCGTTGAAGGGAAGAATATCCGAGCGCAGAGATCCCACTCTGTACATTCAAAGGGCAAAGAAATATGGTAGGCCTGTCGAAAATTATATGGATATAATACCTGTCCAGTTTGTATCAGAACATAAGACAATGATTACACGTTGTAAGATGATATTGGAGAAAGGTATTTTGCAAGTACACTCAAAATTTGATAAATTGATTATAGCACTAAGAACGGCTATTGAAGAAGACGGAAATTTGGACAAGGAATTAACCTCGTACCATGACATATTCGATGCTTTAAGGCTTGCATTAAAGTATCAAAAGTTTACAAATCTATAATGTAATAAAGCTCTTAAGATATATTTGAATTGACAGGAAATATTTTATTTTCCACGTCCGTGCGAAGCTTTTCCAACAGTTGAGCCTTATACTCGTAGTGGTTTCCCTAGCAGGACTATTTAGTCTGCAATTCACCACTTGGAATGGGAACTACTCCTGGCACAGTTGGTATTTCATAATAAATCGTTCCATTCTTGTCTTTAAACTCCACAGTTCCCTCTACTGTTTGAATTAATGTATGAGATCTGTTCCCCTCAGTATTGTTCGGTAAAATCTCTATGTTTTTATTGCTATCGATCAGGAAATGTGGAGATATTTCGGCCCTAGTCTTGAAGTTTTTGAATACAAAATCGAGTTTTCCATCCTTGTAAACCATAAATAAATATGCATATTTGGTATCATCAACCCAATCCCACCCCGAACAAGAGTAATGAGACCTCCCACCAGAGCCTGCAATGAACTTGCCTTCATTATAGGCTGAACAATGATTATCTGCACCAATAGTCGCTGTTACCCCGATACGATTGAATTGCTCAAGCATTAAATCACCACACTGAAATGCTGGGCTTTTCGATTTTGGGGAATCACATAACGGTTTATGTGCAGTCAAGACAACAAACGCGTTCCTGTCTACAGTGTTCAAGAATTTTAATATCCTTCTAATATTGCAAGGTGGCTCTGTCGCCGTATGATTCCTATTACCATCGCATTGAGTATTCATACCTAGGATAGTAACTGCACCAGCGTGTAATTGCCAAAAACCTTGTTTGGATATGCCTCCTGCACACAGGTTCCAATATAATTTCTCCAGTGTGTCGGTTTGCTCTGCTTGTGAATCATGGTTGCCGATATCACACCTAACGTTGACACCCTGAGCTTTGAGGTCTCTAATATGCTCATAAAAACATCCAACAGTTGGTTGATATGACATATCACCTAAAATAACAAATATATCAGGATTCTCAGCTTTAATCGACTCAATAGTTGCCCTACCGTTACTATTACATGATATATCGCCTACAAATGCTGCCGTCAAGATTTCCTGTCCGTTAGCATAATTACTCTTAGGACTAGCTGCAACAATGCTGCCACCAACAAATATGCATAGTACCAATAATGGAAGTAAAGAAGTATGAATACCAATAAAATTATGAAGGCCTAGCTTCATCATCATCATATCAAAAACCTGTACACCCCGTGTTGCTCGTGAGAAGTTAAGAAACAACGGTTCTGTAAGTATTGATCCGACTCCTTAGAAAGTACCAATTTTTGTTGCACTAATGAATCACTTTTTTACGAACTTTCTTCAGGTTCAGACCTCTAGAATTGAAATTTTTTCATGTCCTATTAAAACCTTTTATCTTGATGACATATATTTTATTTCTTAAAAATGATCCATTGCAAATTGACAAGATGGGCTATTTGACGTTACTCTGATTGGCATTAGTCAATACGTATATCCCGGGATTTTAGATACACCAAGTTACAACCAAAGCTGCTTAAAAAGAATGGTTATATTGAAGATAAGGCTAATAACAAAGCCGTATAATTGCTTATCACTTTACTGTCTGTAGTCGCTATTTTTGCCTGTTTATTTCTCTGTTCAAGTCCAATAGCATTGACGGCTGGAGTCGGCTCTGCAGCAGAGAACCCCTGTGCAAAGACCTGTAATACTCCCACGGTTGTCGATCCTAATTTAAAGTTGGACATAATTTATCAGGGAAATTATACTCCAGGGTTGCGAGAACTAAATCAATTCACCTCAGTGACTCAATTTGCTTTTCTGGGAAATGATGATATTTTGCTATTGAATAAGAATGACGGAAAGGTTCAAAGAATTCTAGGCGGTAAAGCGTTAGCTGAACCTGTGCTAGATGTTAATGTTACCAATCAATGGGAGAGTGGTCTCCTTGGAATTGCTATTTCAAACAATACTGACAAAAAATATGTATATCTATATTATACAGAATCAAGCAACGGAGACGTGGGTAATTCGTCAGGTACAGAAATCTCGTACAATAAGCTTTACAGATACGAGCTGACAGATAACAACAAACTTACAAATCCTGTACTTGTATTCACTTCTCCATCAGCAAATCGTTACTCTCATATCGGTGGGAATTTGCAAATTGGTCCTGACAAGAATCTTTATCTTGTAGTTGGTGAAATGCACGGAGATCAAAACAAGACAACAAGGACGATGGCCCAGAATAATAATGAGGGAATTCCTCCTGATGGCAGAGCCGGCATACTTAGATTTACTCCCGATGGAAATCCGGTTAAAAACGGAATATTAGGTGAAAAATATCCCCTTAACCTATATTACGCTTATGGAATCAGAAATAGCTTTGGTTTTGATTTTGATCCGGTTTCAGGCCGGCTGTGGGACACTGAAAATGGTCCCCAATCTGGAGATGAAATCAATCTTGTTGAACCTGGATTCAATAGCGGATGGAATAAAATTCAAGGTATGGGACCTAGACAAAACACATCTAGCTCTGCAAAGGAAGGTCTGGAACAACCTGAAGAGTTAGTAGATTTCAACGGAAGCGGCAAGTACAGTGCACCAGAGTTTGTCTGGAAGAAAAGGACAGCACCTACTGCAGTCAAGTTCTTAAATTCAGAGAAACTAGGTAAGGCCTATCAAAACGATTTATTTGTTGCATCATTTAATTTCGGGGAGATCTATGATTTTGATCTGAATGGCAATAGAACTAAATTGATGCCAACAAGGATAATTAATAACACTTTGGCAGAAAAACTTGAAGCTGCAAATGTAATCTTTGCATATGGACTAGGTAAAGTAACAGACATGGATGTAGGTCCAGATGGTAATTTGTATATTCTTTCAAAATATCTTGACTCACCAACAATTTTTAGAATATCTTCAGTAAACGGAACGAAATAGCATGTTGGGGTAATCCGGTCGAAATACGCAGGTATATGAGAATGCAGTTATTCTCTATTTTATTGACAATCACTTGGTTTGCAGTCTATCCTTCAAAAATTTCATAATCTTCTTTTCAATAATTCTGACTACGTCAGAATTAGCATCAAATGATAACAGCAAATATGCCTCCTCCTTTGGATCGTCAATTGGGATTACTGCATCCATTGGAATTACAGCACGAGTTAGTCTGGCATACTTTCCAACTGAATATTGAAAAGGTCCCAATTTTGATGTGAAATCCTCCCTCATTGCAGCTCTAGTTACAGCTTGAATTGCGTAATGTGCCGTTTCCTCCTTGGACATTAGGGGTTTCAAATTAGCTCTATAATTATTTGCAACGAGAGTCCCCTGACTATTTGCAATACCAGCGAATCTTATGGATTCATCAAGTGTAAGAATTTCTTTACAAAGGGACTCACTCATAATTATTACTATTACTACTACTAACTACTATTTCTCTTTTCCACAAACTAGCTACAAAAACGATTAATTCAATTTGGGAAAATTATATCAGAAGCAACAGTTACGGAACTAGTCAGACCCTCAAAATACTACTAAGGAAGTCAACAATCCAAAGCAATGCAAGATATTTTGCTTAGTTCCAACGGAATTCGTCCAAGTCAGGAAATACTCTATCAATTGCTACAAATGAGTTTCCTCTAATCTCGCCATTGGGAAAATCCTTTGTATGAACAACAACGAAAACTTTTCCCTCATCTACCAATTTGTGGAGATGTGGCAAAGAGTTCCCTTTTAGAGGTCCCTTAAGATCTTGTTTGGTTACTCCTCCAAGACCAACAGTACCAGTCGTCTCATGTGGCCCGACTACTTCTGCAACCTTGAAGTGCTTATTAGATTCCTTTGCTTCTTTCAATAAATTTAGAACTTTGGTGTAATTCCCATTCAGGTTAGAAAAGTAAAGGTATACGCCTGTAACATTGTGAATATTATCTAGATTTACATTGTATATGAGCCTCGTGGAATCCTCGTCGAATTTTAAGCTGACAAATCCAATAGCGTCTGTATTGACAGGTGGCGATAGCTGATCTCCGCTAAGCACCATCCAATATCGATCTAACCGTCCGTAAGCACTGTCGACCAGTGCAGAATATCCCAACAAAACGGAAAAGAAACCTGATAAAACGACTATCAGAAATTGAAGTTTCATGTAAGGTCATGACCGGCCCAATAGGTTATATATTTTATCAGTAAGGATTTCAAAATTTTTTCCAATGCCGTTTGAAAACAATTCTGCTAATATACCAAAATCACCAATTCGCCACTTTTATCCAATTTTACGCCAATTTATTATTTTGAATTGAAGGAGACTTAATTACTCTCACCTTGTCAAAGAAATAGGCAAGCCAAGACAGGCCTAAATACAGGGATTCAGTTCTTGGCCAACCTTCAGAGAGGTTTGCAAGATTGCAAGCAGCGAATATGCTGATCTGAGTAATATGATGGATGACACCGTGGAGAGACGGCCTCCCCTTTCATTCCGGTTAATCTTCTTTAAATGGCAAGTCTTTGATTTGAGCTAAGTGGTAGAATAAATTCCATCATTCAGAATTGCAGCAGAAATGGAACGAGTAAAATGGAATTGGCGACAGCAGGAGACAAAAGAAAAGATAATGATTGTTGTACATGATTGATTTGGGTAAAACGGATGGGAAAGTTTTCCAATGGGTAGTAAATTGGATCCGAACTTCGTTTCTGTGACGAGTCTCCTACACCACCAATTGGAATCATTCCGATTCCCAAAACATTAGTCTATTGCAATAAAGGTGGCAACTACACAATACCCATTATAGTTTAAAACATTCCAGGTCACTAAAGTTACTAGACTGAAAATTAGATAAAATTAACTAAATTAATATGAATGTTGTCGAGCTTACTCTAATCTGGTTATATTTACTACCAAGAATAATGGGTTATTTAATGCAATCTGGCACATTATACGTTGGTTTTGATTGCAGAAATCGGTTTTTCCGACTAACTTAAATAGCACACTGTCCTATTGTTAATCACACAAAGTCAATCAGCAAATTAGGATGTGCGGTTATGTTGAAAAATTTAAGTCTCTGTCTTGGGAGGAACTTTTGCTAGTGTGGATTTTAGGGAGGAGTTAAGGTTTAATATGAAAAAGGTAAATAATAATAGCGGCAACAATAAGATCGACGTTAGTCCAAATAAAGAACGAAAGAGTTTAGATTCATCTAAATTTAGAATTGATAAACTTGACATTCGGATTATAGAGTTACTTATCGCAGGAAAAAATAACAAGTATATCGCTGGAAAAACAAATACACCTCTTAGTACAGTTCAGCGCCGAACAAGAAAGCTTTTCGAAAAAGAATTACTGAATAGTAAAGTTGAACTAAACTACGAGAAATTAGGATACAAACGAGGATTTCTGCACGTTTACCTTTCAGATGGAGGACTTAAGGAGGTTGGAGAAACTATAGGCAGCAGGCCGGGTATATTGTCTGTAGCTGTACACATAGGAAATTCTGATCTTGTGTGCTTATTTATTTACAAAAATAGCAGACAGCTACTAGATATTATCAGCGAAACTAAACTCGTACAGGGAGTGAATCGAGTGTTATGGTCTGAAGAGGTATATTTTATCCCAATGAAAGAAGGCAAATTTAATATCTTAAATATGCAATAAGAATTGGTCAATAACATTTGTAGGGGATTCGTAAGGAAAACTATCAAGTGGAGGAATTTCATTACAGCGATTGGCAGTTAGTAATTACTAATGATGTCTAGTCTAGAATAATTTCGTTTTTATGACTTATTATCGTATGACTCACCATTGATTGCCAGATTCACTTTTTCAGATTAGATGGGGTAAGGCATCACCTACTCTAATCGTTTATTAGTATGTTGCTCATCTTACAGTGAAGTTGAGATAATCCCATGTATCATCCAAGTGCCGACAAGAGTGACGGAGAAAATAAAGGTCTCGATGAAATCGTGCGTGCTTTAGAGAAGACACAAGCTGGTTCGCATTTAATTATGGTTTACCCTGAACTTGGAATGCTTCGAAAAATCTATTCAAATTATATCAAACAGGAACTTGAGAAAGACGAAATAGTGCTGATGCTTCCTTATTATGAACCCATAAACAAGGTGAAGGACACACTTTCAAACGTCGGGATAGATGTCGATTACCATTTGCACCAAGGCTCTTTACTAATCATCGACGCCTATGAAGCATTCTTTGGTCACAAATTTGAAAATGAGAAACTAGGAGAAGTGATAGAGAATGAAAAAGGCAATATAGTCTCCTTGATGAGAATACTACAAAAACAAGTTAAAAAACTTCAGAAGGACGGCATAACTGTCATCGTAGATCTGGGATGTTTCTTTACAACTGACCTGGATTATCTATTGAAGTACGAAAAATCGATTCCGCAGATGTTTGTAAATGATGGACTAAAGCAGCTTTGTATATATCACCAGCGTGATTTCGATAGCAGATTCGCTGACACCGATAAGGCATATCTCTTAGACCAACATGGAAGAAGCGTGCTCATGCTAGATGTTTTATCTAATGATTAACAATATTTTGGGTACTTGAGCCACTCGATTGTGATTATTCGGGTCGAAGTATCTAAAAATAAGGTTGCGGTGAGCATGACTTATCCTACAATCTAATTATGATTTCAAAAATTACCGTTTAACATTATGTGATTCCAAATGTCAGAAATAGTGAAAAACACACCATCATAACCTAACAAATTAGAGAAAATCTTATTAGGTTGTATAATAATTATATAATGTGACAACTACAGATGGGCTTAAGGCGTGGTTAAGAAATGCGTGGCAATAGTACCCAAGGAGCTGAAAGCGCCGCAGGATATGAAATATCGTTAGATGATACAGACTTTAGAATAATTTCATTGCTTGTCACTAACCATGATAATAAGAAAATTTCCGAAGACCTCAGAATACCTTTAAGCACTATTCAGCGTCGTGTAAGAAATATTATGTTGAGTGGAATTGTAACTTCGAAGGTTGAGCCTAATTTTAAGAGGTTGGGTATCAAGAAAGGCCTTCTACACGTATATCTTTCCGACGGTGATATCAAATCCAGTACTTCGGAGGTGGCAGGAATGGATGGCGTTTTATCAGCGTCAGTTCATGTTGGAAACTCTGACATTGTGAGCGAATTCGTCTACGAGGACAGTGAACAGTTGGTGGACACAATTTCAAATATTAAACATATGAATGGTGTAGACAGAGTATTATGGTCAGAAGAAGTATATTCAGTTCCCGTTGATCCAGAAAATGTCTTGACCTCTTTCAAAAAAATGTGGGAGAACAATAATGGAAATACCTCAATGAGTGATAAAAATGATAGAAATGATCGCAACAATGTCCGAAACGGTAACAAATTGAGACACAAGATCAGACGATCGGCGAAAAGATACTTTTGACTCTTTTTCAGTAGTTATTTTTGAATTCATAATAAATATAAATTTGGCATACTTCCTAGCCTGTTAACTCTATTGTGGTTTTCTACATCACAATAACGAAATATGTGATATTATGTAGTCATTTTTGCTCTCAGAAGTTATATATCTGTTAAATCCTCCAGCCCCTTATTTCGTTATTATGATTCCATATTCCTTGATATAATGGATAAGTGACGTTATGCGTAACGAAATGATTTAAATTCATTCGTTCTGTAGTATCTGTAGCAGAAAGTTGATTTAATTGGCCAAAAATAAGCTGCTAATAATCGATGATGACCCCGACGTCGCTGCTAGATTTAATGAAGCGCTAAAGGTAAATGGATTTACCGGCGATATAGTCAACGACGCTATTGTAGGATTATCAACCTTCCGAAATAATGTAGATGCGTACTTCGCGGTTATTTGTGATATTCGTATGCCTGGTAAATCGGGAATTGAATTGTCGAAAGAAATCAAAAAAATAAATCCGTCAATTCACCTCATACTCATGTCTGATAATGAGAAAGACTATTACAGTCATGCCAATAGTGAATCAATCATGAATTTTTCAGATCAATTTGCAATAAAGCCCAAAAATGCAGAACAAGTCATAAAGTTGATTTCTGGTATTCTGGAGTATGATTGATAATCATCAACGTGTTGACGCAAAGAGTTGTTACGTTCTGTCTTTTAGACGTCCTTTGTCATCTCTAGAAGTAAGTCAATAAGCGACTGCTGCTGTGGCTAGCGCACTAGCTTATCGGAAATAAGAGTGGCGAAATTAACAATAAATAAAATATGGATGGCATATAATATCTCTCGGCTGTCTGTTGTCGCACGAGGAACAGGAGGCATGGTCTGGGAAAGTAATCATGTGCGTCGATCTCAATGCTTTTTATCCATCGTGCGAAGAACTACGAGACAATAGTCTGGTAGGAAAACCTCATGCAGTAATAATGACAGACCAAAGAGAAGGTGAAATAAACAGAGGAGTAGTATCTTCCTGCTCTTATGAGGCAAGAAAATATGGTGTCAATTCTGCCATGCCTCTCTCACAAGCTACGACTTTTTGCCCCAACTTGATTCTCCTCCCAGTTGATATCAGTTATTATAGCCAGGTCTCTAAAAAAGTAATGGAAACACTAGAACAATTCGCCGACGTCCTAGAGCAAGCAAGTATAGACGAGGCGTTTTTGGAGTGCACGTTAAAGCGAGCACAAATTGAACCCGAAGACTATGCAATGAAGATTAAAAATGCAATCAAAGAGAAATGCGGGCTCCTGTGTTCTATTGGAGTAACGACAACTAAATCTTCGGCAAAGCTTGCATCAGACTATCGCAAACCTGATGGCTTGACAGTTGTGTACCCTTACAACTTGACGAAATTTTTAGAGCCCTTGGAAGCCGGATTAGTTGCAGGAATAGGTCCCAAGACGCAGGAAAGGCTAAAGGAAATGGGGATAGTTACTCTAGGACAGCTAGCAGCTATGGACGTAGGTAAGCTGGTCAATAAATTCGGAGCAAACGGTGCTTGGATGTGGAAAGTGGCGAATGGCAAAGATGACGAACCTGTAGTTGTGAAGGGAGATCATATATCCCTGAGTACTGAGAACACGTTGAACAGACATACGTCAGATAAGGAAAAGATCGCCAAATTTCTAAATGAGTTAGTAGACGAAATGTATGAAAGGGCACGAAGAGGGGATTATTTATATCGCACGATAGGAGTCAAACTAGTAAGGGCAGATTTTACAATAGAAACTAGGGAAACTACTTTTCAAGATTTTCAGAATAGCAGAGAGGTCATAGCTTCTGCAATTAATACAGTATTAGATAGATTTTCTTTTTCAGAGGATCAGCCGGCAGTAAGAAAACTTGGAATAAAGCTGAGCAATTTAATTAGAGGATCAGACTTGATGCAAGCTAGATCAGTTCAAAGAACAATTCCTGAATTCTTCTAGCATTGTCAGAATTGAATTTTGCTCATCACTACATTAATTGGCTAATCATTCGGTCATTAAAGGACCAATAAACGAACGCTAGTAAAAAAGATAGGAGGACATCGTTACTGTCCGAATGGAGTTTGAAGGTCTACCCCTGCAAATGCAGCTGCGGCATTTGGATCAGCGTCTTCAAATGGCTCTTCAGTCACTACGAATTGGGAGTACGTATAGGGGTTAACTAAACTTTCCTTGTATTGCAATGTTCCATTCTTTTGGAATTCCCCAAGAGACAGCTTGTATTGAGAACCATCTGCGTCTACAAGCCAACCTTCAAAAACTTTACCCTCTCCAGGAGGTGAGGACATATTGCCTACAATAGTAAGAGTATGTCCTTTAGGTGTTATTGTCACGGTTCCCATTTTCTCACCACCAGTCGCTTTCCCCTCAGTTGCCTTAGTTATATCCATAGACTGTTGCGCATGGGCTATTGGAAGCCCCGAGTACACTGCTGTAGTGATGCCCGCTGATATTATCAGTAGAAACACCATGATTTTGTATTTCATCAATAGCTAATATGCAGTAATAGTTAATACTGATTATAGACATTTTCTATTATGCGGCTGCGCAATTCATATTTCGCTACAATGATACCTAATGTAATCTAATCCTAGAAATAAGGAACAAAAGTACACTCTCACCGATAAGATAGATCGAGTAATAATTAATGATATAAAGAAAAAGATCAGGCTGGTTCAGAACTTTCTTCGTCCTCATCCACATCCTGAGCAGCCTCTTCCCTTAATTTGTCTGTCGGCCCTGCGATTGAAGGATCGGATTCGGCTGATCCAACCTGTTTCTGATTTTTCTGTGCCTGTTCTAATTCTTTTGAAGAATCACTCATCACCATATTAGTTCAACATAGATTATCTAGGTTGTACGAGGCTCAAGTCAAGGCTCAAGACTCATCACTGAGATTTAATTTGTATCTCAGGATAGGAACTAAATAAATCAAAAACGGCAATAATGGTGCAACTTGTAATTGTACAAACGGAAATCGCAGGCAAATGCCAGGAAGAAATTACTTTCCCTCTAATATCGAAATCAAGTTTTTGTTATTTATTTTTCCCTGACGGTAAGCAAGTATTTCTCGTACTCCTCTAAAGTGTCCAACTGTTTCTTGTGACTAGCCGTTCTGCCTCTAATTTCCTTTACTTTTCGGACTGCTTGTTGAGCTGTTAAACCATTCTTCTTCATCAAATAAGCTGCTAATACCGTACCCGTTCGTCCACTTCCGCCATTGCAATGAACTATTACAGGTCTTCCGTGCGTTATTTCGGTCTCAATATAGGTAACTATTTCTCCAAGCTCCTTCATGGGTGGAGCGCTATGGTCTTTAACTTGAATGTGTCTATACATTATATCATTTCTATTTGAAAACCAAGAAGCTTCGAGAGGAAATTCTCGAATTGTAACTACACTTTTTATACCATGACTTGTAGCCCATGCTAATTGCAAAGGGGACATTAAACGACCACTACCTGCGAGCTCCCCTTCAATAACCCATCCGAATCTATAGGGACTTTTACTTTTGACAACTGTACTGCGGAGGTACAGAAAGAGATCTCCTAGTCTTCCCATTAATGTATCTTAATTCCGTTAAACAAGATTAAAATTGTTTTTTGTTATTCGGCATTTTGTCGTTTATTATGGGCTATTCTGAAATGATTTACGTGCAAGTACCCTGTGTCATATAACGATAAAGCATAACTGTCCAAGATGCTCGTGTATGCAGAATCAACTGGTTAAGTTGAATATGAAAATAAATCGTAAACACCGCCACTCATCCATAACGGTGACTACAATGTCTGCCGAGTTAATATTTCAGTAGAGTTGGTCTAATTCGAAAAGGAAAAGGAGGTATTTACCTTACCTTACTTTGCTCCAATGCCTTCCTTGATTTCTCCGCTTATATTACCTAGTACATCGGCTGCGCCTGAACCAATTGATTTGCCAACTTCAGCTGTTTTGTTCAGTATTTCGCCGCCTACATTACTTGCGTTCTGACCAAGTTCTCCCATTGATGCATTCACTGACTCGCCAGTTTGATTCATGGCAGTTGATGCATTTTGTGAAAGCTCACCCATGGTTTGATTGGCTGCCGCACCCATATTTGATGCAGCATTTGACATATTTGTAGTGGCGTTCTGAGCCGTGACGCTATTTGCAGCTGTTGCGACAAATAAAATGGACAAGGCTATTCCAATTATTGAGATTTGTTTTTTCATCATATTCAAGTCAGTGGAACGCTTATTAAATATTGTGTATTCCGATAATATTACTTGCTTCCTGTAGCCCAGTAGTAAATGGCCAATTACAGGTCTAAGCTCCTTTGACTACAGAAAAATTATTGTAAAATATTGAGATCAACTTGGATGTCAGATAATAGATTATTGCTGTTTTATTTCAAAAGTTAGACACAACGATATTTGAATTCAGCACAATAACTACGATTCAGATTGTATAATGTAAAAGTTTTTAACCTAACATCTTTGTCATCTAAGAGTTGAATAGATTCAAAAGTTATAGCTGTAATCACTGTGGCACATCATTCAACTCAGAATCTGAGTTAGAGGATCATGCTCGTACTTTGTGGCATAAGATATAGCGTCAGTAACAGCTCGGCTAATCTGGCATACAAAACCAAGTAATTATCAAATAATAGCTTTGTTCCCAATTATACGACACAATGCCATTTCAAGATCCCCCTTTATGGGTGTGGGCCATAATTGCTGCAGTAATTGTAGCTAGTAAGCTCGTCTATAGATGGTATGCAAGAAAGACTCTGACAAGGTAAAGTCATTAAAGTTAGAGGCAACAGTCTTCGTTACCGGAGGTAATAACGACGTACGCTAAACCTAACCAATTTCGCGTCAGCTCAAAGCCGCCCTCTCCCTCCCACCCAATGAAGTGCTACAGTACTTAAATTCCAACTCTACTCTTCTTAATCAATGTCATCAACAATACAGGCGGAAGCATCAAAACCGCTAATAAAGATGCAAGAGTGTAACAAATGCAAGAATGCTGGATTCCCTAACCAGTTGATCACTTTTGAAAGGTCGGCTGAACTTAGTCCAAGCGGAAAGACATTTTGGAGGCTTTTAGATGAGAATGGACATGCCCATATTCACAAGATTGCAACACAACCTTCAGCATCTGGTAATTCACTGTACAAAAGACGCAAAATAGTGGATTTATCTACAGTTACTGTTCTAGAGGAAGCAAGACAGTTGATTAAATTAGGATGGGAATTGAAGAGTGTATTTCCAGCCACTTTAGAACATACACCACACTATGTGCTTGTAAAGAGGGAATAAACCGCTCATTATAAGAATCGATAATTAATACAATCACATGAATTCACAAGGAGTTAGTTCCATATTAATTCTCAATTATGGCCTAAAACCACATTAGTGATTTTGATTAGGATTCTGTGACTCAAAAAAATCCTACTCCGAATTAATAAAGTCTAAACGACTCTTCTTAGCCGGAATTGACCCCTCTTACCTATCACGACTGACAAGACAGTCAAAAGGGGAATTATTAGAAAGGCTAGAGACACACCAGAGGCTCGAATTAGATCATGAAAATAACATGGTCTAATTTCCATATTATGTTTGTTTATTTACTTTTTTTTCTCATGTTTCCATTTTGAAATGTTAGTTCAAGGCCTAGAATATAGTAATTAATGACCTTGTTCCATTGTAAAGCTCTAACTCTATCTAATTGAGTGAGGGAAGATCTATTACATTGAACTGATAATATGAACTGTAAGAAGAGTCAACTTAGCTATAATGGGTAAGAAAAATTGTGTAGAAAAATTAATTAATTTATAATATGTTATTTTAAAGCATACATAGGTAGGTTAGAGAGGGAAAGATGTCAGAATCAGATTCATTTTCAGGAAAGATTTGTATATCATGTTCTAAATCTTCGTTCATTTTAAAAGACACTAAGTTAGCTTATTCTAGCTCGGGTTCGTCCATCCAATATGATACGTTTGTTTGCCCTAATTGTCGCCTAGTAATTGAATTGCATAGTGTTATACAAGAATCAAGTATGCCCAAACCAGAAACTATTGTAACTTTAGGAAACCCATTAACTAATCTATCTGTTGAGCAGTCATCTAATCCATTGAAGGTTTCAACACTCATCTAAATTTATGGTTTCTTATATCGATTTGAAGATCTCAAAACTATTTCAAATATATTATAAATCATAATCAGCTGTCGACAATATCATCTACAGTTTCTTCCTCGCCGTTTGGCCTATGCCCCTCAAGTTGTTCTAAACATATGGTAAAACCAACATGCGCACATTCATCGGATTTACAGTAACTGCAGTACGGTATACCTCCGGTCAATTTAATGTCAATCTCCTTTGATAGAGAAGTATCATAAAGGACAGTATGTACGTCATTGACAAATTTCTTTAGAATTATTGGATTATCTGAAGTGACAGATTTTTTGTCAGAAGAACCCATCCATTGTATGAAGGCTTCAGTACCGTCGTCTATTGTTAGACAACTACGGACTTGTTTATCGTCGTCTGGAGGTTCATTTAAATTCGAATTATTCTCTTCACTTGATTTTTCTCGATCTTGTTTCAAGATGGCTTGCCTATTTTATTACCTAGTATTACAGATTAGAAGTGAATATCTTATTTTAAGATATTGTCAGGATGACTTGATAAGAACCAAATTCATTTTGACTCCAGCCAGAATATGCGTAGGGATAAAATTGTGGCAAATATCGCTAGTATTATTTAGAAAGTTTTGACTTTTGGCCAGGATTATTAAAAAATTCATGTATTCTGACGCAGGACATTAAATACAAAGAGCCCAGAAGATACATAGTAATTGGAATCTCCGTAAAATAAAATCCAATTTACAAACTTTAGGTCAAAAAATTCTACAAGTAACAAACCAAAACCATGTGCCTGTTAAATATGAAACGAGACTGCACAAATCAAACCCAAATAAGCTTGGATAATTGCATGGCTAGACGTTCTATACCAGACAATTTTACATCTGCCACTCCCCATGGAAATGGTTCAGAGTATTTTGATACTACAATTTTTAAGACATTGTTCAAATAATCCCTTATCGGGTTTTCAAATGGAGCGTCTGGCCCCTCGTCACTGACTTCCCAATTTCCACTAAATGACTTGACATTCATTTCCCACATATTATGCGCACGTCCTGCAGGATTATAGCTTCCACCAAATTTTACATATTTTGTCCACTTTCTTTTCTCATTTTCCAATACTACTACCAATTGCTTTGCATGCAGCATTTCGTATTTCAGATCAATATTTTTGTCTTCAAAGTAAAATTGTCTAGTTTCTACAACTGGATTATTTCGCAAATAATATGCATAATACTTTGATACCTCTTTAATTATCAAGTTTTCTTGTTTCTTGGGAAAGATGACATGTATTTTCTTCATGTAATAGCCATTCTTATGATTGGACGAATCAACCTCAAAGGATTGGGCGGCGCGGAGGTCCAACTTGGCCCTTAGTCTTTCAGCTGCGACAACAAGAGCTCTAGCAATCCTGTCGTCAGAAAAGTATGGGGCCATTATATATACTTCTTTCAGATCTCGATGGTTCAGCAATGAAATATACTCATGTTGTGCATCCTGAATATACCCAGGGACATTCATACAGACCTTCATGTTCACGGGACCTCTAGATATGTCATAATTTTTTCTGTATACTCGTCGCAGCATTTCTTCAGTAATCCAATTACTTTTCGATACCCCATGAAATCGGGGCGTCTGATTGTCCATAAGCAATAAAGCCAAAATAGTAACGATACCTACAATGGGGCCCTCCATCAAATCCATTTCATCATAAAGTATCTCTCTAAATTGTGACTCGATACCAATTCCTCCACAGAATGCTGCAATTTCATCGAATATCCACAATTTAATATGATTAGCTGCCAGAAAATCACTGGAAAGGGGATTCCAACTATCGTTTATGTAAACATTTATCCCTTCTTTTCTCATATTGTTAACCATCGTAATTGTATTGTTCTCAAATATAGTAAATTGCGCTTTCTGCTCCTCCCTTTTACTCATAAGATAAGACACGAAACCATCTATCAGCAGACTAATATTGAGTTCTGGATTTCTCTTCTTTCTGTGTATAAGCTTGTTACTCACTTCTAGTCCATAGTCATCTGCCTTGAATCCAAGCTCAACTCCAAATATAGTTTCTTGACTTTTCTTGTCTATCCAGTCGTAGAACCCATTTTCCGAAGTATTCCAATGTTGATCACTGGGTCCCCCATTCATAAATGGTATAATACTATTTCCTGCGATGGTTCTTATTTTTGTAACCTTGGCAATGTCAAATCTTGTTAAACGGCTATCAGAATTTACTTTTCCAACACATATGTTTAACAGATGACTGAAACTCAGCTTCCTACGTCTTAACACCAGATTTAATGCCCTTATTATATCTCCAATTATAGGAACAACCCTAATGCGATCACTGAATTCTTCAGAAATTACTTCTACGAGATCATCATCATATATTTTTCTTTCATCCACTGGCTTACCCATTAAATTTCTCTTTAAAAGTGTCTTTGCTTTTGCTTTCTGCATTAATCGTGATTCCAGTTGTGAATACTCTGCGATATTCCTCTGTCTCTTTTGCTGTGATTGCTCTGGATTGTTTGGAGAAGAAAACTTCAATTGTCGCTCGGTCAAGACTTGCAAATATACCGTAAAGTGGAATAAAAGATAAGTGTTGGGTCAAATTTCCATTTACCATTGTCTACTTTCCTAATCTATAATTCAATGCTTGTTTGCTAGATAAATTGGATACACAGATATAGAGTAAATTAACTCTTAGGGGTACTCTTTTGCTAGTTGAAATACTACTATTGGCGTATAGAAATCTTAAGGCGTCAATTGACAAAGTTTTCTTAATCTGGCAGGTAGTTTTTCCTGTTGTGTACATATTTGTAGCAGGTTATGCGTATTCGGCTCTTATTGGTGGGCAAGGAGTAAGGTTCGGCGATATAATAGTTACCTATCCGGCATACCTGACAGCAGGTATGATTGGTTTTAATGTAATGAATAGCAGTACTGTAGCAGGAAGCATTATTTGGAATGATAAGAGGAATGGAATGTTCCAACAATTATTGGTTATGCCATTTACCAAAATGCAGTACATCATCAGCAACCTACTTACAATCGTTCTAATGGGTTTGGCCAGTGCAGCTCTGATAGTTATAATCGGCACACCAACCATGTTAGCTGAGGCGAATCCTACTGTCTGGAGTATACCATATACGATTTATGCACTCATTATTGGTGCCATATTTTTTGGCTCATTCACTATTATAATCTCTACCAAGCTGAAAAGTAGCGAAGGATTTAACGTGATAAGTAATGGGGTCTTCTTATTTTTTGCTTTTGCGAGTTCCGCATTTTATCCAAGCCAGGGTGTTCCAGAACCACTTAAAACTGCCTTTTATATTAATCCGCTTACATACATAGTTGATATTAGTCGAGCTGGAATTTTTGATCAGGTAACCCAATTTACTAATGTTCAAGTTCTGATTATTGGTATAGTAGCTATCTGTGCATTTCTAGTAGCGACAATTTCAATGGTAAGAATGAGAATTTAGCTTCTCTTTGCTATTTTCTACGTGCTCATTACCTACTTATCTTGAGAGGTCATTTTTCTGGTTTACTATTGTCAGGAACACCTCTTCTAAAGATGGGGGATTGATTGAAATGCTTTCGATTTGTATATTATTCTTAGACAGAATTTTGATCAATTCGACTATTACTTCCTCTGGATTATCCGCCTTAACTGATAGCGTGTTAAGCCCAGTAATTTCTATCTGCGATCTAGAAATTGCAGTAGTAGCGGCTGAAATCAGCTCTACAACAGATTCTGCAGAATCAACCTTTAATCCAAGTTCAATGTTCTTGACTATGCCATATTTCTGCTTCAGTCCTGCAGGTGTGTCGAAGGCTATTATCACTCCCTTATCAATGATAGCTATTTCATCACAAAGATATTCTGCCTCTTCCATGATATGTGTAGTAAAAAATACGGTCAAGCCGGATTTAACTTGATTCTTGATGTAATCAAGCAAGCTGCGTCTTGCCGCAGGATCCAATCCCACAGTTGGTTCGTCCAAGAATAGTAAGTCCATATCATGCATAAATTCTCGCGCAACCTGAACGCGCCTCCTCTGCCCAATGGAGAGTTCATCGTTTTTAGTATTCTTAATTGATTCTAAATCAAATGTGCGAAGAATTTCTATAAGCTTTTGTTCTCGTTTCGTGGACGAAACCTTCCACAATCTACTGTAGAGTTCAAGGGATTTTTCGACTGTCAAGCTTGCCTCAAAACTGGGCTGCTGAAATACAACACCAATTCGTCTTCTGATTTGAATGCCATGCTTTACAATATCTTCGCCAAAGATGGACACCGTTCCACTAGTAGGCTGTGTGAGGGTAGTTAGAACCTTGATAGTTGTAGTCTTGCCAGCACCATTGGGTCCAAGAAAACCAAATACCCTTCCGTATTTGACATTGAATGTGATGCCATCTATTGCATGTACCTCTTTGCCGTAATCTTTTCTAAGATCCTGTACTGAAATGCAATAATCATTTTGCCGTTCGGCCAAATTCATTAACTATTAAAATTATTGTAATCTGCGTTTAATAAAACGATCATTAATATATCACAAATTTTGGTGCAACTTAAAATTCTTACTTCCCACCTAATTGCATATTTATAGCAAGTGGCGAAATACAGCCTTAAAATAACTTGTTGAATATTCATTGTTATGGGAGATACATTCGATAAACTGAAAGCAGGAGCCAAAGCTGTTGGCGAAAAGGTCACGCACCCGGATAAAGATCTAGGTGTTGAATATGAGAAAGAAAAGATCAAAGAGGAGGTTAACGACGAATTCGATCAGTCTAGTAATACTGGGGGAAGCGATCCTATGTCACCTGAAAAAATAGCATCTCATGAGCCAACAGCAGTAAAAAGGGATAAGAATCAACAGAGTACGGGCGAACCTGTTTAATTACCCATTATTTTTTTGGACTATAATTTGGTATATAAGGATGCGATAAGCGTAGCGCAACCTGCATTGGTGCTTCACTAAATATACATCTGTTGATACTAAAATTTAGTTGCTCTAAAACGCGAAGAACATATTAATCGTCTACATAAACGCAATATCTATTCATTATATGAGCTCCTATTCGTGAATAAAGTAGTCAAGTTTTAGTGTTATGTCATCTCATCCGAAAACTACTCAACTATCGAGCTGGGTCTAAGATAGTAACATCGTTACTAATAAAGTAGCATTTGGTAGACTCATAATTATTTCTTTCAAATTCAATTTTATCTATCCAGCAATCTTTGACTTGAAAATTGTTACCTTCTGCTGTAGTTACTAATAATTGATACTTGGGCACTTCAATTGTAGCCCTATTGATCTCTTTTTTTATCTCGTATAGTTTTGGGTCACTCGAATCCATTGTGAAATAACCTTCAAAGTTAGCAGCTTTTCCCTTTTCAAAGTGAAAAAGTGTGACATTAAGCTTCTTATCTGGCACGATTATCAGTCTAATATTAGTTATTTATGTGATCTGCTGACATGGATTATTAAGCCACGAGGTTATGTGATGACAGACAATAAGCCTAGCTGGGTGGTGTTACTTCTTGGCTTCAATGACACACGAATAAATATACGTTTAACAGCATATTTGGAGCATAGCTACAAAATGAGCTTCGCAAGGTATGACACTGCTGATAATGCTCCTTTTCTACCTGGTCCAATATTTTTTTATCATAGGAATCAGTGTTAAAATGATCAAAAAGAAATTTGGCTGGACAGGTGTGCGAGTTCCTGTGATTGGGCAAGGGACATGGATGATTGAGGGAAATCCCAAGGAAGAGTCGAGAGTGACAGAAACTTTGAGACTCGGCATGGATCTAGGAATGACTCATATTGACACAGCGGAAATGTATGGCAACGGTCACGTGGAAGAATTGGTCGCCGAAGTTATTGCAGGACGACGCGAAGAAGTTTTTTTGGTTAGTAAAGTCTTGCCTACTAATGCAAGCTACGAGGGTACTCTAAAAGCCTGTAGAGAAAGCTTGAAGCGATTAAAGACTGATTGGCTTGACCTTTACTTGCTCCATTGGCCAGGCAGCTATCCCATTCAAGAGACAATAAGCGCCATGGAAGAGCTCGTTGCTCAAGGCTTGATCCGATTTATAGGCGTCAGCAACTTTGATCTTGAAGAACTTGTGGAAGCTGAACGAGCTTTGCGAAAGGAACGAATAGCCTGCAACCAGGTACTGTATCATTTAATGGATCGTGGGATAGAAAGGCGTTTGCTCCAGTACTGCACAAAAAAAGAAATTGCTCTAGTAGGCTATGCACCATTTGGGCACGGAAATTTTCCGTCTCCAAGGACGACTCCGGGGCAGCTCTTGCAAGAGATTGGAGAGCGACATGGACGAACTCCTAGACAGGTAGCGCTTAATTTTCTAGCAAGACATAAATTTGTCTTTACCATTCCAAAGACTACTTATCCAGAGAGGGCAAAAGAGAATAGTGGAGGAGTGGGTTGGCGATTGGCTGAAGATGAAATATACGAAATCGATAAAGCGTTTCCTGGGGCTGATCATGACGTACCGCTAGGAATAATTTAGGATCAATCGATGAACTAGATTTGATTTCAAATGTTTGCTGGTCCTTATTTAAGGACCAATAATTGCAACATAGGAAGAAGAGCTGCCGTGTCTTTTTATTGTCAATGGACTATTTGTTTAAATATTTCTTGACCGTATTCATCAATTGTGCTATGTGCAATGGTTTTGCGAGGAAATCATTCAATTTCAGTTCCTTCAAGTTATCTCTTTCCATCTCAAACGCACTCATTAACAAAACCTTAACATCTCTATTCACCTGGTTAATTTTTTTTACCAACTCTAAACCGGACATTTGAGGCATCCTAACATCTGAAATCACCAAGTCGTAATCATGTGGATTAGCTTTAAAGTGAGAAAATGCCACTAGAGGTTCAGTGAAACCATCTACTTGATATCCTCCTGCTACCAACGCATCATTGAATAGACGCATCAAGTCCAAATCGTCTTCAACCAGGAGGATTTTCCTCGTCATCCTTATTCGATTACGCCGGTCCGTATAATAATATTTAAGTCAATTTAATAATATTGAGCAATTCAATCAATATCAGCAAGAACAATAAGTGAATATCTTTGGAACCAAAATACTCTTCTAAAATTAGAAATCTACCATTGAACGTTGGAATTTTAATATTTGACAATGTTGAAGTTTTGGACGTTGCAGGACCCTTTGAAGTATTTTCTGTGACTCGACTAACCCAAAACCGCCGCCAGAAGCAGGGATCCCCATTTAAGGTGATTCTGATTTCAGAACAGGCAAATCAAGTTATAGGTGTTGGTGGGATGCGATTTACTCCTGATGTTACTATACGCGATTGTCCGCTCCTAGATATACTGATTATACCTGGTGGTTGGGGTACTCGCAGTGAAGTAAAAAATGACACTCTGTTACAATGGATAGGAAGCCAAGCATCAAAAGTACGACTGACAGCATCAATATGCACTGGATCAAGTCTTTTGGGTAAGGCAGGGTTATTGGACGGAGTTGAGGCAACGACCCATTGGCGTGCATTTGATTTTCTACGAGAATCCGCACCACTAGCAGTATTGCGCAAAGATGTTCGCTTCACATTGAAAGAACCGATTTTTACTTCGGCAGGAGTGTCAGCTGGTATTGATTTAGCACTGCGCATTGTTAGTTATTTTTTTGGCACAACAATAGGCAGAGCTACAGCAAGCCAAATGGAATACCCATACCCGCAAAAGCATATTCGGAAATAAGAAAATGACTAACATGTCGGTTTAGATTAGAGAAGACGATGTTAGCTTTTATTATCTGCAAAATACAAGACAGGAGAAAATTAAGCGTTAGACAAAGTGTATCAATCACTCGATCATCGTTTTAAGCCAATTTTTATGCTTTAATAACTCAAATTTAGTGTAGCTAATGCCATAATTACAAAACGTCAGATCAGGAGAGAGAAGACCAGGTTTGTACATAGATAATAGAAATATCGCCAATATGGTGCCCAGAAAAAAGGCTGAAATCATTATTGAAATTCTAAAACATATTTCAAGTTACGGTCACGCGGGCGGCCTCCAAATTACAAGTCTAATGTATCTTTGCTATGTGGAACACAGTAGATTGAAAAAATTCCTGGTAAGTTTGGCCGAAAAAAATCTAATAGAATATTACAAAAAAAGCGGAAGATATAAGATCACCCAAGATGGTGCCATTTTTCTTGAAAAATACAGGACAACTAAAAGTCTGCCAAACATGTTAGATTTTTTGCATCAGAAATAATATTTCCCATTTGGTACTTTATTTTAGGGACTATTATGTCAGACCTTTTCTTGCTGCCTTTGTTCTGCTTCTAAAAAGTACTTTAGAATGCAATAATGACATTGCAGTGCTTCATTAGTATATATCATCACACCGCCCATAAGAGCTGAAAAAATCTATTTTCGTACTACTTCTCCCTACGTGCTATATAATAATAATTTTGAAAATCATGTGGCAAAGTTTTTACTTCTACATTATCAAATCCAGCTTCTTTTAACATGGACACTGCCTTTTCCTTCCCCCACATGGCACCCAGACCAGCACCATTTTGAGAAAGTGAAACGGTCATACAATGCATACAGGAGATAGTGTAAAGAAATGTTCCTAATGGATGAGAAATATTATTTTTCAATTGACTTGAAGCCAAAATATCTTGCATTAGAAATACTCCATTAGGACAAAGGGATTGAGATATTTTTCGCAAAACGAGATCAGGTTTAGGTTGATCGTGTATCGCATCAAATGCAGTTATTAAATCAAATTTCTTTTCTACTTTCAAATCTAATAAGTCACGAGCTTCAAAATTAACATTAGAATTTTTCATCTCTCTTGCATCCTTTATAGCATCCTTTATAGCATCCCCAGATAGATCGTATCCATGAAAAGTACTCTTTGGAAAATGTTTTGCCATCAGATTAACTGCCATTCCTTTGCCACAACCTATATCGAGGACTCTGATACCCTTCTTAAGATCAGCAGTAAGATCGGGAATTAGGGGAAGGATATGATCTATCAGACCTGTTACCACAGTTTGATAGCTTTCTTCTGCCATTACATCATTAAATCTACTATATGAAGAATACGGAACTCCGCCTCCCTTTTCAAAACATTCGATAATTTCATCTTCTACCTGAGATAAAATGGGAATCCATTGCATAGAAGCTGCAAAATTATAAATATTATTTTTTCGAGTCAAATACTGCGATTTCTCTTTCTGGATTGAAAATTTGTCGCTATTTGAATCGTATTCAATGATTTTCGCAGTTACCATGGCACCAAGCCATTCCTTCACATATCTTTCATTTAGATTTGATTTTGATGCAATTTCCTCGATTGTAGAAGGGGGGAGTGCAGATATCAAATCAAATAATTTTGTTCTATGTCCAATAGACAACATTATTGCTAAAGACCCTTTGTTAATTACATCTGTCAAATAGGAAGAAAAGTCATTACTCATAATTCTTGGCTAATCTAGTAGTAACATGAAACTTTTATGTATTTCGGAGATATGATTGTCACCACTTAGAATACTATCAGCAGATTGGATTGTGTAATTCAGCTTATCGCTGGACAAATAATGGAGCGGGATCTTGCTTGTTCCTCCGAAATTCTATTGCATATTCATCAAATTTTTCTGCCGAATCATAGGAAACACCACACCCCATACATCTGAACTTTTCCGCAGATGCTGAGACAGTCTTAAACGTACAGCGCTAGTAAACATTGAACGCAAGCATTGATTCAACCTTTAGCGAAAATAAATAGTCAAGTAATTAGGTTCGATTCCACCCAATCTGCTCAATTTCTAAAAAGTTTCACTACCTTTACACCTACGTTTACGATTACCAAGAAGACTGCCCATGCCATGAGGGCGGCTATCATGGAAGCCTGGTAGGGCTCGACGGAGCGCTGAAGTAATTCAAAATGAATGAAAAACTTCACAAGTGAATATATTATCTCTGATACTAGAAAAGCAGCTAACAACTTTTTAATATCACTTTTAATTCTTGAATATTTCTTTTCTCCTGTCGTTGGATCGATATAATATTTCTTATTATCAATGTAAAAAAGTAGAGCAAAAACTGGAATATAGACGCCATACTCTACAGTTAAAGTTGCAATTGAATTGGACAAATCATTGTTATCGTATTTAGAGTACAATTGAGTAAATAATCCACCTGCAAAAAAAGCAAGTGTACCGGATACTATAATGTTCTTATTAAAGAGAATATAATTTCTATATTTATTGTAAAATCTTTTTGTTCTTGTTTCAGCTTCATCACGCATACAATTGATGCATTGTACCTATTGTTAAAGTCTTCCTCACTAGCTCATCAAATACTTAAACAATGATCCAAATTATTGGTTTAGTTCATGCTAATAAATTTGCCCAGTTGTAATCCAATTACAAAGTCCCCAATCACTCAATCAATTTTGTAACAACAACAGGGCTCTCGGCACCAGGGATTATGCTTATTGATAAACTATTGTTCTTTTTTTTAAATAATCAATAGTAACTTGCTTATGGCACTGCTTGCAAAGGGTTCTCAAGTTACTATGACTGTGTAAAAATTCTGTTACTGTCCTGATTTTTTCTTCTAGAGTGTCAAATCTATACCCTAGTTGTTTATAATGAGACTTTGGGATTATATGATGGCATTCCAATTTTCTGGATCTTGCGAATTTTCTCCGGTAGGTATACGGAAATTTTGTCTTACAAATCTGACAAGTGTAGTCATCGCGCCTGAAAATGTCAGATCTCACTCTTTGCCAGTAGAAATTGTGATAGTACCATTTCTCAAATTCTTTATTACATTTCTTTGAGCAATATCTCCTGAAAGGAGATCTAATTTCATTAATGCAACCTGTATTTCGGCACATTACATTGCCTTTATTATCGTATTTATCAAATTCACCGATGTATACAATATTTTTAGATGACATTGTTAAAAAATAACATTACTAGTTTAAGCCCGCTTTGAAGAATAAAAATTTACTCAGTGATATGCATTTTTAGGCAATTTAGTACCTTTGCACTGAGTAGTACTCATAAGTGACGACCATGTATACTTTGACAAATGAACTATAGTGATTAAACTATTTTAGCACAAACAGGCTACAGCCGTTTGTAGGTTTTTCCACATGAGTTTCGACCGACTCGCGCTTGGATTAGGCACTTTTAGAGATTTGGGTCAAATAAATGCATTTCGAATATAGTAGGCCGTTATATTTTACTCCTTTTACTGATAGATCTAAATATGGTCAGCAAACCCACGGTGTAATTCCTCAAGTATATTGCATGTCTATGTCTGACAATTTGGAAAGAAAGCTAGATGACAAATCTAATCACGTACCTCTCAGCTATGTGAGATTGTAACATAATTAATAGTATAGAAGGAATCTCGTAAGAGAGAATAGGTGTACCATAATTCATGAAATCATTCATAGGTTAATATGGTATAATGTTGTACAATTTTCGATGCGTAGAACAAGAAAAGACAAGCGCCGTGGCAAGAATCATATCAATGCGACTCCCATGACCAGTTTTGAACCATCTTTGTCTATGGATAAGAAAGATACTTTGAAGCGACTACGTAAAAGGCAAATTGCAGATCTCCTTGATCCTCCAGTAATTGTAGATCCAGAAACTACGTTATCAAAAATAATAAGTACTCTGAAAAAGACTAATTCTTACGAGGTTTTCATTCCGTTAGAGGGCAAAATTGCTGCACTTACAATCCGAGATATAGTAGGCATTACGGATACTACTTCTACGCATCCATCATTGCTTGGGAAAATTATCCCTACTCTGAGTAGTGATACTCTGATAGGTGAAGCTGCAAGAATAATGAGTCTTCATAGAATGAGAACTCTTCTCGTGGCAGAAAGTAATCATAAGGTCGTAGCTCAAATTTCAGCTAAAAATATAGTCAAACTATTAAGTACTTTTGCAAACGAAGCTAAAATAAAAATTAAGGCATCGGATGTAATGACTCCACAGCCTATCGCTATTGACAGCCAGCAGACAGCCGCAACTGCAAAAGTACTAATGAAGAAAAGAAGGATAGATCATTTACCCGTAATTGATAAAGATCGACTGGTTGGTATCATAACTTCATCTGATATTATGGATTTAATGACACCTCCTGAGAGAGTGCGGAAAGGGCTAATGGGAGTTGATGCGGAGAATAGACTTCATGTGGCAGTAGCTGGAATATTGAATAAGGAATTGGTTACTGCGGACGTACACGACAGTATCCACTTAGTTATTACTAAGATGCTAGAAACGGATTCAGCTTACTGTTTGATCAAGCTTTGGGATGAATTACAAGGAATAATCACTTATCGAGATCTTGTGTCTCTACTGGGCGAAAAAATACAAGAGGAAATTCCTGTTTTTATAATAGGCTTGCCTGACGATCCTTTAGAGGCAGAGCTCGCAAAATCTAAATTTGCAAGCACAGTAAAATTGCTGAGAAAAATATATCATGATATATTGGAAGCCAGATGCAGAATAAAATTAAAGGATGTAAAGGGTCTCAGGAAGCGGTATGAAGTTGATGCACATATCATTTGGACTCATGGTAGTATTACTTACACTGACATTGGTTATGATTTAGCTAGAATATTTGATGAAATGAGCGATGCATTGAAAAAGAAAATTTCACACAAATATGGTCGAAAATCAAGACGATCCATCAGGTTACGTCCTCCTGTACAGTGAGACGAACTTATCGTTGATAATATCAAATTGTCTCTTAGCGGCCGGAATCTAACTTTAGACCCTCCCTCCCCGGGTCTAAAGTTATGCAATACTTATAATCTAAAATTGCCACTATAATGATGATTGACTAAGCATAAATCTAAACAAAAGCTGGAGCCTAGTTCTAGACATGTAGTGTCTGAGGTACTAGTAGCAGCAACAGGAAAGCCCGCAAGAGAAATTATAGAAAATGAAATTGAGTGTCCTAGATGCTACAGTGTTATGATTTTATGCTCGGATTTTGATAGTCTGTACTATGTTTGTGAAGACTGCGATTTCAGTCTCCATGCTATAAAGAAGTAGCCAACTCCTTCCTCTGCTCACTAGGAGTATGATTACTGGAAAATTGGTACATTTGCATGATTAAGTCAGCCTATGGTATCAAAGTTCGAAAGGGATTTCCAAAGATACCAGGTAGCAATACTTCTATACGGTTTCCATTTCAGGGATACCTCTTCCATTTGCATCTCGGTGGCACTTTTAGAATCAAAATACCATTTTTGTATAGCTTTCCTTACCCCCAAGTCTTTGAGTGGGAATACATCAGGCCTTCCAAGGCAAAATATCAAAAACATTTCCGAAGTCCACCGGCCAATACCCTTCATCTTAATCAATTGTTCAATTATTTCTTCGTCAGGCATCTTCGGGAATAGATCAACATTTAGACTTTTGTTCTTAACATTCTCAGATAGTATTTTAATGTACTCCACTTTTCTGCTTGACAACCCAAATGATCTCATTGCATCCTCCGACGTTGCTAATATCTTGTCTGGATCAGGAAACGAGTTTTCATAATAATTAAGGAATTTTCTATATATTGATTCAGCAGCTTTTCCAGTAAGCTGTTGATAAATTATCGCCTCCACAAGAGAAAGGAATGGGTCAGCTCTTTTTTTTATTGTATAGTTTCCAACCAACGTTATAATTTTATTCATAGTAGGATCCTTTTTCTTCAAATAGGTAATGGCCTTCATTTCCGATATCATATTCGTATCCTGAATAAGTAAAAGATTTTGACTATCTGCCACTTCCCGGAAGTCCTAAACCCTTTAATGGAGAACGAAAATCTGTAGTGATATTGATCCCGTTCTCTGCGTTGACTTCAACTATGGAAACATCAGTATCTGGACTAGGATAGAAAAACCAAGTTTGATCAGGAGCTAAACTATTCAAGTGTTGTACATCATTTGGTCCTAGATATACTGAAATATTTGAAACTATATTGGTTCCAACATTGGTAACTCTCACACGATAATAAGTTCCTGCCATATCTGTAGAATCCTTTGTAGCATCCACTTCCAATCCAAATGGAGATCTGTTAATTTTCTGATTCATAAAATATAGTAAGAGCATGATGGCAAGCACTGATGCACCAGCCATGTATAGGTACTGTCTATTCAATATTACCAGGTACTCATTGCCAATATTACGTCACGTAGAATATAAGTTTGAGACTTTCATAAAATACAAACTGGTTAGGAAAGGTATTACTATTTTTTCTTGTAGCCTTATCTTCACCTGATTGGTTTGAGTTAAGTCAAGGTCAGTGATACTAGCCTGAGTGGTATGGATCCATCTGGGAGATTGAGCTAATTTATCGAGTAAAAAAGATAAATTACTTCAGTGACGTGTTCTGGGAAAATCTATTAATGACAGGCGTTTGCATCTTTCGTCCGAACCATAGATCTGATGTTCCATTAACAGATCTCACTTGAACTAACGTCATCCCTGTAATCTTCTCAATTTTGAGCAATCCCTGAACATCAATATAATAGTCTTTAGCGGTTACTACTATGAATTCAAGTCCCTGTTCTTCCACAACTATATGATTATGACTAGGGGAAACTTCAGATACAATCGTATGCAATATCCAATTTAGGCATTCATCAATTTCTAATTGTGTTAGTCTTACCAACTAAGTGCAAGCGGTAATCCCTTTCTTAAGAAATTTGATAGTATTGGGCATAAAAAACAGTAATAACTAACTTCGTGCCGATTCGTTACGAGTTAGTGACCATTTTAATGAATAAATGTTCAATCTGCTACAGTTGTATTTACAATAACAGTACGACTCTGATCTCATTTCTTGAGGTAGTGTATTATTTCATTAAATCCCAGTATCCATCCTTTAGGACCAATACCATTTAATTTGTTCAAACCGTCCACGTTCACGTCATCCCAAGTACCATTAACACGTTGAACTAGCATGGGAAAATCAACACATCTAAACATCGATTCATCATTTTTGCTATCACCGATTCCAAAAAATACTATATCATCTCCATACTTATGACGGTACAAATCTACAAGTATCTTGACAGCTATTCCTTTGTCGTTTCCTCCAGTTATATCAAAAAAACGGCCACCGAAGATTACCTTCAAACCAAAGTCTTGCACTCTAGTAACAAATCCTAGAAGATCATCACTTTCAATTTCAACTACTGTTTCGCCATACTTTCGTTGAATCATGCGTGATACTGCTTCCGAAGACATTTTAGTAACATTTGAAATCTCCTCTATTGTCAAATCAGATAGTGACTTGAATTTAAATTGAGAGCTGGCTCGTATATTTTGAAGGATTGATTTAATGTGACTTGCGGGTTTGCCTAATTCAATGATCTGATAATCTCCGACCCCAATTATGTTATATCTTGATTCAAAATTTGGAATGTTTTCAAAATAACCAAGAGGAATAATAACTGCTCCGCCATTCTCCACAATGAATGGATCAGATATTCTTGCCATATTTCTTAATTCTATTTGCTCTGCTTCCGTCTTAGATGAACATAGAACTAAAGGAATCTCATATTGGTTTAAATCATTCACGAATTTTATTGTTGTATTAAACTCTCCAGTGAATATGTCAATCAATGTACCGTCTATATCTGAGAACACAACTCCACTAGTCATTTCTAGTAAATATCCTGACAATACTATAGTGAACTACCATTCGATAATGCCTAATTCCTTTAGAATATTGTATTATTTACCCTTGTCGACACTAGATGAAAGATTCCTTTACCAACAGCAAGACATGCCGCCAGTTGATTCTTTTTATTGAAAAAGTTATGGTTAAAGTAAAGCACACTTATGCTTCAATACGTCTTGTGTGAACCTGGGCTTTAAGATTGAATCTTGAGCTTGTCCTTGATAAAAGTAATATAATGTCGCCCTCCACATTATGTTTATGAGCTCCAAACAGGGCAAGTTGTTCGTTGTTGGTATTGGACCAGGCCATCATGATCATATGACTTATCGTGCAAAACAAGTAATTGAAGAAAGTGAAGTTGTTATAGGATATGACACTTACATATCCTTGGTTGAAGACTTGATTGAAGGCAAGGAGATTTATCGGTACCCTATGACACAAGAAGTTGATAGGGCCAATCAAGCAATATATTTTGCAGAAAATGGAAGAATTGTTTCATTGGTATCATCAGGAGATCCTGGAATATATGGAATGATAGGACTAATCTATGAGATTCTTAGTGACAAAAGATGGAATAGGGAGGCAGGGATATATGTTGAATGTGTTCCAGGAGTATCTTCGCTCAATTCATGTTCTGCGCTTGTAGGCTCACCATTGATGACTGATTTTGCGGTCGTGAGCATGAGTGACTTGCTTGTTCCTTGGGAAATAATCGTGAAAAGGGTGGAGGCTGCAGCTTTAGGGGACTATGTGACTGTGATATATAACCCTGCAAGTAAAAAAAGAGTCCATCAGTTGAAGGATACTAGGGATATTTTTCTGAAATATAGAAACCCTGAAACTCCAGTTGCGATCATCAAAGGAGCGTACAGAGAAAGCCAAGCCGTTGCAATGACCACCTTAGACGATATGCTAAATCATGCTGACATGTTAGGAATGATAACCACGGTGATAATCGGCAATTCATCAACATACAATTATGATGGCATTATGATTAATCCAAGGGGATATCGTTCCAAATATGAATTAATTGCTGGCAAGTCTTCTGATACCATTTAAAGTACTCTACCAGACTAAATCTTCAATATTGGTTTAACAGGAGGGGTGTATTACGGACCTAAACCCAGAATATTTTTCCGTGGCAATAAAAGCATCACGAATATCAACGAGCGAATAATAATTGTTAGTTATAACTTTTTTCACATCTATTTTGTTCTGGCTTATCAATCTTGCTGCCTCTCGGATAAGATCCGGTGTTGCACTAAAGCTTCCAAATATTGAGATTTGATTGTAATGAATCCAATTTGGATCTATATTCAGGATTTTAGATTTTGGCATCCCTGCAAATAGAATTATTTTTGATTCCTTACTT
This sequence comes from Nitrososphaeraceae archaeon, assembly GCA_036558405.1. Classification (GTDB taxonomy): domain Archaea; phylum Thermoproteota; class Nitrososphaeria; order Nitrososphaerales; family Nitrososphaeraceae; genus TA-21. Next base: position 36,739 of record DATBFR010000002.1, on the reverse strand, counting down.
GCCACACTCAATGTCAAATCTAATACCTCAGGGTTACTCGTAGCAACTATAATCATATTTCCACCTACACCATTAGTTGAATCCATGATAACTCGTCTAGTATTTTCCACGCTGTCGTTCAAGACTGCCAAGTCTGTGCCTATTTCCTTAGCCAATTCTACACGAGAAGGTATCTTGCCTACAATAATCGTTCTTGCTCCGAATAGTTTTGAGATCTGCAAATGAAGCATGCCTATTGGACCATCCCCAATAATTATCACATTCCTATCGTAGTCTATAGAACTAAATCTCGCATGAGCATTAAGACAGCAGGCTAGAGGTTCAATTAATGCAGCCTCCTCATTACTTATGTTTCCAGGTACAGGAACTAGTCCATTTATCAAGATGTTATTTAATGGAATTTTGATGAATTCAGCAAAGCCACCGTTTAGACTCGACCCAATTTCGAAAAGGGTATTGCACAGATTATATTGTTCATTGTTGCAATAGTAACATTTCAGGCAAGGGACAAGTGGCAATACAGCAACACGAGTTCCTTGTGGAATTGTTTTGCCCCCATTACCACCTGCTCTAATTGGTGTCATAGTTTCTGCACAAATTTCATGTCCCAATATGATTGGTGGGTGAACCTTAGCATGACCTTGATTGTAAACTCTTACGTCATACCCGCAAACTGCACATGCCAGGGTTTTCAACACTATACTACCATCATTTGTCTGATTTACTGGAATATTTTCTAAAGTAATACTTTCAGGTCTGTTGAATACTGCTGCCTTCATTGTCTGTGGGAGTAAATTTGTAAGTGCCATAAAACTTACCTGAATTTCTTTTCTCCGTGATTGTACAAGACCCTTAGTTAAGGCCTAATATATCTGCTGTCTGAGAGCAAAACCTACGGATTCTCCTGTTTAAGCTTTTCTGAAAACGAGATAAACTTGCCATGATCTTCGATCTTTATTTTGGTGTTGATTCTTACACGAAGCCCAGCGTAACGGAACAAGGCAAGAAGCTCTCCTCCAGAAATTGGACTTGTTATCTCTCCTGCCCTAATGAGTTGAGCAATTCTGCTGACCAATATTCTTGTCTGTTCTGGAAACTGGGCATCAGCATGTCTTAAGACTTCATCGGCTCGATCATAAAGAAGGGACAAAAGAATTTCCTTATCTGATTTTTGTCGCGGACCTTGAGGCTCTGTCTTTTTCTCCCTCAATTTGTCAAAATAAGCGACTTGTTCTCGTAATTCTTTCATCTTTCTAGCCTTTATGATCGCCAAGTCAGGGTCTTCGTCTCGTTCCATTAACCTTTTACCACTCCTAGAGGTACAAGACGAGCCACCTTAGTAGCAATTCCGAGACGGTGAGACACTTCTACAACAGCATCAACGTCTTTGTAAGCTTGAGGGGTCTCTTCAACTACCCCATTCGCGCTCAGTGCTTTAATGTAAATTCCTTTGGATTCTAATTGTTTCTTTACGCTCTCTACTGTATAGGATTTCTTGGCAGCTGATCTTGACATAGCTCTTCCTGCACCATGTGCTGTAGATCCGAAAGTTAAATCTAGTGATCTGGCATTACCAAGCAATACCCAGCTTGCAGTACCCATTGATCCGGGGATAATAACTGGTTGTCCGGTACTTCTGTATTTAGTTGGAATTTGTTCTAAACCTGCAGGAAAAGCTCGTGTGGCGCCCTTTCTATGTATTATTAACTCACGCATTCCTTCCCCTTCTACCTTTTGTCTTTCAACCTTTGCAATATTGTGCGCTACATCGTAGATTAAGTGCATATCAAGCTCTTCGCTGGAGACACCAAAAGTCTTCTCAAACGACCTTCTTGTCCAGTGAGTAATCATCTGCCGATTACACCATGCAAAGTTCAACGCCGAAAACATAGCTTTTCTGTAATTTTCTCCCTGTTCAGAAGTGTTGGGAATGCAAGCGAGTTCTCTGTCGACAAGTCTCAAACCTTTTTTCCTAAGTACACCTTCGGAAATTCTCAGATAATCACTGCATACTTGATGCCCCAATCCTCGGGACCCGCAATGGATCAAAATAGTTACCAGTCCTTCGCGGAGTCCCATTTGTTTCGCAGCATTTTCATCGAAGATTTTGTCAACTTTTTGAACTTCAAGAAAATGATTTCCAGAACCAAGAGTTCCCAGCTGTAGTGCTCCCCTTTTCTTAGCTGTATCTGATACTAAGGCCGGATCTGCACCCATCATTTTTCCTTCTTCCTCACATACTTCGATATCCGAAGGCCAACCATATCCTTTTGCCACAGTCCAAGGAATACCCTCAACTAGTAAATCATTCAAATCAGATTGACTCAACTTAGTTTTGCTGGAGCTCCCTACCCCAGAAGGTATTGCGGCAAACAGTTCATTGACAGTGTCCTTAAGTTTGGGTCTAAGTTCTATTTCAGTAAGACCCGTTTTTATCAATCTTACACCACAGTTAATGTCGTACCCTACTCCACCGGGGCTGATTACTCCATCTTCCAAGTCCATGGCAGCAACCCCGCCTACTGGGAACCCATATCCTTCGTGACCATCTGGCAAGACTACAACGTGTTTGATTACTCCGGGCAAAGTCGCAACATTTGACGCTTGATCTATGGTTCTGTCAGTGGCCATTTTAGAAATCAAATTTTCATTAGCATAAATCGTGACAGGAACTATCATGCCTCTTGATTCATCTTTCTCGATTCTGTATTCAAATTCTCCAATCTTGCGAACCTGCAAGTTTCCACTTCTAGTCACTAGTCCGCTCATGCGATGGTCATTTTATCGAGGAGTCATTATAATCTTTTGACAATCCCATTGGGTACGAACCAAATAGCGAGAATAGTCAATCATGCATCATTGTATCAGTTATATCTTTTGTCCGAATACAACAATATTTATTCTACTTTCATTCGGTCATTTAATTAATGCCCATTTTACCAATAGACTCTGGCCGGTACGGCAGTAAGGAAATGCGTGAGATTTTCGAGGAGAAAAAAAAACTGAAGTATCAGCTTGGTATTGAAGCAGAAGTGGCCCTAGCTCAAGCCAAAGAAAATCTAATTCCGAATGCTGCTGCGATTGATATTTCTAAAAATGCTCGGTCGGAGGCAGTTAAAGTAGAACGAGTAAAAAATCTTGAAAAAATAACAGAACATGACACAGCTGCCGTTGTAGAGGCGCTGAGCGAGTGCTGTAGTGCTGCGGCAAAGCCTTGGGTACACTACGGGCTTACAAGCAGTGACCTTGTAGACACATGCATGAGCATGCAGTTAAGGGATGCATTTCATATATTAGAACCAAAAATTTCAAAATTATGTCTTTTGTTGATAGAAAAAGCAAAGAAGTATGCCAAGACTCCAGCTGTTGGCAGAACACACGGACAACATGCGAGTATAGTATCTTTCGGTCTAAAGTTTGCTGTATGGGCAAATGAACTAGTCCAAGACATTAATCGAATTAGAGAAGGTAAGAAGAGATTTCTTATATGCAAGACTTTGGGAGTAGTTGGTACTGGCTCATTTATGGGCATTAGAGCTATGAAAGTTCAAGAGATTGTTGCCCAAAAGCTTGGTCTGCACCCAATTGAAGCAGCAACTCAAGTTATACCTAGAGAAAGGTTTGCAGAGGTCCAATTCATTCTTTCCTTAATAGGTTCTACGCTTGATAAAATCGGAACTGAAATTCGAAATCTACAAAGAACTGAAATTGGAGAAGTCCAAGAGCCATTTCGAGAAGGACAGATCGGTAGCAGTGCTGTACCTGTGAAAAGGAATCCAATCAAGAGTGAGAGAGTGTGTTCTTTAGCACGCATCCTTCGAGCCCAGCTGACTGTTTCATTGGAAAATATTCCTTTGTGGCATGAGCGTGACCTTACTAATTCTGCCAATGAGCGGATCACATTACCAGTGGCTCTTATTCTTCTAGATGAAATGCTGAATGTAATGCTTGATGTAATTGACGGCCTGAAAATTAATGAAAATAGAATCAGGGACAATATAGAGATGTCCGCGGGACAAATTTATTCGGAATTCATACTTGAGGCCCTTATAAAAAAGGGAATACCACGATTCTCGGCCTATAGACTAATTCAAAAAATTGCATTCCAGGCCAGCGACGATAAAGAAGACTTGTACGAAGCTGTATTGAAAGATTCCATGATTTCCAAAACATTGACCAATTCTGAACTAAAAAAAATCTTCATTGCAACTAATCATCTCTCTGCCTCAGGAATAATTATTACTAAGGTAGTGAACAAAACAATGAAGGCAGTATCTAATATGAGAACTGACCCTTAGCTTGAATAATACGTCTGTAATTCTTGTGGATAAGCGAACCGTACTGAATAGCTTTTTTACGACGAATGACTGCCTCACTCGGCAGATCAAGCGATAGTGCTATTTTTCTCAGAATATGTTTGCGTAGATAGTCGTTCGATCCGGTTATTTTACAATTCATAGGAATTTTCTTAGAAATAGAGATAAATTTTCCGGAGAGAAACGGTTGTTTAAAGCGTACTTTAAAGCTTCGAGTGGTCAAGCCTATTTCCTTCATCAGTTCCTGCTCATTAACGATTTTGTCTTCGATAGCTTTCTCAATGTTGGATTCGCCTAAGCTAAAAATAGATCTAAATTTATCATATCCACAAAATAATTCATCGAAACCATTTGCAGTTAATACAGTCTTAATTCCATTGATAGAGGCCAACTTAGCAATGTAGTGAAATGCAATACAATTTTCAATATGCGAAGTATTTTTGCATTGAATTGTGTTCAGAATCATCTTGCTGGTATGCAAAAAATCATCATTGTTTATCTCTAATACTAAATGTGGAACATCAATCTTGCAAGAAATTAATTTTGAATACTGAATGTCTAGCGAATTCGAGAAACCTATGGTTAGTAATATTGGTTTCAGTCCAAGCTTCTCGCAGACAACTGCCAACAAGCAACTATCAATCCCTCCTGAAAATGCAATTCCCGGACCGTCATCGACTTCACCTGTCATGCATTCTGCAACACTGTCAAATATTGCATTTGTCAAATCAGTTTTTAACAATTGACTCAATTTTATTATTATTTGGACATTTATAACTTAGATAAAAGTTCAGTTACACAGCACAAAGCAGAAAATTTGACTCCCTGTACAATAGAAATATTGGATTACAAAAAATCAGGGTTTAAAAATACCCATAATCACTTTCTAATGTAAGTAGTCACAGTTCCTGCCAGGAAAAATTATCGAAGCTCGACATAGCTTCTCCTTCCTTTGCCCAATAATCAATCGAATTTATACTATATAACATCGTTCTAATTGGATATTCTACTGATACTTTATGGTTTCACTGTTTTCTGTTCCATTCTTAGAACTAGGTGGAGTATTTATAGGCAAAATCTTCAGAGCAAATTATGATATAATTTTTGAATTATTATTTCAATGAAATTATGCATCTATATGTCGGCGAAGGGAGCCGTTTCATGGTGATAGAGTTACCCTTCCATTATGCCAGCATTGGGGCGAGAAGCCAATTTTTGTGTATATTTATTTCTGGTGAGTATCGTAATTTCTGAACTGGATTATCGCAGACATCTTGTCGGGCGGTGGTAGATTTCCGTACGAGGTGTACCCTAGAGATTTGACTAGATTCTGGTATAATCTGGATGTGTCCGATATATTCCAGTCAACAATCCGTCAATATCTGACTGAAAGTTTACAAAATGTAAACAAAGTATGACATCGAGTAAACCTAGGTAAACTAGGAACAGAGTCGATGTTGATAAACAAACTATTCCCCTATGTTTGTCAAGCACACATTCTAATTCCTCTCTCCGTAGAAGGATCCAAGGACAATTTCTACAATAGCTTTAACAGTTTGACCTGTTATCGTTCATATTTCCTACTCCTACACTTGGCCAGGTTATCTTCGAGATTTCATTTCAAAATGAAACCAGCATTTCAATCAAATATAGGATTGAAGGGTATTATGGGTAGTAACAGTATTAACACCTGACTATCGTTTGAATTGAATTATTATAGGATTAATAGTTATTTTGCATGATGGGTGAAGTAGTCGCATGTACTGGTTTGAATTGTACCACAAGATTGAAATGTACCTTGTGCTAGCGTGCTGGAGCAACTTGTGATAATATTGGATTTTCGAATTGTATCTTCACAGGATAAAAAGTAATTTGCTCCATCCGACTTGATTTCCCTTTGCTTTGAAGTATTGAATTAGGAATGAATACCTAGAAGTTCCATCCACGGAGTGATTATCTCGTCACTTTTGAATTGGTTCCTATTCGATACATTATACCAATTACATCGGTCTTTGAGATAATGTATTGACAGCTTCCCTAAATTCAGATTCTTCAAGGGGTGGAATTTTGGCAATACCTACATTCTTAGATACATGATCAGGATTTTTCTGTCCAATTAGTGCAGATGTTACGGAAGGTGTTGATCGTACAATTTGTATCAATTTTGTTACTTGATCAGTTATACCTAAAAAATCTGGTACTTTGACATTTAATAGTCTATTCTGAAGCAGGGGAGCACTTGTAAAAACCCCTATGTTAAATTTCTTACATGCTTCCAATATGGTTAATCCTTTCTCAGATCCCACGTTTTGATTCTTCAGAAAAATTGGTTCGCTATAAGCTAAGTTATAGGGCAATTGAATAAATTTAAAACCGTGATTCTTTCCCCCCACTTCTTCAGCTATGCTGACTATATCTTCTAATGCGAGATATTCTTTACTTTCGCGAGGAACTCTAAAACAACTCCATGTTGCCATTCCATAGTACCTTATCTTGTTGTCTGTTCGGTATCTCTCATAAGTTTTAAACACATCTGCAATCATGTGATTAAATTCAGATCTACTAACATCCTCATTCCAACTTTCAAAAGCGTTATGGATATAAACGAGATCGATTGTCTTAAGTCTCATATTCATTAGCGATTTGTCGATACATCGTGCAATATAATTTGGATTTAGAACGTTATATCCAGAGCTAATATCGCTTGCATCTATTAGTCCAGGAGATATGAACATTTTTTGAATATATTCCATTACGTCTATTGAGGGATAATCTCCGTCATTAGTAATATATCCATTTTTTGTACTAACGAATAATTGATTTCTAGAAATAACATTGTCACTTACAAGGCGACTCAATGTCCTTCCGATACATTTTTCTGATTTCATAAATCTATAGTTTATTGCAGTATCCAGTACATTAATGGCTCCAGATTTTACAGAATCATAAATGGCGTTTTCGATAAGCTCGTCATGTCCTACCGTCGGTTCGCCCAAATATGTGCCCATACCAACACTTGACAAAAATATACCTTCGCGTTGTCGAAAATGATTCGGAACTATATCATGAGATTGAATCGCTCTATCCACAAATTCTTTAGTTCCATCATTATCAGCAAATCCATCTAAAGCCATGAAATTGTTCACCGGGATACATTACTATTCCACTTAATTTAATGTTCCAGCTTACTGAAATCGGGAAGAGATCTTGTTTAGTACTATGCTATATGGGGGGCAACTAATTTCTTGCTTGAAGAAACACTTATTCTATCTTCATTAACAATTGCATGTTCTAAGTTCTCCTTGAGGAGATTTGTTGTGAAGTTTATCTGAGGTCTGGTTGCCTTCAAGATCCAGTATCTGTCAGATAGAAGTCGCAACTCCTCTATTATTTCATATACAGTAGCACCAAAGAGCGTAAGACAGAAATCACCCCTATGTTTTTTTATCAATCCGGTGCTAATTAATCGAGACATTTTCGAATAATATTGCTTCCTTGTAAGTTTTAGCCTCTGCACCAAGCTTGAACTTGTACCACCTACGAGAGCAATTGTACTGAAAAGCTGTAGTGAATCATTATTGGAAATACTTTCTAATATTTCTCCGATATCAATCATTTCTTGTAACGTAAGCTATTCTACATCAAAGTTACTACATATGGATTAGTAGTCATATTTTGGTCGATTTAGCCAATTCGAGGGACTAATTCCTAAAAAAGATGTAAATTGTACAATAAGTGAATTTGTTGCTCCACATATACCGTTTTTAATATTCCTGTCTAGATGCGTAAAAATTTGAGATTTATAAGTCGCAATACAACAAAAGCTACCAATCCTTCACTAAAGTATATTATTGAAATTGAATAAATGCTAGCTGGCTCTAACTTGCTCTAGAAGCTTTGGCAACGTTGCGCTCTTTGATAGATACCTATAGTATTGAACGAATTGCTGAGCCAGATATTTATCATTTAATTTTGAAATAGCAGTAGTGAATTGCTCAGGATTTGTGTAATTCACAGTCTCATACATCACATGGGTACCATCTATTACAATAAAGCTAATGGGTAGATCGGGCAACCGCAAGAGATCAAATCTGTTAGATCTCAGTAATCGCTCAACCAGTTCTGAAGACTCTCTATTAGGTGGGGTTCTAATTATCGCGTTAAGTCTGTTTTCAACACTGATTTGCTCAGGATTTCCATCCAAAACATGTAAATTTACACCTTTACCAAACTTTTCGAATACCTTATTTGATACATGAGGTTGATGATATCTGGTTGCAAAATATACCTCCTTATTGGCCCTCTCCAAAAGGTTCAAAACCTCTACGATTAGAGCATCATAATTCTTTATTATATTAAAACCTGTTAAGTGTGTAGAATTCAAGATATTTCTTAGTTCAGTAGTTCCTAGAATCTCATTGACTATTGTTTCCTTTTCCTCAGAGGGAAAATCTGTTCGTGCGTTCAAAACATCAATACTCTTAAGCTGCCAATAGCTAGAGATAGTTTCCTCCATCGTTTTAACTTGAGAATTAATAATTAATGACCCGAATGTAGTTGTCCGATAAAAGGACCCACGTTTTTCAATTAAGCCAGCATCACATAACCTCTTTAGCCTGACGTAGAACTGCTTCTTGCTCAAATTACCAATATAATTTGTCGAAGAAGCCCGCATCCCGGAGAACGCTGTCTTTAGTATATTTGAGCTATGCCTGTCAGCCAAAAGCGAGAATACTTGTTCTCTGCTAACAGCCACAGCTTTCTGCATTTATTACCAATTTGATTAGGCCTGTGTGTACCAATTAAACTTAACGGCTAATTCGTTGAATTTTCTCAGTTGCGAGGTAGTAGGTTGCCAGTTTCTCCCCAGATGAGGGAACAATTATTATCCGCCTTGACTTTCTTCGTTTCGATCAAGCTATTGCTAAGCCCCTGCCCATACTTTACGGGTCTATATTTGCATTCACATTCACTTTGCTCTATTTGCACTTTAGAATAAAGTCGTATATCTTGTTATATGAAAATTGTATTGTATCGATATTTTAGATTTTTACGCATACAATTGACCCTGGCGATTCCAACATATTATAAGTTCTCGAGTCAATCCTATTACACAAACTCTATCTCCTTAAATGCAATGAATTTCAGGTGAATTTGTTGCCCGAGTTTCTGTGGCTAAAAGGAATATTTACACTTGTACTAATAATATGCTTAGTAATTATTTTGGAACAGCCCTCCTTTTCGCAATCTGGCGGAACCCAAAATATTATCGATAATATTCCACCCGTAATAACAGTTCCCAAAGACTCTACTTTAGAGGCGACGAGTATTAATGGTAGAAATGTAACTTACGACGTAGTTGCGGCCGATCAAATAGATGGGACTATAAACGCCAACTGTAACAGAATATCAGGTTCTATGTTTCCAATTGGTAGTACTAGTATTATTTGTCAAGTCACTGACAAAAATGGAAACAAGGGCTTGGCTCATTTGAGGTAACAATAAGAGATTCAACCTCGCCAGATACCATGATTGTTGCTTCTAGAGCTGGATGGATAGGAAAGATTAATTCTAATTCTACCACGATTTCGAATCAGGCTAATTTCGAAATAGTCGGTAGCGACTCGGTTGGAGTACGTGACTATGAGTGCAGCCTTGATTCCGGAAAATGGAATCGAATAGATCATCTAGATGTAGAAAAAAATGTATGTCAATATTCACAGCTTCCTGATGGAACACACATTTTTGAATCTAGAGCTATTGATAAATATGGAAATGTGGACAATTCACCTTCCACTTTTAATTGGACCGTAACATCAATTGATGAGGGAATACAAGAGATTATCAACTTGATATCAGCTAATTTGACTGAGACTGAGACAAAAAATTTTGATCTTCCCCTAGTTGAATCACAAAAATTATTGACAAATACTGATGACTATAGCAAACTAACTATTTGTTACAACATGGATACATTTTTGAACGAAATAAACGACTTGTCCCTACATGACAAACTAGACAAGCCACATATTAATCAATTGGTAATTTCTACACTTTCTATTAAGGATCGATTGACTTGTGTATAATTATCCTGAATATTTAACCCCCTCCCAGACACATTTAAGAACTCTAGCTCCCCACAAAATAATCATGTAATTATGGAGAAATGCGCTAAATGTAAGTTAATGATTACAGAAAAATATGTATGTGAACATACTCATTGGGTCAAATTCTGTGCGGAATGCTATCAACAATTACATTGGGATCTAACAAACAAACTGTAACGTCGGGAAGCGAGTGGTATATGCATTTCCTGGAGTTGTGGATCCAGGTCAGTCAATATTACCAATAATAAAAATAATACTTCAGGAACGGAACTCTTGGTGTATGATTTTAATGAGATCACCTATGGATCACTTTCATTCCTGCCTGACATTATATATCAATAGTCATTTGAAGATCCTATTTTTGCTCTTTTTCTTGCATTATGACTAATACAATATTTAACAAGAGGTTCTAAAATGACATTCGATGGGGCAATACGAATTAGTGCAAATCTTATAACCAATCAGAGATGCAAGAAAGTATCTATGTTAAAGGAAACTAATGGATTTGAGTGGCAAATCTCTAACAGAAAGAAAGAAACGCATAATGTCTATACCTATACTCTGTCACCAATGTCAAATTCACAAAGATTTTCATTTGAAGTGGGACAATTTGTCATGCTAGGAACATTTCTGAATAGACCAACTGTTTCGGGAAATTTTGAAGAGAGTTTTGTTCAACGTGCCTATTCAATTTCCTCATCTCCTCTGAGACAGTTTTTGGAACTTACCATAAAAGATGAAAAGCCTTATGGTTACATTAATCCTAAGACCGGTAAAGCTGATGCATTTGCACCTTATTTCTTTGAACAGATTAGGATTGGTAACAAAGTTCGCGTAAAACTAGATGAACATCCTGAACATTTCATGTGGAAGGTTGCAAAGGGAATGGAAAAAGACATAGCCTACTGGTCAGGATCCAACGGGGCAGAGTCATCAAGATCTTTAATCCAGTTCATGGAAGATACAAAGGACCCAGATTATAGGTTACTGCTGTTTTATAGTAATCCCAATTTACGTTTTCTGGAGGATAATACTGTAGACGTAATATATTATGACTGGCTAATTGAAATGATAAAAAAGCTCGACAATCTAACGGTTGTATTTACTTTTACGAGAGATCGTGACATACCAAATTCCGATCACCCCAGACTAGGCTTTAGAAAGGGTAGATTTTTCATCAATCAAGAAGGAAAAACAGAAAAGACTCTTTCAATATATCACAGAAAAATTGCCAATTCATTTAATCCAATATGCGGAAGTAGTGCGTTCATCAACGGAACATTAAGGCTTCCAGATGGAAAAATCAAAAAAGGGAGAGGAATAATGCAAAACCTATTAGAGACCGAAGGTATTAGTCCGGAAAAGATAGATAAGGAACAATTTTATTTACAGCAGGCAGCTTGATAAAAATTTACGTCTTAATATAAACGATATTTATTTTCTATTTTGTATTATAACTCTTGCAATGGGATAACTGTGGTAAAGAGTTATAATTGAACCAGCTGAAATCTCTAGTTATTTTATATTTGGTAATTTTCGAAATTTTACATATTCGTATGCGGACATCTGATCATCGAAAGCATAGTGAACTTTCTGAAATTCTTTCCTAAATTCTGAAACTTCTTTTGCTATCTGGAGCGGATCCACCTTATCTATAACTACTCGCTTGATAAAGGAGGATATCACATTCATTTCGCTCTCTTTCATGCCCAGTCTTGTAACTTCAGGAACACCAATTCTCACACCACTCGGATGCATGTAATGTCTACCTGCTTTAATGTCACCTGGCAATAATTGTCGATTGAGAATGATATTTGCCCTTTCTAGTTCCTTTTCAATTATTCCCCCATCACCAAATTTAGAAACATCTACAGCAATTTGGTGCGATTTTGTATAACCTCGCTTTTCACCCAAGACGCCGAAACCATATTGAGCAAGTGATTCCGCAAGCGCTTTTGCGTTTCTTATTACATCCTTCGCATATTCCTTCCCGAACTCTAATGACTCTGCGAGTGCAATTGCCTTTCCAGCAACATGATGCAGATGATGACTACTCGTATTTCCGGGGAAAATCGCTTTTTTTATACTTTCTGCATGCTTTTCCAATGAGACAATAATTCCTCCTTGGGGTCCCCACAGTGTCTTATGAGAGCTCATAGTGATAGAATCAGCGCCTTCTTTAAGGGGAGCTTGAAATTCTCCGCCTGCGATTAGGCCAGCTACATGGGCTCCATCGTAATTAATGTAAATATCGTTTTCATGCATGAAATCTGCCAATTCCTTAACAGGGTGTGGAAAAAGAAACAAACTTCCACCAAACATTCCAATGGTCGGTTTCTTGTTGTCGGCTTTCATCTGCAATATTTTTTTCTTAGTACCGTCAACGTCTATTGTCATTTCCTCCTTTGAAAAGGGGTAATGCTCGATGTTAAGGCCGTGTACAAGACCCGCAGTTCCGAAATGCTCCTTTTTCCCGTGAGAAATATGCCCCCCACTTGGTATTGACGCAGCCAGCATATAATCCCCCGGATTTGAAAACGCAGAGTAAATCGCAAGGTTAGCAACAACTCCTGAAGTAGCTCTACAATCAGCAAATTCGGCGCCAAATACTTCTTGAGCAAGCTCGTTACATATTTTTTCAACCTTGTCGATATACAGACAACCAGCATAGACCCTTTCACCAGGCCACCCTTCTGCATATCTATTTGCAAAGTCTGAAGCCACTGCTTCTCTTACTGCAGGGCTGGGTACATTCTCACTGGCGATAAGAGGAATGGAAGAAGAGAACCATCTATGGTGCTCCTCTATAAGTGAGAACACATTTTCATATGAATTTCTGGGGTTGACCATAATATTTTGTCGGTCTTTTGGCGATGAAGTCCTAATTTAAAATATTGCCTACCTGCGTTTAGAGATCGTTCTTAATTGTTCATATAATTGCGGAATAGAAGCCAGAATAAAAACGACCTAGTTACTGTATGATAAAACTTATTTACTGTACATAAATGCTGATAATGGTTATGGATAAAGATCGGAAGTGCATCTTGTGTGGTAACCCCTTAACAATTAGTTATAAAGCGATGCAAGAATGGCATATTTCTGGGACTCTATGCGGAGATTGTTATAGTAAGAAGTTGACTGACTACTACATTGGTTCCGAAAGAAATAGCTAAAAGTTTGCAGCTTCTAAGAAAACCATTACAACAGTTCTACCTGTAAGATTTTTGCTTTCTGCGGCGTGCTCCGGGACCCCCAAATTTCTTTGATTCAGTTTGTCTGGGGTCTCCAGCAAGTAGATGCCTGTCAAATTCATTAATCCTCTTTCTAATTTCAGTGCGGACACTCTTTGTCAATGGATGATCCTTTGGATCACGGCCACCCTTTCCGTCACCTACCAGTGCCTTTGAAATTGCAACTGTGCTAGCAAACGCCTGCCCCATGAACCCTCCACCATGCACCTTGACATCTAGATCTACTTTCTGTCTATAATCACCCAACAATCTCAATGGGGTCAGAACCAATTCCCTAGCAACTTGTGGACTAAGAACTTCTGCGGGAACATTATTTATCCTGACTCTCCCGTTTCCTTTGGAGATGGTTGCTACTGCCCTACTCGTTTTTCGCTGGCCAGGATATAAATCGATCTTATTCATAAGAATTCATTCCGTTCCAACCTATTTGTTTAGCAACGTCTCCAAGTGTAGAATAATATGATTGTGGCCTTCGGATCTTTGAGCTCTCAATTTTTTCAGTCTTTAATTCTTTAAGTTCAGGCGGTACTGATACGTAGACTTTCAATCTCTTAAGTGCACTAGTTCCACTAGGCTTTCTTTTAGGCAGCATCCCCCTAATCATTCTAGTTAAAATCCTGTCTGGCCGTCTTGGATGGAATGGTCCGTGGACAGGATTAGTAGCCGAGCTGATTGTAAGAAATTTCTTATAAGAATCTATAATCATATATCTGTTACCAGAAATCATCGCGTTCTCAGCATTCACTACTCTAACTCTATATCCTTTGAGTAGAAGTTTGGATATTTGGGAGCACATCCTCCCTGCGATACAATCAGTGGCGTCAACCGTCATTTGTTTATTCTGACCTTGATTATTAATCTCACTGATGTTATTCCGTTCAGCCAATTATTCGCACCCCTTTTCCCGTAGGATAATTTTCGATCAGGTGTTCCAGTGGGATCAGCTTTCCTCCAGCAGTTATAATCTTATTTGCCGCAGCCACAGATATACCTGAAGACCAAACGGTTATCTTATGATTAATATTTCCGGAGCCTAAAATCTTACCAGGTACAATCACGACCTCATTATCTGCAGTAACGCTAGCAAGTCTTCCAACATTTACCTCTCTTCTGTTGGACCGAGATTTGGACAATTCCCTAATTACTAGTTTCCAAATCGGGATCTTTTCCTTCTTCAAGCTACTGCGAAGTGTCCAAATAGCACTGCTTTGACTTTCACTAAACATAGTGGACCATCTTCTTTTCGTCGTTAGGAATAGAACCCCAAATAAATGTACCTAGGCCTTTGTCGTAATTGCATTCGCTTGAATTAGATCATTGAAATTTCTCATTTTATTTTCTAGTCTATTAATAGCGGCCATGACCACCTCATGAGCGGTAAGGGATCCAGTTGTTTCAATCATAAGTATAGTTTGATTATCGTCTTTTCCATCTTTTACTACGGCCGCAGAGGTTGGTTGCCACTTTGCATGATCCTTCCCAAGCCCTAGTCTAGCATATGCCTCAAATTTTAGTTTTTGACCAGGAGCCAAAACTATTATAGGAATTTCTTTGCTTGTTGGCTTGACTGTATCATCTTCTGACACTAATTCTGCTGAAGTAATCACTTTTGTTTTATCACTAGCCTCTGAATCAAGTACCAATAGGACTCTACATTTGGAGCAACCAAGGCTACTCTTGCATTCACAAAGATTTGGCAATACGAATCTCTGTAGATCTGTACGCAATGGTACTAATCCTAGCCTGTGTGCAACAGCTTCGTCGTGCATGACTGATGAGTTTTCAAGCATGACCACATCATCTATAGCAAAGGTTGGGACTTCGCTTATGCTCAACCTCCTTACGGCATTTACGTATTGCCGAGGGATGTTATTAAATTCTAACACTACGCGATTATTATCGTTCTCTACTATTTTTATCAAATCAGAGGACAAACTTTTATTACAGGAATCCTTATTTAAATAGCCCTTAAAAATCTACCGAACATTAAAACTATCCTTGGTACATGAGTATGGCAAATTGCCAGAAGTATTTAATTCTGATTGCGTTCTGGTTAAGGGAAAAGAAACTTGAATCCTGAAGACCTGACATCAGCTGTACTCTTTCGTTACTCTGGAATATCGACTTCTGAAATAGAGGTAATATATAACTCGTTACGCAAGGTATTTCCAGTTTATGAAGAGCTTCACGTCCATGATCCAGATTCTAATTACGTAAGCTTCGTAGAGATCCACTTTCCAATCCCTTTTGGCGATTCTTCCTTTCAGCTTGTTGGAGCAGATGCGTGGAATAGCATCAAGGGTGTTCTTAAAGAAATGAAACGCAGAAGAGGCCGTAAAGGCTTAAAGGTATTGCTATCTTTTAATGGAATACCAATTGAACCAAATATGAATTTGGTTTTTTCAGTTGTGGTTGACAGAGGGGCAGACTTTGATAAAGCAATAGAAAAGATAGAATTTCTGGGAGATATAATACCATTTCAAATCAAAAGTCTAGCAAGAAAGACGAACAAGATCACATATAATTATGATGAAACTTGTTCCAAATGGTTGCCACAAAATTATGAATGAATGAAATCAAAATACAGTGTAGATTAAAACATTATTGAATCATGGAAGACCTGGTTGAATCTGATTATTGCAAAAAGCTCAGGATATACACAAGAGTGAAAATAAATTGAAAGGGTGAGTTTCCCTCATTAATTTAAGTTTCCAACCTCTCACATTTCGCCCATGCCGCCGGGGGGCATACCACCGCCTGGCGGACCACCTGCTGATCTGCTTGATGCTATTACATCATCAATTCTTAAAATCATTGAAGCGACTTCAGTGGCAGACTTCACTATTTGTTCCTTTACAACAAGAGGTTCGACAATATCTAATTTTGACATGTCAGTTATCTTTCCACTTCTAGCATCTATGCCACTCCATTTTGAACCCTTCATTTGCTTTGAACGTAATTCAGTAAGTGTATCTATGGGATCCATACCTGCATTCTCCGCCAAGCGTAGAGGAATGACTTCTAAAGATTCAGCGAACTTTTCTGCTGCCAATTGCTCTCTTCCTGACAGGCTATTAGACCAGTCCCTTAGCTTACCTGCCGCATAGGACTCTGGAGAACCCCCGCCGGCTACAATTAATGGCTTCTCTAAAACATCCTTCGTAACCATCAGAGCATCGTGGACGGATCGCTCGGCCTCATCTACTACTCTTTGAGAACCACCTCTAATCAGGATTGTAACCGATTTGGGATTCCTACAGCCTTCAACAAATACCCACTTGTCAGTCTCAACCTTTCGTTCTTCAACCAGATCTGCTGCTCCCAAGTCCTTTGAAGACAAATCATCCAAATTACTTATTATTCGCGCACCAGTAGCTCTCGCCAGTTTTGTCATATCGCTCTCTTTAACTCGTCGAACAGCCAAAATGTTAGCCTTTGCCAAGTAGTGCTGAGCAATATCATCAATACCTTTTTGACATATTACCACATTCGCACCAGCAGCAACTATCTTGTCAACCATAGCCTTTAGTATTTTGTTTTCCTCTTCTAAAAACATCTTCATCTGATCCGGTGAATTAATGTTTATTTTGGCATCGAATTCGGTTTTTTCAATCTCTAAGGCAGAGTTCACAAGCGCAATTTTTGCCTTCTCAACATTCTTGGGCATGCCACCGTGAACAACTTCTTTGTCTAATACAATCCCTTTTATCAAACTGGTGTCTCTAAGCGAACCTCCAGCTTTCTTCTCAACCTTGACATCTTCTATATCTACTTTGTATGCATTTCCAACCTTCTCTGACACCTGCATTGCTGCATTAACTACTATTTCTGCAAGTTCACTTGATTCTCTCGAAACAAGCTTTGTTTGCATTGAAGTTCTTGCTATTCTATTGAGCTGGGACTTGTCACCGCCATCAATCTTTTGTGCAAGATTGTTAAGTATATCTACTGCTTTTACGGCGCTTTTTCTATAACCGTCGACTATTATGGTAGGATGAACGTCCTTAGAAATCAACTCCTCAGCTTTTTCTATGAGTGCTCCAGCCAGAACAACCACCGAGGTAGTACCGTCTCCTACTTCGTTATCAGTTGCTTTGCTTATTTCGACCATCATCTTTGCTGCAGGGTGCTGAACGTCAACTTCCTTTAATATTGTAGCTCCATCATTTGTTATGGTCACATCTCCTAAGCCATCTACTAGCATCTTATCCATCCCCCGTGGTCCGAGAGAGCTCGCCACCACCTCAGCGATTAGTTTTGCTGCAGTAATGTTATTCTTTTGGGCATCTTTACCTTTTGTTTGAGTTGCACCTTCTTTCAGTATTAACACTGGTACACCACCAGCAGAACCTTGTTGTATTGACATTTTTCATATTTCTCCTAAAATTTCGAAATAATTGGGAGAAAACCGCTATTTTAAATTTACTAAATGAGGCAGATCATATTCGTTCGCGGGGTATTTAAAGTCCTTAATTATGAAAAAAGGTGGTCAAATTTTCCAGCCGAAAGCTCAGCATATATCTCTTTTGCAGGCTTATTTTCAATTTTTATTCCGTTACTTACACAAGAACCTATTATCTCTTTTGCAGCAGACCTGATATCGTACGCATAAGAAATATCCAATTTCATCCTTGAGATTTTAACAATGCTCTCCATTGTTATATTTCCGACAAAATCCTTACCTGCAGTCCCGGAACCCTTCGTAATATTTGCTTCCTTTGCAACCAATGCAGAAGTGGGAGGAATTCCGATTTCAACGGTAAATTTCTTGGTTTCTGGATCAACCTCTACTTTTACAGGTACCTTCATACCTGGAAATTCGCGTGTTTTCTCGTTTATAGTATTAACAACCTGCAATACATTAATCCCCATCGGGCCGAGCGCAGGTCCAAGGGGCGGCCCAGCGCTAGCCTCTCCTCCACTTACTAGTGCAGATATTGACTTTGTCTCTCCCAATGTAAAATTACCTCCATGGTTCTTTCTTACCTTAATTTAATAGTTGGGTTTATTGACAATTATAGATGAGAAATAAAAACTCGATGTGTACTACTTAACCACCTCGTCCACTAGACAGGCCATATTGTCATTATGTAAGCAGAAAATTGGCTACTGGGCTACCTTTTTGAGATAATTTGCATCCACTGTTACAGGAATTTGATATGGAGAATCAAGTAACAACACTGTTGCCTCTTGTTTTTCATAGTCGACCCGAGTAATTTTGGCTTTCATAGACTTGAAAGGTCCTGCGACCACCTCTACGGTATCATCAATATTCAATTCAGTAACAACCGGCCGTTTAACTAAATATCCTTCGATGTCCTTATATGGAAGCTCGCCTCTAATTTGTCCCTTAACGTGACGTATACCCGCTAGTGCTTCATATGCAATATTTGAATTCGGAGCCTCGACTATTATGTAACCTTTAAAGCTTTCGAGTAATAATATGGAGCGGACTGGAAGATTCTTTAAATTTATTTTATTAAAGGCCATATTCACTACTACATGCTCCTGGCCTCCAGTTGTTCGCACGGCAAAGAATTTTGAATCTGATGCTAATACCGTGTCTTTGAAATCCTTACTAGATACCTCAAGGTTGTGAGTATTTTCCTTTTCATCTAGTGATTCCGTCTTTGGTTGTAGACTCGAGTCAGAATCTTCAAGCATTACAGACTTGCCATTTTTATCTCCGCGATCGACTACTGAAGTATCAAGATCACCTATACTTTCATCTTGCTCCTCATCATAACGTCTCAACCTTGTAATCATTTTAGTTAATTCAGAGCATTTATAAATTTGCTTGGATTCACCTTGTGACTTAGTGAATTTCATGTTAAGAATGAACCTGTCCAATTTCTATCGTTCATTCTTGATTTCTAGATCTTCCTCCTAAATCTTCGTGTTAATATAGAGGATATGAAATAAAGCAAAAATCCAGCAATAGCAATCACAAAGCCATATAGAGACAATGCTCCCTTATCCGTATAAGTACCAATTCCAACGCATATTGCACCTAAAACCAATAAAAGAAGTCCTGCGCGAACTGGTCCTGGCATCTGTGGTCTTGACATTTCAATCGTTCCCTAGCTCGATACTAGCTTGATAGCTAATAATATTTTTGCTTATTCAAGAAAAGCAGTGTAGAATGAGCTATTTGGACTGCATTAACCCTTTTAACTGTCCTATGCTCTTATCTTTGCTGTTACCGGTATGAAGATAGCTGTGCTTGGCATTGGAGTAGCTGGTGCTTTCCTCATGTACAAGCTAAATGAAGAGCATGATCAACATGTGGTAGGCTTTGAACGAATGATACAGCAAGATCATGATGCTGTTTGCGCGTGGGCCACTTGTGAGAATGTAATGTCAGGACTAGTTGCAAAATGTGGACTTAATTTTGAAGACTATATTCTTCATAAAGGAAAGGTAATGAAAGTGGATATGAATGGCAGCGGGGACAAATCCAACAATGATGCGATTAATCTGAAACTGAAAGGAATGGTAAGTTATGACAAACTCAGGTTGATACAAGACATGGTGCGTGGCACCAACATTCAATATGGCACAGTCCCAGACAAGAAATATCTAGAGCAGAATTTTGATCTAATTGTTGACTGCACTGGGTTTCACAGAAATTATCTACCCCGACCTAGTTCTGAAATGTGGATACCCTGTGTACAATATAAGGTGAAATACGAGAATGGAAAAAATCCGTTTGATGACTTTTACTTGAAAGCATTTCCCTCAATGAATGGTTACTTTTGGTATTTCCCTCTAGAGAATAATTACGCCCACGTAGGAGCTGGTGATTTTACAAGAAAAAACAGTAACCAATATGTGGAGAAATTTCTTCAACAATATAAATGTGAAGTAATTAAAAAAGTCGGTCGTCCTGTGAGAATTAGCCCTCCAAAAAATTCTGAACCCTTTACTGATGGTAGGAAGAGTATAGGTGTCGGTGAGTCTATAGGAACGGTATACCCTCTTTTAGGGGAAGGAATTATACCTTCCACATGGTGTGCTGAACTATTTACAGAAAATTTCGATAACTTTTTCAAATATCGAGAATCTGTATTGAGAAAATTTGAAATTTATTCTCTTGTATTTAAATTCATTCAAATGAAGATACAGGGCTCTTTTAACATGTTTAAAAATCCGGTGGAATTATTTCGAATTTATAACCATATGAAGAGACAAGAGGAAAGATACGGAATGGAAATAAAGATTCTGGATCTGATCAAGATTGCAAAGATTTAGCCTGACCTAGGCTTGGGGGGATAGACTTCAGTGCCCGGAGAGAAAATGTTTAAAATCAAAGGTAGATATAATGGTAGTACACTTGCATTTCAAAAGCCATATGCCTGAAAGTGCAAAAATAACTTTCTATGAAAGTGAATCTTGGTTTAACGACTTGCAGAAGCTCACCAGTGACGAATTGATGAGAGTCTACAACACATTAAAGTCTGGAGAATATGAATTTGCTAGAGACGCTTGGTATATTCCCATACCTCTTGCAAAGGATGAAAGGTGCCCTGTCATGGTAGCGAAAGGGTATTCTACACCAGATACTCCACAAAAAATAATTAAATTTCAGGATATTGCGAAATTATTGCAGGAAGAATTCCAGGGATTCATTGATGCCTGGGACTTTGGTCTAATAACAGAGTCCCACTTGGTTGAAGCAATCTTACGTATTTTAGAATCAAGGACAATTGCTATTGTGGAATAACGAATTTGATTTGTTCAATGCCTATTTCTCAAAGTGAAGTTTTTCAAGGAAAATTCAGTTTGTTCTTAAGGTATCTCCCTTTCATTTTACCTAGCAAACTAATTAGTGCTATAACTATCCCTATCGCAAATATTGCTTGAATTGCTGATGTTAAGTAACGATCTGTCATGTTGTGAAAAATTGAAATATGGAGGGGGGCTACAATCACAATCAAAAAAAATGAAACAACCAGTATCATTAGCCACATTACAAGGATTAATCCAAATACACCAATAATTTCCACGATTAGTAACCTACAATTTTACAAAATAGAATTGTATTGCAATAGTGACTAATGCAAGTATTGAGGAAAAGACAGATAGAACAAAAATTCTCCTGACAACCTGTTCTTCTGATAAAGGGCCTTTGGCCACTATTAGTCTAACTAATGTTGATGGCGCATCTTTACTCCGTGAAGCTACCAGTTTGAAATCGTCAGTTAGAATAGTAGGCCTACTCTTGACATTTCTGTGTTCAACTATTTTTTTGACACTCGATAAGAATAAAAATGAATTCATGACTGCAGGTAATAGAGCTACTACTGCTATTAATTCAGACCTCCCAGCTATAGCAAGGGCCCCATACATTGCCCCTAAAAGCAGTGTGCCAGAATCTCCCGGAAAAATTTTACTCGGCATTTTGTGATATCTGTAGAATGCGATGGTACCGAAAAACATTGGTAGAGCTGTAAGCAAGGTTTCACTATCACCAAAAATAGCAATACTTGTCAGCAATGGCACACTGCTAATTATAATAATTCCTGTTGCAACACCATTGAGGACATCGATAGAGTTAATTGTGTTTCCTGCAATGGGAATGATAGCTAAGATTAGAGCCAAATAAAGTATCGGAATGTAGGAATCTCCAAATATCAAATTTAAGTAATTACTGTGTGCTCCTAGGACTATTATCGGTATTGCAGCGACAACAAGAGCGGCTGGCTTAAACCATCCTGGCATGACCCTTAAATCATCGATAAATCCTACTATAAAGGCGATAATTGTAGTAAGAAGGATTGCTAGTGTCTTTATATCAGGTATGAGAAGATAAAGGATGATTTCACTGATTGCTATGCCAAGTAATAAGATAGGTCCAGCAGGCCTAGGTATGCTTGGTCTTGTGGATTTGTGGTAATCTTGTACGACTCTCCCTTTTCTAATCAGGTAACGGATAAACCATGGCATCAAAAAGTACACTGTTAGAAAAGATATAGATGATATGACGGCAGCTGAAACTATGATAATAATAGGCGTCATTGTAAATGAGTATCAACTTTGGGGATTTATCTATCCTTTGATTTTACCACGTGAAAATACTGATTTTCGGTTAATAAAATGGACAATTCTAATATTATGAGTATTCAAATGTAACTTATCGCACATCCAGACCTTTCCTTACAAAATTATTCACCAAAATACGTATGATTTTGTTGTACTTTCGTCATATTTTAATTAGTTGCTAGCTTCTAAAATATATGACCATCAAACTGACATCGTACTTAATAATAATAAATGAAAGTTACTTTAATTCTTTTATTAGAGAATTTTTACTAAATCACAGTAGATGTCAATTAAACCCAAAGTGTATGTAACCAGACAATTGCCAGAGCCAGGTCCGTCGATCCTCTCAAATTACTGTCACGTCAAAATGAACAAGGATTCAAAGCCGGTTCGAAAATCAGAATTGCTAAATAATGTTAGCCAAGTTGATTCAATTGTTTGTATGATTGGGGATAATATAGATTCCGAAGTAATAGCGTCTGCAGGAAATAGGTTAAAATTAATTAGTTGTTACAGTGCAGGATACGACCATGTAGACATCGATGCGGCCAAAAAATATAATATTGTTGTTACCAATACCCCTAATATCTTATCTGATACCACTGCTGATTTGACATTTGCATTAATATTTGCCCTTTCACGCAATATCGTGAAAGGTGATGATTATGTTAGAAGTGGCAAATGGAAGTTTGGTTGGACACCTGACCTATTGTTAGGACATGATGTATATGGTAAAGTATTGGGAATAGTTGGTTTAGGAGAGATCGGTACCAAGGTAGGAAAGCGCGGAAAGGCATTCGACATGAATGTCATCTACTATAGCAGAGTTAGAAAGTATCATCTTGAGGCTGAATTTGGATTTAGGTACGTTGAATTCGATGAATTACTAAGAGAAAGTGATATTATCTCAATTCACGTAGATCTAAATAAGGACACTGTTCACTTGGTTTCACGTAATGAATTGAAGAAGATGAAGAACAGTGCGATGATAATTAATACCTCTAGGGGGAAAGTCGTGAATGAAATTGATTTGATCTCTGCCCTATCAAATCGAACCATTGCCGGCGCTGCATTAGACGTGTACGAGGAAGAGCCTATTTCCGAATCAAGTTCACTATCAAAGATGTCTAATACTGTATTATTACCACATATAGGTAGCGCTACTTACGAGACTAGAAAAAGGATGGCCGAAATGGCCGCAAACAATGTAATAAATTTTTTTAGAAAAACTGGACCCTTACATAGAGTGAACTAGATTTCGATTCACTCATGAATTCTATGTGTGTAATAACTACTTTCATTCTCGCTACTAAGAAAACCAGCTAGCACACTACGAATAGCAAATACTCGTGATTAGAAAATCTATCTTTTATGGCTTGTCTGAACTTTCAGTTTCTTCGCCAAGGCTGGACCAATTTTTGGAATAGCAGCTAATTTGGATTCTGAAGCATCTCTAATCTCTTCGCTATTTATTATGCCTGCATCAAATAATGCTCTTGCTCGGATTCGCCCTACCCCTTGAAAGTAAATTAAAGGAATGAGCTCCTCTCTAACGCCAAATTTCATTCTTATCTTGAGGATCTGTACTTTATTGACTAGGTCTTGCATTTTGAAAATTTTTGCAATCTCGCCCAAACTGTGCAACAACCATTCTGCGCTCTCCACCATCCTATACATATCTCCTGGCTCTACCCCAATAGTATCAGCTAGTGTCCTTTCTGTAGTCTCCTCAATCCATTTCAATAGAGCGACAAGGCTCCTTGAATTAGAGTTTTCTACTATATCCTGATAGAGGTTCCAATCGTGTTGATTAAAGAGGATGCTATCAAAATTTGTATCCTTGTTTCTTAATGACAGTTTTGGATAAAAGTCATTACTCTTTACTATCCAGCTCAGGAAAAGACCTTCATACCCACTGGATTTGAATTTTGAGCCCTCCTGCAAGTTTTTAATATTTTCTCTAAACTGAACAGAAGTTAGGGGGTCGATATAGAGAAAAGATGTTCGCTTGCCAAATTTAGTAGCCTTAATGAAACCATTATCAATTGTAATTATGAGATTTTCAGTTTCTAAATATTCCAAGACTGCTTGTAGCTTCGAATTAATACTCTTTTTATCACGAAACATAGAGAAAAAAGTATGATTAAACAAATCGTGTAATTTAGATTCCTTAATCCTTGATTGTGACGAAATACTCCCAAGCAGATGTATCCTTAAAGCCTTTTCATTCATTAATTGGGAGCGGAGCGGTTCTGGATTTCCCAAAACGTAGTGGTCATACAGTTCCGATGAATTTATTCTATGATCAGTAATAATTATTGATTCTCCAAATTTGTCATAGGAGGGTCTCCCAGCGCGGCCACAGAGCTGTTTATACTCCAAGATACTCATTGGAATATTTCCTCCAAGCTCCTGATCGTACCTAAAAATATTCGCAATAATTACCCTCCTAGCGGGCAAATTTACACCTGCTCCTAACGTCGGGGTTGCCGTTAGAATTTTTATTATGCCACTCTTGAACGCATCTTCAATGATACCTCGAATTTTAGGGCTCAAACCTGCATGATGAAAAGCTGCCCCTTTTGTGACAAGTCCCGATAATGTTTTATTAATGTCTGCATCGCCATTATTCAAAATTTGTGTTGAAACTTTTTGGGTCAATTTTTCAACAGGACTATTGTTAATTTTAGTGAACCGCTCTGCAGCCTTAGTGGCAAGTGATACAGCACGTCTTCTTGTTTCCGCAAAAATAAGTGCTTGGCCACCATCTAGAACTGATTGAAATGCCAAATCAATCGCCGCAGTTGAGCTAGTGCTTCCGCTCTGCTTTACTTCAAATCTATCATTGTTATTCATGCGAACTGTACCATAATCATATATACCTTCAATCAATTTGGTTGGTCGCCAGAAGGTGTCTACAATTTCACATCCTAGCCATTTGCCAATTTCTTCTGAATTTGAAATTGTAGCACTAAGGGCGATTAGCTGTGCTTTACGAAATGTTTCTTTTATCTTGGTTAAAATAATTTCAAGTGTAGGGCCTCTTTCTCGATCTCCTAATAGATGAACTTCATCTATAATGAATAATCCAACTTCACCCAGCCAATTTATCCCATGTCGCATGATCGAATCAAGTTTTTCATTGGTAAGAATTACTATATCCGAACCTTCTAATTTAGATCCAGAGGAATCATAGTCTCCTGTTGATACGGTTAGGGTTAGCTCTCTACGATTGTAATATCGCAATTTTCGTAAGGCTTCAAAGTCATGAAATTTTTCCATTGCCAAGGCTTTTAATGGCGTAATGTACACTACTTTTTTTCCCTCATTCAGTGCTTTTACCGCACCTAGTAGTGCTATGAGAGACTTGCCGCTAGCGGTTGGAGTAGTAACAAGCATGTTCCTTCCGTCCATTAATCCTTTTGATATTGCAAGCTCCTGTGGTGGATAAAGTGCAGAATAACCAAATAGGTGTAGAAGATCCTTAACTTGAGATTGCAACTTCTATTCTATAAAAACAAATCCTATATTTTTACCATTTTATAATTCAGATAAATATTAAATAAGAAAAATTACTTTTCCCTTAGCTGGTTCACCATTTGGAGACTGGATTGATTATCAGAATGGCATTTGTGCTCATTACACCTGTTTTTGTTCACAATTGGAGTTGTACTGTACCAATCGATATCATACTGCAGCAAAATTTGTAAAATACAGTTAGAGCTAGTCGAAGTCTTGCGTTGGTTAGTTTTTCTTTTTTTCACTTGCACCGAAGATAGTTCCAGCTTGTATGGTAGAATATGATTGAACTTGTCTACCTGGTAAAATGATCACGGACGCCCCTACAGCACAATTATTTCCAACTACTGCCCCAAAGTGGTCCGTTCCAGTATCCACTAGATCATCTCCTACTGCGTATTTGATATTACTTCGCGTAAGTAAGACATTAGCGGTACCTGCATAACCTCCAAACCACACATGTTCACCTATTATACTATCCAATAAGACATTTTGATGAGATATTTTGGTATTCCCTGCAAAATAGCTCCTCCCAATTTCACAATTAAATCCTATTCTTGTATTATCGCCCAATGCGGAGTTTCGTATCAACGAGCTCATACCTATGAAGCTGCCACAGCCCAGATATGCTGGTCCTATGATCTTGCAGAAATCATCTACAATGACGCCATCTTCAATTACGCAGGGCCCTTTTATTATGCTTGATTTGGCTATAGACGCTTTTGGAGAAATAATTTGTTCTGTGACTTCGTCATGGAGGATTTTTTGGACCGTCGTCAGAAAATCCCAAGGATAAATCAATGAATTAATTGTCAACCTATTGGTTCTCTTTGAATAATGAATTAGTGTATTAAGTGGAATCTCTAGATTTTCATTACCCAAAATAGGAAGTTTAGAATTTGATGGATTAGCTTCACACAGCTCCTGAACTTCAATCGAGGGGAAGCTTTGCTGTACTAATTTGATAGCAGAAGAGAATTCAGAAGGTATCATTACCTTACTAATACCGTATGCCTGTTGTGTCATCCTAATATTTCTAATAATAAGAGGTTGTCCGAACAGTTTTATGGACGAGGCGGGACAACCATCTGACTCTACTAAAGCGTGCAGATGATGATTAGCTTTATGAAATATTAAATTCAACAAAATTATGTGTACTAGCATGTATATCAACGGTACAATAAACCGTTATTGAAGAAAATAACTAATCAATAGTCGCCATTCCTTATAAATTCGCAAGCAGTAAACGAGGACAGCAAAGTTCCCCTATTTCATTGCTGATTAGTGTTTAACAACTGGGTTTGATATTTGGGAAGTGTTTAGATTCTTTCAGGTTTTCGCATAGAATCCAGATTTCCTTTCATATATCTGGCCGTTTTGCATTGCTTTCATAATGTACGTCTTTGCTTCCTCTTCTGAAAACTTTCCGGTCTTGATCAATTCATTGATAAAATTCTTCTCTTCCACATCGTTCTTGTCTGAACCAGACAAGGCGTTGAAAACTTCCATAAACAACTTTAATTTTGAAATTTCACTATGAGGCTTTCCATGCAATACACCGAGGTCTACTTTCCCTGTATTTACGTCTACCCCAGCGGTTTCTAACATTCTCTGAACTAAATATATTGCACGGTCTGCATCTTCAGTTTCAACATTATCCTTCAACAGTAACCTCGCCCTAGCTGTGGCAAGTCTTATCAAAGCTTCCAATTGACGAGGAGTAACAGTTATCATTCCTTCAGAGTCCACATTTCTCATCTTCAGATAATAGTCTTTTAGCAGCTCGATAACTTCAACTGTTAGATTTGGTTCAATTTGCTTGGCATAAGCCAAGTACTTTCTGAACAGATCTATTTCAATAGCCGGCTGTGCAGCATGTTCCACATCTCTATGAATTTCAAGTATATGTCCGGCAATTCTGCTGTCTTTTTCTCTCTCAGGTGTATCCCTTATTACATAAATCAGGTCAAATCTAGTTAAAAGGGGAACAGGCAGATTTACATTTTCGGTAATGTTCTTAAATGGATCGTATTTTCCGTACATCGGATTAGCAGCAGACAAAATCGAAGTCCTTGCATTCAATGTGGCGACTATTCCTCCCTTGGCAACAGAACATGTTTGCTGTTCCATAACCTCGTGGAGAGATGATCTATCTTCTGGTTTTATCTTATCAAACTCATCAATACATACAAGTCCTTGGTCTCCTAAAACTACTGCACCTGCTTCAAGCATCATTATTCCTGATTTGTCACGTATTACAGCTGCTGTAAGGCCAGCAGCCGTGGTCCCCCTTCCAGATGTATACAGGCCACGGGGAGCAATCTTAGCGGCATATTTCAGCATTTCAGATTTAGCAGTGCCTGGATCACCTACTAAAAATATATTAATATCTCCTCTACGCGTGGAGCCATCATCCAGTTTTTTGGTAACAGAACCAACTATTAGTAAGAGTATAGCTTCCTTGATGATCTCGTGACCATAAATGTGTGGAGCGAAGGAAGCGATCAATTTATCGTATGCATCACTTTTGCTTGCTATAGTAAAGATCTGTTTTTCGTCCTCATTGCTTATAGCCATCCTTTCAACAGTTCTTGTATCCTTATTCCCTGCAAGTCCACCCAAATACTCTATGTTATTACCTTCCATACGTAAGCGAAACAAGTTTGTTCTAACTTGCGGAGTCAATTGCTCATGTTCGATTCTTACAATGCCAGTCAATAGCACTCTATCTCCAGGACGACAACGATCGACTAGGTCATCCATCACAGTAACTTCAACATAGTGAGGAAGCTGTCCAGCTGGTAAATCCTCTGGTAATTCCTGAAGGCGAACAAGTTGAAAGTCAGTGAAATAACTACTGTCTGAATCCATTTCGAGCTCCTTCTCCGAACAATTTGAACACTTTTGGGGTTTCTTAAGTGAAAGCCCCTTCAGGAGCGCTTCATTAATCGTATCACAATTAAGACACCTGTAGGCGATTTTTTTTGCAAGTGGTTTGACTTCTGAGGATCTTACAACCATTCCAGACACCCCTATTAGCTTGTCTATTACCTCAGCGCTGATCTCTCTAAGGCCCTTCTGAACAGTATAATTTCCTATTCGAACCTTTATTTTCTCCTTCGTCTCCTCTGCGTAATCAAAATGAATTTCCCGTAAAATCGAAACTACGGCATCGTTGAAAGCGTCCAACGTTTCATCAGGCTTGTAGGTTATCAATTTCGCCAGATCTGGATTTGCTATGTCCATATCTATATAATCGACTACGAGCGAGGTCGAATTAGATGCCATCATGTCGTTGATCAAATCAAAATATTTGTAATTACCCTCTCTATCTTTGAATCCCCTAAGAAATGATTCCAGCTGATTGGATAGCGCAGCAGAAGTCTGGTGTTCTAATTCAGTCAAATTTTCTTAGCACCTGTTGCTTAAACAAATCAGCAGAATCGTGTACTAAGTTATATAGGCATTTTTCTTCAGCTGATAGCTTCTCCTCCATTTCCGCAGATAAAGGAGAAGCTGCAGCGATTTTTACGATCTTCTCAAGCCTTGCAGCAACAAATGAATTGACTGAAATCATCAAATTTTCTCTGTCCCTTTCTTTCAAACTTCCGAGATAATCGTTAACTCTTACATAAAAATCAGCTTCAATTTTTGATATATCATGAGGCTTTGAAATCCTTTCCCTATTAAGTGCTCTTGAAACATAACTTGACGTCTCAGTATCTTGTATTTCGACTAGTTTCTCCTGAGCCAATAATTTAGCTATCCATCGTTTTACGGATCCGATATCTCCTTCTTTGGAATCGATTTGAATGTTGGCAATCGATATTTTTATGTCTCGCGTGTAGGTTATTCTAACTTCCTCCATCAAATAGGCAATGTCATATGAAGAATGAATGTATTCAAATATACTGGACGGAACTGGACTAACTACCATCACGAGAAATATGGATTGAATGGGTTATATCTTTTGGGAAGATAATTAATTGAGCTTCAAGTGTACAAGTATGGCATTTAATTTTACTGATGAATTATAGTTACGATATCAACTTGCAAATTGAGCGTCTCAAATTAGTTACAAAATTCTAAGTTATGATAACTGAATATATAACCAAATAATGAATATTTACTGGTTAATGGACGCTGGGGATAAGAACCTGTCAGATTTAATGTGGGTCGAAAAGTATAGACCAAGAAAATTAGATGATATTGTAAATCACAAAGAAATAGTTGCAAGCTTAAAAAATTTAATAAAGGCACCCGATGAGATGCCACATTTATTATTTGCGGGTCCTCCTGGGGTGGGCAAAACAACCGCAGCTCTGTGCCTTTCTAGAGAATTGCTCGGTGAAGACTGGAGGCGCGAAACTTTGGAACTAAATGCCTCGGACGAAAGAGGAATTAAAATGGTCCGTGAAAGGGTCAAAGAATTTGCCGCAGTAATAAAGTTGGATTTGGGAAAGGACAACAATAGGTTCAGACTAATAATACTAGATGAAGCCGACGAAATGACCTCAGAAGCACAAACCGCCTTGCGAAGAATCATAGAAGACAGCTCAAAGACAACAAGATTCATCTTAATTTGTAATTATTTGTCCCAGGTTATTGATCCTATTCAAAGTAGGTGTGTTGTGTTCAGATTCAAGAGACTTCCCAAGGAACAAGTTGAAGAATATCTAAAGTTGATATGCAAGAAAGAAGGATCCAAGTTTGAGGATAATGCGATAGGTCAAATTATCGAAGGGGCTTCAGGAGACTTGCGACATTCAATCAACGTTCTTCAAGCTGCAGCAGTAATGGGATCAGTTTCAACAGTTAACGTAACAACATCCTTAGGCCTCTCTGGGAAGTCAAAAGTAGGTGACATTATAAAGATGGCAATTGCCGGGAAATTTAATGAAGCTAGACTAAAGTTAATGGAATTGACAGCAGTGTACGGAATGTCTGAATTCGATTTTCTAAAATATGCCAACGAAGCTGGCTATAGCATGAAATTGACTCATCCAGAGGAGTTTGCAGCTCTGATGGCAGAATATGATCATAGATTGACAACTGGAGCTCACCCTGAAATTCAGTTAGCTGCACTATTGGCGCAACTTGGAAGGCTTGGAAAAGGCAAATAGGACTATCAGCTTTTATTCTTAACAAGGGGCGGAATGAATTCTCATTTGCGACACTGGGTTGACTGGACAATGGCTGGCATAATTGTATCTTGTGCCCTAAGTAATTGATCTCGATTAGTACTCTTCTTCAAACTCTTCCCCAGCTTCTTCTTCTTCTATCTCCTCAAAGTCCTCTTCAAACTCTTCTCTTTCTTCAGCACTCTTGTAAGGCAAATCTGTCTCACCTGCCGCACCACAAACAGGACACTTGAATTCGATTGTTTGACCTTCGAGATCTAGCGGAAATTCCTTCGAAAAGACTTCATCACATTTAGAACAAACTAACGTAGTCTGTATGTTGTCAGAACTGAATTTGTGTGATTGAAGTCTGAATATGGTACTAGCCATTCTTCCTACCTATAGGAATATTCCTTTTTTATAAGCCTTCTTATAGACTCGAGGTGAACCAATTCAAATTTGATTCATTCCTTGTGCTTTGGTATTATAAATCAAAGCGAGCAAATGTTCTTTTGCGTCGGTTTTGGCAACTATGCCCCTATTGGCAACGGTAGTTATCATACCACTATTCTTTACTCCACGCATTCTCATACATAGATGTTCCCCTTCTGCAACTACCATCACACCTTTGACCCCCATTTTCATAATCTCGTCAGCAATTTCCTTTGTAAGTCTTTCCTGGATCTGTAGCCTTCTAGAATATTTTTCCACCAACCGCGCGAGTTTTGAGATTCCAAAAACCTTCCCAGCAGGAATATATGCAATATGAATTTTTCCAAAAAAAGGTAGAATGTGATGCTCGCACATGCTATAAAATTGGATATCCCGAGCTATAATTGAATCAGTCTCTTCATTGAAACTTATCTCCAATTCGGAGCTCATATGATAGCCCGAAAAAATTTCTTCGTACATTTCGGCTATGCGATGTGGAGTTCCTATTAGACCTTCCCGATCAGGATTTTCACCTAATTCTATTAGTATCTGTCTTACTAGCTTTTCAATTTTTTTCTTATTAATCGAACTTTTATTCATCTTTTATCCTGGTTTAGTATTCAGTTCTGCCTACCTAGCACATATTTCTTTATGTAACTGAGGTATAATCCTTACTTCTGGATAGGATGGAAAAGTAATATCATAGAAATTCAAGAGCATTTCTAATGTAGGCTCGTCCATATCGTAAACTGGTTGAATTACAAACCCCGATATTTCTGATCTCTTAATTCTAGAAAAGATGACTTCAATTAGTTCTTTGAACCAGCTGATACTGGTTAAATTTGTTGTTACCACTTTTATGAAGGTTGTTTTCTTCTCTCTTGTTGCCAATTCTAAACACTCAAATTCATTTCGCAATAAATTGTTATAGTTCTTGGGTTCTGTAACACCAGAGTCTGGGCTCTTGAATTCTATTTTACATATGTCTATGTACGGAAGGACATTTGAAAATCTGTAAGAATCAAAACATGAAGACTCGAGATATGTTTTCAAACCTTTCACATTCCTCAGAAATTTAGAGAGAAAAATTATTGCTTGGTCTTGAAGTAGAGGTTCCCCTCCGGTAAAGTTTACTTTGTATGTATATGGCTGTATCGAGTTTTCAATAATTTCTTTTGCTTCGTTCAACGAGTATTCTCTGCCACTGTCTAAGGCCAGCGCATATTCTGTATCGCACCATCTACACTTTAAATGACATCCAGCGAGTCGTACAAACAAAGTCTTTGTTCCGACATAGATACCTTCTCCTTCTATGCTGGTAAATATTTCATTGATTCTGACTCTACTTTCTGATATTTGCATAGATTGTCCTATCCTCTACACCTGCTTTCCTGAATGCTACTTTCCTATTTATACACGATTCGCATATGCCGCAATGAACTAACCCTCTTCCTGGAACTCTTACGCCGTTGAAATAACAACTCCAGCTCTGAAATACTAAATCGCCAACAATTTTGTACCCGAGCCTGACCAACTCGAATTTCGTCATTCCATCTACCGAAGGAGACCATATTGAAATTTTGTTCCTAGCTCTAGAATTAATTCTGTTTGTTTCTGCAAGGTTCAAGGATTTAGTAAAGGATCTTACGAATTCTGGCCTACAATCCGGGTAGCGAGTGTCCTCAGCATGAGCGCCATAGGCAACTAGCTTCGCATTGCAGCTAACTGCCCAAGCTACAGCTATGGTAATGAATATTGCGTTCCTTACAGGCACTATAAGAGATGACTTGAAATTTCTGCCAAGTTTGATCTTCTCACTCGTTAAGGCATTGGAGTTACCGTAAAGCTCCTTCATGAAACTCATATCAATGACGCGATGTTCATCAATGTCTAACTTATTTGAAATACTTTTTGCTGCCATGATTTCCCTCCTGGCTTTTTGACCATATGAAAATGTCATCGCCTTTACACGATAATTCTTTCTCTCCTTTAAATAAGCACAAACGCATAGTGAATCCAGTCCACCGCTGATTATACAGACTGCTTTTTCACCCTTATTACTTGGCAACTAAAGAGTAGATCCCTCCTATGCCGTACGAAAATGAAATCAAGAGTCTTGAGAATAAGAGGGCAATTTCATAATTTGTTGAAAAAATTGTGCTCTCTAGTAAGATGGCAATAGGGATTCCACATATTGCAATTAGCCCTACTATAAGTTGCGCCTTGTTGTCAGCTCTGCTATACCTCTTGATAAAAAAATATGTAGAAATATTTCCCAGTCCAATACCTAACAAGATAAGATAGGGATATAGATTGTGAAATAATGGGATGACTGAAAATGGGCCAGCCCAACATAAGCCATTGATGATCTTGATATAAAGTGGCCAGGCGAGGCTATTTTTCATTTTTGATTCTATTGATGAAAAGACCTTCCTTTCTTTGAAAAAAGTAAGTCCAAGGCATACGGAAAAACTACCAACCCATAGGAGTAGATAATAAGCGTATGGAATGTGGTTTTTGGACAGAATGTAACTAGAGATTGTAGCAAAAAGTATTGCAAGTGAGATGGCTATGAAAAGAAGGCCAAGACTATGCCTTATGTCGATATCGACATACGTTGACAATAAAGAGAAAAAATCTGATTTGTTCAATTTAAACTATTTTAAAATAAAGACGAGTCAACGTGAAATGGCGAAAAAATAGTTGTGAACTCCTACATAGCACTATCGTAGGAGTGGTTGAGAAAAGACTTCATATTCTTCGGGGAATTTATAAGTAATACTACCATCAATGACATTTCAAAATCCCTCCACCAGATTCATTTAGACCTAAAACCCATCACTTCCCAGTTAATTTTAATATCATATAATGTATAAATCAGATTATGCGTAGTTGTAACTCGTGCGGTAAGGTTAGCTTTTATTCAATTAATTTTTTGTTTTCAAATGTAATTTGTAACAGTTGTTTTATGGTCACTTCAGAATCCAGAACTAATAATCTAAAATAGAGTAGCTTAAGTTGCTTGCTTCGTTCCACATTTAGAACAGAATTTAGACCCTACCTTCATAACTTGACCGCATTGATTGCATGAAATCTTATTAGCATGTGATTGTGCAGGCTCAAGTTTAGAATTATCATGATTTTTACTGGGCTTCGATTCATACATGTCTGTCACAGCCCCGCTTGGTTTAAAGGATTCGTCCACATCTGGCATGAACTCGGAAGTGTTGGATTTCTCATTGTCAAATTCCTTGATAAATAGCATCATTCGTGGAACTTGTTCAGACTGACCAACCATGGTTACTTGTTCAGACAACCAAAGTGCAAATTTCTTTAATGTCATTTCTGGCGTAGAAAAAGTCAAGGTGTGAGTCGACATGTATTCTTCTGCTGCAGCTCTTGCGTTAAAGATCTTCATAATATTGTATAACTAACGGCAGTGGTTTTAATTATTGCGAATTACCGCATCTTTTACAAAATTTTGATTCAGACGTTATTTGGGCACCGCAACCGCGGCAATTTTTGATCTTATTTGCGTTGATACTAGTGTTGATTGTTCGTGGAATATTCATATCGACAGGCTTGAAAGTCGGTTCTGTTAGCTGAGGTTCAGGCAAGACATACCGATCAGAGGACGGAGAACTCTCCGTACCACCTACGAAGCCTCCAATACCAAATCCGCTACTTCCAGATGACGATGGACCGTAAGATGGACCACCTGTTGTTGGAGACTTTATCGATGTACCTTTTGATATCGTTGCTTTCATTTCCAGAATCACTCTAGCCGATAAGAAATTCAATGCAGAAGACGCCACAAGATATTCAGCTATTTTGGTAAAAAATTGCTTTTCATTTACTTTGCCTTTTTTATAAAGTTGAGTAGCCTCCACTAAAAGTTCGTAATGCTCTTGCGTTTCATTTAATAATTGTTTAAGCTTTTCAGACAATCCGCCCAACGCATCTACGCCAAAGGACATCTATATTTACTGTCGTTTACGGGTCTAATAAAAGTTTGAATGAGAAATCATGTGTATTTACTTATGCTCTACGAGCTTTGCATCTGTAACCCAACCAAGTTCCCTCGACATTACTTTAATTGGAAACAGGATAATGGGGTCGAAAAAAACTATTAATAACTACCCGAGATTTGATGTTCGTATAGTTAGTGGAGGGGTAGTCTAGCTTGGTTAGGATACCTGCTTTACACGCAGGTGGTCATGGGTTCGAATCCCATCCCCTCCAGGTC
The DNA here is from genome assembly GCA_036558405.1 of Nitrososphaeraceae archaeon. Lineage (GTDB taxonomy): Archaea > Thermoproteota > Nitrososphaeria > Nitrososphaerales > Nitrososphaeraceae > TA-21. Next base: position 706 of record DATBFR010000002.1, on the reverse strand, counting down.
TTCTATAAATTTATGAATTTTCGAAATTATGATAATTAAAGCTACTCGTATTTTAAGTCAATCATAGTTCTAGCGCAAAATAGACAATAATTGACATATAACTTAAATCCAATATTCATGAATCCGTCAGATGATTAAAATAAAGTTCTTCGATCGAATGTTGAATTACATCTCATGTTATTACAAATGGAAATCATAATAATATAACAAATCGAGATGTGTTTCTGAGTTATAGGCGTTACTAATGCTCAGGATGATGTCAGATAGCCATAACGTGGTACAGGATGATATGTAAAATAGATTTCCTTAAACTATAGTCCTGTGTAAGTCATTTTTTCAGTTGCACCAAATAATACAAAGTATCAAAATATGAAATCACGTGTGCTAAATATAACTCCTAGCATTAATCTTTTTAGAGTAAGCTAATTGTCACTAAAGTTGATTTAAACAGCTACAGCTTCTAATTTAGTTCGATGTATTTTAAACGCAGAAAAGAATATCTCTTATTTTAAGACCGAATTTTAATTATTTTTAATATGCCTATCCCATAGTTAACTACTTGTTTTATTCCTATTCCTATTCCTATTCCTAAATAGCCTGGCCATTCTAGTTTCAGGTTTTTCAGAGAAGGAATGCGGTATAATGGAGATCCTTTCCATTGTTGGTATTTTGGAACGAACTGCATTTTGTATTTCGGCAGAGAGTA
>DATBFR010000001.1:0-11951 GCA_036558405.1 Nitrososphaeraceae archaeon | reverse complement strand
TAGACCTATTGTAATTAGGGCATTTCTATTTCTACTGTATAAGTCATACAAGCACCCACGCATTTTACGCAAAGCCAACGAAACCTGCTTGAGCAGAACAACATAATTATGGATTGAGTCACGTAAGATATGGCAACTGATTCGATTATAGTATACGCCACCTGATTAACATATTTTACGACAAGATTTGCTGCTGCATCCAACTCGAATTAGAAAATAATGGCCAAAAAAACAAAGATACTCGTGATAAAGTCTTTTAATAGTATCGTCACAATTCTTCGTAGCATACAAGACGATCCTGAACCATATCCTTTAGATCTTTTATGAACCAATTGCTATTACCATAGAAATCTAGCCCTAGAGTTATGAAATAAAAATATATAATAGAACCATCTGCAAAGATGTATTAGATGCACAGAATTTATAGAAAAGCGTTATATTTTGCGATTCCTCTTACTGTAAGTCTATTTTCTATATCATTAATTACCACTTTTTCAGATAATATTGAACCTCGAGCAATGGCACAGATGCTCAAAAATACTACTAATAATAATCTGAATCTCACTTCAACGAGGACACATAACCTAACTGGATCGCAGTTGGTAACGAATCCATCTAATGTTAGTAAAGCAGCGACAACACAAAATATAAGCCCTACCGGGCCTTCGAATGTCACAGGGAGATCTCCAAGGGACCATCCTCCTACTGTATCAAATATTACGCTGCCAGTTAATTTAACCAAATCTGTCCAAGTAGAATTGAAAGCTAACGATTTAGACAAGAATGACACATTTACATTTTATATAGTGCATCTGCCCATACACGGTAAGCTGGGCACTATTCAGGGGAATAACGTAACTTATATGCCTGGCTCTGCTTTCCTCTCTGATAATTTCACATACAGGGCTAAAGACAGTGCAAGTTTGAACAGTACTAATAACGGTACAGTGACACTAGATCACCCACCAATGGTCTTTAACCAGATGATTAGCATGAATGGAACAAATCCTGTTAAGTTTCAACTTAATGGTTCGGATCCGGATAAGGCCGATAAATTGACGTTTTTTATCACGGAAATGCCACCTAACGCACTCTTTAGTAACATTACTGGCAATTCAGCAACATACACTCCAAAACCTGGATTCACGGGTGTAGATAAATTCGCCTATCGGGCAAGAGACAGCGAAGGCTTATTTAGCAACAATGGTACCGTCTCTGTAAACGTTGGTAAGCCACTACCAACAACAACGCTTAACGTTACTAGACCAATGCCAACTCCTTCGTTTACATACGGGCCCCTACTCGGTACTGTGCTAGCTTATGCAGGAGTTGTTGCTGTGTTCATGTTCATTCCATTGGTTTATGACATGTTCAAGACATACAACCGGCCAAACCAACCATCGGGTGAATCTCCAGGTTTTCCAGATCTAGCCAGATCTTTGATGGCATTTGGTATCATAATTATACTAGGGATACTGGCATTTCATGTCCTTGTAACAGTTACTTACAATGTAGCTACTCCAGTCAACCCTGCCCTTGTTGATATAATAAAGAATCTCAGCACCATACTAGGGGGTGCAGTTTCAGCCATAATCGGATTCTATTTTGGACAGCGAGTTGCAAATAGGTAGAAAAACTTCTATCATCGGACATCCAGTTACCCACGTACTCATCGGGAGAATCGGATCCGAAGTGCCACATGGTTACAGCCCAAGATCCATGATCTGGAATGGAAGCTGACAGTGACAGCTGCCGAGCTACAGGATATTCAGATATTAGTACTCAAGATAATAAGAACCGTAACATAAGTTAGAAACACCTAAAGTTGAATGCGTGCGTCTGCTATAAAATATATAATGACTATGACAAATATACTACCTAGATTCCGATAGATCTCTATTAACAATATAACCCATTGCTGAAGACAGATATGTTTTCACTATGCCACAACAGTACAATTGAAAAGTAATGTTGCTCAGTCTCGAAACAGTGTTAGACAACGTGGAAAAGTACTGTGGCATGATTCTTGTCATTTTATCTTAGACTAGATCACTGTCATGAAGCATCAAAAAGTATATCCCTGTAAATATACAATCCCCTTGGCCTCTCCCTTTGCGGCTCTGTTATTAAAAAGAATGTAACCTATTCATGATGATAATGAAAGTGTCCCAAAATAAACAAAATGACAACGTTGATATCTTAGCTAATGAGATCAAATCATGGAAAGACTTATGTTCTAGATGAAGAAGGTATTTTAAATAATGAGATACTTTCTGAATGTGGACACAATAGAGATTACATAAGAGCTGTTAGCTCAAAAGACGAAAACTATTCAGCTGAATCATTATTTATGCTCTTAGTATTGCAGCAGCAATAGATGATAAATGAATTGATTGCTAAAGTATCCGAATGTAATTGTACTTAGTATATTCTAAATTAGACGTATTAGAAACAGGCGCGCGCCCTGATAAAGATCAAATTTTATCATTATAGCCAGAAGTACGCATTAGCTGTCTTTTTTTCGTGAGATATTCGAAATATCTCTCAGTTGGAAAATTAATATTATGTCTAATAATGCCCTCTATACGAACTTTCTATAGATCTTCTAATAGAGTATTAGCTACGAATGCCTTTTACTAGATCTTATTAATTAGATTCATTGTCCATCTTTATTATTCTTGCTTCGATTTCGAACGGGGCCCATATCTTGCACCTTAATGCAAGCACCATTCTTCATTCTCCATGTGTCCCCAAAAAGACCTGTAAGATCGGCACCTCCAAAAAGGAGAGTCGCTTTCTTGGAAGATTCATATACCATCAAAGGATATGCACGTAGTGATGGTCCAGTATCTGCAACTTGTGTCTACTCTGTTCCGTCCCACTCCCAAGTATCATTCATAAAAGAAGTTTCATTGCCACCGCCAAAAAGAATTGTCCTTGACGTATCTGAATCATATACCATAGCATGAACTGCTCGAGGTGGCGGTCCAGTATCCGCGATTTGCACCCATTCATTACTATCGTATTGCCAAGTATCACCTTTGAATCCACTCCCGCCAAAGCCTCCGATGAGAATTATCTTATCTCTATGGGAATCATATACCATCTTGTGTTGTGTTCTTTGAAGGTTCGGTATCTGCAATCTGGGTCCATATTTGATCTATCCACTCCCAAGTATCATTCCTAAGTTCAAAATTTATTGAAGTTCCTCCAAAAACTATTGTTTTTCTTGAGTTCGAATCAAATGCAATTGAAAATGAATACCTGGGTGATGGTCCAATATCTTGTTTCTGAACCCATATCCATATTTCTAAAACCAATATTTTCGTATTATAAGTCACATAGACGGGGTCCAGGATCTGTATTAGGAATGTACAAGTCCGTTGCCGGAGTTAAAGACTCCTTGTAGTGGTTGTCCTCCAACTGTTATGGTATCATTACTGCTCTGGTTGTAAAACTGTTGAAATATCAAAATTTCTGTCCTCGCTCTCACTTACCATAAGACATTTTAAGTAGTGTTCTTGTCAGTTTGTCATGTTTTATAGAGATCTCATGGAGTATCTAAAATGACACTCGGAGATGGGATACGCAGGAATATCGCAACAGTTTGCAAGGAAGAACGTGAGCTATTTATAGATGCGGTCAAACAATTGAATCAGATTTATTTTAGTCCTGGAGGCTCTAGGACTGATTTTCCTGCTGGTCATGTGTCATACTGGTTTAAGATGGATGAAATTCATCAGAGCAGTCATGTTCATGGGTGTCCGGCATTTTTACCTTGGCATCGTCAAATGATAAAGATGTTTGAAGACTTGCTTCGCAAAGTTCACCCAGAATTGTCGCTCCACTATTGGGACTGGAATTTAGACCCAACTAATATGCGCGATAACGAGGGGAAAACTGTCAATCTTTTCGATTCGGATTTTATGGGTAACGCGAACGGTTTGGTTGAAGAACCATTGAAGTCGGCAGGCTTTTACGTAGAAAACCCACACGATGGCGAATTCCGAGATAATAGATCGCCAGTCCACTTGAACAGGACAGACCCAAATAATCCATTTACTTGGAGATATCCTACTACGATGGGGGGCCAACCTGTACACTGTAATCCAGCTGATCCTCCGAAGACACTAAAGAGGGATAAGTGGCCTGGTGCACCGCCTGTAGGCAAGCGAACGGGAGGCATATACTGGGCGACGGATGCTGAGCTTGTAAATGCACCTACTTGGGAAATCTTCAACGATTTAATACAAGGAGTTGAATTGGATGGCAGTGGCAGCACCAATGGTGCTCACGCTTTGGCACACAGCTATATTGGTGGAAATGATGGAAATCTGAGTGATCCTCATATTTCCTTTCGGGATCCATTTGTCTTTCTCGTGCACTCGAATGTTGATCGCCTATGGGCGATGTGGCAGCTGAAAGATCCATCGATCCGTCTCGATCCTACCAAGATTTATGGGACTCAGGGAAATTCAAAGGGTAGCGGTGATATTGAAATTGGAGAGCCAAATTGGGGCATTCTTAGCCCACTTGAGCCTTGGGCTGGGTGGGGAGCCCAAACTATGGACACAGGAATTGTTACAAACGTATGGCCTATTCGCCCCTGGTTTGCGCCAGAAAATGACCGAGAAAATAAAAATTCTAAAGATATCTCGATTGTAACTCCACAGCATTACGATACTCTCGGATAATCCAGGCTAGATGCTAACTCAACACATGCAATAGCCGCATGAGTTCTAATACTGTCTTGATTACTAATTTTACTTACGGGCATTGATAAGTGACTGGCGACGAAGCCAGAAGAGAGAGTGCGGCCAGCGTTGTTCCTTTCTGTATAACGCACTGCGCATTTGTAGATACCTCAAGAATTGACTATTAATCCATCTTGAGTATTCAGTAAACGTTTCAGAGCTGCCATCGAATCTGGCCATGACAGCTTCAGCTGCAATTACTCCACCCCTCAATGCATTGTAGACTCCCTGACCTGAAATAGGATCGAAGGCAATACTGGCATCTCCAGCGGCCAGCCAATCAGTGCCATGAAGCGGGTTGCGAAGCACGGAGGCTGCAGAGACAATTTTGGATTCAGCAAGTGAGATTTGCTGACCAGCCCGCGCTGAGGTGAGGGGAGCAACTGCAAGTTGGTGAATCCAGTAGTCATACGGAACATAGCCAGATCGAGCTATAAGATCAGCATCTGTCATAAGAGCAACGACGAGGCGATCGTGCGAAAGGGGAGCCGAATACCACCATCCATCAGCCATAGCTTCAACTAGGGCATAAGGTTCGGTTGTAACTCGAGTTAAGAATCTCACGATACCAATAAGGCGATCCACAACATGAAATGAGCGGGGAAATCCCATAAAATTTGCAGTAGAACGTCCCGCAGCATCAATGAGGAAGGCAGAACGAATAAAGTAACAGGATTTGCGTTGTAAGATGCTAGCCTGCCAGTCAAATGTGCCATAATGCGAGAGATTCATGATACGGGCATCGGTGAAAAGTGTGGTTCCTGCGTTCACTGCAGCTGTGATGAGCATATGGTCGAAGCGAACGCGATCCACATGCCACCCGGAACCGTACGGATTAAAGATATGGCTACTGTCAAGTGGCTGAGGTGAGCCCCATACTGAACGGATTGCAAAAGATTCAATGTGACCATCTTTTAGGAAGTGTCGCCAGACTCCTAGGTTGATTAGAGAGCTACGAATAGATGGAGAAAGTGTTTCACCGGTCCGTATCATAGAGTAGTCGGAACGTTCAACGATGGCAGTGCGAATGCCCCGTTTCGCCAAGGTAATGGCTGCAGCGGCACCAGCTGGTCCCCCACCGATTATTACCACATCAAAGAATTCGGATGATGGCATTTAGCTTTTAAGACATAACTAAGAGATTTATGAAATGGTTCATCTTTCAAGATGGGCAAAAATCATCGTGGTGAAAAAACATTGTATGGTTTCCAGTAAGCGATTTTATGTGCTGCGCTGAGACTCTACGTACTGGTCACCTTGTCGTATGACGAAGCCAAACTTGTACCAACTCTGCACAAAATCCTCCCTCGTATTAATATTGTCCGCCTCCCTGATCCACCGAACTTGGGAAGTAGTTCCGACTGGAAACACATCGTCAGGCCGGTGAGCAGGCCACCATTGAAGTCCCTCAACTTGACCCTCTAGATCATCATAAGCACAATCCCAAAAATCTGCCTGCCATGGAATGGCCATCTGCTTAGTAAGATCACCTGGCTTGAGTTGAGTGGCATCAAGTCGAAATTCAAAAGGCTCGACGAAGGTGTAACTATCACGAGTCATAAAACTTGTTTCTATACCTGGGTAAAAGTTGCCGCCAACACAGTTTTCAAGCGCTGCTCGGGTTAGCCCTTTAGGAGTGATTCGGTCTGTAGAAACTACATCGGTCAGTGTAGAGCTCATCCAATCATTATCGAAATCTCCCTCTTTCCACTGTTCCAACAAGCGATACTGTATCTTAGTAAGAGATGCACCTACATGAAGTGGGTACAAATCTGACCAGATCTTAGGCATATCTTGTTTGAAAACAGTATTACGGGGATCATCGTTCGGATTACGAAGTCGTCTGAAGACGTCTATTCGAGCATTCTTCTGGTCTGGTGTGTCAGAGCCTGGACTGGGCATACTGTTCCGAACCTTTGGATGCATCACTTGGGCCAGCGCACTGACCCACTTCATGCCCATTGCTCGGGCTAACAGCGGATAGACGTCTTTAGTAAAAGATGGACGACCAGTTGGGACCAGTTCTGAAGCTCCCCTAAGCCCCTTGTCTACAGCAGCCTGAAGGAGCGAATCATACAGTGTGATTATATCCTCTATTTGCGGAGCGAATTTTGGGGGAGCACAAATCACCCAAGCTGAAGATGCCTCTATCCACTTATCTGTTCCCTTGAACCGTACCGAAGCATTGACAGGACCGTCTGACACATCATCATACCAGTCATCATTGTTGGCAAAATTGGAGAGAGCTCTGTTGTGTGGGGAGTCTGAGTTTCCAAATCCACCGAGAACCAACAGGTGGCCGGCTTCGTCGGTCTGCATCTCTCCTAGAGGGACGTTAACGCTTAAGAAGGTCCCAGTATTGAAATGCTTAGTTGGGTGTTTAAACAGTTTGTCTACAGGCTCAGTAGAATCAAGTGTGCGGAAGCCTGGGGTAATGCGTAGAGAAGCCCTGTTAGCACCACTGATGGTCTCGTTGCGAAGTGGTAAGTTCGTATGTTCAATCCCCCCGAACTTATGCCAGTCTGCCTTGGTATTGGCTAGATCAACAGTCCATTTAATGTCAGCATCGGTTAGAGTGATTTCCTTGCCACTATCATCATCGGCAGATCCTGCTTCATACCCGAAAAGGTAGAATCGCGCTGCTTGTCGCTTGATGCGCAATCTAGCATCTTTGTAGCCGCCAGGAGGAGGAGTCTGATCACCTGGAATTTCAGGACCAACGAAAAATTCCCCAGGGTTAGGGCTACTCTGATGCTGCAACTCATCTTCAAGGCTGTTACCTAGTCGTGCAATTCCAATGGGTGGAAAAATCTTAATGACATCTATAGCCATCTCTAATTCTCCCTATAATAACTGAAGGTCTTATTATAAGATTTTAGATGCATGGACGCTTTCTTTGGATTGTTTTTTTCAAAAATATATACATAATAGTCATATTGCACGCTTAAAGAACTTATTTCAGGATATATCCATAATCCCCCTTGATAGACTGTATGATCGTTCATTTCATAATAGACGAGCGACATCATGGTTCAAATTCACTCGTGCTTAACTGTTTTCTAAAAACTTACCTTACAATTTCAACATCTGGCTGACCTGTCCGATACTCTTTACGACCTGTCCTCACCTTACGTATTCTACCTCCCCATGATATACCAATTGGATTGTGATTATCGTCGTCCGAGATTATTATAGAACCGCTATCTCCAGGTCAATCAAAAGGGAGTCCATTGTCTATAACGATTGAAAAATCAGTATACTCAGTTTCACCAGGCGCATCTCACAATTCATAACAGAATCCTATTATCGTTCACCTAGCTATTTCAGTAGCTCTCCCTACTTTTAATATCCTTTGACCAATTATTGATATGCTCTCAAAATCAAAATCCTTGAGGTCTTCAAGTCTTCCAACACCATCTACCTCTGGCACGATGTCTGACACTGGAAATACATCTGCAATTTGAACAAAAGTGCAATCAACTCCAGTATGTGGGTCTGGTTCATTTGTTTTAAGATTTAAGATTGTAACACTCGTCAGCATTTACATCAATAATAGATCTTTTGGGTGATGCAAAGTGTAATCCCACATCTATATGAATGATATATCTTATATCATTCTTCTTTGGCAAAGTGTTCATTTGTTAGAAACCTGTATTTTTCGTATTCTTATCTCTAATGAAACATCCAATTGCAGCCAGAATTGAATCACTAATGTTTTCAGAATCAGAGTGAGAAAATTTGTGAACCGCACATATTTTTTTCATCCCACACGAGCAACCTTTCTACTAGGACATCTTGAATTAGTTCGGGGAAAATACTCTTCAGTCAGTTCTTCTGGAATATATTTTATGCCCACTTCTATAACATCTATATGACACCCGAGATCTCTTTTCTGACCAATTATTTTCTCGAATAACTTGAGAATTAGGTAACCATTTTGGTTTTACTTTATGTGATGCAAAACTAATACAGCTAGAATCTCCGTATTACCGTTCCTATCAGATTTAAAACCATTTGCTGTGACTAAACTGTTGTTAATAGACTTAGCTTATCTTGACAAAATGCACGAATTTCCATTGGTTGTCTCAACATTTTGGCTTGAGGCATATACGTTCCTGATAAACAATTCATATTTAATATTACATGTTAGGTTTTAATTCTTCTAGCGAGAACAAAAGGCTTTACTAGTACTATAAAATGTTATTGATTCCGAGACAATTATTTAGCTTTCATACATTGCCGTCTTAATTATAGACACCATTCTTTTATCTAAGAATATTTTAATAAAATAAATTCTATTGTAATTTACAAAAAAATAGATGTAAAACGTTAACGATTAATATCTTATTCATAATGATATAAGTATCATTTAAGGCACCGGGTCCATTTGGATCAAACCAACCTTGTTTAACTTTCAATTTCTTTTCTAAATGTAGTCAAAGTCAGTTTACATGTTCTTCTAATGATTTATACTTATCTCTGATCCAGGAAACAACTGCTAATTGACCAATGATAATAATAAAAGTATAGTAAGATTGAACTTGAAAAGATCAAATAATATTCTTCAAATTCCTGAACTTTATGCATATTATATGAACGTAAGTGGGCCACGGAAAGCATTTGACAGAATCGAGTCTAGCTGCTCAAACCCTGTAACCTGTATTCGCTTTCGGCACATTTCAAGAACGCCCTCTATTTCTTTCCAATCTGGTTTTTGTGCAGCTGGTGCATTTTCTGGCGCAGGCCCTCCAATAAATTTGAATGATTGAATAGGCAAAACCTTGGAATGGATCATGTACGCGAGCGCCACCAGTTTATCTATTTCGAACCAGATTTTTTCATTTAAAATCACCGCATTTATCGCTCTTATAAAAATATGCCAAACGCCGTATAATGATATATCATCGATCATGTGAATTCTAAAAATTTCCATTTTTCCGGTTTCTGCACTGAGTGCAGTTCTTTCAGCATCATGTGAAGCATCATACAGGACTCCCCAACCAAAATACTCAAAAGCGGTTTGAATAATTTCTTGTCTATACAAAAGATCATTTATAAATTTAAGCTGCGAATTTCCTAAGCTAGAAAGGGTTTCCTTAATATTAAGTTCTGTAATACGTTCCTTGAATTTATCATAGTCTAGCGTTCTAGTATCCCAATTGAAGTTATCCATGAAGGGTATAATTATTGACTTTGGGCCTAGGATTTGTCTTACTTGGGCTTTTGTTGCAATATCTGATGGTGGCATTGGAGGATTAAAGGCTTTATCATATTCGTACCAAAATTTACTGCATTGACTAGCAAGTTCGATATCAAATATCATATAATATTTCTACGGTATTTTAGAACCAATTTAAATAACTTTCGGCAACAAACTGCACAGCAATCGTTCAAATAGGATTTGGTTGTAATATAGTATCCTTGGGAAATAGTGAGAAAAGTCCTAATTACAAATCTTGAGTTTACAGAAATTATAACTGGAGACGAAAATGTGACATTTTTTCAAAGCCAAAACAAGGACCCTGTCATGGTTAGAAGATATCGGGAGGGATTGGATCTGTTACAAATAGAGGTCATGTGTGAAATTATTTCATTTCCGTTTGACCAGTTTATTGCCTATTGTGAAAGTCATTCATAATCTATTATTGTCACCGTCTTCGATTTTGTATGTCAAATTAAGTAAACGGATATTAAGATGCTTCTTTACTGAAATGAGGTTTGCAATAGAAAAGCGACAAGTGAAAATGTAAATTCCTTGAAATAATACTAATAACACAAATAACACACACAAGATAATTCTAGTCTAAAGAGTATGAAAATTTGGCGCGCCTTTTGATAGGTATGTATATTTAATGGTTGGCTCATATTTGTTCATACTAATAAAGTTGTTTTGAAAAGTTAAATAATGGACAATCAAAAAATGACTGTGACATTCAAAGTCATAATCACACATGACAATGAAGAAGGCGACGAACATGTATACTACGGAATAGTTTTTCCAAATAGAGACATAGGTCAGCAAAAGGTGCTATCGTATAATTCGTCTCTTGATAGATTGGAAGCTTCGTTTTCTTTTGAAGAGGACAAGGTAAAAGAAGGAGAGCATTTTCTTGCTATATTAGTGCCAGTGGATGAAAGTGAGATTAGAACAAGCACAGCTCCTCTCTTCAAGATAGGAACGAATACTAGTAGGCATGCACCAGAGGAAGTCCATTTCACATGATTACTAGTTTCTTAGTGTAGACCGTATTTTAATTCCAACCAATGGATTAGTATGCTAAACTTCATTATACAGGGTGATAAAAGTAGAAGACGAACTATAGCTCAACTATGAGATGAACTTGTATCCTTGTCTCCTAGTTTTCGGGAAACTGAGCTCAGCAGCTATTAGGTTCAAAGGTGAAAACAATTTAGCTAAAAATAACAAAATTATCTGTATCCTTGTCTCCTAGTTTTCGGGAAACTATGAATCTGCAAAGACTGCTATAGATATCCTTCAAGCCTACTTGCCTTGGACTAGTTTACCAAATTTAGGTTGACTACTGTTACCCAAAATCTTGAATACTTATTGTGTCAAAATCCATCCAGATATTAGTTCCAATGTAAATAAAGACCTGAAAGTGAAGATGTGGTCGGAATGTATCTGTCATGCCCACCTTTGCGATCACGTGCCCTTTGGCAACAGCTTGGTCTACTTTAACTCTTGAGCTTCGATGTGCCAAGTGATCGTACCTAGAATATTCTCCATTCGCATGCATAATGACTATAAAGTTTGTATAGTTCCAATAAGCTGGGTAGGGTCCTCCAATGTTAGAATCATCTTTAACATAAGTAACTATACCGTTAGCTGCAGCAAGTACTGGAGTATTTTCTGGAACAAGGGAATCTATTGCATTTCGGAGTTTTCCTACATGAGCTGTATATAGATGAGAACCAAATGTAATGGGACGCCCCATAAAGAATTAGTAACATTATGATATTTATTTGGCGTGCATCACGTTTTCTGTGTAGTTTTTACTTCCATAATCCAGTCGCATTTTACGCCTATTTTATCATGATGCTTTTTGACTGCCGCCTTGTTTGGTGCATCTATCAAGCAGTAAATTGTTCCAACTTCAAAATTATAAAGAATATTCACAGTCTTTACTCCTAGTTCATCCCTTGATGCATTCTGTTCTTTTATGAGACCATCCTCAG